>DATKPD010000066.1:0-49829 GCA_035524315.1 Caulobacteraceae bacterium
CCGCCCCGGCCGGGATGCCCAGACCTGGGGGCCGACATACTTGATCACCGGCAGGCCCGGCGCCTCGCGCCTGAGCCCCTGGGCGACGCGCAGGGTGAAGCCCCAGCTGTCGATCAGCACCGCGGCGTCGGGCCGTTCGCGCACGCCCAGCGCCTCGGTCTGCTTGACCCGCTCGATCACGCGCGGATAGGCCTTGATGCCCTCGGCCCAGCCCCAGATCGCCAGGTCGGTGATGTCGAACAGGCTGTCGAGCCCTTCGGCCCGCATCGCCGGCCCGCCCACGCCGACAAACCGAACGCCGTCGCCCAGTCGCGCGCGCAGGGCGCGCATCAGCCCGGCGCCCAGCATGTCGCCCGAGGGCTCGGCCGCCACCAG
Organism: Caulobacteraceae bacterium; assembly: GCA_035524315.1. Classification (GTDB taxonomy): domain Bacteria; phylum Pseudomonadota; class Alphaproteobacteria; order Caulobacterales; family Caulobacteraceae; genus BOG-938. The sequence continues at coordinate 376 of DATKPD010000066.1, forward strand.
CATGATGCAGCGCGCCGCCGCCACCGGATCAGTCTCCCGCATGGCCGAACACGAACAGGCCCAGGCGATCGGCGGCCTCGATCACCGCCGCTCGGTCCAGCAGCAGGGTGCGGCCGGCTTCGCCCACCACCCCCGCCAGGCCCGCCCACGCGGCGCCCTCGATGGTGGTCACGCCGATGGTCGGCAGGTCCACGCGCTGTTCCTGGGTCGGCTTGGCGCGCTTGACCAGCACCCCCGCGCGGCTTTCGGCTGTCCCGCGCAAGGTCTCGGGCAACTGGGCGCAGCGGGCCAGCATGGCGTCGGTGCCCTCCTGGGCCTCGACCGCCAGGATCAGGCCGCGGCAGGCCACCGCGCCCTGTCCGATGTCCAGGCGGCCGATTTCGCCGGCCACGTGGAAGCCGTGGCGGATATCCTCCAGCGCCTCGGCCGGCGGCGCGCGGCGCGTCAGCGGGCCGGCCGGCAGGGTCAGGCCGGCGGCCACCTCATGGGCGCCCTCGACCGCGAAGCCTTCCTTCTCGAAGAGTTCGACCATGTAGCGCAGGATCGCGTCCTCGCCCTTGCGCGCGGCCAGGATCGCGCCCCCGAGCGCCGCCACGCCGCGCAGGTCAGGCTTGAGCGCCGAAAAGTCCGGGCGACTGACCTTGCCGGCCAGGCACACGGCCTCACAGCCCGCGCCATGCAGCAGGGCGAAGCATTTGCCAACCTCGCCCAGGCCCACCTCGCCGCCGTCATAGGCGTATAGCGCCTCGTCGGCGAAGCCCTTCAGGCGGATCACGAACAAAGGCCGGCCGGCCGCGCGGCATTGCTCGGCCAGGGCCAGGGGCAGGCCGCCGCCGCCGGCGATCAGTCCGAGCTTGGACACCGCCTTCAGTCGAGACTGGGCAGGCAGAGGGGGCGCGCGCCGTCGACGCGGATGAAGTCGACGATCTCCATCACCTCGGGCACGTCGGCGAAGGTCTCGGCCGTATCGTCCAGGCGCTCCTGGAAGGTGCCCTCGTCGGCGAACAGCAGGCGATAGGCCGCGCGCAGAGTGTTGATCTTCTCGCGGCCAAAGCCCCGGCGGCGCAGGCCGACCAGGTTCAGGCCCTCCAGATGGGCGTGGTTGCCCCACACCGAGCCGAACGGGATGATGTCCTTGGTCACCACCGCTCCGGCGCCGACGAAGGCCCCGCTGCCCACCCGGCTATGCTGGTGCAGGCCCGCCAGGCCGCCGATGAACACATTGTTGGCCACCTTGACGTGCCCGCCCAGGGCGGCGTTGTTGGCCATCACCACCCGATCGCCCACGACGCAGTCGTGCGCCACGTGACAGCCGACCATGTAAAGCCCGTCCGATCCGATGCGGGTCACGCCCTGGTCGATCATGGTCCCGGTGTGAAAGGTCACGTGCTCGCGGATCAGGTTGCGCGCCCCGACGACCAGGCGTGTCGGTTCGCCCTTGTGCGCCAGGTGCTGTGGCGGGCCGCCCAGATAGGCGTAGGGGTGCACCACGCAGGCTTCGCCAAGCTCCGTCACGCCATCGACCACCACGTGCGAGAGCAGCCGCACCCCGTCGCCCAGGGTCACGCGCGCGCCGACGATGCAATAGGGGCCGATTTCGACGTCGGCGCCCAGGACGGCGCCGTCGTGAACGATGGCGGTGGGATGGATCGCGCTCATTCGGCGGACTCGGCGCCCACAGCGGCGTCCGCGCCGCTGGGTATGGCCATGGCCGCGAACTCGCATTGGGCCACGACCTTTTCGCCGACCATCGATTTGCCCCTGAACTTGAAGATCTCGCCGCGCGCGCGCGTCACCTCGACATACATGCGCAGCACGTCGCCCGGCCGCACCGGGCTGCGAAAGCGCGCCTGATCGACCGTCATGAACATGATGGTCTTGGTGGTCACGTCGACATCGAGCGACTTGGACATCAGCACAGCGCCGGTCTGGGCCATGGCCTCGACGATCAGCACGCCCGGCATGACCGGATTGCCCGGGAAATGGCCCACGAAAAAGGGTTCGTTGATCGTCACGCACTTGATCCCGACCATCGACTGGTGCGCGCGGTAGTCCTCGGCGCGGTCGATCAGCAGGAACGGATAGCGATGCGGTATCCGATGCAGGATTTCGGCGATGTCGATGTCGCTCGAGATGGCGGAGCCTGATCCGTCGGCGCTCATTTACTGCCCCCTCCCCGTGTGGCCGCCATCTTGCTGACCCAGGCCAATTCTCGCATGTACTGCCGCGTCGGCCGCGCGGGCGAACCGATCCACATCGTGCCGGCGGGAATGTCGCGCATGACCCCGGCGTCGGCCCCGACGCGCGCGCCATCGCCGACATTGACGTGGTCCGCCAGCCCGGCGCCCCCGCCGAACGCTACGCCGTCCCCGATCTCGCAACTACCGGAAATGCCTGTGCGGGCGGCCAGCAGACACCCCCGACCGAGGCGGACGTTATGGGCAATCTGCACCAGGTTGTCGATCTTGGTGTTCTCGCCGATCACCGTGTCGTCCCAGGCGCCGCGATCGATGCAGGTCTGGGCGCCGATGCTGACGTTGTCTTGGATAATCACGCGGCCGAGTTGGGGCACATCGACCGTCCTGCCGTCGGCCGCCGTCACGCCAAAGCCCGGCTCACCGATGGTCGCCCCGGCCAGAATGCGCACGCGGTCTCCGATCAGGGCGAAGCCGATCACGGCGTGGGCGCCGATCGAGCTATTGCGGCCGATGGCGCAGCCCGGGCCGATCACCGCATGGGGGCCGATGTAGGCGCCGCGCCCGATCTCGGCGCCCGCGCCGATCACCACGCCATGGCCCAGGGCTACGCCCTCCTCCAGCACCGCCGTCGGATGCACCGCCGGGTCCTCGCCAGACAGGCGCCGCGCGCGGTGCAGCCGGTCTGCCGCCGCCGCATAGGCGAAGTGCGGCTGAGGCGTGATCAGCAGGGCGCAGCCCGCCGGCGCCTGGTCGGCGAACTCGGCCGCCACGAAGCAGGCGCCCGCGCCGGTCGCGCGCAGATCGTCAAGGTAGCGCCGGTCGGCGAAGAAGCTGATGGTGGAGGCGTCGCCGCGCGCCAGCGGCGCCACGCCGGCGACCCGCCGCTCGCCGTCGTCCTGACGCGCGAGCACGGCCCCCGAAATGGCGGCGAGCTCGGCCAAGGAGACCGGGCCGAGTGTCTCGAAAAAACGCGAATCCGGCATGGAAATCGACGCGCCCCGCCAAAAACGATTCCGCACAATCGAGCCCGCCTGACCCTGTCGGGCAAGCGAAATCGTCGCGCGCCGCGGATCGGACGCCCAGCCCTCGCCGATCAAGGCAAGGGCTGGGCTCGTCCTGATTACTGAGCGGGGGCGGCGGCGCCCGGCTGCTCGTCCAGATGTTCGCGGTCGAAGGCGAACTGGGTCAGTTGGCCGTTGAGCAAGGTGATCACCGCCGAGGTGATGTCCATGTTCGGATTGCCGATGATCACCGCGTTGGCGTCGAGCAGCACGCCGCACTGGCGCTGGCTGACCACCTGGCCGACCAGGGGACCAGAGGCCTGCAGCACGCGGCTGAAGGCCTTCTGCTGGGTCGCTTCCAGCTCACGCTGGCGCTGCTGCACCTTTTGCTGGAACGTGGCGTAGCGTTGTTGCAGCGCCTGGCCGCGCTGCTGATAGACGTCGGCCTGCAAGGTGGCCTTCTGGCCTTCCAGCGCCTTGGCGTCATTTTCCAGCGAGGTCTGGTCGCCGGTGACCTCGGCCTGAACCACGGCGTTGAGCTGCTTCATGCGATCGCCGACGTAGGCGCCGACCGTGGAATTGGCCAGCAGGCCTTCGCGCGACAGAACGCAGACGCCTGGCACGGTCGCGGTGATCTGCACCGGCGGATTATTGGCGGCCGGCGCGGCGGCGGGAGCGGCGGCGGGCTTGGGTTTGGGGGCGGTCTGGGCGAGCGCTTGGGAAGCGCAGAGCGACGCCGCGACGGCCGCGAGGGCCAACGCCTTGGTGGAGGTGTGCATGAGATCAGAACCTAGTGGCGGTTGAGAAGTAGAAGTTTTGGGTCTTATCGTACTGCGCGCGGGCGATGACATCGCTGAGGTCGAAGCGCAATGGCCCCATCGGCGATTTCCAGAACACACTGATCCCGGCCGACCCGCGCAGCACCAGGCCATCGGCGATGTTGGTGTCCAGAAGGCCGGTGGTCGGGTCGATCTTGGCCTGCTTGTCGAGCGCCCCCAGGGTGCCCCACTGGGTGAATACGGCGGTGTTGATGCCGTACTGTTCGGGCAGGTAGTTGGGCACCGTCAGCTCCACCGTGCCTTGGGCGTAGAAATCGCCGCCCAAGGCGTCGTTGTACAGCACGTCGCGCGCGCCGATGCCGGCCAGTTGGAAGCCGCGGAAGGTGTCGCCGCCGCGGAAGAAGCGGTCGTTGATACGGACGTAGTCCTTGTTCCACGGCTCGATGTCGCCCAGCTCGGCCTTGAACATCGCCACGAAGGCGGGCGTGAACGCGTGGTAGATGGCCGCGTCCATCTCGGTCTTGGCGTAGAACACATTGCCGCCCAAGCCCGCGAACGACTGGGAGAAGTCGGCATAAAAGCCGCGGGTCGGCTTGACCGGATCGTCGCGCTCATCCCACCGGTACTGGAAGCCGATTTGCGACGTCAGGGTCGAGCCGCGCTCCTCGCAAAGCACTGCCGACACGCTCTCGTAGCCGGGCACGCACAGCGAGCTATCCACGTTGATCGCGTCGGAGTGCAGGCTGTAGCTGACCACCAGGTGCGAATAGTCGGTCAGCGGGAAGCCCAAGGTGAGCGAGGCGCCGGTCGAGGCCGACTGGTAGGACGCGTAGGTCGAGAAGTCGTAGCGCGACGAATAGAGGTTGATGCCCGCCGCCAGGTTGCGGCCCATGAAGCGCGGCTCGGTGAAGCCGACCGTCACGCCCTGCTCCAGATAGCCGGCCGAAACCTTCAGCGTCAGCTGCTGGCCGCGGCCGCGGAAGTTGCGCTCGCTGACCCCGATGTCGGCGATCAGCTGTTCGACCGAGCTGTAGCCCAGGCTGAACGACAGCTCGCCGGTGGGCTGCTCGGTCACCTTGACCTGCAGCACCGTCTTGTCGGGCGCGCTGCCCGGCAGCTGGTCGATGGTCACGTCCTTGAAGAAGCCCAGCGCCTTGATCTTGATCGTGGACCGGTCGACCAGCACGCGGTTGTAGGCGTCGCCTTCGGACAGCAGCATCTCGCGCCGGATCACCGGGTCGATGGTGCGGGTGTTGCCAACGATGTCGATGCGCTCGACGTAGACGCGCGGGCCTTCCACGATCTGGAAGTTGACGTCCACTGTGTGGGTCTGGGGATTGGCGGTGTAGCGCGGCCGCACGTCGACGAAGGCGAAGCCCGCCGCGCCGGCGGCGAAAGTCAGGGCGTCGGTGGCCTTCTCGATCTGGTCGTCCTGATAGGTCTGGCCTTCCTTGATCGGCAGCAGGCGCTGAAGCTGGGCGGCGTTCAGGCGCTTGAGGTCGGTCTCGACCGTCATCTTGCCGAACTTGTACTTCTGGCCTTCGTCGATGGTGTAGCTGACGGTGAAGCCGTTCTTGTCCGGCGACAGCTCGGCCACGGCCGACAGGACGTGGAAGTCGTAATAGCCGCGGTTGCGGTAGAACTTGCGCAACTGTTCGCGGTCGTAGTCGGTACGGTCCGGGTCGTAATTGTCGTTATCGGTGAAGAACCGGTACCACTTGGACTCCTTGGTCACGATCACGTCGCGCAAGGCGTTGTCCGAGAACTGCTTGTTGCCGATGATGTTGATGTTGAGGATGCCGCTCTTGGGCCCCTCGTTGATGGCGAAGATCAGATCGACGCGCTTTTGCGGCAGCTCGACGATTTCCGGCGTGACCGTGGCCGAGATGCGCCCAGAACGGCGATACAGCTCGACGATCCGCTGCACGTCAGCCTCGGCGCGGGCGCGAGTGAACACTCCGCGCGGGCGCACCTGAACCTCGTCGCGCAGTTTGTCTTCCTTGAGGTTGTGGTTCCCCTCGAACACCACCTGATTGATGATCGGATTTTCCGAGACCTTCACGATCAGGTCTGTGCCCTGCAGCTGGATCTGCACGTCCGAGAACAGGTCGGTGCGGAACAGCGTCTTGAGGGCGTCGTCGATCTTCTGCGCATCGACCGTGTCGCCCGGGGCGATCGGCAGGTACGACAGGATGGTGCTCTGTTCGATCCGCTCGGCGCCCTGCACGACGATGCGCTGGACCACGCCGGTCTGCACCGGCGCCGGGGCGGCGGCGGGCGCGGCGGCGCCAGGTTGAGCGGGCGCCGGAGCGGCGGCGACGGCGGGCGGCGTGGGCGCGGCATTAGGCTGAGACTTGGCCGCCGACGTCTGCGCAAAGGCGGTGCTGTGGAACACGATCGCGCCCACCAGGACCGCAGTCGAAATCAGCGCAGAGCATCGGACGCGAGGTGCGGGCATTCAGATCAGCCGTGGAGTGAAGGCGCGGTCAGGAAAACAACCCGCCTAGAAATTGAAACACGCGGAGTCGGTGGAGATCGTTCCAGGTGGCGAACAACATCAATCCGAGCAGTAAGGCAAGCCCCACGCGGTAGCCAGCCGCCTGGACCCGCGCCCCCACAGGGCGCCGCGCCACCGCCTCATAGGCGTAAAACAGCAGATGGCCCCCGTCCAGCACCGGGACCGGCAACAGGTTCATGAAGCCGACGCTGACCGACAGCACCGCCGCCAGGCTCAACAGGTTGGTCACCGCGCCCACCACCTTCATGCCAAGATTCGGCTCCCCCGCCGCCCCGGCGTGGACCACCGCGCCCGACAGCTGGGCGATTCCCAGCGGGCCCGACAGCTGTTCGGCGGGCAATTGTCCCGTGACCAGGCGCTCGATGATCACCAGGGTCGAGCTCAGCATGTCCCAGGTGCGCGCCGCGCCCTGCCGCACCGCCGCCAGGGGGCCGTAGCGGCGGAAGCGCAAGTCGCCCGGCTGGTGGCTGGCGATGATGCCCAGCACGCCGACCTTCTGCTTGGAGCCCAATCCGTTGTCGATCTCGTGCGTCACCGGCGTGGCCGTCAGCGTCAGCACCTTGGCCCCGCGTTCTACGGTGAAGCGGATGGGCGAGCCCGCCCGGATCTGGACGTACTGCTGCAAGGCCTCGAAGCTGTCGATCGGTTGGCCGTCCGCCCGTTCGATCACATCGCCGGAGCGAAAGCCGGCCAGCGCGGCGGGTTGGCCGGGCGCCAGCTGATCGACCTTGGCCGGCAGGCTGCGTTCGCCCACCGCCATCAGCAGCACCGTCAGAAGGATCACCGACAGCACGAAATTGGCGATCGGCCCGGCGGCGACCACGATGGCGCGCTGCCAGATCGGCTTGAAATGGAAATAGCGATCCAGGGCCGCTTGCCCTTCGCGCGCCAGGATTTCCCGTCGCAGCGCCTGCAGGTCGTCGGCGTCAGGCACGCTGGCGGCGTTCTCGTCGCCCGCAAAGCGCACATAGCCGCCCAGCGGCAACCACGCCAAGCGCCACTCCACGCCCGAGCGGTCACGCCAGGACAGAAGCGCGCGGCCAAAGCCGATCGAGAACCGGTCCACCGCCACGCCGCAGGCCTTGGCCGCCAGGAAGTGGCCGAACTCGTGCACCGTCACCACCAATCCGAGGACGGCCAGGAACGGGGCCACATAGATCAGGAGGGACTGGAGGGAATGGAGCATGCTGGACCCTAGCCTAGTGCGTGCGCGCGCCGCGTTGCAGCAGGGTCTCCGCCACCTCGCGGGCCTGACGGTCGATCGCTGACGCCTGGTCCAGCACGTCGGTCTCGGGCGCGGGCGCCAAGGCGCCGTGCGCATCCATCCGGTCGAGGGTCTCGTTGACGGTGGCGGCGATGTCGAGGAAGCCAATTCGCCGCGCCAGGAACGCGGCCACCGCTGCTTCATTGGCGGCGTTCATCGCGGCCGGCGCGCCCCCGCCCATGCCGAGCGCCCGCCGCGCCACGTTGATCGCCGGGAAGCGCTCGGTGTCCGGCGCCTCGAAGGTCAGCGAGCCGATCCGCGCCAGGTCCAGCCGCGGCGCCGGCCAGCTGATCCGCTTGGGCCAGGCCAGGGCGTAGGCGATCGGCGTGCGCATGTCGGGCGGACCCAGTTGAGCCAAGGTGGAGCCGTCGACGTATTCGACCAGGCTGTGAACGATCGACTGCGGATGGACCAGCACGTCGATCTGCTCGGGCCTGACCGAGAAAAGATAGGCCGCCTCGATCATCTCGAGCGCCTTATTCATCATGGTGGCCGAATCCACCGAGATCTTGGCGCCCATGCTCCAGTTGGGATGGGCCACGGCCTGTTCAGGCGTGGCCGAGGACATGGCTTGGCGAGTCCAGGTGCGGAACGGGCCGCCCGAGGCGGTCAGGATGATACGATCGACGGCGTCGAACCAATGCTCCTGCAACGCCTGGAAGATGGCCGAATGCTCCGAATCGACCGGCACCACCGCGCCGCCGTGACGGCGGGCGATCTCCAGCAGGGCTGGCCCCGCGCACACCAGGCTTTCCTTGTTGGCCAGGGCCACGATCGCGCCCTGGCGCGCGGCGGCCAGGGTCGGCGCCAAGCCGGCCGAGCCGACGATCGACGACATGACCCACGGCGCCTCCATCTGCGCGGCCTCGATCACGGCGGTTCGCCCCCCAGCCGCGGCGACGCCTGATCCCCTCAGCCGCTCGCGCAGTTCGTCCAGGCGGGTTTCGTCCTCGATCACCGCGACCTGGGGCCGCCAGGTCAGCGCCTGCTCGGCCAACCGTTCGACGTTGCGCCCGGCGGTCAGGGCCACGACCTCGACCTCGGCCGAGCCGTTGGTCTGGGCGGCGTCCAGCAGGTGCAGGGTAGACACGCCGATCGAGCCGGTAGACCCGAGAACGGTGACGGAACGAGACAGGGTCAATGAGCCCACCCTAGATTGACCAGCACACGCGCCGCCGCCACCGCGAGCAACGCAAACATTAAGCCGTCGATGCGATCCAGCAATCCGCCGTGACCGGGGATCAGGCCGCCCGAGTCCTTTACGCCGAATCGCCGCTTGAGCATCGATTCCCATAGATCGCCCGCCATGGTCGCCAGCCCGGCGAAGGCGCCCACCAGCAGCGCCTCGCCCACCGACAGCTCATTCGGCCGCCAGATCGCCCCGACCCGCGCCACGGCTGCGGCGGCCAGGGTCGCCGCGATCAGGCCGCCAAAAAAACCCGACCATGTCTTATTGGGCGAGAATTGAGGCCACAACTTGGGCCCTTTAAACACATTTCCGGCAAGGAAGGCGACAATGTCGGCCGACCATGCCGAGGCGAGGACCAGAAAGGTCCACATCTGCCCGCCCCCGCCCCAAGCGCGCAGCCAGATCAGAGCCAGGGACGGCGCCCCTATATAGAGCACGCCGAACGCGGCGTCTGCCGGCCTGGCCGCGGCGGCCCGCGAGGCCAGGGCGCACACCCCTGAACCCAGGACCAGCACCAGCCAGGCGATGCGGTAATGGCCCACCTGATCGGTCAGAGCCGCGGCCAGAACCGCCGTCGTCACCGCCGCCGCCACCCGCCGGGGCGCTGCCGGCGCGCTCATCCGCGCCCATTCCAAAGCCACCAGAATCACCGAGGCGGCCACGACCGCCATCAGCAGCCAGCCGCCGACGAAGGCGCAATATAGCATCGCCGGCGCAAGGATGGCCGCCGACATAATGCGGACGCCCAGGTTGGACCAATTGAATCCCTTAGCCGGCGGCGAGGGCGTCATTCACATCCGCCCCGCCGTAGCGCCGCTCGCGGGTCCGAAATTCGTCGACGGCCGCCTTTAGCAGTTCGGGTCCATAGTCCGGCCACAGAACATCCTGGAAGACGAACTCGGCGTAGGCCGCCTCCCACAGGAGGAAGTTCGAAAGCCGCTGCTCGCCGCTGGTGCGCACGATCAGGTCCGGCGCGGGGCAGCCGGCGGTGGACAGGAACGACTCGAACCGCTCCTCGTTCAGATCGGCCGGATCGGCCAGCCCGGCCTTGACCTGTTCGGCGAAGCGGCGGGCCGCGTCCACGATGTCCGGCCGGCCGCCATAGTTGAACGCCACCTGCAGGACGAAGCGACGATTGGCCGCGGTAGCGGCCTCGGCGTGCTCGATGATGCTAAGCACGTCGGAGGTCAGACCCTCGCGCCGGCCAAGGATTCGCACGCGCACTCCTGCGCGCTGAAGGCGCGCCAGATCGTTCTGCACGTAGCTCTTCATCAGACGCATCAGTTCGGACACTTCGCCGGCTGGCCGGCGCCAGTTCTCGGTCGAGAAGCCGAACACCGTCAGGCGCTCCACGCCGAATTCCGGCGCGGCCTCGACCGTGCGCTTGAGCGCCGACACGCCTGCCCGGTGGCCAAGACTGCGCGGCAATCCCCTCGCCTTCGCCCACCGGCCGTTGCCGTCCATGATGATGGCCACGTGCGCCGGCGCGCCCTGCAGGTGAGGGCGCGTCTGACCAGAACCCGTCTGGGATGTCGAGCCAGGCGGCGCGGAATCCATCTTCAGTTCCTCGTTCGGCGCACGACGCCAAGCCAACGGCTCAAACCTGCATGATCTCTTGTTCTTTGGTTTTCAACAGTTCATCGACGCGCTTGATCGCCTGGTCGGTGAAGCCCTGGATTTCATCGCCCAGGCGCTTGAGCTCGTCCTGGGTGATGGCGCCGTCCTTCTCGGCCTTCTTCAACTCGTCGATCGCGTCGCGGCGCACGTTGCGCACGGCCACGCGCTGCTGTTCGGCGTATTTGCCGGCCAGCTTGGCCAAGTCCTTGCGGCGTTCCTCGGTCAGGGGCGGGATCGGCACGCGCAGGGTCTGGCCCTCGACCACCGGGTTCAGGCCCAGTCCGCCGTTGCGGATGGCCTTCTCGACCGAGACGATCAAGCCCCGGTCCCACACATTGACGGTGATCGAGCGCGGATCGGGCACGCTGATCGCCGCCACCTGGTTGATCGGGGTGGTCGCGCCATAGGCCTCGACCATCACCTGCTCCAGCAGGCCCGCAGAGGCGCGGCCGGTGCGCAGACTCGAGAACTCGTCCTTGAGCGCGCCCACGCATTTGTCCATGCGCTCGCGTTGACGGGCGATATTGGGTTTTTCGGCGTCGGCCATGGTGCAAGTCCTAGTCGCGTTGCGGGCGGTCTTCGGTGATCACCGTGTGCACGCCGCCGCCGAGTACGACCTGCATCAGCTCGCCCCGGCGCCGGATCGAGAAGACCACGATCGGCACGCCATTGTCGCGCATCAGGCTGATGGCGGAGGCGTCCATCACCCTAAGGTCCTTGGACAGGACCTCAAGATAGTTCAAGCGGTCATAACGTTGGGCCGTGGGATCCTTCTTCGGATCGGCGGTGTACACCCCATCGACGCTGGTGCCCTTCATCAGGGCGTCGCAGCCCATTTCGGCGGCGCGCAGTGCGGCGGCGGTGTCGGTGGTGAAGAAGGGATTGCCGGTGCCCGCGGCGAAGATGACCACCCGGCCCTTCTCCAAATGGCGCAGGGCGCGCCGGCGGATGTAAGGCTCGCATACCGTGTCCATCGGGATGGCGGACTGCACGCGGGTGTTGACCCCGATCTTCTCCAGGGCGTTCTGCATGGCCAGTGCGTTCATCACCGTGCCCAGCATGCCCATGTAGTCGGCGCTGGCCCGCTCCATGCCGCGCGCGGCGGTGCTGAGGCCGCGGAAGATATTGCCTCCGCCGATCACCAGGCACAGCTCAACGCCGAGTTCGACGATCTGAGCGATTTCCTGAGCGACCGCATCGACCGTCTTCATGTCGATGCCGAAGCCGCTGTCGCCCATCAACACCTCGCCCGACACCTTGAGCAGGATGCGGCGGTAACGCGGCTGGGCGGATTCGGAGGGGGCGATGGGATGGCTCATTCGGCTACTGGCGCTCGCGGCGGAAAGAATCTCAGCCCACAATAGACGAAGGGCGCAGGCCCCGTCGAACGGTCCTGCGCCCCCATCGTCCTTGTTGTGGCTTAGTGACCGGCGACGGCCGCCACTTCGGCGGCGAAATCCTCGGTCTTCTTCTCCACGCCCTCGCCCAGCGCCATGCGGGTGAAGCCCGCGACCTTGACCGGCGAGCCGAGCGTCTTGGCCGTTTCGGCCACCAGCTGCTCGATCGTCTGGTCCGGGTTCATCACGAAGGCCTGCTTGAGCAGCACGACTTCCTCGTAGAACTTACGGATGCGGCCTTCGATCATCTTCTCGACCACGGCCGGGGGCTTGCCCGAGGCCAGGGCCTGTTCGGAGAAGATCGCGCGCTCGCGCTCCACATTGGCCGGATCCAGGTCGTCGACCGACAGCGACAGCGGCGCGGTGGCCGCCACGTGCAGGGCGATCTTCTTGCCCAGATCGGCCAGGACAGCCTGGTCGCCCGCGCCTTCGATGGCCACCAGCACGCCGATGCGGCCCAGTTCGTTGGGCACCACGGCGTTGTGCACATAGGCGGCGACGGCGCCTTCGGCCACGTCCCAGCGCGCAAAGCGGCGCACCAGCATGTTCTCGCCGATGGTGGCGATCAGGTGGGTGATCATGTCGGCGACGGCTTCGCCGTCAGCGGTCTTGGCCGCGGTGAGGGCGTCCACGTCGCCGGTCACGTCCAGGGCCGACTGGGCGGTCTTGCGCGCGGCGTTCTGGAACAGCTCGTTACGGGCGACGAAGTCGGTTTCGGCGTTCAGCTCGACCGCCGCGGCGGTCATGCCCCGACCGTTGGCGCGAACGGCCAGCGCCACCAGGCCTTCGGCCGCGACGCGGTCGGCCTTCTTGGCCGCCTTGGACAGACCCTTGGCGCGCAGCCAGTCCAGCGACGCCTCGATGTCGCCGCCGTTCTCCGTGAGCGCCTTCTTGCAATCCATCATGCCGACGCCGGACTTCTCGCGCAGTTCCTTAACCAGCGCGGCCGTGATTTCCGCCATGATCCAATCCTCCAGTCTGAATAGCGATGGCGGCCCAGGCCCCCGTCAGGGACTACTGGACCGCCTTGTCGGTTTTGCGACGCCGGCCCGCGAAAGCGCGCGGGGCCGACCTCGCGGCGTTACTCGGCGACCGTTTCGGCCGAATCGGCGATCTCGCCGGTCAGTTCGACCGAGGGTTCGGCGGCCGCGCCCGGATCGGCGTCGGCGACAGCCTCAACCGGGGCCGACTTGCCGCGCGACCGGCGCAGCGCCGGCTCGCTCGGGTTGGCCGAGGCGCCCAGATCCACGCCCAGGGCGGCTTGGCCGGCGGCCAGGCCGTCAAGCACCGCGTCGGCGATCAGGTCGCAGTAGAGCTGCAGCGCGCGCGCCGCGTCGTCGTTGCCGGGGATCGGATAGGTGATGCCGTCCGGATCGGAATTGGTGTCCAAGATCGCCACAACCGGGATGTTGAGCTTGCGCGCTTCCTGGATGGCGATGGCTTCCTTGTTGGTGTCGATCACGAACATCAGGTCGGGGATGCCGCCCATGTCCTTGATCCCGCCCAGCGACAGCTCCAGCTTCTCGCGTTCGCGGGTCAGCTGCAGCAGTTCCTTCTTGGTGCGGCCGGTGTGGTCGCCGTCGAGCACGCCTTCCAGTTCGCGCAGACGCGCGATCGACTGGGAGATGGTGCGCCAGTTGGTGAGCGTGCCGCCCAGCCAACGATGGTTGACGAAGTATTGGGCGCAGCGCTTGGCCGAGCTGGCCACCGGATCGGACGCCTGGCGCTTGGTGCCGACGAACAGCACGCGGCCGCCCGAGGCCGCCACTTCGCGCACCTTGACGAGGGCCTGGTGCAGCAGCGGGATCGACTGCGACAGATCGATGATGTGGATGTTGGCCCGCGATCCGAAGATGTAGCGGTCCATTTTCGGGTTCCAGCGGTGGGTCTGGTGGCCGAAGTGGGCGCCAGCTTCCAACAGCTGACGCATAGAGAATTCCGGAAGCGCCATGGCTTTGCTCCTTTTTCCGGTGGGCCTCCGCAGACAAAACCCCTTGCGGGGCCCGGAACGGAAAAGCGCGGGATGTCTCCCCGGCCTTCCCGAACGTCTGCGTGCGAGATGGCGCGCTTCCTAGGCGGAAAGACCGCAAAAATCAAGCCGTCCTCGCTTGCCCCCCCGCAAGGGGCCCGGCGCGTGCCCTTAGACATCCTCCAGGAAGGTCACGCCCGGGGCGGTCTTGAGCGCGCCGCGCACTGCCGCGTCCAGGCTGAACCGGCCCGGCAGCTTGACCTCGACCTCGCGGCCGCCGTCCATGGCCGCCACCAGGGTCACCTCCCCGCCTCGGCCCGTCGCCGCCGCGTCCAGCCGCCGCTTGAGACCTTCGATCTCAGCCGACCGCGGCGACACATAGATGCGCAGGCTGGCCGCCGCGTTTTCCAAGGTGCGGTCGATCGGCTCGGCGTCGTCGCCGAAGAAGCGCACCTCGCCGTCCCCCGCCTTGGCGCGCACCTTGATGCACACCGACTGGCCGGGCTCCAGCGTCTCGCGGCACCGGCGCAGGGCCTCGGGCGGGAAGAGAACCTCGTATTCGCCGGTGGGATCAGACAGGGACACGAAGGCGAACTTCTCGCCGGTGCGGCTCGGCTTCTCCAGCTTGCGGCGCACAATCCCGGCCATGCGCAAGGCCTCGGCCCCGCCCTCCGCAAGACCGACCGCGTCGGCGTATAGCGACACGCGCCGCCGACGCAGCACCTCGACCATGTCCTGCAATGGATGGCCCGACAGATAGAAACCCACCGCCGCCAGCTCCTGGTCAAGTTGCTCGGTCTGCGGCCAGGGCTCGACTTTGGGCAGGCGCGGGCGGGCGCTGTCGGCCTGATCGGCGCCGAACAGGCTGTGCTGCGAGGACGCCCGCTCCGCCGCCACGCTCTGGCCATAGGCCGCCAGCGACTCGGCCGCCGCCAGGATCTGAGCGCGGTGCGGATGGATGCTGTCGAAGGCGCCGGCGCGGGCCAGGTTTTCCAGGGCGCGCCGGTTAACCGCCTTGGGATCGACCCGCTCGACGAAATCGAACAGGTCGCGGAACGGCCCGCCCTCGCGGCGCACGGCCTCGACATGGCGCATGGCCTCGAAGCCGACGTTGCGCACCGCGCCGAGCGCGTACAGCAACTGGCCGTCCTCGACCTCGAAGTCGGCCCCCGAGCGGTTCACGTCGGGCGGCGCGACCGGCACGCCGAAGCGCTTGGCGTCCTGATAGAACACGGCCAGCTTGTCGGTATTCGACCGGTCCAGGCTCATCGAGCCGGCGAAGAACTCCACCGGGTGGTTGGCCTTGAACCATGCCGTCTGGTAGCCGATCAGCGCATAGGGCGCGGCGTGGGACTTGTTGAAGCCATAGCCGGCGAACTTGGCCATCAGGTCGAACAGCAGCCCGGCCAGGCTTTCCTCGAAATTGCGCTCCAGGGCCCCCGAGATGAACCGCACCCGTTGTTGGTCCATCTCCTCCTTCTTCTTCTTGCCCATGGCCCGGCGCAGCAGATCCGCCTCGCCCAAGGAGTAGCCGCCCATGATCTGGGCGATCTTCATCACCTGTTCCTGATAGACGATCACGCCATAGGTATCGCCCAGCACCGACTGCAGCGCCGGATGGTAGACGTTGACCGGCTTGCGGCCGGTCTTGCACTCCACATAGTCGGGGATGCTGTCCATCGGGCCCGGCCGATAGAGCGAGATCAGCGCGGTCACCTCTTCCAGCGAATTGGGCATCAGCTTGCGCAGGGTGTCGCGCATGCCCTGGCTTTCCAGCTGGAAC
Source organism: Caulobacteraceae bacterium (assembly GCA_035524315.1). GTDB lineage: Bacteria > Pseudomonadota > Alphaproteobacteria > Caulobacterales > Caulobacteraceae > BOG-938. Next base: position 16,091 of record DATKPD010000066.1, read on the forward strand.
AGCCCCACGGTCTGGCCGCTGGCCATGATCTCATAGGCTTTTGAATCGTCGAGCGGCAGGCTCGCCAGTTCCACCCCCGCGCCGCGCTTGGCCAGATGCCGGCGGATACGGTCGATCACCGTCAGGGTCTTCAGCCCGAGGAAGTCGAACTTCACCAGCCCGGCGCTTTCGACCCACTTCATGTTGAACTGGGTGGCGGGCCAGGCCGAGCCGGGATCCTGGTAAAGCGGGACCAGCTCTGTCAGCGGCCGGTCGCCGATGACCACGCCGGCGGCATGGGTCGAGGCGTTGCGGTAGAGGCCCTCCAGTTGCAGCGCGACCTGCAGCAGATGAGCTACGGCCGGATCGTCGTCGCGGGCGGCCTTCAGCCGGGGCTCGATCTCGATCGCCTTGGCCAGGGTGACTGGGGCGGCTGGGTTGTTGGGCACCATCTTGGCCAGCCGGTCAACCATGCCCAAGGGCATCTGCAGCACCCGGCCCACGTCGCGCAGCACCGCGCGCGCCTGCAAGGTGCCGAAGGTGATGATCTGGGCGACGCGGTCGACCCCGTACTTCTCCTGCACATAAGCGATCACCTCTTCACGCCGGTCCTGGCAGAAGTCGATGTCGAAGTCGGGCATGGACACCCGTTCGGGGTTGAGGAAGCGCTCGAAGATCAGGCCATAGCGCAGCGGGTCCAGACCGGTGATCTGCAGCACCCACGCCACCAGCGAGCCCGCGCCCGAACCCCGCCCCGGTCCCACCGGGATATCCCGCGCCACCGACCACTTCATGAAATCGGACACGATCAGGAAGTAGCCGGAGAAGCCCATCTTCTGGATGACCGAAATCTCCAGCTCCAGCCGGTCGTGATAGGCCTGCTCGCTGGCCGCCAGGGGCACGCGCGCCAGCTTGGCTTTCAGCCCCTCGCGCGCCTGATACGCCAGTTCCTCCGCCTCGGTGCGGCCGTCGCCGGTCGGGAAGCGTGGCAGGATCGGATCGCGCTTCTTGACCATGAAGGCGCAGCGCCGGGCGATATCGAGGGTGTTGTCGCAGGCCTCGGGCAGGTCGGCGAACAGCCGACGCATCTCGGATGCCGGCTTGAACCAGTGCTCGGGCGTCACGCGCCGGCGTTCCTCCTGGCCGATGAAGGCCCCCTGCTCGATGCACAGCAGGGCGTCGTGCGCCTCGTACTGGTCGCGCCGGGTGAAATAGACGTCGTTGGTCGCCACCAGCGGCGCGTCATGCGCATAGGCCCAGGCCACCAGCCCTGGCTCAGCCGTCGCCTCGCCGGCCAGTCCATGCCGTTGCAACTCAACGTAGAACCGGTCGCCGAACCCGGCCTGCATCGCCGCCAGCGCCGCCTCGCCCTCGGCCGCGCGGCCCGCCGCGAACAAGGGATCGACCGGCCCGTCAGGGCCGCCCGAGAGCAGCAGCAGGCCCTCGGCGTGTTCCGCCACGCGCGCCCAGGGCACCTGGGGATCTGCGCCGGCCTCCACCTCCAGGAAGGCGGCCGAGGACAGCACCATCAGATTGCGATAGCCCGCCTCGTTCTGCGCCAGCAGCACCACGGTGGGAATGCGCGCCCAGCGCTCGCCAGAGCCCTCGCCGATGCCGCACACCGGCAGGGCGCAGCCGATCACCGGCTGGACGCCGGCGTCCTTGGCGCTGACGGAGAACTCCAGGGCACCGAACAGATTGGCTCGGTCGGCGATGGCCGCCGCCGGCATCTGGTTGGCCGCGGCCAAGGGGGCGATCCCGTCGGCCTTGATCGCGCCTTCGAGCAGGGAATAGGCCGAGCGCACCCTCAAGTGCACGAAACCCTCTTGCCCCTGCCCGCTCATCCGCTTCTCCAACCGGCGCCGCGCCGGCCCTTCAGATCATCGCCCGCTGAACATCACGCCCGCGACTCAGGCGACCAGATGGGCCACCGAACACATCATCCAAACGAACACCGCCACCGACGCAAGCGCCAAGCCTTCACGCGCGACCCGAACCATCCCGCAGCCTCCAAAGTTGCCGGTTTGTTCTAGTTCGTTCTTTGTTCTCTTGTCAACCGGCTTTCGCGGAAGTGCCCGGTTGTGGGTCGCGCCCTGCAGTCTGTCCCAGCAGCGTGGGGCCATGGGTGTGGGTGAACGGCGTCGCCTCAAATCGCCGGGAAAACTCAGACCGCGGCACTGAGTCTAGTCAGGACAAGGCTCGCTCAAAATTCTTGAAGTGAAGATAAAAACCCGTTAATCGCAAATTAAACCGGAAGGTACGTTTGACACAGTTCTTGGGGTCAAACGCGCTGGCTCAGCGATAGGGGGATTGAATGTCCAATGTGATTGTGACCGTTCTCACTCCCATTTCCAGCACGATCGATGTGGGCGGGACAGACCAGGTCGATGTGCTCAGCGGGGGGACGATCTCCACCGGCTCCAGCAATGCGATTATCTGGAACACCAACGCGACGAGCGCGGGGGTGGAGATCGACAATAGCGGCTCTATCTCCTCCCAGGCCAAGGCGATAACCCTGGCGAACGGCCCCACCGGCAGCATCTCCATCAACAACTACGGGTCCATCACAGGTGGGCTGGCCATCGGCCTCGGGGTGGGGAGCGGCCCGACCGAGACCATCACCAACTACGCCGGGACGATCGGCACCAGCGGGGCCATCACTGGCAGCGTCATCGGCCTCGCTATCTTCATGGGCAACGGCGCGGATACGCTGAACGTCTACACGGGATCGACCATTCTGGGTCGCGTGATCGTCGGATCGCACACGGGCACACTCAATCTCGACGGCGCAGGCGCGGGAACCTTCTACGGCGAAAGCAACGGAACCAACGGAAGCGAGGGCTTTTCCGAGACCGGCGCCTTCGCCTTCGCGGGGTGGGACGGCTTCAGCACGGTCAACGTCAACGGCGGGACATGGACGCTGGACGGCGGCGGCTATTACAACCAGGTATCGATCGCGCCCGGCGCCACGCTGGTGGTCAATGAGGCCTCGGCGGGTCAGAGCAACGCGGAGGGCACGCCCAACGACAGCGGCATCGGCCCCATCGGTTCAACCTGGAGCCTGGTCAACAACGGCGCGTTCGAGATCATCACCGGGAGCGACTCCGCGCTCTATTACACCGCGTCCGCGCCGTCCTCGCTCGCCTATTCCGGCGCCGGATCCTTCGAGGTCGCCGGAGGCGGCCTGCTCTATATCAACCCCGCCTTGAATCTGACTATCGCCGGCGGCGTAACGGTCGCCAGCGGCTCGGTGATCATCCTGGGCGCCGTGACCGCCCCTGTAACGATCGCTTCGGGCGCTACGCTGCAGATCGGCGCCGGCGGCACGGTCACCAGCCAGGATGGCAGCTATACCGACACCGGCATGACCGGCTCGGTCACCGGCGCCATCGTCGACAACGGGACCCTCACCTTCGATCGGCTGGACGCCTATGCCCTGACCGGCGCGCTGACGGGCAACGGCGTTTTGGACGTCATCGGCACCGGCGCCCTGACGCTGGGAAGCGCGACCAATTTCAACGGCACCGTCTACCTTCTCGCGGGCTCGCTCATCAACGCCGGCACAATTTACGGCGACGTCCATCTGGGCAATGGCGCGATCACCCTGACATCGACCGGGACGATGGCGAATTACGCCATTTACCTGGGCTCCGGCGCCGATACCGTCAATCTGAATTCCACCGACAACATGACCGTTGAAATGGGCTCGGGCGCCGATACCGTCAACGGCGGCGGCGGACTCAGCGCCGTGTCCTACTATAACGCAGCCGGGGGCGTGACGGTCAGCCTTGCGCTGCAAGGCGTAGCCCAGGTCACTGGCGGGGCCGGGACCGACACGATTAGCAACATTCATGCGCTCTATGGCTCACAATACGACGATACTCTGATTGCCGGTTCGGGCGATGATACATTTCATAGCAACGGCGGATCGGACACATTCGTTTTCACGCCGGGCGTCGGGAACGACGTCATATTTCAATGGCAATCTGGCGACAGAATATACCTGGAAGGCTTTTCCGGCCTGCACAGCTTTGCCGACATACAGGCCCTGATCAGCCAACCGTCGGGCTCCTATTCGACCATCACTCTGCCCGGGGGCGGCTCTGTGTCGCTCTGGGGCGTGGATGGAACGACCCTGACGGCGGCCAATTTCGAGCTATCCCCGACGGCCTCGTCGTTCACCGGCGACGCCTCGAGCAACATCGTGTGGCAGAACACCTCGGGCCAGATCGCGGTGTGGACAGTGAGCGGCACGGCGCTGTCGGGCTCGATCCTGCCTATCGCCACGCCGGGCTGGACGCTGCAGGACACCGGCGACTTCAACGGCGACGGCAAGAGCGGCGACCTGCTGTTCCGCGACGGGGCGGGCGACGTGGCGATCTGGACCATGAACGGCCTAAACCAGGTGGCCCCGGCGGTGGTGGCCACCGTGCCCCTGTCGTGGAAGATCGAGGGAACCGGGGATTTTAACGGCGACGGCAAGTCCGACATCCTGTGGGACAACACCGTCACCGGCCAATTGGCGATCTGGGAGATGAACGGCACGGCGATCCAGTCCGCCCAAGTGATCGCCACCCTGCCGGCCGAGTGGAAGATCGCCGGCACAGCCGACTTCAACGGCGACGGCAAGTCCGACATCCTGTGGCGCGACGCCAACACGGGCCAGGTGGCGATCTGGGAGATGAACGGGGTCACGCCCGCGCTACAAGCGGTTGTCGCCTCGGCCATCCCGCTCGACTGGCACATCGTGGGAACCGGCGACTTCAACGGCGACGGCAAGGCCGACATCCTGTGGCAGAACTCAGACACCGGTCAGGTGGCGATCTGGGAGATGAACGGCGCGGCGATCCAGACGCCTCAGGTGATCGCCACCCTGCCGACCGACTGGCACGTGGTGGGCACAGGCGACTTCAACGGCGACGGCAAGGCCGATATCGTGTGGCAGAACTCAGACACCGGCCAGACCGCCGTGTGGGAGATGAACGGTTTCACCCCCACCAATTTGTTCTACCTGTCCACCGTCGATCACAGCTGGAAGGTGCTCGATCACCACTTCGACTGGGTCTAGGCGGCTTAGGCTAATCCGTGCGCCCACCTCACGAAGCGGCGCCGAACTCGCGCAGCAGGCCGCCGGGCTTGGGCGTCTGAAAGGTCCTCAGGTAGCCGCGGAAGTCGTCCACCGCCGCATCGCTCCACAGGCGGATGACGCAATGCTGCACGTCGCCGGCCACTTCGGAGCGCACGCGCACATCGGCGTCGGCCGGCGCGCTGCGCAGCTCCAGGAACCGGTAAAAGGCCGTAATCACACGTTCGGCCTCGCGCCCCACCGGCGCGGTCGTCTCAAAGTCGCACATCAAGGAGTCTCCGAGGAGCTGACCCAGGGTGATCAGCAAGGACCGCGCCAACGGGCGACGTGCCGCAGTCTGGGCGGAAACGCCGACCGAACCGACGCGCTCCCTCATTCCACCGAAATATTGCAAACCGCCCCGCCCTGCAGGTCAGGGCCGACGCCGCGCGCAAATCAGTCGACGTAATCGAAAATTATTTCGGCGCCGTCGCCACGACGCCAGGCGTGGCGCGTCCCGTCAGGAGCCCGTGGTCACGTCGTTGCCGATGCTGCTGAATTCACCATTCAGCGCCGAACCGATGGCGCTGGCGCCGCTGATCAGCGCCACGGCGATCAACACCGCGATCAGTCCATACTCGATGGCGGTCGCGCCCGACCGGTCCTTGAGAAAGCGTTGGAAGAAGCGAACCATCGAAGCCCCTGTTCAATTCCGCCTCCGCTTTCCGAGCAGCCGGCTGTCTTGGGGTGTTACTTTCGCCTTGGTCGGTTAATTTGCGGCTAAAGGCCGCTGACATTCGTTTTCGGGGCGTCGTTGTCGCGGCTCACCAGATCAGGTCGCGTCGTCCGGCCCGCGCGCGGCGACTCCACATCGAGACATAGACCACCACGCCCGAGACCGAGAGAAAGGCCAGGCTGATACCGGCCAGATCGGTCAGGAACACCGCGGGCGCGCCGAACAGTTCGCCCGAATGGATCCGCCGCATGGTCTCGTGCGCCTGCATGCCGAAGGGAAACCCGCTGGCAGGATAGCCGGGCGCGTTGAGCGACTGGGGCTTGCCCGTGGCCAGGTCGTAGACCAGCTGGCGCATGCGCGGCTCGCCGGTCAGGACCACGCCCTGCCCCATGCCGGCGTAGACGCGCAGCCGAACCACCCGCACCGGCGTCGTTGGCGCGTCCCGCTGGAGGATGGCGGCCGTGGCGCGGGCCATGGCGGTGATCTGCGGCGCCGAAAGGGGCGCGGCGGCCCCGGATCGACGCGGGGGCTGCAAGCCATGCCACGCCGTCTCGAAGCCCAGATAGGTCCCGGTGCCGGCGACGACGATCAGGACCACCGCCGCCACCACGGAAATCCACCGGTGAAGCACCCGCCACCAATCGCCCCCGGCCCAGAACCAGGCGCGCAATTGGCGCAGCGATCCCCGCAAACCCAGAAGCCGGAAATAGATCACCAGCCCCGTGACGATCAGCACCCACAACAGGATGCCCGTTCCCAGCTCGAACCAGCCGCCTGGCGTGTCGTGACTGATCCACAGCCGATGCAGTTCCATGATGAACTGCCGGATCGAGAAGGGCGGCGGAAAGGGCGAAGGCAGAGCGACAGGCGTGGCCGGCGCGCCGCTGGCCAGGTCGACCGCCGCCGCGACCGACAGGGCGAATGGCTCCAGGGTGACCTTGCCCGCCTGGCCGATCGGCCGTCCATTGGCCATGCGCACCTCGACGAAGTCAGGCCGCCAACCCGGCTCGGCGTGCTGCAGCGCCCCGGACAATGTCTCGAACGCCCGCGGGTAATCGAACCCAGCCGGCAGGGGCGCGGCCCCGAAGTCCTGGCGAGTCACGGCCGCGTAGTCGTTGTTGCCGAACTTATGGTCGTTGATCGACTGCATGGTCAGATCGGTCTCGGGCGCGTGCCGCACCAGCTTGACCAGGTCGATCGACTCCACGACGGCGCCGGTGGCGCCCATCCAGAGCAGGATCAGGCAGGCGAACAGCGACACAATGCGATGGACAAACCGCATCGATCACCCTTGGCCGGGAAGGATCGCCATCAACGCCCGAGGCGCGAGCGGATGCGGGCCGCGCCCGCCTCGGCGCAGGCCTGGTCCTGCTCGGGCGCCGCGCCGCTGGCGCCGACCGCGCCAAGAACCTTGCCATTCACGATCAGAGGCACAGCGCCCGGAAAGGCCGCCATGCCGGGCTTGAAGCGGGCGCGGGCCGACGGATCGGCGGAGAATACCTTGGAGAGCTGCGAGGTCGGCGCTCTAAACTCCATCGCCGCGAGCCCCTTGCGCACCGCCGTATAGACGCGGCCGAGTTGCGAGCCGTCGGCCGACAGCGCCGCTCGCAGGTTGCCCTGGGCGTCGATCACCGCCACGCCGACCTTGTGGCCGTCGGCCAGGCACTTTGCCATCGCCGCCTCGGCGGCCTCTCGCGCGAGGACCAGCGATGGTCCCGGCCCCACGTCGTCCTGTGGCTTTGCCCCGCTGGGCGGTGGCCCCTTTTCGTCCATCATCCAGTCGAGCGGCGGCAGATCGCCGTCTCCGGGCAGATAGGTGGGATCGGTCGCCGCCGCCGGGGCTGCATGCGCCGCCGTCGAGAGCAAGGCCAAGGTCGACGCCATCACCAGGCCGCGCCAGCGCGTCATGCCCGCCTCCCTGATCTTTTGTATGTTGAGCCCACGCCTAGCACCGGCGCTTTACGGTCGCCCATGAAACCCGGTTGGCCGGCCATAACTTTTCATGGCGCGGCACACGTCCAGCCGAAGGGATGGCCTCGTCCAGGACTTGAGCATCGCTCATCGACACGCGGCGGCTCAGCCCCGCGTCGGCACGAACACGCGCGGCGTTCGGCCTGGCTAGTTCAGCTTGTTCGGCAGTTGCGCCAGGGCGGCGTCGACCAGCGGATCAGACTTTGCGCCGGCGATGCGCGCGCTCAGCACGCTTTCGGCGATGTGGGCCGCCAGGTCGGCGGCGGCGGCCTTCACCTCGGCCGCGGCCTGGGCCTCGGCGTTGGCGATGCGGCGTTCGGCCAGGTCGGCCCGGCGCGCGATCTGCTCGTCGAGCTTGGCCTTGGCCTCGGCGGCGAAGCGCTCTGCGTCGGCCTTGGCCGTGTCGAGCATGTCCTTGGCCGCGGCTTCGGCCTCGGCCCGCTGCGCCTTGAGGCTGGCGAGTAAGGCCTGGGCCTCCTCGCGCAGCTTGGCGGCTTCGTCCAGCTCGGACTGGATCCGTTGGCCGTGGGCGTCCAGCGCCTTACCCGCGGCGTGCGGCACCTTGGCGGCGACCAGAGCGACCACCAGGATCACCAGGGCCACCAGCACCCAGAATTCCGCGTTTTGGAGAATTTCCATCGGAGGTCCTTAGGCCAGGGCGGCTTTAAGCTCGGCCGCGTCCGCGGCCTGACCGGTCAGCTTCTCGACGATCGCCTCGGCGGTGTCAGACGCGATCGACTGGACATTGCCCATGGCCTGGTCGCGCGCGGCCGAAAGCGAAGCTTCCGCGGCGGCCAGCTTTTCGTTGAGCTTGGCTTCCTCAGCCGCTTGGCGCGCCGCGGCTTCGGCCTGGGCCTGGGCCTTGGCTTCCGCCGCCATCCGCTGGGCCCGGGCGCGCGCCTCGGCCGTTTCGGCCGCGGCGGCGGACGCCTGAGCTTCGGCTTCGTCCTTCAGACGTCGCGCTTCGGCGATATCGCCGGCGATCTTGCCCTCGCGACCATCGATGGTTCCACCGACCTTGGGCACGAACACCTTGGCGAACAGGACGAACATCACCCCGAAGATGATGAGCATCCACACCATTTGGCCCGGCCACCAGGTCGGATCGAACTGCGGAAGACCGCCCGAGCCAGACTCGGCAGCGGCGCCCGCGACGGTCGCAGGATCAGCCACGAGGGTCTCTTAGACTTTCACGAACAGGATGATGAAGGCCATGACCAGGGCGAAAATGCCCATGGCTTCCGTCACGGCGAAGCCCAGGAACAGCATCGGCCGTTCGGCCGGCGCGGCCGACGGGTTGCGCATGGCGGCTTGCAGATAGTTGCCGAACAGGATGCCGAGGCCGGCGCCCGCGCCGATCAGGCCCGTCATGGCCAGGCCGGCGCCGATGTATTTGGCGGCTGTAACGTCCATTTGGAATAGTCCCCTTGGAAGTGGTCGGGTTGGAAAGTGAATGGAAGATCAGTGGCCGTGATCGAGGTTCACGACGTCGTTCAGGTAGGTGCAGGTCAGCGCCGCGAAGACGAAGGCCTGAAGGAAGGCGACGATGAACTCCAGGGCATAGAGCGCGATCACCATCGCCAGAGACAGGGCTGAACCGAGGAAACCCAGGCTCGCCACACCGCCATGCAGGGCGAAGGCCCCTAGGCCGATGACGAAGCTGGCGAACATGTACATCACCACGTGGCCGCCGATCATGTTGCCGAACAACCGCATGGCCAGGGTCACGGGGCGCACCATGAAGGAGATGAACTCGATCGGCGCCAGGAAACAGGCCATGAGCAGGCTCACGCCGCCGGGCACGAACAGCTTGAAGAAGCCCAGTCCGTTGCGCATGAAGCCAGTGATCACCACGATCAGAAACGTCATCAGCGCCAGGGTGGCGGTGACCGAAAGCTGCGAGGTGACGGTAAAGAAGGTCGGCGTCAGGCCGATGATGTTCATCACCGCGATCATGGCGAACAGAGTGAACACGAACGGCAGGAACGGCTTGCCGCGCCCATGGCCGATCATCGAGCCGGTCAGGCCCTTGTCCACGAGGTTATAGAGGGTTTCGGCCAGGGCCTGGCCGCGGCCGGGCACCAGTTGACCCTTGCCGGTCGCCAGGAAGAACACAGTGATGATGGCGGCCGAGGCCATCATGAACAGCACGCTGTTGGTGATCGACAGGTCCAGCGCCCCCAACCCGGGGATCACGACCGGCGGCAGATCCACGATCTTGTGGATCATGAACTGCTCCATGGGCTGGATGGCGGCCATCGGTCGTATCGTCCCCTAGTCGTCCTCGTCATCCTCAGGCGCCGGCCGCGCCGGACCTGAGGCCGCAGCCGCCTTGTCGCTCATGCGCCCGGCGGTGCGTACAACACTCACTATGGCGGCGACCGTGCCGATCAGCAGACCGCCGATCATGCCCCAGGGCGCCGTATGGGCGAACTTGTCGAAGAGCCAGCCGAAGCCGACGCCCCCGAGCACGCCGCCGAGCAAGGAGCCCAGCAGGCGATAGCCTTCGCCGATCCCGGACTCGTCGCCAATGGCCGAGCCACCCCCGCCGCGCTTGGCCTCGAACGCCTTCAGCTTGTCGCCGAGCCGATCGATCGCCTTGCCGTCTTGGGGATCCGGAACCGTCATTGAGACCTATGCCATCGCACGGCCCCACCGTGGTCCGGCAAGATTGCGGCGGAACCTACAGGGGCCGTCCAATCGCGTCAAGTTTGCGGCGAACTCAAATAAGCAACTGTTTTTGCAGCTGATTATTCGCCTTATTTGGCGTCCAGGGGGCTCCACGAGCCAGAAGTTATCACCTTGCCGCCGCCCTCGCCGCGACCACGGCCCGGGTTTCGCGAACCACCGCCCGCTCCACGGCCCTCGCCGCCACTCTTGGGGGCCGAATGGCCGCCCGGACGATGCTGCGGGCGACGCTTGCGATTCGCCTGACGCCCCGCGCCGTCGCGGTTGGCGCGCTGTTCGCCGTCGTCGTGGCCGCGCGACTTTTCCGCCGGCGGCGCCAGGGCCTCGGCCACGGCGGTGGCCTGGGCCAGCACCTTGTCGTTGCGCCGGTCGAACGAAGGAATCGTCTGGCGGGTGGCCTTCTGAATGTCCTTCAGCAGGGCGCGTTCGTCGTCCGAGCACAGGCTGATGGCCACGCCGGTCGCGCCGGCGCGCGCCGTGCGGCCGATGCGGTGCACATAGGCTTCCGGAACGTTGGGCAGTTCATAGTTGATCACGTGGGTCACGCCATCCACGTCGATGCCGCGCGCGGCGATATCGGTGGCGACCAGGGCGCGGCAGGCGCCGGCCTTGAACGCGGCCAGGGCCCGCTCGCGCTGGCCTTGGCTCTTGTCGCCGTGAATGGCGGCCGCGCCCACGCCGCAGGCTTCCAGATAGCGCGCCACCTTGTCCGCGCCGCGCTTGGTGCGGGTGAACACGATCACGCGCGACAGGGCCTTCTCGGCGAACAGTTCGGCCAGAAGCGCCCGCTTCCGCAAGGCTTCGACATACAGCAGGGTCTGCTCGACCTTGTCCACGGTGGTGGCGGCCGGGGTGATCGACACCTTGGCCGGATCCTTCAGCAGTTCGCCGGCCAGTTTGCCGATCTCGCTCGGCATGGTGGCCGAGAAAAACAGGTTCTGGCGGGCGGCGGGCAGCTTGCCCACGATCTTTCGGATCGGCACCAGGAAGCCCAGGTCGAGCATCTGGTCGGCTTCGTCGAGCACGAAGATCTCAGTCTCGTGCAGTTGGCAGGTGTTCTGCTGCAGGTGGTCAATCAAGCGCCCGGGGGTGGCGACCAGCACGTCGATGCCAGCTTCCAGCGCCTTGATCTGGGCGCCGTACTTCACGCCGCCGAAGATCACGGCGACCTTCATGTTCAGGTGGCGGCCGTAGCTACGGAAGCTGTCGGCGATCTGGCTGGCCAGTTCGCGGGTGGGGCTGAGCACCAGGGCGCGGCAGGTGCGCCGGGCGGCTTTCTTGGGGTTGGCGGCCAGGCGGTGCAGAATCGGCAGGGCGAACGCCGCCGTCTTGCCGGTGCCGGTCTGGGCGATGCCTAGCAGGTCCCGGCCCTGCATCAGGTACGGGATGGCCTGGGCCTGGATCGGGGTGGGCTGGGTATAGCCTTCGGCCTGAAGCGCGCGCAGCAGCGGCGTGGCCAGGCCAAGGTCGGTGAATTGAGTCAAAACCGTATCTTTCAAATAGGCGCGAGCGCAGCGCCGATCGCCTCGATCGGGCCGCTTGCGCGGGGGAGCTAGGAAACACCCCGCGTGAACCTGGGCATCTATGGTCGGAGATATGGGCGCTCTACAGGCGGGACGCGATGCATCCCTTCACGCGGCTGGAGCGCCGATAGGGCTGCAGATGGGCCTTCACGGCCTGAAAGTCAAAGCATTTCCGCCAAATCCGAGAGCTGACCGGCAAAGCCTTGTTGAAGGACAAGCGCGACTGTGGCGGACAAATCCCTCAATTCCGCCCTAGCTTGGCCATGAAGTTTGGGCACTGATCGCCTGTTCGCTGCTGGCGCCGAAGCGACGAAGTGCCGTCCTGTTGATTTGGCAGGCGCAAGCCGAACTCACGCAGGAAACGCCAAAGGAACACTCAGAATGTCATTTCCAAGCAAGCGCATCGTCGCCCTCGCGCTGTCGACCGCGACCTTAGGCCTGGCCGCCGGCGCCTTCGCCCAGACCCGTCCGGCCCCGCCGCCAGGGCCGCAAGGCCCGGCCGGCCATCCCTTGGCCGAGCGTATGCTCGAGCGCCGCGCCGACCGCGAGGCTCACCAGATCAAGGCGCTGCACGATGTGCTCAACATCCGCGCCGATCAGGAGCCGGCCTTCCAGGCCTTCACCGCCGCCCTGCATCCCAAGCTCGGCGAAAAGATAGGCGGTTCGGGCGCGGCGCCGACCCCGCCCGAGCCCATGCCGGCGACGACGCCCGAACGGCTGGCGCGCCTTGAGGACCGGCTGAAGGCCCGCGATCAGCAGATGCAAACCCGCATCACCGCGATCAAGACCTTCTACGCCGCGCTCAACGCCGACCAGAAGCACACCTTCGATTCGCTGCCGATGCTGCACAGCGCCTTCATGGAGCGCGGCCCCCTGGAAGGGCCGGCCGGGCGCGCGCCGGGCATGTGGCGCGGGCCCGACAGGCGTGGCCCTGGCGGCCCCGGCGGTCCGGGCCAGCCCGGCATGGGGCCGCCGGCCTAGGCTGGCTCCTCAGACGTTTACCTGAGACCCGCCGGGCCGGCTTTCGCCAGCGGCCCGGCGGCTTTTTTGTCTAGCGTCTAGCCCGCCCGGCCCCACACCTGTTCCAGGCGCGCGTCCCGACCGCAGCCCAGGCGATAGGCTTCATATTCCTCATGGTGGCGGGCGGCGAAGTCGCGGTGATATTCCTCGGCCGGATAGAAGGGCCCCAGGTCCAGAATCGGCTCCTTCATCGAGCCCACCTTGAGATTCTTGGCCGCCACTTCGCGCGAGCCTTCGGCGATTCGGCGCTGCTCAGGACCGTTGACGAAGATCGCCGGGCGGTATGAGGGGCCGCGGTCGCAGAATTGGCCGCCGTCGTCGGTCGGATCGACCAGCTTCCAGTACCGCGCCAGCAGTTGCTGATAGCTGAGCCTGGAGGAATCGAACGTCACCTTGACTGACTCGTAGTGCCCGGTGCGCTCGGACGAGACGTCTTGATAAGTCGGGTTGGCCAGGGTCCCGCCGGTGTATCCGGACTGGACCGACACGACGCCGGGAATGGCCTTCATGTCGCTTTCCATGCACCAGAAGCACCCGCCGGCGAACACCGCGGTCTGCAAAGCCGGCGCGGCCGAAGCCTTGGAAACCTGCAAACCCGCCGCGGCCAAAACCAACGCCACCATGGCGGCGAACCATCGCAAACGCTGACCCATGTCTCATCTCCTGTAGTGGCGCAGAGCGCCTCACCAAGCGTATGACGAAGCTCGCGCGAGCGCGCGAGGTATTTCACACATCGCCGTGCTATCGCTGGCGCGCATCAGGGTGGAGACACGACCGTGAGACTTTGGGCGACGGTGCTGACAATGGGCCTGTGGCTGACGGCCGCGACCGCCGGCGCGGCGCCGGTGCGCGCCGTTCACCTGCAGGCCGAGTTGGCGCCACAGACCCAGGCCGCGCCCGGCGCGACGGTCTATGTGGCCCTCCACCAGATCATCGACAGCGGCTGGCATACCTACTGGCGCAATCCAGGCGATTCCGGCCAGGCCACGACCATCACCTGGACCGTGCCCAAGGGCTGGACAGTCGGCGACATGGTCTGGCCGCTGCCGCGGAAACTGCCGACCGGCCCGCTGATGGACTACGGCTACACCGGAGAGGTCTATCTGCCGGTCCCGATCCAAGTCCCGAGAAGCGCCAAGCCCGGTTCGACCGCCCATATCCAGGCCAGCGCGCATTTCCTCGTGTGCCAGGACGTGTGCATCCCCGCCGACGCCGCCTTGACCCTCGACCTGCCCGTGGTCGCCGGCGCGCCCGCGCCCGACCCTGTCTTCGCCGGCCCCGTCGGCCAGGCCCTCGCCGCGGCGCCCAGGGAGGCCGGCCTAACGGCCGTGTTCGCCGCCGCGCCCGACGCGCTCAAGCTCGCCGTCACCGGCCCTGCCGTTAAGGGCAAGCCGGTCGCCGACGCCTATTTCTTTCCCTACGACGGCTCGGTGATCGACCACGCCAAGCATCAGACCGCCGATCGAGGCCCGGACGGCCTGACCCTGGTCCTCGCCCCAGGCCTGGCGTTCCAGCCGGGCGGCCAGCCGCTGACCAAGTTCTCCGGCGTGGTCGCGCTCGGCGGCCAGGGCTATGTGGTCAACGCCGCGCCAGGGCCCCTGCCCGCCGGCGCCGCGGGCCTGGGCGGCGGGTCGGCCACATCCGCAATGGCCTCGAACGCTCCCGCGCCGCGCGACATGGGCCTGATCACGGCGGTGGCCTTCGCCTTCCTCGGGGGCCTGGTGCTCAATCTGATGCCGTGCGTGTTCCCGGTGCTGTCGATCAAGGCGGCAGCCCTGGCCGCCCACCGCGACGACGCCGCCAAGGCCCGCCTGCAGGGTCTGGCGTTCTTGGGCGGGGTGGTGGCGAGCTTCCTGCTGCTGGCCGGGGCCCTGATCGCCGCCAAGGCCGCCGGGCAATCGGTCGGCTGGGGCTTTCAGCTGCAGTCGCCCGGCGTGGTCGGCGGCCTGTGTCTGATCCTGCTTCTGGCGGGGCTGAACTTGTCGGGCGTGTTCGAGCTTGGGACCTCCGCCCAGGGCCTCGGCGCCGGCCTCGCCGCCCGCCAGGACCTCATCGGCGCGGTGTTCACCGGCGTGCTGGCGGTCGTGGTCGCCGCGCCCTGCACGGCGCCGTTCATGGCCGGAGCGATAGGATGGGCTTTTACTCAGCCGGCGCCCTACGCCCTCCTGGTGTTCCTGGGCCTGGGCCTGGGTCTCGCCCTGCCCTTCACCCTGGTGGCGATGATCCCCGCGCTGACCCGCCTGATCCCCCGGCCTGGCCGCTGGATGGTGGTCCTGCGCAGCGTCTTGGCCTTCCCCATGTACGGTTCGGCCGCGTGGCTGGCGTGGGTGTTCGCCTTGCAAGCCGGGATCGACGCCGAAGCCTTTCTGCTGGCCGCCGCCGTCGCCGCCGCGTTCGCCGCTTGGGCCTGGGGCTTTTCCCAGGCCTCGACGAAGCCGTTAACGGCGCGGCTTTGGGCGACGGCGGGCATGATCGGCGCGGCCGTGCTGGTCGCCGCCGGTGCCGGCGCCGCCGAGGCGCCAGGCCAGACCACCCAGACCGCCAAGCGCTCGGCCCTGCCCACCGAACCGTGGTCGCCGGCGCGTGTCGACGAATTGCGGGCTCAGGGTAAGCCGGTGTTCGTGGACTTCACCGCCGCCTGGTGCATCACCTGCCAGGTCAACGAGCGCACCGCGCTCGCCACTCATGGCGTGGCCGACGCCTTCAGGCGCACCGGCGCGATCTACCTGAAGGCCGACTGGACCAATCCCGATCCCGCCATCGCCAGGGCGCTCGCCGACCAGGGCCGTTCGGGCGTGCCGCTTTATCTGGTCTACGGCCCCTCGGGTCCGCCGGCCGTATTGCCCCAGATCCTGACCGAGGGCGTCGTGGTCGACGCCCTGACCAAGGCCAAGGGCGGGGCCTGAAAAAGCGAAGCCGGCAGCTTCCCTCGCGCGGCGAAGCTCCCTACAACACTGTCTTCATGACAACCAAGGCTGTGGGCATCGACGACGTCCGTGCGCGGACCCATCCGTTCCCCGCGCGCCATTTCCTCAGCATCGCCGATCTCAATCGGCCCCAGGTTCTGCAATTGCTCGACCTGGCCGAGGCGTTCGTCGATCTCAATCGGCAGACCTCAAAGAAGCTCGACCTGCTCAAGGGCAGGACGATGATGAATCTGTTCTTCGAGAACTCGACCCGCACTCAGAGCTCGTTCGAGCTGGCTGGCAAGCGCCTGGGCGCAGACGTGGTCAATATGAGCCCGCGCCAGTCGTCCATGACCAAGGGCGAGACCCTGATCGATACGGCCGTGACGCTCAACGCTATGCGGCCGGACCTGCTGGTCGTGCGCCATGGATCGTCCGGCGCCGCGGCTCTCCTGGCGGCCAAGGTCGGCTGCAGCGTGGTCAACGCCGGCGATGGCCAGCACGAGCATCCGACCCAGGCCCTGCTGGACTCGCTAGCGATCCGCCAGGCGTTCGGCAAGATCGAGGGTCTGGTGGTCGCCATCTGCGGCGACGTGATGCACAGCCGCGTGGCGCGCTCCAACGTCCTGCTCCTGGGCATGCTGGGGGCCGAGGTGCGGCTGGTCGGGCCGCCCACCCTGATGCCGTCGGGCGCCGACCGCTGGGGCGTGACCGTGTTCCACGACATGCGCAAGGGCATCGCCGGCGCCGACGTGGTGATGATGCTGCGCCTGCAAATGGAGCGCATGCAGGGCGCGCTTGTCCCCTCCACCCGCGAATATTTCCGCTTCTACGGCCTGGATCGGGAAAAGCTGGCCGTGGCCGGCAAGGGCGTGCGCGTGATGCATCCCGGGCCGATGAATCGCGGGGTCGAGATCGATTCGGACGTGGCTGACGATCCGGCGGTCAGCCTGATCCAGAACCAAGTCGAGATGGGCGTGGCCGCGCGCATGGCCGTCCTGGCCAGCCTGGCGGCGAGGCTCGAGGACGCGTAATGGCCGGCTCCCAAACCACCGCCTTCACCAACGCGCGCCTAGTCGATCCGGAAAACCGCTACGACGGGCCCGGCGCCCTGGTGGTGCGCGAGGGCGCTATCGCCGACGTGGTGCGCCGCCCGAACTTTGGCGCCCTGTCGGACGACATCCGCGTCGTCGATTGCAACGGGGCCATGCTCGCGCCTGGCCTGGTCGATATCCGCGTCAAGACCGGCGAGCCCGGGGCCGAGACCAAGGAAACGCTCAAGTCCGCCTGCCGCGCCGCGGCGGCCGGGGGCGTGACCTCGATCGTGATCCAGCCCGACACCGAACCGGCCGCCGACGATCCGGCGACCATCGACTTCATCCAGCGCCGGGCGCGCGATATCGGTCTGGTGCACGTCTACACCGCCGGCGCGGCCACCCAGGGCCTGCAGGGCCAGCGCATGGCCGAGATCGGGCTGATGATCGAGGCCGGCGCGCTCTATCTGACCGACGTCGACCGGCCGATTGTTGATTCCAAAGTGTTCCGCCGGGTGCTCTCCTACGCCAAGGGCTTCGGCGCTCTGGTCTCCCATCGCCCCGCCGACCCCTATCTGTGCGCGGGCGCCGCGGCGACCGAAGGCGAATTCGCCGCGCGCCTGGGACTGCCGTCCTCGCCGGTGGTGGCCGAGCGGATCATGCTCGAGCGGGACCTGGCCCTGGCCGAGATCACCGGAGCCCGGCTGCTGGTCGATCAGATCACCTGCGCCGACTCCCTCGAACGCCTGAAGCGCGCGCGCTCCAAGGGCCTGGCCATCGCCGCCACCGCCTCGATCAACCATCTCAGCTTCAACGAGCTGGACATCGGGGACTACCGCACCTTCTACAAGCTCGACCCGCCGCTGCGCGCCGAACTCGACCGCCAGGCTCTGATCGACGCGCTCGCCGACGGGCTGGTCGAGGTGGTGGTCTCGGCCCACGCTCCGGCCCCGGCGGAGGACAAGCGCCTGCCGTTCGATGAGGCGGCGCCGGGCGCGGTTGGACTGGAAACCCTGCTGGCGGGCCTTTTGGCGCTCTACCACGAGAACCGCGTGCCGCTCGTCGATCTGATGCGCGCGGTCACCTACGCTCCAGCCAGCCTGCTGGGCCTCAAGGCCGGCCGGATCACGCCCGGCTCGCCGGCCGACCTGGTCCTGTGCGACCTCGGCGCGCCCTACCAGCTGGACGCCGACACCCTGTTGTCCAAGTCCAAGAATTCGCCGTTCGACGGTCGGCGCCTCCAGGGCCAGGTGCTGCTGACCATGGCCGGCGGCAAGATCGTGCACAAGGCGCTGCCCTAGAGCCTCGCAGGAGCCCCCGACCGATGACCCAGCCCTGGATTCTGGTCGCCCTGGCGGCGGGCGGCTACCTGCTCGGCTCGATCCCGTTCGGAGTCCTGGCCACGCGCGCGGCCGGCCTGGGCGACATTCGCAACGTCGGCTCGGGGAATATCGGCGCGACCAACGTGCTGCGCACCGGCCGCAAGGACCTGGCCCTGATCACCCTGGTGGGCGATGGCGGCAAGGGCGCCGCCGCCGTCGGCCTGGCCTGGCTGCTCGTCGGGCGCTTCGATGTGCCCCAGTCGGCGCTCTACGCCGCACTGGCCGGCGGCGCGGCCTTCGTCGGCCACCTGTTTCCCGTCTGGCTCGGCTTCAAGGGCGGCAAGGGCGTGGCGACCTTTCTCGGCGTGTTGCTGGCCGCGGCGTGGCCGGTGGGCCTTCTGTGCTGCGCCACCTGGCTGGTGATGGCCAAGCTCGGCCGGATTTCCTCGCTGTCGGCCCTCACCGCGGCGGCGCTTTCCCCGCTTTACGCGCTCCTGCTACATCGCCCGCCCCCAACTGTGGTCCTGGCGGCAGCGCTAGCGGCGCTGGTGTTCGTGCGCCACCACGAAAACATCCGTAGGCTGATCAATGGGGTTGAGCCGCGCATCGGCGCCGGCAAGGGCAAGCCCGCGTGACCCGGCTGGCCGAGCCGGAACGGCTCGACTGGCTCAGGCTAGCGCGCGCCGAAACGGTCGGGCCGACGGCGTTCCGCTATCTTATTCAGACTTATGGCGATCCGGCCACGGCCATCGCCGCCCTGCCGGACCTGGCCCGGCGCGCTGGCCGCGCCGCCGCGCCCCGTGTGCCAAGTCCGGCGGAGGCCGAGGCTGAATTGTCGGCCGGCGCGGCCCTGGGCGCCAAGCTGCTCGCGTCGTGCGAGGCGGCCTTCCCGCCCCTGCTGGCCGCCATCGACCCGCCGCCGCCGGTAATCTGGACCCTGGGCGACGCGGGCCTGCTGCATGGCCGAACGGTCGCCGTGGTCGGCGCACGCATCGCCAGCGCCGCCGGCCAACGCTTCGCCCGCGCATTAGCGCGCGATCTGGGACAAGCCGGCTACGGCGTCGCCTCGGGCTTGGCGCGAGGCATCGACGCCGCCGCTCACGAAGGCTCGCTCGACACCGGCACGATCGCCGTCCTGGCGGGCGGGATCGACGACATCTATCCGCCCGAACACGGCGAACTCTATCGCCGCATCGCCGAGCGCGGCTGCGTGGTGTCGGAAACCGCCGTGGGTCGCCGCGCCCAGGCCAAGGACTTCCCGCGCCGCAACCGGCTGATCTCGGGGCTTTCGCTGGCGGTGGTGGTGGTCGAGGCCGAACTGCGGTCCGGCTCGCTCATCACCGCGCGCTTGGCGGCCGAACAGGGCCGCGAGGTGTTCGCCGTGCCCGGCTCGCCGCTCGACGCCCGCGCCAAGGGAACCAACGACCTGATCCGCCAGGGCGCCGCCTTGTGCGAAGGCGCGGACGACGTGCTGCGCGTGGTCGAGACGTTGCGCGGGGTCCATGAGCCGCCCCAGGACCCGTTCAGCGGTGCGCCGAACCCGCCCGAGGCCGAGCTTCTGGAGCGCGTCGCCGCGTTGCTGTCGCCAACACCCGTGGCCTGGGACGAGTTGGCCCGGGCGGCGGGGGGCCCGGGACCGCAGGTCTACGCGGCGCTGGTGGAGTTGTCCCTGGCCGGCCGGGCCGAACTGCTGCCCGGCGGCATGGTCGTCTCCGCCTAGCGCCGCCCGAGCCGGCTTAAACGGCGGCGGTGTTGACCCAGAAGTCGTGCAGATTGCAGGTGCTGGTCGCCTTGACCATGCCCTTGTACCCAGCCGGCAGGGTGTAGGTCGACACCGGGTCGTCCTTGGGGGTGAAGGTCTTGCGGCCCAGAAGGCTGCCGTCCGCCAGCACCACCGTGTGGCTGACGATGTAGTGCGCATCGCTCTGCGGATGGGGCGTCGTCACGGTCAAGGTGCTGCCCGACACGTCGACCTTGGGCACGTGTTTGGCCACGACCTTGTCCCAGTGACCCGGGTTGTCCGCGCTGAATACGATGTTGGTGTCGCCGGCCATGCCCGCGGCCTGCGAGGCGGCCGGCAGGGCTGCGGCGGCGGCCGCGCCCAGGATGGCGGTCTTGGCGAAATCCCTACGAAGCATGGATCACTCTCCCTATCGCGCTGTGTTGCGCGGCGAAAACTTGCGCCTCCAACGCCGGATGCGCAATCGCTCACAGCCTATAAGGCGCCAGCCTCTGCGGGGTTGCGGAGAGACCCGACCCTAGCCGAAGCGGCCGGTCACATAGTCCTGGGTGCGCTTGGCCCGGGGATTGGTGAACAACTGCTCGGTCGAGGTGAACTCGATCATCCGGCCCAGGTACATGAAGCCGGTGTAGTCGCTGATCCGCGCGGCCTGGCCCAGATTGTGGGTTACGATCACGATCGTATGGTCGACCTTCAGCTCGAGCAGCGTCTCTTCCAGCTTGGCCGTCGAGATCGGGTCGAGCGCCGATGCCGGCTCATCGAGCAGGATCACTTCGGGCCGCACCGCCACACCGCGCGCCAGGCACAGGCGCTGCTGCTGGCCGCCGGACAGGCCCAGGCCCGAGGTGTTGAGCTTGTCCTTGACCTCGTCCCACAGGGCCGACTTGCGCAGGGATTCCTCCACGCGCACGTCCATGTCGGCCTTGCTCAGTTTTTCATACAGGCGCACGCCATAGGCCACGTTGTCGTAGATCGACATCGGGAACGGCGTCGGCTTTTGGAACACCATGCCGATGCGCGCGCGCAGGGCCGAGAGGTCCTCGTTGCCCGCCAAGATGTTGCGGCCGTCAAACATGATCTCGCCCTCGGCCTTCTGGCCGGGATAAAGGGCGTAGATGCGGTTCAAGGTGCGCAGCAGGGTCGACTTGCCACAGCCGGACGGGCCGATCAGCGCCGTCACGTGCTTCTCGGCGAAGCCCGTGGTGACGCCAAACAGCGACTGGGTTTTGCCGTAGAAAAAGTCGAGCTTGCGGATATCGAGTTTCGCGGTCCCAGCGGGGATTTGCTCCACGAAAGACTCATAGGTCTCGGCTTGAGGCTGAGCGTTCATGACCGGCGGGTCTCTCTGGCGAGTGTACGGGCGATGATATTGACGAGAAGGACGGTGAAGGCGATCAGCGCCGCCCCGGCCCAGGCCAGGCGCACCAGATCGTCATAGGCGCTGAGCGCGTCATTGAAGATCACCGACGGAAGGTTGGCGGTGGGCTTGGTCAGATCCAGGCTGAAGAACTGGTTGTTGAGGGCGGTGAACAGCAGGGGCGCGGTCTCGCCGGAGATGCGGGCGAAGGCCAGCAGACCGCCGGTGAGGATGCCGGTGCTCGACGCCCGCCACAGGATGCGGCGGATGGCCGATGCCAGGGGCGAACCCAGCGCCACCCCAGCCTCGCGCAGGGCCGGCGGCTGCAGCTTCATCACGTCCTCGGTGGTGCGCGTCACCACCGGCGTGGCCAGCAGCGCCAGCGCCACAGACCCTGCCAGGCCCGAGAAGCCATGGAAAGGCTGGACCAACACATAATAGACGAACAGGCCAATCAGGATCGACGGCGCGGACAACAGCACGTCGTTCACGAAGCGGACCACCTTGCCGTAGGCGCTATCGCCCGCGTACTCGGCGAGCCAAGTGCCCGCCAGCACGCCGAAACCGACCGCCAGCACCATGGCGATGGCGCACATCTCGACCGAACCGATGATGGCGTTGCGCAGGCCGCCGGGCGAGCCCGGCGCGGGCGTATCCATGGTGAAGATCTGCAGGTTCAAGGCCCCGAGGCCATGCTCGATCAGCGACCACAGGATCATGGCGAGGAAGGCCAGGGCCACGGCGGCGGCCACCCAGCAAAAGCCGACGAAGGCGGTGTTGGAAATCTTCCGCCGCGCGATGAGCAGTTGCGATGCCATGGCGTCAGACCGTCTTTGCGGTGCCAAGCAGCGCGCGCGCGGCCGCCAGGACGGTGAAGGTGATGAGGAACAGCACCAGGCCGAGCGCGATCAGCGCCGAGGTGTGCATGGCACCGGTGGCCTCGTTGAACTCGTTGGCGATCGTCGAGGCGATGGTCGAGCCCGAGTCGAACAGGCTCTTGGGAAAGGCGTGCGAATTGCCGATGATAAAGGTCACGGCCATGGTTTCGCCGAGCGCGCGGCCAAGACCCAGCATCACCGCGCCGATGGCGCTGCGCCGCACGTAAGGCAGGGACACCGACATCACCACCTCCATGGTGGTGGCGCCCAGACCGTAAGCGCTCTCACGCACCGGCGCGGGCACGGTCATCATCAGGTCGCGCAGAACCGCGGCGATGAACGGCAGGATCATGATGGCCAGGATGATCGAGGCCGTCAGAATGTTCGCCCCGTTGGGCACGCCCTGGGTCAGGACCGCCAACAGCGATCCGGGAGGGGCATTCTCCAGAATGGGCAACTGGATGTGCATGGCGAACCAGGGCGCAAGCACGAACAGGCCCCACATGCCGTAGACAATAGAGGGAATGCCGGCCAGCAGCTCGACGGCGACCCCGATCGGGCGGCGAAAGAAGGGCGGGCAGAACTCCACTAGGAACACCGCCACGCCGAACGCCACCGGCAGAGCCAGGACCAGGGCGACGATAGACGTGATGATGGTGCCCACCACCGGTCCTGCGGCGCCGAACACCTCGGTCACCGGGTTCCACTCGGAGGTGACTAGGAAGCCGAAGCCAAACTTGTGGATCGCGGGCCAGCCGCCGATCAACAGGGCGCCGAGGACGCCGATTAACGCCGCCAGCAGGGTCGAAGCGCTGGTGAAGCACAAGGCCTCGAAAACAGCGTCGAACGCTCCGCCTCTGCGTTTGGGCGCCATGGCTGGCGTCGCTTTGGTCTGGTCGATCGCGAGTGTCATCTTCAGCTTCAGCGTTGCGGGCACGGCTCGTCTTAGAGCCCAACCACGACAGTACAGAGACAATGCGGCGGACGACGCACATTCGCGCCGTCCGCCGACGATGTCATCAGGCTTACTTGGAGACGTAAACCGGCTTGCCGTCCGGGCCCTTGATTTCTTGGGCCCACTGCTTGCGCATCATGGCCTTCACCGGCGCGGGCAGCGGCACATAGTCCAGCTGCTCAGCGGCGGCGTCGCCGTTCTTGTAGTCCCAGTCGAAGAAGCTGAGGACCGCCTTGCCGGAGGCAGGGTTGGTCTGGTTCTTGTACACCAGGATGAAGGTGGCCGCGGTGATCGGCCACGAGGCGGCGCCCGGCTGGTCGAGCAGCAGCAGGTAGTTGCCCGGAGCCTTGGACCAGTCGGCGCCCGAGGCGGCCGCGGCGAAGGCCGCGGCGGTCGGGGCCACGAAGGCGCCGGCCTTGTTCTGCATCAGAGCGTAGGTCAGGTGGTTCTGCTTGGCGTAGGCGTATTCCACGTAGCCGATCGAGCCGATCGTCTGCTTGGTGAAGGCCGCGACGCCGTCGTTGCCCTTGCCGCCCAGACCGGTCGGCCAGTCGACCGCGTCATTGCCGCCGACCTTGGTCGCCCACGCCGGGCTCTTTTGCGCCAGATAGGTGGTGAAGATGAAGCTCGTGCCCGAGCCGTCCGAACGGTGCACGACGGTGATCGGCAGGTTCGGCAGCTTCACGCCCGGGTTCAGCGAGGCGATGCGCGGATCGGTCCAGGTCTTGATGTCGCCGATGTAGATGCCGGCCAGAACGGCGCCGGTCAGCTTGATCTGACCCGGCTCAATCCCAGGCAGGTTCATCACCGGCACCACCCCGCCCATGACGGTTGGGAACTGGTACAGGCCGTTGGCGTCCAGATCGGCCTGCTTCATCGGCTTGTCCGAAGCGCCGAAGTCGACGGTCTTGGCTTCGATTTGTTTGATGCCGCCGCCCGAACCGATGGCCTGGAAGTTCAGGCCAATGCCGGTGCCGGCTTTATAGAGTTCGGCCCACTTGGCGTAGACGGGCGCGGGAAAGGTTGCGCCCGCGCCAGAAATATCGGCGGCGTGAGCTTGGCTCGCCAACGCCAGGGCGATGGCCGAGGCGGCGAGAGCGATGGATTTCAGCATGGAGGTCTCCCAGCAGGCGACAGCGGTCGCCGATCAGCAGGGCTTCCGTATCGGGCGCCAATAACAGTTTCATGACAGAAAGCGCCGTGGTGTGTGAAAGCTTACGTCAGGCTTACAAGCGCCGGGACCCCAAACCGGGCCTGCGTCAGGCCGCCCGTTGACAGCCTGGGCAAGGGCCCCCACTTTCCCGGCCTCCTCGGCCCCGGCCGTTCGTCACCGCGAGCTCCGCTTTTTATAATGAATGTCGTCGTCGTCGAGAGCCCGGCCAAAGCCAAGACCATCAACAAATACTTGGGCTCCGACTACACGGTTCTGGCCAGCTATGGCCACGTGCGCGACCTGCCGTCGAAGGACGGTTCGGTGCTGCCGGACGATGACTTTTCCATGACATGGGACGTGGATCCCAAATCGGCCAAGCGCCTGTCGGACATCGCCGACGCGCTCAAGGGAGCCGACCGGCTGATTCTGGCCACCGACCCCGACCGTGAAGGCGAGGCCATATCGTGGCACGTGCTAGAGGTGCTCAAGCGCAAGCGCGCCATCAAGGACGCTGAGGTCCAGCGCGTGGTGTTCAACGCCATCACCAAATCGGCGGTGACCGAGGCGATGAAGCATCCGCGCGACATCGACATGGAGCTGGTGGACGCCTACCTCGCGCGCCGCGCTCTGGACTATCTGGTCGGTTTCACCCTGTCGCCCGTGCTGTGGCGCAAGCTGCCGGGCTCGCGCTCGGCCGGCCGCGTGCAATCGGTGGCCCTGCGGCTGGTGGTCGAGCGCGAGATCGAGATCGAGGCTTTCAAGACCCAGGAATACTGGACGGTGGAAGCCGACGTCTCGGCGGGTTCCGATCCCTTCCTCGCGCGCCTGGTCAAGCACCAGGGCAAACGCCTGGCGAAGTTCGACCTGGCCAACGAGGGGTTGGCCGGCGCCGCGCTGGCCGCGGTGAAGGCCGCCGCGTTCACGGTGTCCGCGGTCGAGAAGAAGCCGGCGCGGCGCTCCCCCGCCCCGCCCTTCACCACCTCGACCCTGCAGCAGGAAGCCGCCCGAAAGCTGGGTTTCTCGGCCCAGCGCACCATGCAGGCCGCCCAGAAGCTGTACGAAGGCATCGATCTGGGCGGCGAGACTGTCGGCCTGATCACCTACATGCGGACCGACGGCGTGCAGGTGGCGCAGGAAGCGATCGACGAGGCGCGCCGCGTGATCGCCGGGCGCTACGGCGACGACTACGTCCCCTCCAGCGCCCGCTACTACAAGACCAAGGCCAAGAACGCCCAGGAAGCCCACGAGGCGATCCGCCCGACCAGCCTGTCGCGCAATCCCGGCTCCCTGCGCCTGGAGGGCGATCTCGGGCGGCTGTACGAGCTGATCTGGAAGCGGATGATCGCCAGCCAGATGGAGCAGGCGCGCATCGAGCGCACCGTGATCGACCTGGAAAGCGCCGATGGCCAGACCGGATTGCGCGCCAACGGTCAGGTGATCCTGTTTGACGGCTATCTGGCCGCCTACGAGGAAGGCCGCGACGACCCGGCGCCGGGCGCGGAGGGCGAAGAGGATTCCTCGGGCCGTCTGCCCCAGGTCAGCGAAGGCGCGGCCGCCAAGGTCATGGCCGCCCGCCAGGATCAGCACTTCACCGAGCCGCCGCCGCGCTATTCGGAAGCCAGCCTGGTCAAGAAGCTGGAAGAGCTCGGCATCGGCCGCCCTTCGACCTACGCCTCGATCCTCACCGTGTTGCGCGACCGGGCCTATGTCCACATGGACAAGAACCGCTTCGTGCCCGACGACAAGGGCCGCCTGGTCACCGCATTCCTTGAGCAGTTCTTCCGTCGCTACGTGGAATATGACTTCACCGCCGCGCTCGAGGCGAAGCTCGATCAGGTGTCGGCCGGGGAGCTGGGCTACAAGCAGGTGCTGCGCGACTTCTGGAAGGACTTCCACGCCGCCGTGGGCGAGATCGGCGAACTGCGCACCAGCCAGGTGCTCGACGCGCTCAACGACGCCCTGGCCCCGATGATCTTCCCCGAGCGGGCGGACGGCTCGGACCCGCGCGCGTGCCCCACTTGCGGCACGGGCCGGCTGAGCCTGAAGACCAGCCGCTTCGGCGCCTTCATCGGCTGCTCCAACTATCCCGAGTGCCGTTACACCCGCCCGATCGCCTCGCCCGACGGCGACGAGGCCGAGGGCGGCGCCGGGGGCGACCGCGAACTGGGCCTCGACCCGGCGTCCGGCGAGAAGGTGTGGCTCAAGGCCGGCCGCTTCGGCCCCTACGTCCAGCTCGGCGAGGGCGAGAAGCCGCGCCGCTCCAGCCTACCCAAGGGCTGGGCCGCCTCCGAGCTGGACCTCGACAGGGCCCTGCGCCTGCTCACCCTGCCGCGCGAGGTGGGCAAGCATCCCGAGGACGGCGTGACGATCCTGGCGGGCCTGGGCCGCTATGGCCCCTACGTCCAGCACGACAAGACCTACGCCAGCCTGGCCTCGATCGACGAGGCGTTCGAGGTGGGCCTCAACCGGGCCGTGATCCTGATCGCCGAGAAGAAAGCCGGCGGCGGGCGCGGCGCGCGCGGGGCCACGGCGGCGGCGCTGAAGGAGCTGGGCGAACACCCGGCCACGGGCAAGCCGGTTCGCATCCTGTCGGGCCGCTTCGGGCCCTACATCAAGCACGAGGACGTCAACGCCAACGTGCCGCGCGGCAAGGACCCGCAGGACGTCACGCTGGACGAAGCGGTCGCCCTGCTCGCCGAGCGCGAGGCCAAGGGCGGCGGCAAGGCCAAGAAGCCGGTCCGCAAAGCCAAGGCCGCGGCCGAGGACAAGCCGGCCAAGAAGGCCGCCGCGAAGAAGCCGGCCGCGAAGAAGCCCGCGACAAAGAAGAGGGCGCCGGCCAAGACGGCGGGTTAGCGCGCGGTTCGCTCCAGCGCCTCGGCCACCTCGTCCAGGCTCTCCACCACGCCGGCGCACAGGGCGCGGATCTCGGCGTCGGGCTGGAGGAAGTCGGGCGCCATCACCGTGGCCATGCCGGCCGCCGCCGCCGAGCGCACGCCGTTGAACGAGTCCTCCAGCGCCAGGCAACAGCCGGGCTGCGCGCCCAGGCGCTCGGCGGCCAGCAGGAAGGTGTCCGGATGCGGCTTGCCGCGCGCGACATCGGCGCGGGTGACGATGGCGTCGAAGTGGTGCAGCACGCCGGCGCGGCCGAGGCTGCCCCGCACATGCTCGAGGGTGGACGAGGTGGCGATGGCGCGCGGGATGCGGCGCGCGGCCAGCAGCTCCAGCAGCCGCCGCGCGCCCGGCCGCAGCGGCACGCCCTCGGCCCCGGCGATCTCGAAGCCGCGGCCGCAGGCGTCGTAGTAGGCGTCGACCGGGAACGCGGGCCCGAAGTGGTCGAGCAGGCGGCGGGCGTTGGCGTCGCGCGGGCTGCCGATCATGCTGAGGAACAGGTCCTGGGTCATGACGTGGCCGACCTCGCGGCAGGCCTCGAACATCACCCCATGGAACACCCGCTCGGTGTCGAGCACCGTGCCGTCGAGGTCGAAGATCACGGCGTGCAGAGGATCGGGGATCATGAGGCGATCTGGGGGGACAATCGGCGGTGGGCGGGACGCATTGGCGCGCTACAGTAGCCTGACTCGGAGATCAACGTGCCCAAGCCGCCCAAGCCGCCTTCCTTCTCCAGGCATCCCGTCAGGCCGGCGCGCGACAAGCGCCCCTCGCCCGGCCTGCCCGACCGGCAGACCCTGCTGGACGCGGTGGCGGAGGGGCAGACCGACGTGGGCGAACTGGCGCAGCGGTTCGGGCTGAAGGGCGCGGACCGGCGGGCCCTGCGCGAGATGCTCAAGGGCCTGGCGACGGACGGCAAGCTGGGCAAGCGCGGGCGCAAGGGCTTCGCCGAGGCCGGCGCCCTGCCCCCGGTCGGCGTGGCCGACGTGGTGTCGCGCGACGCCGACGGCGACCTCTATGTGCGCCTGGTCAAGGCGGGCGAGGACGCGCCGCAGGTGCGCCTGGCGCCGGGCAAGGCGGAGCAGGCCAAGGGCGCGCCGGGGCTGGGCGACCGGCTGCTGGTGCGCTTCGAGAAGACCGAGGCGGGCGAGTTGGAGGCCCGGCTGATCAAGCGCCTGGGCCAGAGCGCGCACCGGGTGCTGGGCGTGGTGCGCAAGGCGCGCGGCGAGATCCGCGTGGAGCCGGTCGACCGCAAGTCCAAGGACAGCCTGCTGCTGGCCCACAACGACGGCGACAAGCTCAAGGACGGCGACCTGGTGCTGGCCGAGATCGGCTCGGCGCCGCAGCGCTACGGCCCCAAGCGCGGGCGGGTGGTGCAGGTGATCGGGCGCGAGGACGAGCCGCGCGCCGCCTCGCTGATCGCCATCCACACCCACGGCATTCCGACCGGCTTCTCGGCGGCGGCGGAGGCGGAGGCCGAGGCGGCCAAGGCGCCGGAGCTGGGCCGGCGCACCGACCTGCGCGACATCCCGCTGGTGACCATCGACCCGCCCGACGCGCGCGACCACGACGACGCGGTGTTCGCCGAGCCGGACACGGACCCCAAGAACCCCGGCGGCTGGGTGGTGTGGGTGGCCATCGCCGACGTGGCGGCCTATGTGCGCCCGGGCTCGGCGCTGGACCGCGAGGCGCGCGACAAGGGCAACTCGGTCTACTTCCCCGACCGGGTCGAGCCGATGCTGCCCGAGGCGCTGTCGGCCGGGCTGTGCAGCCTGCGCCAGGGCGAGAACCGGGCCTGCCTGGCGGTGCGCATGACCTTCGACGCGCGGGGCAAGAAGACCGAGCACCGCTTCGTGCGCGGCCTGATGCGCTCGGCGGCCAAGCTGTCCTACGAGCAGGCCCAGGCCGCCATCGACGGCGCGTCCGACGAGCAGACCGGCCCGCTGCTGGAGCCGATCCTCAAACCGCTGTGGGCGGCCTACGCCTGCATGAAGATCGGCCGCGAGGCGCGCCAGCCCTTGGCCATCGCCAGCGCCGAGCGCCGCATCATCCTGGACGACGAGGGCAAGGTCGCCTCGATCAACCCGCGCCCCTCACTGGAGGCGCACAAGCTGATCGAGGAGATGATGGTGCAGGCCAACGTCTGCGCCGCCCAGACCCTGGAGCAGCGCGGCCAGCCCCTGATCTACCGCGTGCACGACGCGCCCAGCCTGGAGAAGCTGCAGTCCCTGGCCGAGTTCCTGGGCACCATCTCCATCGCCTGGACCCGGGGCGAGCCGGCGCGCACCGACCGCTTCAACCGGCTGCTGGCCGAGACGCGCGAGGGCCCGCACGCCGACATCGTCAACGAGGTGGTGCTGCGCACCCAGATGCAGGCGCACTACAACACCGAGAACATCGGCCACTTCGGCCTGAACCTGGACCGCTACGCCCACTTCACCTCGCCGATCCGCCGCTACGCCGACCTGATCGTGCACCGGGCCCTGATCACGGCCCTGAGGCTGGGCGACGACGGGCTGTCGGACTTCGACATCACGCGCATGAAGGACACCGCCGACCTGATCACCCAGGCCGAGCGGCGCGCCATGGCCGCCGAGCGCGACGCCACCGACCGCTATGTGGCCGCCTTCCTGGCCGACCGGGTGGGGGCCGAGTTCCAGGGCCGCATCACCGGCGTGACCCGCTTTGGCCTGTTCATCCGCCTGGACGAGACCGGCGCGGACGGCCTGGTCCCCATCTCCAATCTGGGGGCGGAATACTTCATCCACGACGACCGCGGCCACGCCCTGGTGGGCGAGAAGAGCGGCCAGCGCTGGCCGCTGGGCCGCATGGTGCAGGTGCGCCTGGCCGAGGCGGCGCCCAACACCGGCGGGCTGCTGTTCGAGATGCTGAGCGCGCCGGACCCGCGCGACCCCAAGGCCCCCGCCCCGCGCCTGGGCGTGCGCGGCCGCGCCCCGCCGCCGGGCGCGCGCGGCTTTCGCGGCCCCGGCCAAAACCGGGGCAAACAGCGCGGGCGATAGGCCCTAAGGCCAAAGCGGACCGCCCCCGCGATGGCGCGTTGACTTTGGCCGGTTCCTGAGTATGTTCCGCGCCTCTCGGAATTCCCGGCTGGAGCGGTTCCGACCGCTCGCCCGCAAGGACAGGACGCCATGGCTAAACCGGCTTCAATCAAGATCCGCCTCAACTCGTCGGCGGACACCGGCTTCTTCTACGTGACCAAGAAGAACGCCCGCACCAAGACCGACAAGATGGTGCTGAAGAAGTACGATCCCGTCGTGCGCAAGCACGTCGAGTTCAAGGAAGGCAAGATCAAGTAGGGCTGCCCCCGCTTGAGCTGCTGAGCACGCCCGGCCCCGCGCCGGGCGTTTTCGTTTGTGGGTTCGGTTTGGGCGAAGCCCAGGATTATTGAACCACGAAGGACACGAAGATCACGAAGGCAGCGCCGACCTCTTGGTGTCCTTCGTGCCCTTCGTGGTGAGAATGCCTGCGGGCCTTCGGCCCGCGTGACGACCCCTAGCCGCTGGCGCGGAACGCGGCCGCCGGGGCGGCGACCGATTCGGGCACCGCAGAGCCGGCGTGCGCCAGGCCGGGCGCCGCGAAGGGCGAGCGCGGGTCGGCCGCCTCGGCCTCGGCCCACGCCTCCCACGCCAGGTCGCTCCAGTCGGGCTCAAGCCCCAGATAGTCGCAGATGCGCGCCACGATCTCGCCCATCGGGCGGGTCAGCACATCGCCGAACACGTCCTCGTCCAGCCGCTCGATCCCGTCCAGGTTCACATCGCGCGCGCCTTCCTGACCTTGCGCCTCGGCGTCGGCGCAGGCCTCGGCCACGCGGCGCACGATGCGCGCCACCCGCCCCTTGCGCGCCTGCCGCGCCGCCTCGCGCCGCGCGCGGTCGTCAAACTCGCGCAGGCCCGCCTGCCGCTCGGCCGCCTCCAGATCGCGCAGCACGCGCGACTGCAGCATCACCGTCATGCGCACCGCTCGCGCGGCGCGGGCATAGGCCATGGCCAGGCTTTGCAGCGAGCGGCCGGACGGCGGCGGCGTGGAGGGGGCGGCGGCGTCGGGGTCGGGACCGTCTGAGGCGCCCTCGCCCGCCTGGGCCTGATCGGTCAGGGCTTGATCGGTAAGCGCCTGATCTGTGAGCGCCCGATCCGCAAGAGCCTGGGCCTCGCGCTGGACCGCCCGCGCCACATCCAGGCCCGCCTCGGCCAACCGCTCCAGCATCGCCAGCTGCCGCTCGGCCAAGGCGCGCGCCCGCCCCGCCGCGTCAAGGACGGGATCGTAGGGCGCGCGGGCCGCATCGGCGGCGAAGGTCGCGTGAGCGTTCATGGGCGGCACAGAGCGTGAACACGCGCGGGTGAGTTGGCAAGGGGTGGGGCGCCACGTTTCAATCTTTGCGGACTCCGAGAAGGTCCCCATACCGCATCCCACGTATCATCAGCATAACGCGCCAGCTGGGATTCCTCGCGAATCGCGGGAGGCTCGAGCCACGAGTTCACAAGGATGCTGAGCAGCAATTTGAAAGAGCCCAGCGTTCGAGAAATAATCGCGGCAGTGAGCGGGCAGATGACCAAGTCCAGCTTTCGAGGTTCGATCAGGTGAGCAAGGGGGGACGGTCTTTGCGGCAACGGTCGAAGCACAAGCGAGCGGCGGAACGCGCGACCTTGTCGTCCCACGTCTCCGCTATTATGCGCGGGGGGCCGGCCACACCTGAAATTTTGGTCGAAGTGCACAAGCTGACGCGCATTTTCCCGCACGAGGCGCTGCAAGGCCTAAATCGCTTTATTACGAAACACTGTTTTGCGCTGGACACATCAGACTACGGAACGGCGCTTCGCTTTACAGGAAAGCAAATTGAACAGCTCGATGAATTACTGCGAGTAGGTCCGGGGGTCACTGAAGAAAATTGGTTCTATCTCGCTGTAGCGTATATCCTAGAAAACATAGAACGCGTTCAGAGATGGATCGATTTCGACAAGGTTGCCTCGGGCCTCTTGATTCGTCAAAATCCAGACGCAATCATAGGTGCGCTGCTAGATCTACCACCCATAGACCAACAGTCTATGTTTTCAATGAGAATATACGCATCCTTACACGCGTACTCTGACACAGCAATTCGAGAATATGTAAATTCAAATTTGACATCAAAGTGGTTCAAGGGGCGGCTTTTATACCCACTAATTTTTGATGCCATCAACCTTCCTACACATGTCGCCTTGGCGCAGATGCTTGACCACTTGGTCCCGGCGGACAAGTTCGGGAGGTCCGAACGTCAGCTAATCAGCTTTCTATTGCGTCCCCAGGAGGCCGTTGACGTACCCCTCTCGTATCGCTGCTACGTGGGAATGATGGGGCACCCGTACGATGCGCTCGAGTACATCACGCAGCATTTAGAGGCAGCTGCGGCGCAAAGGAGAGGAGTTTCGGATCGCGTCGGGACACTCATGGACGCGCTCGGCGCCGCTTTTCCCGATCATAGGATCGCAAAGCTGGCGAAGATGCATGCTGGGTATCGGTTCGAGATTGTAGCTGCGCCTGCACCGGGGTTCGAGACGGTCGCCGGCGACCCCGTCTCGACTGAGCTGGCTCAGCTAATGGATGCGAAGCGGTCTGCGCCAGACATCCAGAACGACTACCCGGTCATGGTTGCCCTGCGTTCGCTCCGATGGAACTCCTACCCTGTCAAGGCCGACTATGACCTGATCAGCGTCTACCGACTCCGGTTTGCAATGTTGTCGGCAGGGGTTTTCATCGATTGGTTCGCCCGCAGCCTGTTCCTGTTCGAACGGGACTCCTATCCCGTGGAGGAGCTTTGGCTATTCAGAGGCGCGCTGATGTGCAACGGCTTGCCGCCGCTCCTCATGATGGGCCCTCATGGTCCGGCCGCAATCGACGGGTGGTCAAACGCTTTGGCGCCTGGCGCCTCCACGGTGCGCACTTCGGTCGAGGAGGCATTTGGCGACGGCAAACGTCGATCAGATCGGCTTTGGATCTCTGCGTCCAACTGGTCGATAGCCCAGCACCAGCAGCAAGGTAGGATCCCAGAAACTGCGCGGGACCAAACCCTTACTCTTCAGGAGATATACCTCGCGGTCCAACAACGGTTCCAGACAAAGGGAAAGTCGGGCCGGATCGTTTTCGGCTCTCTGCCGAGCGCTTACACGGGGCGGGTCGTCTCGCCGGACCACATCCGCCACATGTACGATCTTCTGAGCGAGTTGGTGCAAAATGCTGTCAAGCACAGCGGATGCCAAGTGGTCAGGCTACGCTTCACCCCCGTCAAGGCCGGCGGGCACGAGGCGCTGGCCATCAGCAATCCAACCAACTCGGGTGCCGTGGACAGCCTCGAGATAACCGGACACCCGTATCAAACCGTGCACGATACTCTGTTCGGCGAGGGGCACACCGGCTGCAAGAAGGTCGCCTATCTCGCGGCGTCAATTGCCAGACGGCCGATCTCAACGTTCGTGGAGGGTCGGCAGCGGTCGTTCCACGTGGCTGTTCCACTAGAACTTTGACGAC
>DATKPD010000067.1:0-87140 GCA_035524315.1 Caulobacteraceae bacterium
GGGGCCGCCCCGCATACCTAGGCGCTCCAGCCGGCAAAACAAAATTGATAGTTTTTGTCCATTGCATAGTCTTTATCTATTCGAGCGTGAGCCGCCGCCGTGCGCTAAGCTGGCGGGATGGACGCGCCCCTCCATCTGGACGCCGTGCTGAGGCCGAACCGCTCCCTGCCCAAGGCGGGGCTCTACGTCCTGCTCGGCGGTCTGGCCGTGGTCAACATCGCCACGGCCGCCCTGATGGTGCTCGCGTTCAAGGCCGCGCCGGTGCCGATCTTCCTGGGCCTGGATTTCCTGGCGGTGACCCTGGCCTTCCGCGCCAGCTACCGCCAGGCGCGCCAGGCCGAGCGGGTGCAGGTGTCGGCCGACGAGGTGCAGGTGACGCATGAGATCGGCCAAAGCCGCCGCACGGTGTGGCGCTCGCCCACCGCCTTCACCCGCGTGGAACTGGAAGGCGAGGACGAGGACGCCCACGTGCGCCTGAGGCTGTCGGGCAAGAGCCTGATCGTGGCGCGCCAGTTGTCGCCGGGCGAGCGCTCGGCCTTCGCCCGGCGCCTGCAGGACGCGATCCGCCGCGCGCGCGCGGAACGATACGAAAGCGAGCAGGGATGACCTTCAGCCAGGACGAAGTCGAGCGCTACGCGCGCCATCTGGTGCTGCGCGAGATCGGCGGGCCGGGCCAGCAGCGGCTCAAGGCGGCCAGGGTGCTGATCGTCGGCGCCGGGGGCCTGGGCGCTCCGGCGGCGCTCTATCTCGCCGCCGCCGGCGTGGGCCACATCGGCCTGGCCGATCCGGACGTGGTGGCCCTGTCGAACCTGCAGCGCCAGGTGCTCTACGCCGCGGCCGACGTCGGACGGCCCAAGGTCGAGGCGGCGGCCCAGGCCCTGGCCGCGCTCAATCCCGAGATAGCCGTCACGCCGATCGCCCAGGCCCTGACCCCGGCCAACGCCGGCGCCCTGGTGCGCCCCTACGATCTGGTGCTGGACGGGACCGACGATTTCGCCACGCGCTTCGCGGTCAACGCCGCGTGCCTGGAGCAGCACAAGCCCCTGGTGTCAGGCGCCATCGGCCGCTGGAGCGGTCAGGTGGGCGTGTTCGCCGCCGGCCTCACCCGCCGCCGGCCCCTGGCCGAGCGCCAGCCCTGCTACCGCTGCCTGGTGAGCGAGATCCCGCCGGACGCCGAGACCTGTTCGGCAGTGGGCGTGGTCGGGGCCCTGGCCGGCGTGGTCGGCTCGATGATGGCCCTGGAGGCGATCAAATGGATCGTCGGCGCGGGCCATACGCTGGGCGGCCGGCTATGGCTGTACGACGCCCTGGACGGCGAAAGCCGCACCGTGCGCCTGAGCGCCGACCCCGAATGCCCGGCGTGCGGCGACGCCTAGGCCTTGGTGTCCAGCGTGCCGCCGTCGGCGTCCTCGGCCGGCGCATAGCCGTTGGCGGCGGCCTTGGCCGAGGTCTTGGCGGCCACCACCACCATCGCCGGGCGCACCACGCGGCCATAGAGCTCGTAGCCGGCCTGGACCGACTGGACCACCGCGCCGGGGTCCACGTCGGGCGCGTCCTGCTCCATCATCGCCTGGTGCACATGGGGATCGAACTTGGCGCCCTTGGCCGGGTCGATCTTCTTCAGGCCGTTGCGCTCGAACGCGCCCGAGAGCTCCTTCTCGGTCATCTCGATGCCGAGCACGAAGTTCTTGACCGCCGCGTCGATGTCCTCGCGCGGGGCGTGCTGCAGGGCGCGCGACAGGTTGTCGGCCACGCCCAGCAGGGCCGAGGCGAACTTCTGGATGGCGAAGGCGCGCGCGTCGTTGGCCTCGCGCTCGGCCCGGCGCTTGGTGTTCTCGGCGTCGGCGGCGAAGCGCAGCGCCTGTTCGCGCAGGGCGGCGTTCTCGGCCTTCAGCGCCTCGATCTGTTCGGCGGCGTCCGCTGCCGGTTCGGTTTGCGGGAATTCGTCGTCGGCCGGCGTCTCGTCGTCGGTCATGGTCGTTCGTCCTTCAGGTCTCAAACATCCGGCCCAGCACCTTGGCGGTATAGTCCACCAGCGGTATGACCCGGGCGTAGTTCAGGCGGGTCGGTCCGATCACGCCGATCGCGCCCACCACCTTCTGCCGGCCGTTCATATAGGGCGCCGCGATCACAGAGGAACCCGAAAGCGAGAAAAGTCGCGTTTCGGCGCCGATGAAAATGCGCACCCCCTCGGCGGCGCGCACATCGTCCAGCAGGCCGATCAGCTGTTCCTTCTGCTCCAGATCGTCGAACAGCTTGCGCACCCGCTCCAGGTCTTCCAGCGCCGCGCCGTCCTGCAGCAGGTTCGCGCGGCCGCGCACGATCAGGGCGCGCTCGGTCTCCTCGCCGCCGCCCCACGCCGCCAGCCCGTCCTCCACCAGGCGCGCGGCGGCCTCGTTCAGCTCGCGCCGCGCCTGCTCGAACTCGGTGCGGATTTCGGTCTTGGCCTCCAGCAGGGTATGGCCCGACAGGCGCGCGTTGAGGAAGTTGGACGCCTCCTGCAGCGCCGAGGGCGTCATGCCGGCGGCCAGGCGCATCAGGCGGTTCTCCACCTGGCCGTCCTCGAACACCATCA
The DNA here is from genome assembly GCA_035524315.1 of Caulobacteraceae bacterium. Classification (GTDB taxonomy): domain Bacteria; phylum Pseudomonadota; class Alphaproteobacteria; order Caulobacterales; family Caulobacteraceae; genus BOG-938. The sequence continues at coordinate 2,576 of DATKPD010000067.1, forward strand.
CCGCCAGGGCCTGCTCGGCGCTGAGGGCCACGAACTCCACATGCTTCACGCCGGCCTCGCGCACCGGGGCCACCACCACGCCCGCCCCGCCGGCCAGCCCCGACAGGAGCGAGGTGGCCTCGTCCATCGCCTCCTGCATCGAGCGTCCGCGCCCGGCCAGGCGCGCCTCGATCTGCTGGCGCTCGTCCTCGCCGATGTCGCCCACTTCCAGCAGGCCGTCGACGAACAGGCGCAGGCCCATGTGCGTGGGCAGACGCCCGGCGCTGGAATGCGGCGCGCCCAGCAGGCCCAGCTGGGCCAGGTCCTGCATGGTGTTGCGGATCGAGGCGGGCGACAGGGCCACCCCGCCGCGCGAGATGGTGCGCGAGCCCACCGGATCGCCGGTCTCCAGATAGGTTTCGACGATGCGGCGGAAGATGTCGCGCGCCCGCTCGTCCAGCTGGCCCAGGGTGGGGCCGACGGCGGCTCCCGGAGAAATGAAGCTCGGCATGCGCCTGGGGATGGCTCCACGGAAACAGCGATAGACGGGCTCGTCTTCATTTAGGATAAGCGCCGCCTTCGCGCGCGCAAGCGGCGCGTGCCGAAGGCGAGGAACCCGAACCCATGCGCCCATCGCAAAGACAGCCCCATCAGCTGCGGCCCGTGACGATGGAGACCGCGGTCAACCGCTACGCCGAGGGGTCGTGCCTGATCGGCTTCGGCCATACCCGCGTGCTGGTCACCGCCAGCGTCGAGGAAAACGTGCCCCCCTTCCTGCGCAACAAGGGCCAGGGGTGGGTGACCGCCGAATACGGCATGCTGCCGCGCTCGACCCACACCCGCAGCCGGCGCGAGGCCGCCCAGGGCAAGCAATCGGGCCGCACCCAGGAGATCCAGCGCCTGATCGGCCGCTCGATGCGCGCGGTGGTCGACATGAAGGCCCTGGGCGAGCGCCAGATCACGCTGGACTGCGACGTGATCCAGGCCGACGGCGGCACGCGCACCGCCGCCATCACCGGCGCCTGGGTCGCCCTGCGCGTGGCCACCCGCTATCTGCTGGACGAAGGCGTGCTCAAGGCCGACCCGATCCTGGACCAGGTGGCGGCGGTGTCGTGCGGCGTCTGCGAGGGCGTACCGGTGCTCGACCTCGACTACGAGGAGGATTCCAGCGCCGAGGCCGACTCCAACTTCGTGCTCACCGGCCAGGGCGACATCGTCGAGATCCAGGCCACCGGCGAAAAGCGCGGCTTCACCCGCGCCGAATTCGAGGCCCTGTTCGACCTGGCGCGCGGCGGGATCGGCGAACTGCTCGCGCTGCAGCGGGCGGCGGCGGGGTGAGGGACGGGCGGCCGTGCTGTTCAAAATCGGGACGGCGCGTAACGGAACACCATGCCGAGGATCGGAGGTGCCATCAGATCGGCTGGCCTATCCGATCCGCTATGGCGCGCGCCAGTCTCTCGAAATCGTCGTAGGCAGCGGCCACCGCCCCCTGATGGCCGCCAATCGCTCCGTCGCCGGGGCGGAGCTTAAACATGGGCTTCCGGGCATCTTGCGCCATAGCTATGAGCGAGCGGTAATCCTTCAGGCGGCCAAGGGAAAGCGCCTCGTCAGGAATGCTGGGATTGTCAACGGCCCGCCGATACGCGCTCGGGATTTTGGTAATCCATTTCTGGAAGGCGCGAACCACGCCGTCGGCAAATTCGGTGTGACGGGAAACGACATAGCCGACGGGCTGCATGCCGCCCGCCGGCAGGCTGAAGTCTAGCTGCGGTGCGCGATTAAGACGATCTTGCCATTCTGCGCGCCAGGACTTCAGTCGTCCGCCGACGTTCTCAAGGCCACGGACGGAGAATAGGTCAGGAGCCACCGGGATAATGACGTAGTCTGCAGCGATGAGGGCCGCGCGATTCAATGCGCCGAAGGTAGGACCCACATCTATGAGGGTGATGTTAGCTTGATGTCGCCGACCAGCTTCCTCGATTATCCGATGGAATGCAGCCGTGATGCGGAACGCCCTCTCGTCTCGATCCACACACCGAGGCCACGTCGCGGATAGTTCATCCTCAAAGTCCGATAAAAGCAGATCACCAGGGATAATCGCGAGACCATCAGTTACGATCATCGGATTAAAGAAGCGAAGGTCTCCGACACCCCGCTTCACCGGTTCAACCGCAGTAAAGATTGTATCTGGATTTTCCGCTTCGTAGATGCGCTCTAGTGCATCATCCTTGAAGCACATAGCGGTAAGATTGGATTGGGGATCTAAGTCGGCCAAAAGTACACGTTGGCCGAGATCAGCATACATCCAAGCCAGGTGATATATTAGGGAAGTTTTCCCGACACCGCCCTTGTTGTTGAAAAAGGCGATCGATTTCATTTCACCGCCTCCAACTTGAACAGTGTATAATTAGGCTCAAACTGAGTCATGAGTGGCGGATTACCGTTCGCCTCAATGGCGCGGCGCGCTTGCACAAGCCCGTAGCCGAAGCGTTCGACTACGCCTAACGACTTCAACCCTTCAGCTAACAAAGGATTTCGGTAGGCAGTTACGTTCTGCCAAATCGTATCGGGGTTGACCTCACCGTAAAGGCCGCCAGCGTTCATTATTTCGATTCTGTCAGAGTACCAATACACTTTCACCGGCATGGTACTGGCGTCATATGTCCGGTGAAGCAAGGCATTGCGAATGAGCTGCTCCAGCGCGTCCACGGGGTAATCCGCCTGCTCTATTCGCTGCGCGCCGCCGATTTCTACAGTGGTGCGGAGGTTTAGCCGCATCAATTCCTCTATCTGTCTTACTTGATCAGGAACCGTTCCGCCGATTTCCTTTTGATCGATAACATGGTCGATCAGTTGGTGGCCGTCCAAGCGAAGGAACTGGATATAAGCTCCAGGGAGATACTGTCGAGGGTTCTTGCCCAGAAGAAGCAAGGCAGCATTTGTAGGTCGCCCATCCCGGGAGGTCAGCCGCAGCGCACGTAGCTTTTCCTCAGTCGAGCGCCCGTTCTCCCGCCGGATTTCCGGGGAAGTCGCGGAGGGAAGGTATTCCGTTTCGAACCGATGTAGGTCTAGGTCGTCGAGCGTAGCGTCAGCGCAGGGCCTAGCGTCGAAAGTAAGGTTTTGCCAAACCTGCTTTTCAGTGAGACGCCGCTCTTCTTCGACTGTCGCTACCGCGCGGCGCGGACCCACTCGAATCCAGGTTCGCCCTTCTAAACGAACAGGCGGTTGGGTCGATGGTGCAACTTCGATGACCGCAACAGTGCAGCCACCGATCTCCTTACGGGCCACCGACATGAGCGGAAAGGGAAGGATTAGCCCCTCATTGCGTAAGCCGCCTAATGTCTTGAGCAGATCGTCGTCGATTTCGATCCCCGAGCAGCTGCCGTCGTCCTCTAGGCCGATAAAAACTACCCCCGGCTGCCGATAGTTCGGGAGATCGTTGGCAAAGGCGCAAATTGCCTGACGAATTCTGTCAGCGGCCGATTGAAAGTTACGCTTCCGCTCAACGCGGTCCGACTCCAGGTTGGAAAAAAGCGTAGCGATTTCATCGTCCGTGAGCATGACCACCTCCCGTCCGGCACCGTAACTCGCCGCGAACTCGGGCGCCAGTATTGGGCCGGAAAGCAAACACGGGAGCGAGATCAGCTTATCACATCGCTCCCTTACCCCCACCACCCGATGACCGCGGGGGCACCTCACCTAAAATTCAGTCGGTCAGGCTGGTCATGGCTAAGCGATGGCGCAAGTCCGCGCCTGGGTCCGGTGGTCAGCCCGCCTTGGCGCGCATTGCCTTCACGCCGGCGTCGGGCGCACCAACCGCCCGCGCGCCCACACCGGCCCGCCGAGGCGGCGGCGACGCAGTCGTCCAGGCTGGCGGCGGGGAAGGCGATCAGGCCCGCATCGGTGTCGGTGTTGGCGTCGTTGACGCCGCCCCTGACGAACAGGGGCACGGCCGAGGGCAGATAGCCGATCACCTCGAGGTGGCCGAAGGCGTCGCGCAGGAAGTTCACCGCCACTGCCTCCAGAGCCAGCTAGGCGCCCCGCCCGCCCCCTACACCCGCATCCCCACCACCTCATGCCCCCGCCCCAGCTCCACCAGCACGTCCGCGCGCGCCGGCATCTCCTCTAAGATCCACTCGGTCAGGCGCTGGTAGTGGGCCAGGAAGCGGCGCAGGTCGGCGTCGGACATCAGCTTGCGGCCGCCGGTCAGGGCGCCGGTGGCGCGCAGGCGGTCGCCGAGCTTCTTTTCCTGCAGGGCGCGCCAGGCGAACACGGCGTCGAAATCGGGCGCCTTGAGCATGACCAGGGCGTCGATGCGGGCGAACAGGCCGGCGTAGTCGTTGGCCAGGTGGGTGTTGACGTAGGCGCGCCACACCGCCTGGGGGTCCTCGTCGCGCTCCAGGGCGTTGACCGGCTCGAGCAGGGCGGCCTGGGGCTGGGGTCGGGCGCCCACGCACCAGCCCTCGAACATCACCACATCGACCGGGCCCGCCAGCGGGGGCCACTCGCGCTCGGGCGCCAGGGTGTCGGCCGCCTTGTCGAAGCGCGGCATGCGCCGCACGGGCGAGGGGCGGGCGCCGGTGAGCAGGTCGAGCACCGCATGGCCCAGGGGAATGTCGTGGGTGCCGGGCGGCCCGCGCGTGACCAGCAGCGGATGGGTGTGGCCGGCCAGGGCCTGACGCCGGGGCTTGGACAGATAGAGGTTGTCGATCGACAGGGTCTGGACCTTCAGCCCCGCCTCGCCCAGCAGCAGTTCGAGGAAGGCGCACAGGGTGGTCTTGCCGCTGGCCTGGCTGCCCGACACCCCGACCACGATCGGGCGCCCGTGGGCGGCGTGAATCTGCACCAGGCGCGCGGCCAGCGGCCGGTGCACGGTCTCGACGATCTCGGCATAGGCGAACGGCAGAACGTGCTCGGCCATGAGCAGGGCGACTTCGGGGTTCATCTAGGCCTCGCGCTTGGGGGCGGGTATGACGGGCCGCATCATCATACCTCCGGAGGACCGCACATGTCCCTCAGCCTGCCGCGCGGGATCCGCATCGTGGCCGCGACCCACAATTCCGGCAAGGTGCGCGAGCTGTCCGCGCTGCTGGACCAGCGATTCCAGGTGGTTTCGGCGGGCGACCTGGGCCTGGCCGAGCCGGACGAGACCGAAAGCACCTTCACCGGCAACGCGGCGCTGAAGGCGCGCGCGGCGGCCGACGCCTCGGGCCTGGTCGCCCTGGCCGACGATTCCGGCCTGTGCGTGGGCGCTCTGGACGGGGCGCCCGGCATCTTTTCCGCCCGCTGGGCCGGGCCGGGCAAGGACTTCGCCCTGGCCATGGACAAGGTGCGCGCGCGGCTGGAGGAGACCGGCGTGGACGACGACCCCTCGGCCTGGTTCGTGTGCGCCCTGGCGGTGGCGTGGCCGCGCGGGCCGGTGGTGACGGTCGAGGGGCGCATCGACGGGGCCCTGACCTTTCCGGCGCGCGGAACGCGCGGCTTCGGCTACGACCCGATCTTCGTCCCGGCCGGACGCACCCAGACCTTCGGCGAGATGGACCCGGACGAGAAGCACGCCATGAGCCACCGCGCCGACGCCTTCGCCAAGCTCAAGGCGGCCCTGTTTGACTGACCCGGCCGCGCCGCCGCCGCCGCTAGACCCGCCTCTGGGGCTCTATGTCCATTGGCCCTATTGCGCGCGCATCTGTCCCTACTGCGATTTCAATGTGGCGCTGGATCGGCGGGCGGGCGAGGCCGAGGCCCTGGGCCGGGCGATCCTGGCCGACCTGCAGGCCCAGGCGCGGCTGATCGGGCCGCGCACGCTGGTGTCGGTCTTCTTCGGCGGGGGCACGCCCTCGCTGGCCGACCCTTCCTTCGTCGCCGCCGTGATCGCCCAGGCCCGGGCCCTGTGGCCCGCCGCGCCCGACCTGGAGGTGACGCTGGAGGCCAATCCCACCGACGCGGAGGCCGAGCGGTTCGCCGCCTTCGCCGCGGCGGGCGTGACGCGGCTGTCGCTGGGCGTGCAGGCGCTGGACGACGACGCCTTGCGGTTCCTGGGGCGCAACCACGGCGCCGAGGAGGCGCGGCGCGCCGCCCGCCTGGCCCGCGACCGGTTTGCGCGCCTGTCGCTCGACCTGATCTACGCCCTGCCCGGCCAGACGCCCGAGGGCTGGACGCGCACGCTGCGCGCGGCCCTGGCCCTGGGTCCCGAGCACCTGTCGCCCTACCAGTTGACCATCGAGGCCGGCACCGCCTTCGACCGAGCCGTTCGCCGCCGCGCGTTCGCCCCCGCCGAGCCTGACCTGGCGGCCGATCTCTATGAGACGACCCAGGCGGTGCTGGAGGCCGAGGGCTTTGGCGCCTACGAGGTGTCCAATCACGCGCGGGGGCCGGGCGCGCGCAGCCGCCACAACCTGGTCTACTGGCGCGGCGAGGACTACCTGGGCGTCGGCCCCGGCGCCCACGGCCGGCTGACGGTCGGGGGCGGGCGCCAGGCCACGCGCGCCGTGGCGGCCATACCCGGCTACATCGCCGCGGTGCAGCGCGCCGGTCACGGCCTGGAGGCGCGCGAGGCGATGAGCGCCCAAGAGGCGGCCGAGGAGCGCCTGCTGATGGGCCTGCGTATCGACGAAGGCGTGGCCCTGGCCGATCTGGCGGCCCTGCCGCTGGACGCGCTGCCGGATCTGATGGGCGCGGGCCTGCTGCGCCAGGATCGCGGCCGCCTGATCGCCACGCCGGCCGGCCGCCTGGTGCTGGATCACGTCACCGCCAAGCTGGCGGGGGCCTGAACGGCCGGGGAGCGGGCGCGCGACGGAATTTTTGCCGCACTGCGGCGCCATACGCAGTTTTCCGATGATGACGGTGAAGCCGCCGCCGCGTTACGATTGGCGCATGGACGAGATCTTGTCGTTGATTCAGCAGCACAGGGCGCCCGCAGCCGCGTTCATGAGCGCGCTGTCGCTGACGACGGCCGGATTCCTGGGGCTGTGGATCTTCGAGGGCCTGAGGGACGGCGTGACCTGGATGGGGTCGCGCTGGAAGCCCCGCCGCGACGAGACGCCGCTGTTGTTCGAACTGGCCATCGCCGCCCAGGCGATCATGCTGGCGGCCTTCGCCATTTTCGGCACGGTGATGTTCGTCTGGAGCCTGCTCCTGGCGGGCTGAGGCCCTAGCGGGCCCGGCGCAGGGTCAGGTTGAGCCGCCCGCCGCCCGGCACGACTGTCGAGGAGCCCTCCACCACCCGGTCGACGCCGTGGAAGGCCAGGCGCGCGGGGCCCGCCAGCACGCACACGTCGCCCGAGGCCAGCCACAGCGAGCCGGTCCGATCCTTGCGCGCCCGGCCGCCGATGCGGAACAGGGCCCGGTCGCCGAGCGAGATCGACAGCACCGGAACGGAGAGGTCCGCCTCGTCGCGGTCCTGGTGCAGGCCCATGCGCGCCCCGCCCTGATACAGGTTCACGAGGCACGCGTCGGGCTCGGGCGCGCCGGGGGCGAAGCGGCGCCACAGGTCCAGCAGGATCGGCGGCATCGGCGGCCATGGGCGGCCGGTCAGGGGGTGCGCGTCCACATAGCGATAGCCGCCGGCGTCGCTGGTCCACGACAGGGGACCCAGGCCGGTGATCGCCACCGACATGCGCCGCCCGCCCGGAACCTCGGGCGAATGAAACGGCGCGTCCTGGGCCGCCGCCAGCACCGCGCGCGCCAGGGCCTCCTGGGCCGGGCGGTCCAGCGCGGCGGGATGAAGCTCGAATCCGTCGATCACCCGGCCAATGTCGCCATGCGGCCGCGCGGCGCAAGGCGCGGCGGCCCGCCACGGCCGATTCGAACGGTCACCCTTGCGCAAAGGGGGCGATTTCCCATATGCGGCGCTGTACAAGGGCCGCTTGCGGGCGAGCCCGAAGGCTATCCGGGGCGCCTCAAGCCTCGCCACTTTTGGAGACCCGATCGAACCGGGGAGCGGCAAAGGGACAGGCGCTTGCACAAGGCCACCCGTCCGTTCGCCCGTAGGGAGCGACAGATCTCATGAGCAAAATTATCGGTATCGACCTTGGCACGACCAATTCGTGCGTCGCGATCATGGACGGCAAGGCGCCGAAGGTGATCGAGAACGCCGAAGGCGCGCGCACCACCCCTTCCGTGGTGGGCATCCAGGAAGACGGCGAGCGGCTGGTCGGCCAGCCCGCCAAGCGCCAGGCGGTGACCAACCCCGCCAACACCTTCTTCGCCATCAAACGCCTGATCGGCCGTCAGTACGACGATCCGGTGGTGGCCAAGGACAAGGGCATGGTGCCCTACGAGATCGTCAAGGGCCCCAACGGCGCCGCCTATGTGCGCGCCCACGGCAAGGACTACAGCCCGCAGGAAATCTCGGCCTTCATCCTGCAGAAGATGAAGGAAGCGGCCGAAGCCCACCTGGGCGAGACCGTGACCAAGGCGGTCATCACCGTTCCGGCCTATTTCAACGACGCTCAGCGCCAGGCGACCAAGGACGCGGGCAAGATCGCCGGCCTGGAAGTCCTGCGCATCATCAATGAACCCACCGCCGCGGCGCTAGCCTACGGGCTGGAGAAGAACGACGGCAAGAAGATCGCGGTCTACGACCTGGGCGGCGGCACCTTCGACGTGTCGATCCTGGAGATCGGCGACGGCGTGTTCGAGGTGAAGGCCACCAATGGCGACACCTTCCTGGGCGGCGAAGACTTCGACCTGCGTCTGGTCGACTTCCTGGCCGACGAGTTCAAGAAGGAAACCAGCGTCGACCTGCGCAAGGACAAGCTGGCCCTGCAGCGCCTGAAGGAAGAGGCCGAGAAGGCCAAGAAGGAGCTGTCGTCGGTCGCCTCCTACGACGTGAACCTGCCCTTCATCTCGATGAACGCCTCGGGCCCGCTGCACCTGAACGTCAAGCTGACCCGCGCCAAGCTGGAAGCCCTGGTCGACGACCTGATCGCGCGCACCATCGGCCCCTGCGAGCAGGCGCTGAAGGACGCCGGTCTGAAGAAGAGCGACATCGACGAAGTGGTCCTGGTCGGCGGCATGACCCGCATGCCCAAGGTGCAGGACGCGGTGAAGGCCTTCTTCGGCCGCGAGCCGCACAAGGGCGTGAACCCCGACGAAGTCGTGGCCCTGGGCGCGGCGGTGCAAGCCGGCGTGCTGCAAGGCGACGTCAAGGACGTGCTGTTGCTCGACGTGACGCCGCTGACCCTGGGCATCGAGACCCTGGGCGGGGTGTTCACGCCGCTGATCGAGCGCAACACCACCATCCCGACCAAGCGCAGCCAGACCTTCTCGACCGCCGACGACAACCAGTCGGCCGTGACCATCCGCGTGTTCCAGGGCGAGCGACCCATGGCGCACGACAACAAGCTGCTGGGCCAGTTCGACCTGGTCGGCATTCCGCCGGCGCCGCGCGGCGTGCCGCAGGTCGAGGTGACCTTCGACATCGACGCCAACGGCATCGTGCACGTCACGGCCAAGGACAAGGCGACCGCCAAAGAGCAGTCGATCCGCATCCAGGCCAATGGCGGGCTGTCGGACGCCGACATCGAGCAGATGGTCAAGGACGCCCAGGCGCACGCCGACGAGGACAAGAAGCGCCGGGCCGTGGTCGAGGCCAAGAACCACGCCGACGCCCTGATCCACTCGACCGAGAAGGCCCTGGCCGACTACGGCGACAAGGTGCCGGCGGATGAGAAGGCCTCGATCGAGAAGGCCCGCGACGATCTGAAGGCGGCGCTGGAAGGCGAGGACGCCGAAGATATCTCGGCCAAGACCCAAACCCTGGCCCAGGCGTCGATGAAGCTGGGCGAGGCCATGTACAAGGCCTCGCAGGGCGAAGGCGGCGAGGCGGGCGCAGGCCCGGCCGAAGAAGGCGTGGTCGACGCCGAATTCGAGGAAGTGGACGACCACAAGTCCTGATGACCGACGGGCAAGGCCCCTCGCGCGCGGCTGCGGGGGGCTTTCGCCGTCCCCCGCTTGCGCCGGGTTGCGCAAGGCCCCAGTTGAACACTGGAAACCCGATCCCGGACATTTGAGAGGACCCAGGTTTTGACCGCGCGTTGCTACTACGACATTCTTGAGGTCGAACGCACGGCCGACGACGGTCAGCTGAAGACCTCGTTCCGCAAGCTCGCGATGCAGCACCACCCCGACCGCAACGCCGGGGACAAGGAGGCTGAGGCCCGGTTCAAGGAACTGAACGAGGCCTATTCCATCCTGTCGGACCCGCAGAAACGCGCGGCCTACGACCGTTACGGCCACGCGGGCGTCAACGGGGGCGGCCAGGGCGGCTTTTCCGGCGGCCAGGCCGGATTCGGCGACATCCACGACATCTTCAACGAGGTGTTCGGCGACGCCTTCGGCGACATGTTCGGCGGCGGGCGCCGCGGCTCGGGGCCCATGCGCGGCCAAGACCTGCGCTACGACCTGGAGATCACTCTGGAGCAGGCCTACAGCGGCTCGGACGCCGAGATCGTGGTGCCCGCCGCCCTGACCTGCGAAGCTTGCCAGGGCTCGGGCGCCAAGCCGGGCACCAGCCCGACCGCGTGCTCGACCTGCGGCGGCGCAGGCCGCGTGCGCGCGACCCAGGGCTTCTTCGCCATCGAGCGCACCTGCCCGCGTTGCGGCGGGGCCGGGCGCGTCATCGCCGACCCCTGCGCGGAGTGCCACGGCCAGGGCCAGGTGCGCAAGCAGCGCACCTTGTCGGTGCGCGTGCCCGCGGGCGTGGACGACGGCGCGCGCATCCGCCTGTCGGGCGAGGGCGACGCCGGCGCGCACGGCGGCCCGCGCGGCGACCTCTACATCTTCCTGTCGGTCAAGCCGCACGAGCTGTTCGAGCGCGACGGCCTGGACCTGCACTGCACCGTGCCCGTGCCCATGTGCACCGCCGCGCTCGGCGGCGAGATCGAGGCGCCGTGCCTGAAGGGCCTGGCCGAGGGCGACGACGCCTGCCGCGCCAAGGTCAAGGTGCCCGAGGGCGCCCAGACCGGCCGCACCGTGCGGCTCAAGGGCAAGGGCATGCCGTCGCTGCGCTCGCGCGACCGCGGCGATCTGGTGGTCGAGCTGTTTGTCGAGACGCCCACCAAGCTGACCGCCCGGCAGAAGGAGCTGATGCGCGAGCTGTCGGAAACCTGCGGCGCGCAGCACCACCCGCGATCTGCCGGCTTCTTCGACAAGGCCAAGCGCTTCTGGGGCGATATCCACCGGGCGTGAGGGCGGCGGAAATTCGATCGCCCGCCCGGTTCGCGGCGCGGTGGCGAGCTGCTACATCCCCGGCCCATGGCCGATCTTGACGACACCCACGATCCGTTGACGCCCGTGCCCCAGGACCGGCGGGCGTTCGGCATGAACGACGCCTTTTCCTTGTGGTTCAGCCTGGGCATCGGCCTGCTGGTGCTTCAGGCTGGCGCCCTGCTCACGCCGGGCCTGAGCCTGGGCGAGGCGCTCGGCGCGATCGCGGTCGGTTCGTTGCTCGGCGTGGCGCTGCTGTCGGCCGCCGGGGTGGTCGGCGCCGACACCGGCCTGTCGGCCATCGGCTCGCTGCGGCCCGCGCTCGGCGTGCGCGGCGCGGCCCTGCCCGCGGTGCTCAACGCCGTGCAGCTGACCGGATGGGGCGCGTTCGAGCTGATCGCCATGCGAGACTCGGCCAACGCCCTGGTGATGCGGGCGGGCGGCCCGTCCAGCCCGATGCTGTGGACCCTGGCGTTCGGCGTGCTGGCCACGGCCTTGGCGATCATGGGCCCGGTGTCGTTCGTTCGCCGGTTTTTGCGCGCCTGGGGCCTGTGGCTGTTGCTCGGGGGCGCCTGCTGGCTCAGCTGGCGGCTGCTGGCCGACCATGACGTGGCGGCCCTGTTCGCGCGGCCCGGCACAGGCGAGATGGGCTTCGGCGCCGGGGTCGATCTGGTGACGGCCATGCCGCTGTCATGGCTGCCGCTGATCTCCGACTACACGCGCTTTGGCCGCTCGCCCGGCGCCATGTTCCGTGGCAGCGCGGCGGGATACCTGGTGGCCAACGTCTGGTTCATGGCCCTGGGCGCCGCCTACGCCCTGGTCGCGGGCGGCGGACAGAGCCTGCTGTTGTCGGCGCTGGCCGCCAGCGGCGGGGGCGTCGCCTTGCTGCTGATCGTGATCGACGAGACCGACAACGCCTTCGCCGACATCCATTCGGCGGCGATCTCGACCGCGACCCTGGCGCCGGTTAGTCCGACGCGTCTGTCCCTGGTCTACGGCGCAGCGTGCACCGCGATCGCCCTGTGGGCGCCGATCGGCCGTTACGAAGGCTTTCTGCTGCTGATCGGTTCGGTATTCGCGCCCCTGTTCGGCGTGCTTCTGGCCGACCATTTCATCGTGCGTCGGCGGCGGGTGGATGTGGCCGGCCTGACCCGGCGCGGCGGGGCCTACTGGTTCACCGGCGGGCTGCACCTGTCCGGCCTTATGGCCTGGGCGCTGGGCGTGGCCGCCTATCAGGCCTTCGACCGCCTGGCGCCCAGCCTGGGCGCCACCCTGCCGGCCTTCGCGGTCTCGGCGGCCAGCTATGTGGCGCTGAAGCTGGCCACGGCGGGCGGCGCGCTGACGCGCAACGAGGTCTAGGCGCCCGGTTTGACCGGCGGCGTGGCGCCTGGCTTGGTCGAGGGCTCGGGCGCCTGGGGCGGGGCCGAGGCGGCGGCCGCGTCGGCGGTGCGGTGTTGAGCGTCTAGCTGGGCCCGGCACTTGGCGTAGTTCGCGCCGGCCGGATCGGCGCCGTAGTTGCGGCATTGGGCGTCATCGTCGCGCGGCTGGTCGCCCGGCTTGGGTTGGGCGGTGGCGCAGCCCCCGAGGAGGGCGGCGATGGCGATTCCGGCGACGAACGGCAGAGACTTTTTCATGGTGATCTCCCTTCAAGGGCAATCGCCGTGCGCAGGGATGGTTCCTAAAGCCCCGCGCGGGCCTTGCGCGCGCGCTCGAAGGCCAGGGCGATGCCGATGCGCAGTTGATCGGCGGTGAAGGGCTTGATCACCAGGGCGGCGGCCTCCAGAGCGCGGATGTCCGCCTTTTGCTCGTCGCTGGCGGCGCCGGTGACGAACACGATCGGGATGGGCCCGGCGGCCTGCAGCGCCGTGGCCACGCCCACGCCTTCGTGCAGCTTGCCAAGGTTGAGGTCGATGGTCAGAAGATCGGCGCTGAAGCGCTGCAACAGGCCGGCCATCTCCAGCACGTCGGACGCCACGCCGCACACCTGGTGGCCCAGGGCGGCCAGGGTGTCGACCAGGGTTCGGGCGACCGCCGTCTGATCCTCGACCACGATCACCTTCAGGCCGGTCTGGGGCTTGGGGGCTATGGGGGCTTCGCTCATGCCAAGATAGCTCCCGGCCGCGACGGAGGTTGCATCGCGCCGCTCAGGGCGACGCGCGGCCTACAGAGGTTCGCGCGAAGGGTCGCCCTTGCACTTCAGCGCCCAGTGCAGGCCGATGATGGCGCCCTTGACGCGCGGCAGGGCCAGCAGGGTCAGGATGGCCACCGACGGCAAGGTGATCGCCAGCACCCACGCCGTCGGGGCCTTCCAGATGAACGAGAACACCAGCAGCGGCGCGATCACCAGGTGGCCGATCAGCAGGATGGTGAAATAGGGGCCCGCGTCGTCGGCGGGATACTGGGGATTCTCGTGGCCGCAAGCCGGGCAGGGCTGAACCTTGAGGTAGGCCCGGTAGAGCTTGCCCTGACCGCAGTTGGGGCATCGGCCGGCCACGCCGCGCGTCATGCCGCGCCAGATGCGGCCGTCGGCGGATGGAGCGCCGGCCGCGTGGGCGTCGGCCACGGTTCGGTCGAGGGGCGGGTCTTGCGTCAGGCTGTGGCCGGTCATGCGCGGCTCCTTATGAGGCAACCTGCGCCCCCCGGTAAGGGCGCGTCAACCGAGGCGGCGCAAGATGACGCTATGACGCTTCGCCATCCCCACGCGCTCGTTCGACCGCTCGTCTTGGCCGCCGCGGTTCTGGTCCTGGTCCACGCGCCGGCCGCGCAGGCCGAGGACAAGAAGCCCAAGCCCTCCTACATGCCCTTCTCGGGCCTGGCGGCCTCGGTGGCGCGAGGCAACGGCGGCTATGGCGTGATGTCCGTCGACGCCGGGCTCGACATTCCCGATCCCAAGCTGCGCGACGTGGCCGCCGAGGACATGCCGCGCCTTTACGACGCCTACGGCCAAGTGATGCGCACCTTCGGCGCCTCGCTTCTGCCCGGCCGCGTCCCGGACGTGGACTATCTTGGTCGCCAGCTGCAGGCCGTCACCGACCAGGTGCTCGGTCGCCCCGGCGCGCGCGTGCTGCTGGGCGGCGTGATGGTGGACTAGCTCGGCGGCGGTCCCGCCAGGATATCGCGCTTGCCGGCGTGGTTGGCCGGTCCGACCACGCCCTCGTTCTCCATCTTCTCCATCAGCGAGGCGGCGCGGTTGTAGCCGATCTGCAGGCGGCGCTGGATATAGCTGGTCGAGGCCTTGCGGTCGCGGGTGACCACGGCCACGGCCTGATCGTAAAGATCGTCGCCCGAGCCGGAGCCCTCGCCCCCCAGGCCCCCGTCGTCCACCTCCTCGGGCGCGGCGGTGACCTCTTCCAGGTACTGCGGCTCGCCCTGGGCGCGCAGGAAGTTGGCCACGGCCTCGACCTCGCCATCGGACACGAACGGGCCGTGCAGGCGGGTGATCCGCCCGCCGCCCGCCATGTACAGCATGTCGCCCTGGCCCAGCAGCTGCTCGGCGCCCTGTTCGCCAAGGATGGTGCGCGCATCGATCTTGGAAGTGACCTGGAAGCTGATGCGGGTGGGGAAGTTGGCCTTGATCGTCCCGGTGATCACATCGACCGACGGGCGCTGGGTGGCCATGATCAGGTGGATGCCGGCGGCGCGGGCCATCTGGGCCAGGCGCTGCACCGCGCCTTCGATGTCCTTGCCCGCCACCATCATCAGGTCGGCGACCTCGTCGATCACCACCACCAGATAGGGCATGGGCTCGGGCCGCAGTTTCTCCTGCTCGTAGACGGGCCGGCCCGCCTCGTCAAAACCGGTCTGAACCGTGCGCACGAAATGCTCGCCCGACGCCTGAGCCTCGCGCGCCTTCTCGTTATAGCCGCCGATGTTGCGCACGCCGATCTTGGACATGCGGCGATAGCGGTCCTCCATCTCGCGCACGGTCCACTTGAGCGCGACGATGGCCTTCTTGGGGTCGGTCACCACCGGCGCCAGAAGGTGCGGGATGCCGTCGTAGACCGACAGTTCCAGCATCTTGGGGTCGATCATGATGAAGCGGCACTGGTCGGGCGCCAGGCGGTAGAGGATCGACAGGATCATGGCGTTGACCCCGACCGACTTGCCCGAGCCCGTGGTGCCCGCGATCAGCAGGTGGGGCATGCGCGCCAGGTCGGCCACATAGGGCTCGCCGCCGATGTTCTCGCCCAGGGCCATGGGCAGGACGTGCTGGCTCTTCTCGTATTCGGACGAGGACAGCAGGTCGCGCAGATAGACCGTCTCGCGCCGGGCGTTGGGCAGCTCAATGCCGATGGCGTTGCGCCCCTGCACCACGGCGATGCGGCATGCGGCCACGCTCATCGAGCGGGCGATGTCGTCCGACAGGGCCACCACGCGGGCGTGCTTGACGCCGGGCGCGGGCGACAGCTCGTACAGGGTCACGACCGGGCCGGGGCGGATCTGGTCGATTGTTCCCTTGACGCCGAATTCGGCCAGCACGCTTTCCAGCAGCCGGGCGTTCTGGCGCAGGCCGCCCTCGTCGATGGCCGAGGCGCGCGGCTTGGCCTTAGCCAGCATCGACAGCTCGGGCAGGCGGAAGCCGTCCTCGCGCACGAAGGCGAAGGCGCCCTGCTCCTCGCGGGCGGCCCGCTTGGAGGCGCGCTGGCTCTTGCCGCCCTTGACAGTCGGGGCCGGTGCGTCGATCGGGGTGGCGTCTTCGTGGGTCGCGTCGGTGGCGCTGGCGTCTTCGGCGATGTCGCGCTTGGCGATCCGCGCGGCGCGCTTGGCGGCGGCCTTGGGCGGCGGCGGGGGCGCGGCGGCGCGGCGCTCGGCCAGACCTTGGGCGGCCGCGATGGCGTTGTCGGCGAAGCCCGCGACGTCGCGGCGGCTGAGACCGATCGCGGCGCCGAGCGCGGCCAGGGCGGCGATCGCCAGCAGGGCCGCGGCGATCCAGTCCGCGCCCGGCAGGCGGGCGTAGTGAAACAGGGCGGCGGCCATAGCCAGCAGGCCAGAGCCCCACACCCCGCCCAGGCCCACCGCCAGGGGCCACACGGCTGGGGTCGGCGGCGCGGCCATGACGCCGGCCAGGGCCAGGACCCCCACGGCCCCCAGACCGGCGCGCAGGCGCAAGGGGCCGCGCGTCGTGTGCGGCTCGCTGTGGATCGCGCGGCTCAGGCCGAAAATCACCATCAGGGCGGCCACGATCCACGCGGTCAGACCCAGTGACTGCAGGCCGAGGTCGGCGATGCGCGCGCCGAACCCGCCCAGCAGATTGTGCGGCGGGGCGCCCGAGGCGGTGTTCCAGCTGGGATCGTCGGCCCGATAGGTGGCCATGGCGCCGATCAGAGCCAGGCCCAGGGCGGTGACCACCCCGCCGCGGAAACGCGCGGATATCGGGTGGTCCCATCCGGCCTTCAGGCTGTGCGCCAGCCATTCGCCCGCCGTCATCCTCGCCGCCGCCGCCATACGCCCTCCGCAACCCAAAGACCCCCCGGTTCTGGGCCAGTTTGGTTAAGGCGTGTTTACCCGCCGGGCCGGCTCTTGCCGTCAGCGCCCTCGCCATCGCATATGGCGGCATGAGTTCGATCCTCGAAGCGGATGTGGCGATCGTCGGCGCGGGACCGGCCGGGGCGACCCTGGCCCTGGCTCTGGCCCAGGGCGGGTTGAAGCCCGTGCTGATCGACCGCGCCCCCCTGGCCGAGCAATTGGAGCCGACGTTCGACGGCCGCGCCTGGGCCATCGCCTACAGCGCCTTCCGCCAGTGGAAGGCGCTCGGCCTCGGCGCCCGGCTGGAGCCCTACGTCCAGCGCATCGAACAGATCCTGGTGACCGATGGGCGCCGGCCGGGGGCCGGATCTGGGGCCGCCACGCCCTTCCTGCTGCGGTTCGACGCCGAGGAGATCAAGGACCGGTCCGACGGCGAGCCGCTAGGCTATATGCTGGAGAACCGGGCCGTTCGCCTGGTCCTGGGCCAGGCGCTGCGCGAGGCCGGGGTCGAGGTTCTGGCGCCCGCGCGCATCACCGCGGCGGATTTTTCCGGCCAGGCCGCGCGCCTGACGCTGGAGGACGGGCGCACGGTCCGCGCGCCCCTGGCGTGCGCCGCCGATGGACGCGGCTCGTTCCTGCGCAAGGCTGCTGGCATCGGCGCCATCGGCTGGCCCTACAAGCAGGGCGGCGTGGTGGCGACGGTCCGTCTGCGCCGACCGCACGGCGGGGTCGCCTACGAGCATTTCCTGCCCACCGGGCCCTTCGCCATCCTGCCCCTGACCGAGGATCGCGCCAGCCTGGTGTGGACCGAGAGCCAGGCGGGGGCCGGGGCGCTGATGGCCGCGTCGCCGGACGCGTTCCAGGCCCATCTGGACCGGCGCTTCGGCGCCCTGCTGGGCGGGGCCGAAGCCCTGCCCGGGCGGTTCAACTATCCCCTGGGACTGGAGCTGGCCGAGCGGATGTGCGCGCCGCGCGTGGCCCTGCTGGGCGACGCCGCCCACGGCATCCACCCGATCGCCGGCCAGGGCCTGAACCTGGGCTTGAAGGACGCGGCCGCCCTGGCGGAGGTGCTGGTCGACGCCGCGCGCCTGGGCGAGGACATCGGCTCGCTGCTGGTGCTGGAGCGCTACGCCGCCTGGCGCCGGTTCGACAATGTGGCCCTGGCGGCCGGGGCCGACGCGTTCGTGCGCCTGTTCTCCAACGACAACCCCCTGATCCGCTTGGCGCGCGGCGCGGGCATGAGCGCGGTGGGGGCGATCGGGCCGGCGCGGCGCTTCTTTATGGAGGAGGCGGGCGGGGCGGTCGGCGAGCTGCCGCGTCTGCTGCGCGGCGAAGCGCTTTAGCGCGACCGCGCCGGTTCGTCCGGTCGCATCCGATCTCAGGCGTGCGAGTCGGGTCGATTTTCAAGGAAGAACAAGCGCGTCTGTAGCAAGAGTACTTCGACCCCCGCGCATTCGGGGTGCTTTTCCAGCAAGTCCCGCGCCTGTCGCATCACGTCCACGCCATGCACCTGATGCACGGTCTCCAACGGATCGTCTCCGCGACCCGCATATTTGGAGGCGACCTTGAACGTATAGATCATGCCTAGACTTTAAATGCGCTGCCGCGGCGGGCCCATGCGGGTTGGCGTCGCAGCCTAGCGGCGCCTTGCGCGTCCTAAGCGCGCAGGTCCCGCGACAGGCCCGCAGCCTTCAGGCCGTCCAGATAGCCGCTCCAGTGCATGTCCTCGCGCGCGCCTAGATCGTACAGCAGGTCCCAACTATAGAGCCCGCTGTCGTGGCCGTCGTCGAACACCAGGCGCACGGCGTAGGCGCCGACCGGGCGGATATCGAGCACGGCGACCTGGGCCTTGCCGGGAACAGGCGGGCGCGGCCCCGCGCCATGGCCGCGGTCGTGGGCGCTGCCGGTCATCACGCGCAGATATTCGGCGGACAGGTTGAAGCTGGCGCCGTCGTCGAAGCTTATGGCCAGACGCTGGCCGCCCGGCTCCAGCCGAAGTTCGACCGGCCAGGGCCGCGCGGCCGGGCTCATTCGCCGTCGTCGAGCGCGCGGGCCTCTTCGGGCAGCATCACCGGCACCCCGTCGCGCACGGGATAGGCCAGGCGGGCGGTCTTGCTGATCAGCTCGCCGCGGTCGCGGTCGTAGATCAGCGGCCCGCGGGTGACGGGGCACACCAGCACCTCGAGCAGGCGGGGATCGACGGCGGGCATCGGCGCGGGTTCGGACATGGCGGAGGCTTTTTCGACCTATTGCAGGGAAGGTGGATCGTCGCCGAACGGCCCGTCTATGCGCAGCAGGGCGATCAGCATGCGCCGGCGCTCATCGGGGGTCGGGGCCTCGAGCAGGGCCTGCTGCTCGGCCGGATCGAAGGGCAGGGCCATGGCCAGGCTGTTGATCAAGGGCCCGATCGGCGCATTCTCGGCCAGGTCCCACTCGATGGTCAGGTCGCGCGGCTCCAGATAGCGGCGCAAGGGCCCCAGCAGGGTCTCGCGGTCGTCCTCCACGCCCGGCAGGGGCTGCAGATCGGCGGCGAAGGCGTCGAAGTCGGCCCGCACCCGGCGGTAGGGCGTCGCGGCGGGCAGCTCCTCGCCCAGGCGAAAGCGCGAAACGCCGGTGAGGGTGATCAGATAGCGACCGTCGCTGGTCTCGGTGAAGGCGGTGATGCGGCCGGCGCAGCCAACCTGGGCCAGGAACGGGCGCTCGGGCGGATTGGCGGCCATGCCCATGGCGGGCTGCACCAAGCCGATGATGCGCTCGGCCGCCATGGCGTCGTCGATCATGTTGAGATAGCGCGGCTCGAAGATGTTGAACGGGCGCGAGGCGTGCGGCAGCAGGATCGCCCCGGCCAGGGGGAAGACCGGCAGCACCTGGGGCAGGTCCCCCGATGAGGCCACGGCGTCCTCGCGCTTGGCCATTACGCGAACTCAACCATTCGGAAGCCCTGGACCATCTAGGAGAACAGGATCGCGGACAGGCGCCGGCGACCCTGCTTGGCCACGTCGGACATGGCGCCGGCGGCCTCGAACACGGTCAGCAGTTGCTTGCGCGCCGCCTGGTCGTTCCACTCGCGGTCCTTCTGCACCATGGCCAGCAGATGGTCGGCCGCCTCGGCGAAGCGGCCCTGGCCCGCCAGGGCCTTGGCCAGCTCCAGCCGCGCCTCCTGGTCATCGGCGTCAGCCGCTAGCCGCCGCTCCAGCGCCGCGGTCTCCGACGGCGCCTCGGCCGCCAGCTTGAGCGCGGCGCGCACCCCGTCCAGCTCCGACGACTTGGCGTCCACGGGGGCCATGGCCAGCACCTCGGCCGCGCGTTCGTTGTCGCCGCCGGTCAGGTAGCAGCGCGCCAGGCCCGCGATGGCCTTCAGGTTGGCCGGATCGATCTGCAGCGCGCCGGCGAACGCCTGGGCCGCGCCGCCGATGTCGCCGAGCGCGAGGGAGTCCGCCGCCATGGCCAGGATCTCGTCGATCTCGCCCGGCCCCGCCGGGCCGATCAGGCGGTCGACGAAGGCCTTGATCTGGCTCTCGGGCAGGGCGCCCTGGAACCCGTCCACCGGCTGGCCGTCGATGAAGGCGTAGACCGTGGGAATCGACTGCACGCGCAGCTGGCCGGCCACGGCCGGATTCTTGTCCACGTCGATCTTGACCAGCTTGACCGCGCCCTTGGCCGCCGCGACCGCCTTTTCCAGGGCCGGGCCGAGCGTGCGGCACGGGCCGCACCAGGTGGCCCTGAAATCGACGATCACCGGCTGAACGCGCGAGGCCTCGACCACGTCGGCCATGAAGGTCGCGTCCGTCCCGTCCTTGATATCGGCCGATTTGCCGGCTTGCGCGCTCTTGGCGCCGGCCTCTCCCAGCAGCATGACTGATCTCCGATCGGCTTACGACAGGCCCCAAGATGGTCCCGCCGGACGGCCGCCGCAATGCGTTCGTCCTTACAAGGCCGCGAAATCCACGATCAGGGGCGTGATGTCCAGCGCCTTGAGGAAGGCGAGCAGGCCCGCGCGGCTGACGGCGGTGGTGGCCGTGTTGACCAGGGGGTGGAAGTTGACCGGCTCGTCCTCGAGCAGCGCCTTGTCCAGCACCAGGCGCACGGCCCGGGCCCTGTCGTTGATCAGGGCGAACACCGTGACCGATCCGGGCGTCACGCCAAGCGCGTCCAGCAGGCGCTCGGGCGAGCCGAACGACAAGCGCGCCGCGCCGATCGCGGCGGGCAGGCGCTTCAGGTCGACGGCGGTCTCGTCGCGGGCGCACACCAGCCAAAGCTGGCCCTTGGCGTCCTTGAGGAACAGGTTCTTGGAGTGGGCGCCGGGCAGTGCGGCCTTGATGTGGGCCCCTTCGCCGACCCGGAACACCGCCTCATGGTAGGTGGTGCGGGCTTCCACGCCGTGGGCGGCCAGGAAGGCGAGCAGCTCGTCAGGGGTGGCGGGGCGGGTCATGGCGGTGGTCTAGCGGGCCAGGGCCCTGGCGCCAACGCCGTCCGCCGGGTAGGGATTTCACCCTAAGCGTCGCAAAGGCTGGCCATGCTCGAACTGGAATGCTTCCCCACCGCCGCCCGTCCGCCCGAACTGGTGCCAGGGCGGGCGCAGCGCGCCTGGATGGACCGCTTCCACGCTCGCCATCCCTACCGCTGCCTGCCCCTGACCATGGCCAACACCACCGGGTGGGAGCTGCTGTGCCCCATGGCCTTCACGGCCGAATGGAACGGCGGCCCCAACCAGGCCGACATCACCCTGACGCCCGACCTGCCGCACCCGGACTTCAAGGACTTCGTCACCTCGCACTTCTCCCAGGGTGTGCTGACCTTTCACCCCGGCTATCTGTTCCGCACCACCAACCGCTGGTCGATGTGGGTGTCGGGTCCGCCCAACCACATCCGCGACGGGATCCAGCCCCTGACCGCCCTGGTCGAGACCGACTGGCTGCCATTCCCCTTCACCATGAACTGGATCTTCACCCGGCCCGGCCGCGTGCGTTTCGAGAAGAAGGAGCCGTTCTGCTTCATCACCCTGATGCAGGACAAGCAGCTGGAGGAGTTCCAGGTGGTGCAGCGCTCGCTGGAGGGCAACCGCGCGCTGAAGGACCAGTACGACGCCTGGACCGCCCGGCGCGGCGAGTTCAACAAGAGCCTGCGCAACCGCGAGCCCGAGGCGGTGCGCGAGGCGTGGCAGCGCTTCTACTTCCGCGGCGAGTTGCCCGACAACACCGGCCCGGCGCCGAGCGAGCACGTCAACAAGCGCCGCCTGCGCGCGCCCAAGCTCGGCCTTTAGGGACGTTTTTCCAGAGCGGCGCTGGCGATCCGGGCCGCCCCAATCAGGCCCTTGCCAAGCGCGAGGCCCTCTGCCATAAGCCCCTCCTCTTTCGAGGAGGCCCGCCAATTTCACCCATGGCAGGCCTGGAGCGCGGGCGTAGCTCAGGGGTAGAGCACAACCTTGCCAAGGTTGGGGTCGTGAGTTCGAATCTCATCGCCCGCTCCAAATTTTACAAGCATTTAAAGCGTTACCTGACAGCTTCATCCCGTTGGCTAGGTAACCCATAGGTAGCCCCGCCGCATCGTCGGGCCCTTTTTTGGCCGCGGTGACCCTAAGCCCCGTCCATGGGCGCGGCATCGAACCGACCGGCCTTTATTTTCCAAGCAGCGCCTTCAGCTCATTCAAGGCAAGCCACGGCTGCGCGGCGTGGATCATGCGGTGGCAGTTGGCGCAGAGGAGCGCCAGGTCCTCGAGCCTTGTCCTGGAACTCTCGTCTAGAGTGCTGACGGGCTTGGTGTGGTGGGCCTCGATGTAGCCCTGGCCGCGAGCGCCATAGGTTTGCGCAAAGTCGAAGCCGCAGACCTCACACGCCAGTTTGCCCGACGCCCGAAGCGCGCTCTGCTTGCGCTGGTTGACCAAGGCGCGATTGCGCTCGCGATAGCGGTGTAGCCGGGTGAATATCTTGCCCTCCGGCGCTTCAGTGATCTCGTCCGGGTCGTAGTCGGGAATGGCGTCGGCCTCCAGCAGCTCCACGACGCTTCGGATTTTCTCCGCAATCTCTTGGAGCCTTACGGGATCGGAATGGAACTCAGCCCACACCGCACGCTGCGCCTCACCCTCGCGGGCGTCGCCCGGGCGCGTATTGGTTGGGTCGAGGTACACGAAGGCGTCGATCGTTCGGTAAACGGCGCCAGGGCTCCGAAAAGCCGCCTCACCGGTTCGTCCCAGCGTTTCGTTCAGGCGCCGCAGAAACTCCGAGAGCTCGATCACCCCAGGGGCGTTAATGCTTGTTGGCCGGCCGCGCTGCAAATAGAAGTCCAGGGCAAGGATCAGCTCGTCCCTCATCCAGTCGGGATGTTGGACGGTACGCGGAGTATTGGCTCCACCCAGTTTCACAACCTTGAAGCCCAAGTCTTCAAGCGCTCGCCTGACCGTGGCTTCGCCGCCGCTGAAATGGCTGCTCTTGAGGTGTGTAAAGCCAGGCCCGATGTAGCCATGCGCCACCCCGGCGATGGCCTTGGAATCATAGAGCTTGCCGTTGAGCTCGAGGAAATAGGTGCGGGATGGGCCAAACCTGTGGGCTTTTAAGAACGCCTCGCGGCCAAGTCGATCGAACTCCGCGATCGCCGATTTGACGGAGTCCAGTGTCAGATTTGAAAGCGCCATGGTTCCCCCAAGCTTGGCCGGAACCTAGCACGAGGCAGCGAAATTGCAGCCGGGGCTCCTCATACCCAAAGTTGCAGGCATGCGGAGTCGACAGCTAAGCTGACCTGTGGTGATTGGGCGGAGAAGTATCGGGGGACGCGTGGCCGACGGGATCGAGAATCTGCCGGCTGAAGGCGAGTTCGTGGCGCTTCGCGGCCGCCAGTGGCTTGTCGAGGAAGTTCACGCAGGCGAGCGCCTCAACTCTGTTCGGCTATCTTGCACAGATGATGACGCCCAGGGCGAGCCCATGGAGGTCGTTTGGGACGCGGAGATCAGCCCCTCCCGTCTTGATGAGGACGACTGGGCGCGGGTAGGGCGTGGCGCGCCAGACGACCCGGAGGTTCTCGCCGCACACCTGCGGGCGGTGCGCTGGCGTTCGTCTTCGGCGGCGGATCGGGAGTTGCTGCAAGCGCCCTTTCGCGCCGGCATCCGCCTTAGGGACTCGGCCTACCAGCTCCTGCCCCTGCGCAAGGCGCTCAAGATGCCGCGGGTCAACCTCTTGATCGCCGACGATGTCGGGCTCGGAAAGACGATTGAGGCCGGTCTGATCGTCCGCGAACTGCTGCTACGTCGGCGGATCGATCTGATCGTCATCGCCGCCCCGCCTTCGATGACGCTTCAATGGCGGGACGAGCTGGAGAACAAGTTCGGTCTGTCCTTCGACGTCATCACCCGTGAAAGGGTGGCCGAGCTGCGTCGCCAACGCGGGTTCACCGTCAATCCCTGGACCACGGGCTCGCGGTTCATCATCTCCCACAGCCTGCTGATCGACGAAGGTTACGCCGCCGGCCTGCGCGATCTTCTCAGCGAGCCCCGTGCTCGGGCGTTGTTCATCCTCGACGAGGCTCACCACGCGGCGCCCAGCGCCGGGACGAAATACGCTATCTCCAGCCAGCTGACGAAAGCGGTGCGGGAACTGAGCGGCCTGTTTGAGCATCGCCTCTTCCTCACCGCCACGCCGCACAACGGTCATTCCAACAGCTTTTCGGCCCTGCTGGAGATGCTAGACCCCCAGCGGTTCATTCGCGGCATCCCTGTTCAGCCGAAGGATCTGGATCAGGTGATGGTCCGTCGCCTGAAGTCCGACCTGCGCAAGCTTGACCCCAAGTCCTTCCCCGAACGCGTGGTCAGGGCGGAACGCCTGAGCGGCCTGCCCGAACATGCGCCGGAACTCGAACTGTCCCGGCTGTTGACGGCTTACGGCGAGCTACGGGCAAGGCGCATCGCCCGGCTCACCCCCGGCCGGCAAGCCATGGCTCAGTTGGCCTTCGTCGGCCTGCAGCAGCGCCTATTGTCCTCGATCGCCGCCTTCGCCAGGACATTGAAAAAGCACAGGGCGGGTATCGAAGCGGCGATCGCGGCGGAAGGATACGCGCCTGAAGGCGCGGTGGCGGTGAAGGGCTTCGTTCGCGGCGACTCGGCCGACGAGGCCGCCGAGCTTGGGCTCGAGGACGAGGCGGCGGAGAAGGCGCTGGAAGCAGACGAGGACGCCGAAGCCGAGGCGGCCGCGGCGCAAGGCGCGGCCGGAGCGGCCAGAGCGGAACTCGAATCCGAGCTGGCGGCGGTCAATGAGATGCTGGCCATCGCCGAGCGGGAAGCGTCCCGACCAGATGCGCGCGTCCGATGGCTCGTCGACTGGATTGGCAAGAACCTGCTTGAAGCCGATGGAAAGTCCTGGAACCGCCGGCGCTTGATCGTCTTCACCGAATACGAGGATACCCGTCGCTGGCTCCAGCGTCGGCTGGAGGAGGCGATCGAGGATACCGACGGGGCGGAAGCTCGCATTGGCATCTTCACCGGCGCGACCGGACAGGATCGGCGCGAGGAGGTCAAGCGGGCGTTCAACACGGACCCGGAAGAGGAGCCGTTGCGCATCCTGATTTGCACGGATGCTGCGCGCGAGGGGATCAACCTTCAGAGCTGGTGCTACGACCTCGTCCACATCGACCTGCCCTGGAATCCCGCACGGCTGGAACAGCGTAACGGCCGCATCGACCGCAAGCTGCAGCCGGCGCCCCAGGTGTTCTGTCGCTACTTCGTCTATGAGCAGCGCCCTTCCGATGTGGTTCTCGACGCCCTGGTGAAGAAGACCGAGACCATTCGCGAGCAGCTCGGCTCGGCCGGGAAGGTGATCGAGGATAGGCTTATGGCGCGCCTCGAGACGCGCGGCATAGTCGCTGGTCAGGAAAGCGCGCTTGCGCGTGAGATCGAAGACGAGCGCGATGACGCGGCCGCTCGCGCCGCTCGCGAGGAGATGGCGGACGACGAGGAGAAGCGCCGCCAGACCATCCTGCGGGACGATGCAGACCTGCGCAAAGCCCTGGAGGCCTCCCGCGAGCGCGTCGGCGTGGACTTCGGCGATCTTCGCCGGGTGGCCGCCGCCGCCCTGTCCCGCGCGGGCGTGTCGCTGGACGCGGCCGATACCCGCAAGGTCGGTGAGGTCGAGGCTTTCCAACTCGATCCGGCCGCCTTCGGACCGGATTGGACCAGCGTATTCGACGACCTGCGGACTCGCCCGCGTAAGCGGGGCGAGCGGCCCGCTGAGTGGCGTAGCCGGGCGCCGGTCCGCGCCATCGCCTTTCAGCCTCCGACCTTGCCGGACGGCCGAGACGATGCCGGCACGGTTCAGCTTCATCTCGAACATCGACTGATCCGTCGCTTGCTGTCGCGGTTTCTCAGCCAGGGATTCCAACACGGGCTCTCGCGCATCGCAGTCGTCCGCGCCGATAGCGCCGAGCCCCACGTCGTTCTTCTCGCCAGGCTGGCGGTCTATGGGGCCAACGCCGCGCGTCTGCATGAGGAGGTTATTCCGGTTACCGCGGTCTGGACCGACGCGGATCGTGGCCGCAAGCCGATCCGCGCGTTCGCCCTCGAGGGCCAGGCGGAGGAGCGGACGCTCAACCAGCTCGATAACGCCCTGCGCGGCGCCCGCACGGCCGGTGAGGCCGCCGTCGCCCGCATCCAGGCCCTCATCGACCAGGACGTCCGCGATCTGCTGCCGACCCTGAATGAGCGGGTGGCTGCGCGGCTCGCCCAGGTCAGGTCCGACCTCGCCAAGGTCGGCGAGGCTGAGGCCAAGAGCCTCACGAGTCTGCTCGAGGCGCAGCGCCTTCGCTTGACCAAGGCCGCCGCCGAGCCGGACTCGCCGCAATTCCAGTTGGACCTCGACCCCGAAGGCCGGCGCGAGCGGGAGGCGGAGCGGCGCCACTGGACCTGTCGCCTCGCCCGGCTGGATAGCGAATTGGCGGGGGAGCCCGATCGCCTTCGCCGGTCGTATGAGGTCAAGGCTCATCGCATAGAGCCTGTCGGACTCGTCTATCTCTGGCCGAATATCGGATGAGGGGCCCGGGGTTGATGGCCGACGACGCAGCACGCGATCCTGACTTCGAATGGCTGGACTATGTTCCGCCCCAGGGCGTGGTCGCCGCGCCCGCCGTGCTGCGCGATCTGGGTCTCGTTCCCGAGCGCCAGACGGCGGTGGAGACCGGCGAGGTCAGGGCACTGCTCGACGCGCCGTTCGACGCCTGGGCGTTTGTCGAGCGGGTTCTGGGCTGGGATGCGCGCTTCGTGGCCGGCGCGCCGGGCGGACCGGACCTACCGCCTGGCCTCGAGGTCGTCCTGCCCGAACAGGCTGATCGGCTCGTCCCCACCTGGGCGGTCATGGAGTTGGGCGAGGGCGGCGACTGGCAGATGCTGGTTCGCGTCGAGGCTCCGCGGGTCGCGCCCGACGCCCGCCATTCCCTCGAAGGCTGGGAAGCCACGCCGCACCAGCGCCTCGAGCGCCTGCTGCGTGAGACCGGCGTTCGCGCCGGCTTGCTGATCACCCAGCGGGAGGCCGCGGCCGGCGAATTGGAGCCCGAGATTCGCTTGGTCTACGCTCCGAAAGGCGAGACCTCAGGCTGGCAAGTCTTCCCCGTCCGCCCCATGAGCACGGTCGCCGGCCGGCCGATCCTCGGCGGCCTCAAGCTGCTGCTCGACCGCAGCCGCCTATTCGCCGACCGCACCGATCGGCGCCTTCCCGCCATTCTCCACGCCAGCCGCCTTGCCCAGGACACCGTCTCCGAGAAACTCTCCAGCCAGGTGCTGGGGGCGCTGTTCGAGCTGCTTCGCGGGCTGGACGCCGCCGAGCCCGACCTGGTTCGCCCCCTCGCCGCCGAGGCGCCCGGCCATCTCTACGAGGGCCTCCTGGCCGTGCTCATGCGGCTGGTCTTCATCCTCTACGCCGAGGATCGCGACCTGCTGCCCTCGCGCCGCGACGAGGAGGCCCGGCGGATCTACGATGCCGGCTATTCGCTGCGCTGCCTTCACGCGCGGCTGACGGAGGATGCGGCGCTCAATCCCGACACCATGGATGAGCGGCGCGGCGGCTGGGGCCGGCTGCTGGCTCTGTTCCGCTTAATCCATGCCGGCCACCCGTCCGGCTTCGTCCAGGCGCGGCGGGGCGGGCTGTTCGATCCTGAGCGCTATCCTTTCCTTGAGGGTCGGGCCGGTCCAGCGGCGGCGGCGAGGGTCCTAGGGCTCAGCGACGGATGCCTGCTGCGCATCCTCGACGGTCTATTGGTCCTCCGGGAGAAAGGCCGGCCGCCTGAACGGCTGTCGTACCGAACCCTGGATGTCGAGCAGATTGGGTCGGTGTACGAGACCGTGATGGGCTTCGAGGCGCGCCTGTCCGCCGGCCGCGCCCTGGCGGTGAAGGGCGCCAAGAGTCTGCCCTTTTTCGTCGACCTCGACGCGCTGGCCGCCAAGAAGGGCAAGGAGAGGCTCAAGCAACTCAAGGAAGACACCGGCCTTAGCCTCTCCGGGGCAAGGGCGGCGGCCGTCGAAGCCGCCGCGGACGTCGAGGCTCTGACCCAGGCCCTGGCCCCAGCGGTGGATCCGCGCGGTTCGCCCGGGGCCGTTCCCTTCGCCCCGGGAACGCCAGTGCTGCAGCCCACGGATGAACGCCGGCGGTCCGGAAGCCACTACACGCCGCGCTCGCTCACTCAGCCCATCGTCGAGCACGCCCTGGCGCCGGCCTTCGAACGACTCGGCCCTGACGCGACGGCGGAGCAAATCCTGGATCTCAAGGTCTGCGATCCGGCCATGGGCTCGGGCGCCTTCCTGGTCGAGGCCTGCCGCGCGATCGCAACCCGTCTGGCGAAGGCCTGGGAGCGATGGCCCGAGACAAAGCCGGCGATCCCTGCCGACGAGCTCGATGACGAGACCCTCCATGCCCGCCGTCTGGTCGCCCAGCGCTGCCTTTATGGCGTAGACCGCAACCCCCGCGCCGTGGAACTGGGCAAGCTGTCCCTCTGGCTGGCCACGCTGGCGCGCGACCACGAGTTCACCTTCCTCGACCATGCGCTAAAGTGCGGGGACAGCTTGGTGGGACTGGACCTCGACCAGATCACCGCAGTGGATTGGGACCGCGGCAAGGCGCCGACCTTCTTCGGCAAGATCGTGCGCGATCACCTATCGGAGGCCGAGGCCGAGCGGGACCGGGTGCGCGCCCTCGCCGAGGGGGCAGGCGAGGCGGAACTGCGCCCCATGTTGCGCCGCGCCGAAGCCAAGCTGGAGGTCGCGCGACGCGTTGGCGACGGCGTAATCGCCGCCTTCTTCGCCGAATCAAAGCCAAAGGCCCGCAACCGCCGCCTCTTGGAATTTCAACAGGATATCCTCGCAGCCGGCGACTGGGCGGAACGCGCCAAGACCTTCAGCCAAGGCTTGCGCGAGGGCGAGCATCCCATCCCGCCCTTTCACTGGCCGGTGGAGTTTCCGGAGGTTTTCAGCCGCGACAATCCGGGGTTTGACGCCATCGTCGGCAATCCGCCTTTCGCGGGCAAGAACACGATTATCGACGGCAATCGGACGAACTACCTCCCTTGGCTGCAAACGCTGCACGAAGGGGCGCACGGCAATGCCGACCTGGTAGCGCACTTCTTTCTGCGGGCCTTTGAGCTGTTGCGCCACGGCGGGGCCTTCGGCCTCATCGCGACCAACACCATCGGCCAGGGAGACACGCGGACCACCGGCCTGTCCAAGATTCTTGCGAGCGGCGGCGCAATCTTACGGGCGACCCGAAGGCTCAAGTGGCCGGGCGAGGCGGCGGTGGTGGTCTCGGTAGTAAACCTTTGCAAGGGATCTGCACCGGCTCCGGCGCTGGACGGTCGGCAAGTAAGTCGCATTTCGGCGTATCTCGTTGAGGGCGATCTCGATGTCTCGCCCGCGCCCTTGGCCGCTAATTCAGGTAAGGCCTTCCAGGGCTCAATTGTACTCGGCATGGGGTTCACTTTTGACGATGCGGCGGCTGCCAAGGGAGAGGCTGAAAGTCTGGCACGGATGCGCGAAGTGATCGAAAAGGATCCACGCAATGCCGAGCGCATCTTTCCCTTCCTCGGCGGAGAGGAAGTCAACACCTCGCCTACTCATGCGCCAAGCCGCTACGTTATCGACTTTGCCGATTACCCACTGCGCCGTGATCCTGCTTTGACTGCTTGGGCTTCTATGTCTGCTAAACAGCGTGAGTTGGCGTCCCGGTCCAACATCGTACCGACTGATTACCCGTATCCGGTGGCAGCCGACTGGCCCGATCTCCTGGAGATCGTCGAAAGAAGAGTCAAACCGGAACGGGACAAAGTCGACCGGCAAGCACGTCGAGAACGCTGGTGGCGCTTCGGTGACCGCCAACCGGGTCTATATGCCGCGATCGGACCGCTCGAACATGTACTGGTGACGGGTGCGGCCGCAGTAATGCACCACATGTTCGCTCGTGTGTCTCCAAAGTCCGTTTTTTCACATAAGACTATAGTCTTAACTGTGGCCGCTGAGAGCCAATTTACTGCGCTACAGTCGCGCATACATGAAATATGGAGTCGCCAATTTGGAACGACTTTTGGCTCCGTGGATGCACTCACCTACAATCCAACTCAAGTATTTCGAACTTTCCCGTTCCCTGAAGGTATCGAAAGCGATCCAATCCTTGGGGCCGTTGGCGGCGCTTATCTCAACCACCGGACCGCAATGATGATCGACCACGAAGAGGGGCTAACCAAGACTTACAACCGCTTTCACGCTTGCGACGAGACCTCGCTCGGCATCGTGGAATTACGCCGATTGCACGCCGAAATGGACCGCGCCGTGCTGTCAGCCTATGGCTGGACCGACCTCGCGGAGCGTGCCACTCCGGAATTTCAACCCCGCGATGACGACCCGGAAAAGACCCGCCTCGACTGGCCGCAGGCCTACAAAGACGAGGTCCTGGCCCGGCTGCTCGACCTTAACCGCATCCGCGCCGCCGAGGAACGTGCGCTGGGCCTCACCACTGCGTCCGAAGATGACGCAGATGCAGACGACTCCAACGCGGACGAGGACTAGGGGACCGGCGATGGGCGCCATCCACGAAGAGCATGTCGAATGGGCGGTGGTGAACCGCATGAAGCGCATGCTCGAAACGCCGCGTAACGATTTCAGCGTGACCGAAACCTTTGCGCTCTTCTCTACGATCGTTCTGTGGTCGAAGAACCGTGCCTGGACGCACGAGAGCACGAATGGGCAAAGCGATGTCGCCGCGCGTTCGGTGCGAACCAAATTGGCCGAAACCCTGATCCTGGAGCGGCCCTGGAGCCTCTCGAGCAGGCTTCCCGCGTGGGAGCGGGGCTCCCTTGATCGGATGGCGACTCCGGTTGAAATCAACGCCGATTTCAAGGGCATGACGGCCGAGCAATTCTTCAAATGGCTGCGGGACGCCTTGGCCCATGGAGACGGGCGCACGGTCAGACCTCTGCACCGGCCTTCCCGCGATTGGAAAAAGGAATGGCTTGGCGGCTTTGAAATCGAGTTCAAGGAAACCCGACGAAGCCAGAGAAAGCTTCTCCTGACTTTGACCAAGGACGACATGCGCAGATTGGGCGGGACCCTGGCCGATGCGTTCTGCACCGCGCTTTCGGGCAACCACGATTTCGCGCAATACGACGACGCCACCAAGCTCGTGGAAGCGGATTTGGGGAATGCCGCATGACCGCATCTGGTATCGCCAGCCCGCTACGTCCGGAATTGACGTGGGCGGAGGCGAAGGTGCCTCGGACCAGGGCTGAGGGGGAACGATGACGGCCAAAACAATTCGCTCTGGAAGGCTTGGCAAGATCGACCTGCGCCTGGTCGACATGAACGGTGTTCTTCATGGCGTGGCTGATGAGGGGGCCAAGCGCATCGCGCACATCCAGGGGGAGAGCGCCGAAAGCGCCGATCAGGTGTGGACGCGCCTGCAAGACGAGGTTGCCAAAAGGAGCGTCGGCTACTTCGGCTATGACGGCGCCAGGTCCCGCTTTTTGAAGTATTTCCCCGGCGGCTTTTCGTCAGACGCTTATCTCGGGACCAGCGACGGAAAGGGCGCGGGCGAACGGGCATATAAGATGAGGGCAAAGGCTTTGCTCGACGAACTCGCGCCGCTCGAAGCCGCGGCGACCGGTACGGGTTATGGCGCGGCGGTGAGGAGGGTCTTTCAGGCCACCAACATGCTCTCGCCGTTTGAGAAGCCGAGGATCGGCGATGTGCTGAAAGGGCCGAACGCCGACGCATTCGTGCGGGGCGCCGCCCGCTTCGCTCTCGGCGACGTGGAGGCCGGCCTGGCGGAAATGGAAAAGGCCGCCAAAGCGGATGGCGCGGCCAAATGGATCGTGGCGACCTACCTGCCGTTTCTTTGGCGGCCGGACGTCCATGTGTTTCTAAAGCCAGAAGTGACAAAGGACTATGCCGAGCGGGTGGGTCACCGATACGGCGACGTCTACGAACCCGCGCTGCGCCCAGAAATCTACGAGAGCTTGCGTGACCTCTACGCGAAGACGGGCGCTGCTATCGCTGACCTTTCCCCGCGCGACAACATCGACCTCCAGAGCTTCATCTGGGTGGTAGGCGAATACACCGACGAGAATCAGCCCGCATGACCACCGCCGTCGATGTCCGCGACCAGCTTGTCGAGACGCTTCGGCGAGACCTTATCGGTCCAGGGCCCAACGATCATGACATTGCGGCCGAGCGCCTCGATGTGCGGCCGTCGGTTTGGTATCTCGCCGGCTTTTTGGCGCCCTCCGAGGACAAAGTCGCCTTGGGCGGCGCGGACGGCGACGACGATGTCGAGGCGCAGGAAGACGGTGAGGTCGCGGTCGAGGAGGCCGACGAAGAGGGCGCTGGCGGCGCGGCCGGAGATGATGGCCCGCCGGACGCAGCGAGCGCCCGACGCCGTTTCATGCCGTCCTCCATTGGGCTGACAGTCCTGCTCGATCCATCGGTGACGACTCTGAAGGCGACGATCACCTGGGGAGACTATGTGGCCGAACCCGATCCGAGCGAGTTTCTGCTCGTGTCAAACGTCGAGGCAGAGGGTTCGGCATCAGGAAAGCGAGGCCGCCACGAGGCAACGCCGAAATTCCAGTGGGTGCGGAAGGCGAAGACCCGCGTCGTGGATGTCCCCGTGGTCGAGGGGCGGTCACAGCACTCGATTATCGTGCCCGAAAGCGCACCCGAACAGGGTAAGCACCGTCGCCCCCTCGTCATCGAAACCCACAGCCGGACCTTCGAATTGACCACGCCCGAGGGCCAGCGCCGTCGCCTGCGCGCGCTCACCGTGTTCCTGGTCAATCGCCGCGCGCCAGTGAACGGTCGAGTCGTGGCCGATTTGACCTACGCCTTCCAGGCCCGGTTGGAGCTGGAATGTGCGACAGGGTTTGAGGCTCGGCAGGACCTGTCCGGTCATGACGCCAATGATGCCGATCTGCGTTTGGCTGACCTGCATTATCGCGATGTGGTCGAATGGGCGGTAGGCCGGAACAGCGCCGCCGATTGGCAGGAAGAGGACGGCAAGGTCACGCGTGTCTGGACCGACGCCCTGCCTACCGCCGAGGTCGAGCGCGTGGCGCCGAACGAGTCAATCGCCGGTGTGACTTTCGGGATGGAGGCGCTCGCTGGTCTCGCCGAAGGGGATGGGGCGACGCTAGCCGCCGCCCTCGATGGTCTGCCGGCGCGCTATGGCGAGTGGATTGCACAACAAAAGGTCGGTGGTCTCCCGCCTCGCCGGGCTGAGACAGCGCGCGAGCTTGTCGCCGACATGCAATTGGCTGGACGACGCATTGCCGAAGGCATTGAGCTCTTGAAGGCCGATCACCGGGCCCGCCAAGCCTTCCGCTTCATGAACCTCGCCGTGGCGCGGGCAAACCGCCAGAGGAGCGCCGCTCAGTATGGCGGCAAACCAGAGGAACAGCGCGCTCCTGCCTGGCGGCCCTTCCAGTTGGCCTTCATCTTGCTCAACCTCGCCGGCCTGACCGACAAGCGTCATCGCGATCGCGAGATTGCCGACCTGCTGTTCTTCCCGACCGGCGGTGGGAAGACCGAGGCCTATCTTGGCCTGGCGGCCTATTGCATTTCGCTGCGCCGACTTTCCGGATCTGGCGTGCTGGGCGCAGGCGTCTCGGTGATGATGCGTTACACCCTGCGCCTTCTCACCCTCGATCAGCTCGATCGCGCCGCCGGTGTAGTCTGCGCCCTGGAACTCATGCGGGTGGAGGGCGAGGGGCTCGGTCTGCTGGGCGATTGGCCGATTGAAATTGGCCTCTGGGTCGGTTCCGACGCCTCGCCCAATCGACTCGGCGGTCAAGGCGACACCGGCGACGACAAAGCCGTGACCCGGGTGCGCACCTTCCGGCGCGACTTCGCGACGCCCAAGGCCCGCGCGCCAGCGCCGCTTAAGGCATGCCCATGGTGCGCCACGCCGTTTGGGAAAGACTCATTTGTCTGCACCCCCGACCTCAAGGCGCCCACCAACCTCGAGATACGGTGCGCCAATATCGACTGCAAATTCACCCGCGATCGACCTCTGCCGATCCTGGTGGTGGACGAGACGATCTATCGTCGCCTTCCGGCCTTCATCGTCGCGACCATCGACAAGCTCGCCTCACTGCCGTGGGTTGGCGAGTCTGGCGCCCTGTTCGGCCAGGTGGATCGCTTTCAGGCCGGGGTTGGATTCTTCGGCGCCGCCGAGCCAGTGGGGGGGCAGCCCCTCGACAATGGCTGGAAGCTTGATCCGCCCGACTTGATCATCCAGGACGAATTGCACCTCATCGCTGGGCCGCTGGGCACCGTGGCGGGTCTATATGAGGCTGCCATCGATCAGCTCTGCGCGCGCGGCGAGGGCGAGGGGCGCGTGCGGCCCAAGATCGTGGCGTCCACCGCCACGGTTCGGCGCGCCCATGACCAGATCAAGGCTCTATTCGATAGAAACGAGACGCGGGTTTTTCCGCCGCCCGGCATCGACAGGACCGACAGTTTCTTCGCCCTCACGGTCCCGTCTATAGACGACCCCGCACGTCTCTATTTGGGCATAGCCGCCCAGGGCCGGGGGCCTAAACTGGTCTTCTTGCGCGTGTTGCGCGCCCTCCTGGCCGCATCCAAGGCGTCATTAGAACGAGACGGTCAGGTCGCTGACCCCTATCTGACCGCTGTCTGCTATTTCAACGCCCTGCGCGAACTTGGAGGCGCCCGCAGGATCGTCGAGGACGAGATTCGCACCCAGGTCGCAGACTATGGTGACCGTCGGCGGCGGGTCGATCCTCACGATCACCCATTCGCCAACCGAGCGGTCAGGGAGCCGTTGGAATTGACCTCCCGCGTCTCCACCGACGCGGTGTCGGCTGCGAAGAAGCGGCTGGAAAAGGCGGTTTCCTCTGATGAGGGTGTCGATGTCGCCTTGGCCACCAACATGATCTCGGTAGGCCTAGACATTCAGCGCCTTGGATTGATGCTGGTTCAAGGCCAACCCAAAACTGCCGCCGAATACATCCAGGCCACAAGCCGCGTTGGCCGCGACCATGATCGCCCGGGCCTAGTGGCAACCATTCTAAATGTTCACAAGCCTCGCGACCGCGCCCACTTCGAGCAATTTGGCCATTTCCACCGCACTTTCTATCGCGCTGTCGAGGCGACAAGCGTCACCCCATGGGCTGCCCGGGCGCTCGACCGCGCCCTGGCGGCAGCGGTGGTGGCTGCGGCCCGCCATGTGGATCCGGCGCTCACGCCAGACCGCGCCGCGGCCCTTCTGAAAGATGAGCCACATATACGGGTAAAGGTCCGGGAGGCTTTGGTGGCTCGCGCTCCGGAAAGACAGGTCGCTGGCGGGCATGCGGCCCTGCGGGCGCGGATCGACGACCTTTTCGACAATTGGCTCAAGACAGCGGACGAGCAAACTGAGGGCGGCGCAAGTTTCCGTTATCGGGAGGGAAGCCTCGCCCAGCATCTCCTGCACCGACCGCTCGAAACAGGCGTCGAAAACCTGAGCCCGGCGCACCGAGAGTTCGTGGCGGGCTGGTCGATGCGGGATGTGGAGCCGAGCGTGCAGCTTCAGGTTCGAGACCCGTGGGGCAACGAAGTGAAGGCGGACGACGTCTAATGGCCAAGAATGTCCAGCGTCGGAGCCAACTCGTTTCGATCTTCGGCCCCGGCTCAATGATCGACCTGCCAACGCGTTCCGTGATTGTGGGCGGCTTGGAAACTTGGGCTCTCGACTTCAAGGAGCCGGAAATCGTCGAGCCCCGACTGAGCATGCGCTTAGCGCAGGCGTTGAAGAAGAAGGGCTGGTTGGCTGAGGACAAGTTCCTAAAGCTGAGGCCGCCACCCGAAGCCGCCGACGCGCAGGCCCGCTTCCATCCCTTGGTCCAGACACCCGTGTTTCCGGCCTGGTTCGTGGCCGACCGATCTCATGCCGCTGGCGACGCCTCGACCCGCCGCCGGCTGGTGCGCTGGCAGGAACTTGATCCGGGGCAACGCAAGCAAGTCGATCTGGAGGATGGCCAGAAGAAGAGTACGGTTACGCCGATCCGCTTTGTCTGCGCCTGCCACCGCGGCCATATTCAAGACATCGATTGGCGGCGGCTTGTACACAATGGCGAGCCCTGTCGCGAACCCATGTGGCTGGAAGAGCGCGGCGCCGGCGGCAGCCTGGAAGACACTCGCGTGGTCTGTGGTTGCAAGCGCGCCGTCTCGCTGAAGGACGCAGAGGCTCCCGGCCGCCTCGGCAAGTGCTGGGGCGAGCGGCCCTGGTTGAGGGAAAGGACGGATCCGGCGGGCTGCGATGAACTGCTACGGCTGATGATCCGAACAGCGACCAATACCTATTTCCCGCAGTCGCTCACGGTCATCTCCTTGCCGGCGGAGGACGATGCCCTGGCCCGGATCCTTAGCGACCTGGGCGAGCATCTAGCGAAGGTCACATCGATCGAACGCCTAGCGACAGCGCGTGAATTCAATCCAGTGGTCGAAAAGGCGCTTGAAGGCTTCTCCGACGCGGATGTCTGGGACAGGCTGCATGGCCAGCGTGAAGGCGGAGGGAGCGAGACTGGCCAAGGTCCGAAGGTCGCCGAGTTCGATCTCTTCGCCAACGGTCAGGCGGAGATCGGGACGAACGTTCCAGATGCAAAACTTTACGCCCAGACCCTGCCGCGCGAGGTGTGGGCCGCGCAGGCGGAGATCGACGTCTCGGCCGTCCGCAATCTCGTGGCCGTGCACCGACTTCGCGAGGTATCTTGCCTCTACGGCTTCACGCGCTTCGACTCCGCGCCAGTCGGATCAGATGGCGGCATTGATGACCTCGAACTGCCCGTCGAGGTAGCCCCGCTTGCGAGCGAACAATCAGTGGACTGGCTGCCGGCCGTAGAACAATTCGGCGAAGGCCTATTCATCCATTTCGACAACGATGCGATTGCGCGTTGGCTCCGATCCGACGGGCTAGCTGGTCAGCACGACAAGTTGCTCGCGGCCTATGGCTATTGGGCGCAGAGGTTCGGCGACAAGGCCCCGGATTTCCCCGGTGAGCCCTACATCCTGCTGCACAGCCTTTCCCACGCGCTGATGTCTGAGATCGCCCTTGAGTGTGGCTATCCAGCCAGTTCGCTAAAGGAGAGAATCTACGCCCTTCGAGCGGAGCGGGATGGGGGCGAGTACTCTCGTTGCGGCGTCTTGATCTACACGGCCAGCGCCGGCGCCCAGGGGAGCTTGGGCGGGCTCGTCGCCACGGCGCCCCAATTTGCATCGATCCTTAAGTGCGCATTGGAGCGCTTAAGGATCTGCTCCAATGACCCAATCTGCGCGGACCACGAACCCGACGACAAGAGCGGGGACAGGGCTACGCACGGCGCTGCTTGTCATGGCTGCCTGCTAATCGCCGAGACCAGCTGCGAAATGCGCAACCTCTTCTTGGATCGCAAGCTCCTAGTTCCGACCATGGCGGGTGGCGAAGGGGCTTTCTTCTGCGAAAACAGCTGAAATAGGGGCGCGAATGTACGACCTAATCAAAATGCAAATTGGCGCGGATTACTTTCAGCAGCGCTTCTCGAATGACGGCCAGCGCTTTGTGGCTTGGTATCTGCGGAACATCTTATTCCGCGACATGAACGAGACCCGCGACGACATCACCGACGGCGCCGATGACAAGCAAATCGACGCCATGGTGATCGACGATGAGAGGTCGCTCGTTCACATCGTGCAGGGCAAGTTTATTCAGAGCGGTGTTGTGGACGCTGAGCCCTTACGCGAGGTTTTGTCTTCTTGGATTCAGATAAAAGATCTCGCGCGCTTGCAGAATGTAGCGAACAGCAAGCTGCAGCGGCGGCTCTCTGAGCTAGCGACGGCGCTTGATGAGGATTACGAGGTTTCATTCGAGCTAATCACCACGGGCACGCTCACCGAGGCCGCTCGCCATGATCTCGAAGCGTTTCAGCAGGAACTCGCGAGGCTTAGCGAAAACGACAGCTTTGACGCTACGATTCACGTCGTCGAGAATGATGAATTACGGCGCCGCTACGATTACGCGATCGAGGCGGACAACCCGACCATCAACTATAAACTTCCGCTAGCTGGATTTCAGTACATGCTCCAGGAAGTAGCCGGGACGCCTGTGCTCATTGCAACATTGCCGCTCAAGGAATGCATAAAGCTGCCTGGTATCAAGGATGGGACGCTTTTCCAAAAGAACGTCCGCCAAAGCCTTGGATCCAGCAATTTCGTCAACAAAGGAATCCGTAGTACCATTTTGGGCGACAAACGTTCCGACTTTTTCTTCTTTCACAATGGCGTCACCGCCCTGTGCCATAAGATGCATGTTGCTGATGAGGTAGCATCACTATCGGGCCTGAGTGTTGTGAATGGTTGCCAGTCATTAAACACCATTCTCTCGTGTAGCGAAACGGTCAAGAAAGTTGATGACGCTTTCATTTTGTTCAGAATCTATGAAATTCCGCAGCTTGATCGCGCAGACAAGATATCAATTTATACTAATCTACAGAGTGCCGTCAAAGCGCGCGATTTGCGCAGCAACGACAAGCGGGTGCTAGCCATCAAGAAGGCCTACGAAATGAAATATCCTTCAGGATATTTCATTTCGAAGCGCGGGGAAAACGCACCGGCAGACCGCGACAAGTGCCAGGTCGTCGAGCTGTCTGGCTTCGCCAAAGGCCTGATCGCGTGGCATTCGCAGCGCCCGAACCTTTCTTACGGTGAAACCAAGATTTTCGACAAGTATTTCGAGACGCTATTTAAAAACAAAGATTATGCGCCAGAAAATGTGTTCGCCTTAAACGCTTGGATGAATGAAGTGCTGAAGACCTGGGTGAACGCAAATCCGTTGAATTTCAACGAGACGCTGTTGGCAATGAGGGCCTACGCTCCTTACCATCACCTTTACGCTATCGCGATGTGCTTCTCGATCGGCAACAACCATTCGGAGAAAGTTCCAAGTCCAAGCCGTTCCTATGCGGCTGCGAGCCAGGCAGGCATGGTGGACGAGCTGGTCAAGGTCGCCGGGATCAGCCTCAATATGGCGCTGGAGGCCGCTGCGAATGAGCCCCAGGCAGCCAATCGCATGTTTAGTCCCCAGAACTGGGTCAAGACGAAGACATGTCTGTCTGGCATCAACGGCGCCATCCGCAACTATTTCAATATGTTGCCAATGATGCCAGGCGGCGGCGATATCAAACAAAAGCTATCGGCGGCAACGCAATTGAAACCCGAAGATTTTGAATACCGCTGGTCAGCGGACTGACCAACATCCGCTTCGCTTAAAAAAATAATTTCCGCCAATTTCGCGCCGATTTTTTCGGTCTTGGGCGCCGGTCGCGCCCGTCCTGGTCCCCGGGATTTATACCCCCCCTCCGCCCACGAGGGCCTGATTTGAACGGGAGGAATGGGATGATGGTGCCATCGGGCGATCGAGTTGTTGACAACTCAAGGGTAAGTTCAATCCCTCGCCGGCATTCCTCCCATCAAATTCAACACTCGGAAATCAAGCAGATTTCTGGGAATTTTGGCCCTACCAATCGTCCCGAACTTGTCCCAGATCGTCCAGGACTTATTCGCCATCTGCCCTCGGCGCGCCCTGGTCGTCCTCATGCCACGCCCGCTCGCCCACCTCGTTCAGGCGGACGCCGATCCAATAGATGCCGCTTGATTTTTTCCTCTGCAGGCCTCGCTCGCTCAGCCAGCGGCCGAAGGCGTTCTGGCCCATGACTGTGAAGCCATCTGCGGTAGCCCAACCGCGGTAGGATTTGTAAAGGCGATCAGCGCTTTCGCGAGCTTCCGTGGCCAGCTCACAGCATTCCTCGAACCAAGTCGCGCAGGGGTCGCTGACCAACCGATATTCGTTTGTGGCTCGGATCACATTCGGCGATGGCGCCAAGTCGCCTCTCTCGAGCCAATCGCCCCATCCCGCGATCGCCCAATTCAGGATTCCCGATGCTTCCGCCCTAAGTTTGTCGAGCAGGCTCTTGTCCATCTCCTCCTTGGCGATCGACACCGGCCACTCGAGCACCATGGTCCGCCGCCAAATCCCCCTGTCGCCACTCTTGATCTTCGGCTTGCGATTACATGAGATGATAAGCTTCCAGGGCGGCACGAACTCAAACGGTTGCCTAAACATGGCCCGGCAGGGAAAAGGCTCGCCGCCTGTGATCTTCTTCAGCAGGCCTACGGCCAATTGAGCATCAAAGTCCGGTTCGGACGCCTTCACGAGCCGCACTCCGCTGGCAAGCCGCGCGACGTCAGACGAGTGTTCCGACCCTTTGCGATCCCGGCGAAGGAATGTCTCGATGTCGGCGTTAGCGACGTAGTCGCCAAGCGCCGCGGCGACAGCCTCCAGAAACGTCGACTTCCCGTCGCCGCCCTTGCCGTGAAAGATAAAGAAGGCCTGTTCCATTTGACGACCTGTCAGGCAATAGCCGATTACTCGCGCCAAGAAGGCCCGGTCGTCGGCGTCCGGCATGACCTTTTCGAGAAAGGCTTCGAAGAGTTGGGCGCGCGCGAGCGGATCATAGCGCGCACCGGCCAACTTGGTGCACAGGTGCGCTCGATCATGGGGCGCTTCAAACTGCACCTCCTGACCATCGCGCGGCAGATAGAGGGTTCCGTTTGCCACAACCAGCCGATCGGGGTCGGCATCGAAGTCCCTGAGGGGGCGCGTTAACGTGCGTTCGGCCTGCTTCAGCATCCCCGAAGTTCTGTGGCTGTTTCCCGATTGCAGGCACCAGGTGGCGAAGTGGCGAACCCGCTTCCTGAACGCCTCTGATGACTCTCCCGGCCGGCGTTGGCCCGCGAAGGCGCGCCGTTCATGGCTGTGCATCCTAGAAGCGGTCATTTGAGCCCGTCGCCCAATTTCGGCTTCCGCGCCGCCCTTATCGAACCTGAACCGGTGTCCGTCCCAAACGCATGGCCCCCATTCGGGGGTCCAATAGATCTCACCCGGGTTACGAGCCATCAGGCGCTGGGCATTGCCAAGATCATTCGCAGGCAGGGCGCAAAGGCGGCTATCGAGATCGTCGGGCTCGCTCGAATCCACGTCCGAAATTGCAGCGTCCTCGATAGGATCGCCGTCATCGTCAAAATAGTTCACGACGGACGAATCCTGGAACGGCGTGCGGCCGCGATAGGTGTCTTGGGGCATGTTTCAGGCGGGGACAGGGACCTGTCGGAGACCTTCCCGTCACGCCCAGCCGCAGCGGCCTCCATCCACGACGAAACTTCCGCTTCCGGCCAAGCCTTGCGTCGTTCGGAGATGTAGATGGGGCGCGGGAACGTCCCAACCCGAACCATCCGGGCGATCTGTGTGCGATGAAGGGTAGTGCGTTCGGTGACCTGACGCTCGGTCAAGAAGCGCTGTGAGTCCATGAGTGACGCCTCGGTTGTTTATGGGCGTCATGGACAATATGCGCGGGCGGGACGCTGTCAGCCAAAACCGAGTCCCCGCAAAACGGCGATTTACGGGGACTCCCTCTGGATCAAGCGCATCGTGGATTCGTACCAGGATTTCCATTCGAAGAGCGTGCGGCGGGAGAAAAGAGGCTTTCCCGCCTTGTCTTTGTTGGAATCCAACACTTCCTGCACCGCCGCTTCAGTCTTGAGCCCTTGACCCTTCAATGCATAGAACTGGTTCAGCGCAGCGCTCCTCAAACGCTCGTTCGCAAGGCGATTCACTCGATTGCCATGTCTCGGTCTAAAGGAAAGGCTGCAGTGGGTAGTTCTTTGCTCGGTATTAGGCGGGCTTGCGGCTAATTCCAAAAGGTCCAAGAATGATCCGACGCAAGACAATGTCTCCTGGTCCGCACGGTCTAGGCTCGGGTTGAGGCGACGCTGCAGGTTCCGGAGCCGGGGCAAGGCGCTCCTCATAAATTCGGTTGCTGATTCAACCGAACCATCGCCTTCCATGATCGCGAAGCGAGCCTTCCAATATAGATTCGAGAAATCCTCATCCATGTTTCGGGCAACCCGCCGCCGCTTCTAAAAGCACGCGATCAACCTCATTGGCCCAAAGTTGCAGCGCCTCGCGCTTCTCCGCCGCGTAATTGTGGAGGGCGTAGACCCGTGCGGTTACCCCCTTCGGCGAGTGATTGAGCAGCCTCTCAATCACTTCCGCCAACACCCCGAGCCGCACACAGTGAGTCGCGACGGTTCGGCGAATATCGTGGAACCGCCACGCACTCAGCTCTGGGTTCTTGATGAAGTCATCCAGCCGCGACTTGGCCCTGGAGTATCCCGAGATGAACGTCACCCCGTCACTGCTCCAGACGTAGGGGCCGAGACGCGGCTGCTGGCGAAGAAGGGCCACAGCCTGGCTCGACAATGGCACGAGCTGCGCGCGGCCGTTCTTGGTCTGCGTCGCGGGGATCACCCAGGTTGCCGCGTCGAGATCAACGTCCGCCCAGGCCATGGAGGCGACTTCCGTTCGCCGCTGTCCGGTCAGGATCAACAGGCGCACCCAGCCGCCGAATGGATAGCCCAGGAGCTCGGCGGCGCGATATAGCCGTGCGACTTCGGCCATCGACAAGAACCGGTCGCGGGGCACATCCACACCCGGCGGAGGGATGGCGTCAGCAGGCGAGGCGTCGATCCAGTCCCGATAGGCGGCATAGCGCATGACGGTCTTGATGATCGACAGGGCCTGGGCGGGCGCCACCTTGCCGTCGATGCCGTCGATCAGATCGCGCACATCGCCTCGGGTAATGCTGGCGAGGGCGCGGTCCCGCCAAAGGGGCAGCACATGGATCTCTAGGCGCCGCTGCTGGTTCTTCCAGCTGCTGTTGCGCGCCTTGGCGATGTTGTCGATCCAGTGCTGCGCCGCTTCGCCGAAAGTGGGCGTGGTTCGCAGTGCTCCGCGCTTGGCGATTTCAGTCAAAAGAGCGCGGGCCTCGTCGCGGGCGTCGGCCAATCGCAGCGCCGGATAGGTGCCGAGCGTCTTGTTGATCGGTTTGCCGCCGGCGCGAGTGCGCACGATCCACGCCTTGCGGCCGCCGGCGCCCACGCGCAACCTCAGTCCGGTAACCAGGTCATCCTTATGCTCCTCCTGGCCCGAAGCAGGCGGCGGGATGGCGGCGACGCGGGCATCGGTGAGGCGGGGCATGCCGTTACCTGACAGGTCCGGTAGGTAGCGATTTAGGTAACAAAATCCGCCGCAGCATGCAAATCATGCGCGTTATGCTCAGAATAACCCTTTGATTTGCTGCCATATGCCCATCATGGGACAAAGTCTGGCAACCTTGCCAAGGTTGGGGTCGTGAGTTCGAATCTCATCGCCCGCTCCAAATTTACCAGCAAACCGATCGATCTTGCCGCATCCGCGGCGCTTAGCGCTTTAGTCCGCTAGGGCGCGCGGGCGAGCGGCAGGCTTTGCGGGCAAAGGGCCAGCGGCCGCGTGCGGTGCGAGACCAGCAGAAG
The DNA here is from genome assembly GCA_035524315.1 of Caulobacteraceae bacterium. GTDB lineage: Bacteria > Pseudomonadota > Alphaproteobacteria > Caulobacterales > Caulobacteraceae > BOG-938. The sequence goes on from DATKPD010000067.1 coordinate 46,119, forward strand.
GCCCTGGCCGGTGCGGTCCAACCGCCGCGCCAAGGCGTCGACCACCGCCGCTTCGGTCGCCGCGTCCAGGCCCTCGGTCGGCTCGTCCAGCACCAGCCACGGCGCGGGGCTAAGATAGGCCCGGGCCAGCGCGAGGCGGCGACGCTCGCCGCCCGACAGGGTCTCGCCGCCATCGCCGATCCAGGTGTGCAGACCGTTGGCCATTCTTCGCACCCGCGCGTCCAACTGGGCGTCGCCCAGCGCGGCCCAAAGGGCCTCATCGTCGGCGTCCAGGGCCGCCAGTCTGAGGTTCTCGGCCACGGCGCCGGTGATCATCTGCGCATCCTGCGGGGCGTAGGCGAACAGGGCGCGCGCCCATCCGGTCGGGGCGGCCTCCAGCGGGCGATCAGCGATCGCCAGGCGGCCGGCCGGGGCGGGGCGCAGGCCGAGCAGGGCCTGCAGCGTGCGGGTCTTGCCGCAACCCGAAGGCCCGGTCAGCGCCAGCCGGCCGCCGGGCGCCAGCGAACACCCATCGATCCGCAGGACCGCATCCGGCGCGGGGGCTGGCTCGCGTGCGACGGGGCGTTCGATCAGGCTGTCCAGGCGTAGAAGCGCTTCTTCGTGCGATTGCGCCTGCTCGGCGGCGCGCAGCAGCCCTCCTGCCGCCTCGAAGCCGGCGAAGGCCGACAACAAGGCCAGCGCCGTCAGGGGCCGGGGCGCGTGAAGGGTCAGCGCGGCCACCACCGTCAGGGTCACGGCGGTCGGCGCCGCCTCCAGCAACCCCAGGCTCGCTTCGGCCCGCGCGCGCCGCAGCCCCGCCTGGCCAAGGGCTTGGTCGTGTTCCATCAAGGCGTCGACCGCCGCGCCGGCCAAGCCGAAGGCGCGCAGCTCGGCGGCCGCGCCGGCATAGGCGTTCAGTCCGGACTTGAGCCGTCCTGCGGCCTCCAGCACATCCTTGGCCGGGGCGCGGGTCCAGCGGGCGGCGAGCCAGCGGCCCAACGCCAGTTGCACGGCGAGGCCCGCCAGGAAGGCGGCGGTCGCCCAGACCGAGGCCAGCGCCACGCCAACCGCCGCCGCGCCCGCGCCGGCCAAGGCGCCCCACGGCGCGGACCTGCGGATGAAGGCGGTTTCCAGGGCGTCGACATCCTGCACCAGGCGCGCCGACGCTTCGCCCGACGCCAGGGCCAGCGAGCGCTCTGGCGGGGCTGCGGCCAGGCCCGCGAACAGGGCCGGGCGCAGCGCCGCCAGGGCGCGCAACGCGGCCTGGTGGCCGAACAGCCGCTCGCCATAGCGGCCGCCCGTCCGCGCGACGGCGAACAGGCGCATGCCCGCGCTGGGCAACAGATAGTTGAACGCCAGCACCGCCGAGGCGCCCGCCGCGCCGGCCAGGGCGGCGCCGGCCAGGAACCAGCCCGAAAGCCCCAGGAGCAGGGTGGCCCCCGCGGCGGCGGCGGCGGCGCAGGCCGCGGCAAGGCGCAGCGCGCCGCGTTGCTTCCGGGCCTCCAGGCCAAGAAAGGCCGCGACCGGCGAACGGCCCGGCGCGTTTGGCGCAGGTCCGGTCATGCGAGGCGCACCACGTGGTCGGCGGCGGCGGCCAGCGCCGGCGAGTGGGTCGCGGCGACGACCGTGCGCCCCGCGCTGACCTGACGCAGAAGGGCGATGATTTCGGCTTCGGCCTGGGGGTCGAGATCGGCGGTGGGCTCGTCGAGCAACAGCAGGGGCGCGGCCTTGAGCAGCGCGCGGGCCAGGGCCAGGCGCCGGCGTTCGCCGCCCGACAGCCCCGATCCGCGTTCGTTCAGCCGCAGCGCCTCGCCCTCCACGCGCCGGGCGAGCGCGGGGCCCAGCCCAACTCTGAGGGCCATGTCCTTGGCCGCGTCGTCGCTGACGCCCGGCGCGGCGGCCTTCAGATTGTCGAGCACCGTGCCCGGCAGGAACGCCGGCGCCTGCCCGGCCCAACTGACGGGGCAGGCCATAGCTGCACCCGGCGCAAGGCCGCCGATCTGGACTTCGCCGCCATCCAGAGCGACCAGACCCAGCAGCGCCGCCAGAAGGGAGGATTTGCCCGAGCCGGTCTCGCCGACCAACGCTGTGAGACGGCCGGCCGGGGCTTCGGCGTCGATCGGGCCGATCACCACATCGTCGAAACGCAGGGTCGCGCCGTGAAAGGTCACGGCGGGCGCGGCGGAGGCGGCCATGGCGTCGTCCGTCGGTGCGCGGTCTGGGATCGGCGGCGTCAAGCGCAGACGCGCGGCGGCGGCTTCGCCCATCTGCTTCTCATGATAGGCCCCGGCCAGGCGGCGCATGGGCGCGTAGAACTCGGGCGCCAGGGCCAGGGCGAAGAAGGCGCGGGCAAAATCCAGTCGCTCGGGGACTCTGAACGGCAACAGATGCAGCAGGGAAAATCCGCAGTAGACAGCGACCAGCGCCACCGACACGGCGGCGAAGAACTCCAGCGCGCCCGTCGAGATGAAGGCGATGCGCAGGACTCCCAAGGTCCTGGCGCTGACCTCGCGCGCGGCGATGGCGACGCGTTCGGTCTCGGCCGCCTCGGCCTGGAACGCCAGGATCACGGGCAGGGCGCGCACGCGATCGACGAACAGTCCCGACAATCGCGCCAGGGCGTCGAGCTGACGCCCAGCCGCGCCGGCCGCCGCGCCGCCCGCCATCGCCATCAAAGCCACAAAGGGGACCAGGGTGGCCAGCAGGATCGCGGCCGCCAACGGACTGGCGAGGGCCGCCAGCGCGGCGATGGCCAGCGGCGCCAGGCGCGCCTCCAGTTCGGCCGGACGAAAGCGCGCGAAGTAGCCATCCAGCGCCTCGACCGTTTCGACGGCAAGGGCGGCCGCCTCCCCTAGCGCGGCGTCGCCGCGCACGCGGGCGAGCGCCGCGGCGAGCACCTGGCGGCGAACCCTGGCCTTGACCTTGCGGGCGTGCGCCGCCGCCAGGCGCAGCATCAGCCACGCGATGGCCGCCCGGGCCATGAGGACCAGCGCCAGGATCGGCGCGGCCCAGGCGGTTCCCGTCAACACGCTGGTCAGCGCCGCGGCGAAGGCCCCCGCCGCGACAGCGTTGATCAAGGTCAAGGCGGAAAGGGCGCGATTGGGCGAACCTGCCTCAATGCCGATGGTCTTCAGCCAAAGGCGATCCGCGCGGGGGCTTGCGGAACTCATGGTCCAGTCACGTCGCGACTGTCCGTGTTCGTCCTGGCCGCCGCTGGACCGCTAACGGGGAAACACCGGGCCACCCTAGGGATGCAATCAGCCGCCATGGACCCCACTGAACTTTCCCGCCTGCAGTTCGCGCTCACGGCGATGTACCACTTTCTGTTCGTCCCGTTGACGCTCGGGCTGTCGTTCTTGTTGGTCATCATGGAGAGCATCTATGTGCTCACCCGGCGGCCGATCTGGCGCACGATCACGCGATTCTGGGCCACGATCTTCGGCATCAACTTCGTCCTGGGCGTGGCGACCGGCCTGACCATGGAGTTCGAGTTCGGGACCAACTGGTCCTACTACTCAACCTACGTCGGGGACATCTTCGGCGCGCCGCTCGCCATCGAGGGGCTGATGGCTTTCTTCCTGGAGGCCACGTTCGTCGGACTGATGTTCTTCGGCTGGGACCGACTGTCGAAAGTCGGCCACCTGACCGTCACCTTCATGGTGGCGCTGGGCTCGAACCTGTCCGCCCTGTGGATCTTGATCGCCAACGGCTGGATGCAGAACCCGGTCGGCGCGGCGTTCAACCCTGACACCATGCGCATGGAGGTGACGAACTTCGAAGCCGTGCTGTTCAACCCGGTCGCCCAGGCCAAGTTCGTCCATACGGTCAGCGCCGGTTACACCTGTGCATCGGTGTTCGTGCTGGGCGTCTCGGCGCTGATGATGCTGGGCGGCAAGTGGCCGCGCGTGGCCAAGCGCTCCTTCGCTGTGGCCGCGGCGTTCGGCCTGGCGTCCTCGCTGTCGGTCGTCGTGCTCGGAGACGAAAGCGGCTACACCCTGACGGACAACCAGAAAATGAAGTTGGCCGCGCTCGAGGCCATGTGGAATACCGAGCCCGCGCCCGCCGGCCTGACCGCGTTCGGCCTGCCTGACATGAAGACCCGTACGACCCACGCGGCGATCAAGATTCCCTATGTCCTGGGCCTGATCGCGACCCGCAGCCTGGATCGTCCGGTCGAAGGCATCTTGCCCCTCGTCGCCGACTCCGAGGCGCGCATCGCGCGCGGCGTGCAAGCCTATGACGCTCTGCAGCGCATCAAGGCCGACCCGGCCGACGCGCGCGCCCGGGCCGAGTTCGACCTGCACCGCGCCGACCTGGGCTATGGCCTGCTGCTGAAGCGCTATGTCAGCGACCCGCGCACCGCCGATAAGGCGACCATAGACAAGGCCGCCTGGGACACCGTGCCCGATGTGCCCCTGCTGTTCTGGGTGTTCCGGATCATGGCGGCGATCGGCTTCGTGCAGATCGCGGTGTTCGCCGCCGCGTTCCTGATGGCCTCGCTGAACCGGATAAACGCCAAATGGCTGCTCTACGCGGCGGTCGCCATCATCCCGCTGCCCTGGATCAGTTGCGAAGCCGGCTGGGTGCTGGCCGAGATCGGGCGCCAGCCGTGGTCCGTGGACGGTGTGTTGCCAACCTTCCTCAGCGCCTCCAGCCTGACCGCCGCGCAGGTGCTCACCACTATCGTCGGCTTCACCGTGCTTTACGGAACGCTGGCGGTGATCGAGGTCGGCCTGATCGTCCGCACGATCCGCCGCGGCCCCTACGACCATCACGAAGATCCCGTCGATGCTCGCGGCAAGGCGAGCGTCCTGGCCGCCGCCGAATAGGACACAGAACCCATGGCCATTCCGCTCGACTATCCGACCCTGCGCGTCATCTGGTGGGCCCTGCTGGGCGTGCTTTTGATCGGTTTCGCCCTGACCGACGGCTTCGACCTCGGCACGGCGGCGCTGCTGCCTTTCGTCGCCCACGACGATCGCCAGCGGCGCATGGTGATCAACACCATCGGGCCGACGTGGGAAGGCAACCAGGTGTGGTTCATCCTGGGCGGCGGCGCGATCTTCGCGGCGTGGCCGTTCGTCTACGCGGTCAGTTTCTCCGGCTTCTACTTGGCCATGTTCGCGGTGCTCGCCTCGCTCATCCTGCGGCCGGTCGGCTTCAAGTATCGGTCCAAGCGGCCGGGAAAAATCTGGCGCGCGGCATGGGACTGGGCGCTGTTCGTGGGCGGTTTCGCCCCGGCCCTGGTGTTCGGGGTCGCCGTCGGCAACGTGCTGCAGGGCGCGCCCTTCCGGCTCGATAGCGATCTGCGCGCGACCTATCTCGGCGCCTTCCTGGGCCTGTTCACGCCCTTTACCCTGGTGTGCGGCCTGCTATCGACGGCCATGCTGGTGACGCACGGCGCGGCGTGGCTGACGATAAAGGCCGAGATGGGACCGGTGCGCGACCGGGCGCGGGCGATCGGTCAGAGCGCGGCGATCGCTTCGATCGTGCTGTTCGCGCTCGGTTACCTGTTCGTCGCCTTCGGGAGCCTTGGCTACCACCTCGTCCAATCGTCCGATCCGGCTGGTCCGTCCAACCCCCTGCGGTCGATGGCCGTTGCCCAGCCTGGCGCCTGGCTCGCTAACTTCCATGCGCATGGCTGGATGTGGCTGGCGCCCGCGCTCGGCTTCGGCGGCGCGATCCTGGCTTTCCTGGGCATCCGCGGCGGCCGCGAGGTCCCCGCGTTCGCAGGTTCGTCGCTGGCGGCCACCGGCATCATCGCCACGGTCGGGCTGTCGATGTTTCCCTTCATTCTGCCCAGCAGCATCGATCCCCGGTCGAGCCTGACAGTGTGGAATGCGTCGTCCAGTCACTTCACCCTGTTCCTGATGCTGTTGGTCACGCTGGTGTTCCTGCCGATCGTGCTGGCCTACACGGCGTGGGCGTTCAAGGTCATGTGGGGCCGGTCGACCACCGCCGCCCTCGCGACCAATCCCGATCTCTACTGAGCCTGAGGAGGCCTGACATGTGGTACTTCACCTGGGTGCTCGGCCTCGGCCTGGCGGTCGCGTTCGGCGTGCTCAACGGCGTGTGGCACGAGCTTCGCCACAGCGACCAAGGCGACGCTGGCCAGGACTAAAGGCGCGATCAGGACAGAAAGCGCCCGGCCGATGCAAGCGGCCGGGCGTTTTTCGTTGGGCCTATTCGCCGATGGCGATCGCCCGCGAACTTTCGGGCTTAGGGCGCGCTGACCGACGCCAGCACATCGCCCGGCTCCAGGACGGCGCCTGGTGATTGTCTGCGCTGAAGCAGGCCCGCGATCGGCGCCAGGATTTCGTGGCGGGCGTCCTGGATGATCACCAGAGCCACCGGTTGGCCGGCGTGGACCGGTTCGAGGTTGGCGACGCACCAGTGATCAAGGATCGCCTGCTGGGTCATGCCGTTGGTCCACAACGCGTCGTCGATGCGGATGTCGCTCATGGTGATGATTCCGTTCAGTGGCTAAACAGGACGTACTTGGAGCAGCGATCGAGCAGGTCCTGGGTCACGCCGCCCAGAGCCCATTCGCGCAGGCGGACATGTCCATAGGCGCCGGCCACGATGAGGTCGGCGTTGAACCTGTGAGCGGCGTCGATCAGTTTGGAACTGGCTTCCCCATGCCCGCTGGGGATGAGATCGCGCACCACCCGCACGTCATGAAGGGTCAGTCGCCGGACCACGTCCTTGAGCTCCGCCTCGACCTGGTCGCGGGCGTCGGCGGAACATACGGCGGACAACATCACATGGTCGGCGCGCTTGAGAAACGGCAATGCGTCGCTCAAGGCGCGGCGCGCCTCGCGGCCGTCGCGCCAGGCGAACAGGACGCGCTTGCCGGTGAGCGGCGGACCCTCTTCGGGCGCGACCAGAACCGGCGCGCCGGCGCGCAACACCAGGTCGCCCACCGCGCAGAAGTTGCCGCGCCCGGCTGAGGCGCCCGTTCTGTGCGCGACCACCAGGTCCGCCCCGCGGGCGCAGGCGACCACGGCGTCCACCGGGTCGGTCGATTGATAGAGCCAGCTCGCGTCGGCGCCCAGGCTGGCGGTCGCGCTCCGAAACCGCTGCTCCGCCGACGCGGCGTCGTCCTTGATCTGGTCTCTCAGGGCCTGGATCAGCGTCCCTTCGGCGTAGCCGTAGAGCGCAGGATCGATCGCCTCGGCGCCCAGGCCGGTGATGTGGGCCGAGAACATCTTGGCCACCTCGATCGCCACCTCCAAGGCGCGGCCCGAGCCCCAGTCAGGCTCCACGTGGGTCAGGACGGTCTTGATCGACATGGCGGCCTCCGCGGCGAGAGAACCACTATGGGCCGGTTGGCGAGGGCTGCTGTGATCGGCGTCAATGACTCACGATCGCCGTCGGCTTTTGGGCGGTGCAAAGTTTGCGTCAGGTCAATGCCGGGCGGGCGTGCGCGGAGACTATGGGCGGGCTACAACAGAAAGGCGCCGCCATGACCCCGTTCCTTTACCTGGTTATCGCCGTATTTGTCGCCTTCATGGCGACCTTGGGAACCATCGCTGTCTGGTCTTCGCGGCCAAACAGCAAAGCCGCCGCCACGGCCACGTCCGCGCGACGCGCCTCACGCGGCGCGCCCGCCCGCGCCAACAGCGCCCACTAGCAAAGGTGCGTCGTGACGCCGGCCATGGTCCGGCCGGCGATTACGGCTGCGTCAGGAGGGCGCCGATGCGCCGGTTCAGCACATCGTTGAGGAGGGGCTTTTCGACAATGACGGCGCGCATCTGTTCGGCCGCCAGGCGGCATTTGCGGTCGGGATGGCTCGTGATCAGGATCAGCGGCGCTTCGACGCCTTGCTGGCGCAGGCGCTTGGCCAAAGCCAGTCCGTCCATGTCGCCTAGGCGATAGTCGATCACCAAGCACTGCGGCGTCGCCTCATTCGCCGCCTCGAGCGCGGAGTCGACATCGCCGCAGACGCGCGCGTCGTAGCCGTCGGATCCGAGCGAATAGGCCAAGGCCGCGAGCAGGTCCAGGTCGTCGTCGACAACCAGGACAAGGGGCTTGCGGGGCAGCGTGGGGGCAGGAGCGAGCGTCATGAGGCCACGCTAGCCGCGCGAAGACCGCGCACCTTGACTTCACGCAATTCGCCGCCGGCTCGATCGATATAATGGGTGCGCAGGGTCCGCCACGCGCTGAGGGCTTCTCCTTACGGGCTGACCCGTAAGGAGAGGACCTGAATTTCGGCCGCGCGCCGCGCGCCCTATGCCTGCGTCATCGCATTCTTCTCATTGAGGACCGACGACCATGGCCGCCAGTTTTGACCCGCCGATCGAGACCGAATGCCCGACGCCGGCCGCGGCCTGGGCGGGTGTTCGCATGTCCTACGACCGGGACGAAGAGATCTTCGGCGAAGGCGAGCCGGCGCGGAACGTCTATATGGTCGTCAGCGGCGCGGTGCGGACCTATCGCGTCCTGGCCGACGGCCGACGCCAGATCGTGGAATTTCACTTGGCCGGGGACGTGTTCGGCTTCGACGGCGATCCCACCCATAACCTGACCGCCGAAGCGATCGGCGAAGTGACCTTGCAGGTCATGCGGCGGACCGCCTTTTTCGAGACCGACAGGCCCGACGCCCCCGGCGCCGGCCATGCGTGGGCCACCCTGCTGCGCAAGCTTCAGCGGGCCGAGGCCCATGTGATCATGCTGGGCCGGCAAAGCGCGTGTGAGCGGGTGGCCTCCTTCCTGCTCGATATGCGCGGGCGCATGATCCGGGCAGGCTTCGACGGCGACGGCATCAGCCTGCCGATGACGCGTCAGGATATCGCCGACTATCTCGGCCTGACGATCGAAACGGTGTCTCGCACGTTTTCGCAACTTCAGGTCTCCGGGATGATCGAGCTGCCCTCGCGTCGCAGCGTGGTCGTGCGTAACCTGGCCGCGATGGACCGTATCTGCGCCTGACCGCCCAGGCGGCGCCCGTAGTCCTCGCGGAGGGACCGTTGACCGCCGAAAAGACCCCCGCGCCCCATGAGCCGGCGCATGGCGCCGGCGGCCTGTGGGCCCGACTGAAGGAGCATCCGCTCGCGCGCGTCGGCCCTGGTCTGATCACAGGCGTGGCGGACGATGATCCCAGCGGCATCGCCACCTATTCCCAGGCGGGCGCTCAGTTCGGCCTGAACGTGCTTTGGACCATGCCGTTCAGTTTTCCGCTGATGGCCGCCGTCCAATCGATGTGCGCCCGGATCGGCAGGGTTTCGGGCCGGGGTTTGGCGGCGAACATCAAGGTCGCCTTTCCGCCGATCGTGCTGCGCGGCGTGGTGGTTCTGCTGCTCCTGGCCAACACGCTCAACATCGCCGCGGACGTCGCCGCCATGGGCGAGGTGGCGGAACTGGTGACGGGCGTTAACCGCCACCTGATGACGGTCGTGTTCGTCGTGGGCACCCTGCTGCTGCAGGTCTTCGTGCCCTATCACCGGTACATCAACTACCTGAAATGGCTGACCTTGTCGCTGCTGGCCTATGCGGGCGTGCTGTTCACGGTGCATGTGCCGTGGGGGCAGGTGGCCTTGCGCACCGTGTGGCCCAAGATGGCGCTGGACGCCCAGACCGCGACCGTGGTGGTGGGCGTTTTCGGCACCACCATCAGTCCCTACCTGTTCTTCTGGCAAGCCTCCGAAGAGGTCGAGGACATGCAGATCCGCCATAGCGCCGCACTCCTTGGCGATAGCGCGTCCGCGCCGCCCGAACTGCGCCGGATCCGGTGGGATACCTGGAGCGGAATGCTCTACTCCAACCTCTCGGCCTATTTCATCATGCTGGCCACCGCCGTGACCCTGCATGCCGCCGGCGTGACCGAGATCCAGACTGCGGCCCAGGCGGCAAGCGCGCTGCGGCCGCTGGCGGGCGACTTCGCCTTTCTCCTGTTCGCGCTGGGCATATTGGGCGTCGGCCTGATCGGCGTGCCCGTGTTGGCCGGTTCGGGCGGATACGCCATGGCGGAGGCGATGGGCTGGGCATGGGGCCTGGAGCGCAGGACGCGCGACGCCCGCGGCTTCTATGGCGTGATCGCCGTAAGCGTTCTGCTCGGCCTGGTGATTCAGTACTCGCCGATCAGCCCGATGCGGGCGCTGTTCTGGAGCGCGGTCGTCAACGGCGTCGTCGCTGTGCCGCTGCTGATCGTGATCATTCTTCTGGCGTCCAGGCGCTCGGTCATGGGGCCCTATACGGCCAGTCCCACCCTGGTTGTGCTGGGCTGGCTCGCGACGGGCGTGATGGGTCTGGCGGCGATCATGATGTTTCTGCCGCATTGAGCGGGGGCAACGCTATCCCGGGGCGCTGGCGTCGGCGAGCAAGGTCCAGGCGCTCTGCGCCAGCACCGCTTCCTCGTCGGTGGGAATAACCCACGCCGCAACGGCGCTGTCGGCCGAACTGATCTTCAAGGCCCCATCCATGTTGGCGCCCGCGTTCAGGCTCAGGCCAAGCCAGCCAAGGCGATCGGCGAGGCGACCGCGGATGGCGGGGGCGTTTTCGCCGATGCCGGCTGAGAAGACCAGAGCGTCCAACCCGCCCAGGACCGCGACCATCGCGCCGATTTCCCGCACCAGACGGTGGATAAAAACATCGATCGCCTCACCGGCCGCGGGGGTCGGGCTGGCGAGAAGGGCGCGCATATCGCCCGTCGTTCCCGAGACGCCCAGCAGGCCGGATTGGCAGTAGAGCATCCTTTCGATCTCGGCTGCGGACACTCCCGATCTTATCAAATAGAGCACAACGCCCGGGTCGAGCGTTCCGCATCGGGTGCTCATGACCAGGCCGTCCAAGGCCGAAAAGCTCATGGTCGTCTCGACGCTGACGCCGTCGCGGGTCGCACAAAGACTGGCGCCGGAGCCCAGATGAGCAAACACCACGCGCTTGCGGGCGACGTCCGGGTCGAGCTCGGCTAAGCGGCGGGTCAGAAAGCTGTAAGACAGTCCGTGGAAGCCATAGCGCCGCACGCCCCTGGCCTCCCACGCCCGCGGCAGGGCGATGCGTTGGGCGCACGCCGGCATTGTGCGGTGGAACGCCGTGTCGAAACACGCGTATTGCCGAGCGGCGGGAAGCGAGGCCGCCGTGAAGCGAGCGACGGCGAGGTTGTGCGGCTGGTGCAGGGGGGCCAGCGAGGACAAGGCGTCCAGCCGCTCCAAAACGGAGGGGCACAGCGCCGTCGGATCCGAAAACTCGGTCCCGCCGTGCGCGAAGCGGTGGCTGACCGCCACGATCGAACCATGACCGAGATGATCCAGCGCCCAGGCCAGAATTTCCCCGGTGAAGCGTTCCAGATCGGCGCCGGCCGAGGGTTCGTCGTGCGCCTCCAGAATCTCGCCGTTGCTCGCCCGGACCCAGAACCGGCGCTGATCGCCGTCATTGACAACCGCGCCGCGAAATCGCGCGACGGGGCCTTCCGGCTCGACGGCGAACACGGCGAATTTGATGCTCGACGACCCGGCGTTCAGACTAAGGATGAAATCCGCCATGGTTAGCGCCGGGCTGTGGGCGCCAGGCCCAGGCTATGCGCCGACAACACCGCCATGGCGCACGAGGTGACCCGCGCCTGTTGGCTGTCCGCGCGGCTGGTCAGGACGATCGGCGCGCGGGCGCCGACCACCACGCCGGCCGCATGACCGCCGACCATGAAGGTGAGTTGCTTGGCCAGAATATTGCCGGCCATCAGATCGGGCGCGACCAGGATGTCCGCCAGTCCCGCGACCCGTGAGACGATGCCCTTTTCGCGCGCCGCCTCGAGGCTGATCGCGTTGTCCATCGCCAGCGGCCCGTCGAGCAAGCCGCCGGTGATCTGGCCGCGATCCGCCATCTTGCACAGCGCCGCCGCCTCCACGGTCGAGGGCAGCCGGGCGTTGACGGTCTCTATCGCCGACAGGATGGCGACCTTGGGCTCGCGAAAGCCCAGGACGAGGGCCAAGTCGATGGCGTTCTGGACGATGTCGCGCTTGGCGTCCAGGTCGGGCGCGATGTTGATCGCGCCATCGGTGATCAAAAGCGGCCGCGGATAGCTGTCGACTTCGATCAAGTAGACGTGGCTCAGGCGCCGGTCGGTGCGCAGTCCGGTGTCCCGCGCAAGCACCTCATGCATCAGCTCGTCGGTGTGCAGCGACCCCTTCATCAGCAGTCCCGCCTCGCCGCAGCGCACGAGCGCCACGGCGCGCGCCGCCGCGGCGTGACTGTGAGGCGTGGGCTCGCGGCGAAAGCGGCGAATGTCCACGCCGGCGGCGTCGGCTGCCGCTTGAATCTTGTCTTCAGGACCGACGAGGATGGGGTCGATCAGGCCGAGTTCGGCGGCCTCGACCACCGCCTCGATCGCCACGGGATCGCACGGATGCGCGATCGCCGACCGGATGGGCGCGAGGGACTTGCACCGGAGCATCAGCTCCGCGCTGAACGGCCAAGCTCCAGCGGTGGGCGCAGGCTGATCCATGTCGCGGGCTTTCGTGCGGGCGCCCGGCGGGCGGGCCGATTGTAAAACGGGTCTAGTCGATGCCCGGCCCGGCCGACGTGGTTAGCGGGCCGCCGGGGGCGCTAGCCTTGGGCGGAGCATGTGGCGGGGGCGACGCCTTGGCGAAAATCGCCAGGCAGTCGAGGTAGGGGGCCATGGCCATATCCCACATCGTCTTGGCGTCACGCCCATTCAACTGCGCCCAGGTTCGGCCTTCTTCGCGCCACGCGTCCAGGGCCGACGCGGCCCGGGCCATGGCGTCCAGATACAGATGGACGTTCTGTTCGATATGGTGGCGAAGCATGACAAACTCGGGGGAGACTTCCGGCGTGGTTGACCCGGCGGCGGCATTGGCGCCGCGCGGCTTGGGATCGGCCTCGGTTTGATCGGTCGTCATGGCTTTGCCTCTCTGGTTGAGCGCGATCCTGCGACCGCTCGCAGGCCGGCGCCTTGCGCTGGATCACATAGGCGGCGGGGGCCGGCGCTGAGGGGTCGCGCCGGCCCCTCGTTACGCTTCGATCAGCACCTTCAGGGCGCGCGTGTCGGCCGCGTGGCCAAAGGTCTCGTAGGCGCTGAGGATGTCGTCGAGGTTGAAGCGATGGGTAATCAGCCTGGCCGGGTCGATCTTCTTCGACTGCACCGTCTTGAGCAGCAGCGGCGTGGTGACCGTATCGACAAGGCGGGTCGTGATCGAGATATTCTCCGACCACAGACGTTCGAGGTGGAGGTCCACCTTGACGCCGTGCACGCCGACGTTGGCGATCACACCGCCAGCGGCCACGATCTCTTCGCACAGCGCAAACGTGACGGGCAAGCCGACCGCTTCGATGGCTGCGTCGACGCCGCGGCCCGCCGTGAGCGCCTTCACGGCATCGGCGGCCCGGCCATCGGCGCTGTTGATCGTGTGGGTGGCGCCGAACCGCTTGGCGACCTCCAGGCGATTGTCGTCCAGATCAATCATCACGATTTGGGCCGGCGAATAGAACTGAGCCGTCAATAGGGTGGCCAGACCGATCGGCCCCGCGCCGACGATGGCCACGGTCGAACCGGGCGCGACCTTGCCGTTCAACACCCCGCATTCGTAGCCGGTCGGCAGGATGTCGCTGAGCATCACCAGGGCGTCCTCGTCGGCGCCTTCGGGAATGGGGTAGAGACTGGTGTCCGCATGGGGAATGCGGACGAATTCGGCCTGGGTGCCGTCGATCTTGTTGCCGAGAATCCAGCCCCCTGTCGTGCAGTGAGAGTACATCCCCTTGCGGCAGGACTCGCACTTTCCGCAGGCGGTGATGCACGAGATCAGGACGCGGTCGCCTGGCTTGAACGCGCTGACGCCGACGCCCACGGCGTCGATCACGCCCACGCCTTCGTGGCCGAGGATCCGGCCCGGCGCGCAGGTCGGAACATCGCCCTTGAGGATATGCAGGTCCGTGCCGCAGATGGTGGTCTTGGTCAGCCGGACGATGGCGTCGCCGGGGTCCTGCAGCACGGGTTTGGCGCGCTCCTCAAGCGCCTTGAGGCCTGGGCCGTTATAAACGAGCGCCTTCATCGGTTTTCCTTCAGTGGAGTTCGCGTCCACGGGCTGAAGGATGGCCCGATGGGCGAACGTCCGCATTGATGGCGATCAACGGCAAGGTCGGTCGCGGCCCTTTGTTCTCAGGCCGCCCAGTACATGAAGCCCATGCCCTCGCCGGTGCCCGCCTCGGTCCGATAGCAGGGGACGTAATCGACCAGCGTCATCTTGGCGGCGCTGTCGGCCATCGCGGCGAGCACGGGAACGTACAGTTTCAGCTCGGAATTGCCCGATTGATAGTTGCGATCGTCCAAGGCCGCCAAGCCGTCGAAATCGTAGGCGCCCATCAGGTCGATGAACGTCCTGTCGAGGTCTTCGTCACAGACGAAATGCGATAGTCCACCCGACGCGATGATCGCCACCGTCTGGTCGCTGTCCCACGACTTGATCGCGGACAGCAGAGCCTTGCCGAAGGCGATGCTGCGGGCCATGGACGGCTGGTTCGGCGGATAGAAGGTGTTCATGAACACCGGCACGTTCGGCGGGACGTCGTCGCCCATGATCTGGTGATAGATGAAGCCATAGGCATGGGGCACGATCGGCTTGCCCCGCATCCAGGTGTTGGCCGGCCACCGGGCTATGTCGGCCAGGTCGAAGTCGTCCGCCGCCAGGGCCTTGATGATGTGGTTCGCCAACTCGGGGTGGCCTGGATGCACGGCCGGGTGGTCAGGGGCGTATACGGACCGCTGCGGCGGCCCGTTGACGATTTCGGCGCCGGTGTAGACCGCCAGAGACGGGGTCGTCTCTATGAAGATTTCCTTCTGATCCTTGCCGATGATCACCGCCACGTCGGGCTTATTCGCCGCGTAGAACTGGCGCATCGTGTTTAAGGCGTCGGCGCAGCGATCGGCGCGCATTCGGCGCTCATCGATCGACAGAAGGGGCGCGAATCCCTCATGCCGCCGTTCGGCCTCCAGTTCCGCATAGGTCCAACTCTTCTGACGAAACCACAACGCCGGGTTGCGGCGATCCCTCGCCCCGTCCTCAAGCCATGTCTCGGCGGGTTTGCCCAACATCCCGCTGTGCGGGACAGCCATTCCAAATCCAATGCGCGCCATGGTCTGTCCTTTGCTGGCTTTTGCCCAGGATTCGCCATGGCGGCCCGCCCGACATTGACGGGGATCAATCCGCCTCTCGCGATGCAAGGCGGGGGCGACGCCGGCCTGCCCCGGTTGACGCGGATCAAGGCGTGAACCCCTGGCGGGGCTATCGGATTGGGATCGACGCGCTGGATAGCGACGGATTCTGCATGACAGCCCCAGCTTCCTCAGACGACCTGCGGTCTGAACGTCACGCGATGCTGCACCGGTACGACGGTCGCGCGCCTCGCTACACCAGCTATCCCACGGCGGCCCAGTTCACCGGCGAGGTCGGTCCGGCGACCTATGCGCGCTGGCTGGGCGCGCTCGACCACAACGAGCTGGTTTCACTCTACGTGCACCTGCCGTTCTGCGCCCGGCTTTGCTGGTATTGCGGCTGCAACACCCGGGTCGTCCGACGAGGCGAGTCGATCAGCGACTACGTCCGGTTGCTCGGCGTCGAACTGGACCGGGTGGTCGCCCACTTGCCGGGCCGCTTGCGCGCCAGCGCGATCCACCTGGGCGGGGGCACGCCCAACGTGACGTCTACTGACGATCTGGCGATGCTGTTCGGATTCCTGCGACGGGTGTTCGAGGTTCCCGCGTCGGCCGAGATCGCCGCTGAGCTCGATCCTCTGCATCTGACGGCGCGATGGGCCGCCGCCGCCGCCGGCCACGGGCTGACGCGGGCCAGCCTGGGCGTGCAGGACCTGTCGCCGGCGGTGCAGGCCGCCGTCAATCGCGTCGAGCCGTTCGACGTGGTCGCCCGCGCGTTTGGGCTGCTGCGCGATGTCGGCGTGGAGGCGATCAACGTCGATCTGATGTACGGGCTGCCGCGGCAACGCACCGCCGATGTGCTGCACACCATCGACCAGGTGGTCACGCTTCGTCCGCAGCGCATCGCCTTGTTCGGCTATGCGCACGTGCCCTGGATGAAGCCGCACCAGGGGCTGATCAATACGGCCGAGTTGGCTGGCCCTGAGGAGCGGCTCGACCAGAGCCAGGCGGCGGCTGAGCGTCTCGCGGCGGCGGGGTATCGGCCCGTCGGCCTGGATCATTTCGCCTTGCCGGACGATCCGCTGGCGACGGACCGCGCGCATCGGAATTTCCAGGGCTACACCACCGACGCGGCTCGAACCCTGCTCGGGTTCGGCGCCTCGGCCATCGGTCGCTTGCCGCAAGGCTACATTCAAAACCAAACGAGCGAGCTCGATTGGCGCCGGGCTATAGGCTCGGGAACCCTTGCCACGGCGAAGGGCGTCGCCTTCACCGACGATAATCGTCTGCGAGGCGAGATCATCGAGCGCCTCATGTGCGACTTCGAAGTGGATCTGGACGCCGTGTGCGCGCAGCACGGCCGCGACAAAAGCGAGCTTGAGCCGGCGCTGTCGCGATGCGGTCAGTTCATCGTAGACGGCGTGATCGCCATCGAGCGCGGACGGTTGAAGGTCACGCAGACCGGCCGTCCCTTCGTGCGCTCTGTGTGCATGGCGTTCGACGCCTACGCCAACCCGGACGCGCTGATTCATTCACTGGCGGTGTAGGGTCTGCCGCCGCACCACGCGGCGCCAGCGCTCGGTTGGCGAAAGTCCAATGGGCTGAGCCCGGGCGTTTTGCGCGCCCGGGCTCAATGAGATGTCGTCATGCCGGCGCAAGCGCGATCGGGCCAAGTCGGCGCCCGTCGCCGGCTTGGCCCGCGCCTTGGTCTGCGGCTATTTCGCCGGCGGCACGAACGCCGGCATGGAGTCTTCCCAACGGCTGTCGGTCAGCATTTGCTTGTCCGATCCGTCCGGGTTCATGGACCAGACTTGGCCATACGGCTGGAACGAGTTGTCGTAGAGCGCCGCCTCATCCTTGAAGCCGTATTCGCTGCTGTCCCACAGGATCTTCTTGCCATCCCAACTCCACACGGCGTGGGCGTCCGACGCGGGGAAGGTCGTCAGTCGCTGCAGGTTCGAGCCGTCCGACTTGATGGTGAAGATGTCGAAATTGCCGTCCTTCTGCTTGCGGGTGAACACGATGCTGTCGGCGGCGGGCGACCAGCCGGGCACATTGTCCCAGTCGTTGGTCAGCACCCGGACCTTGCGCGTGTCCAGGTCCATGATGCGCAGACCTTCGTCGTTCTTGGCCCACGAGCGGAACACCATCTGCTTGCCATCGGGCGAAACGCTGGCGAAGCCCGTGTTCGACGTGGCGGGGGTCAAGTCCTGCACGCCCGTGCCGTCGCGGCTGATCATCTTGATATTGGCGACGGTCTGGTCGCGCGTGCGCCAGTAGCCGCCAAAGCTGAACACGATCGACTTGCTGTCCGGCGTCCACGAAGGCGTCAGCGCAACGCCCACCATGTCGCCGCACTGGCCCGAGGGGTTCTTGCCGGCCGCGCAATTGGTGCTGGACTGGAACACCAGCTTCCTGTTGCTGCCGTCGGCGTTCATGGTGACCAGTGACGTATCGACGTCCTTGCTTGAAAGCGCCAGGGTCCCGTCCTTGGCGAACATCGGAAACACGTCTGTATAGCGATAGTCGTAATTCGCGTTCCAGCTGTAGAGCGGGGTATTCTGCTCCAAAGGCGTGTTGGCGATTTGCTCGTAGATCACCTGCTTGCCATCGGTGGACCACGACGGTTCACGCAGGTTCACCGGGAACTGCGCGGGGCCATCGGAATACATGATGCCGTCGGTTTGAGCCGATTTCGTGCTGTAGGCGAAGCGCCCGCCCGGCAAAAACTGGGGGAACAGCTTCACGCCCGGGCCAGACGTCAGGACCTTCGTCTCGCCCGACCCCACGTCGATCGACACGATCTGCGAGGTGGCTTTCATCGACAGTTGGTCGACCCGCGCCAACCAGCTGACCTCGACATCCGCCTGGTAGGCGATCAGTTGCTTGCCGTCGGCGGACCATTTGGGCGACCCGGTCGTCACCCCTTCGGGCGATAGGCGCTTCAGGCCGGTGCCGTCCGGATGGACGATATAGACCGCCAGTTCCTGCAGATGCTCCCAGGCCACGCCCTTGTCGTGCGACTTCCATTCGGTATTGCGATCTGAGGTGAAGGCGATCCACTGGCCGTCCGGCGACCAGGAGGGGCGGTAGAACCCATCCGGCTTCATCGTGTCGCCCTGGATCGCGGCCGATCCGGTCAGGTTGCGCAGCTTGTGGGTCTGAAGGTCTAGGATCCAGATATTCGCCCGGTGCGTGTCGCGATCGGACATGAACGCGACATAGCGGTCGTCCGGCGACATGGCCGCCTGGTCGTCGACCGCCGGGTTGTCGGTCAGCCGTTCCAGACCGCTGCCGTCGGCCGCCACGCGATAGATATCGGATTGGCCGCGCCCCGCGCGCTCGGAGGTGAACACGACCCACTTGCCGTCGTCGGAAAAGTGGGCGTCGTAGTCGAACCCTGGCGTAGCGATCAGCTTATGGGACCCCGTGCCGTCGGCGTTGGCCACATAGAGCTCGGACTTGGTCGGACCGATCCGATTGAACAGCATCACGTCCTTGGCCATGGCCGGGACGGACGCGAGCGCGCTCGCCGAGCAGATCAGACCGGCAATTAAGTTTCGCTTTTGCATGAAATGGTTTCCATCCTGAAAGTCTATGGGACGCCACGGGCCTGTTCCGTGGTCGTCCGCTCAGCGGTGGCCGTCGACTTGCATGCCGTTGATTTGGCCGGCCGCCCTCCGCGATTGGTAGCGCCTCGGACGGCGCACGCCTTGAGGCGTATCAATTGCCGCTGATCGTGCTCGCCGCGACCCGTGCGTTCCGCCTTCGGCCGCGCCTAACCGTCGACGTGGTCGAGGTCGGCGCGGTCCAGATCGCCCGCGACCGAATAGGTGATCGGTTGCTTGCGGGTGGACAGAAACTGCTCAAGCGTCTGTCCGCGGAAGGCCGCGTAGATTTCGGGGTTCGAAACGCCCAGCACCGCCGCCATCTTCTCCAGTACAAAAAAACTCACGCCGCGGCGGACCATATCCAGCCATCGGCGGTGCTGGATCAGATCGCGCTCCTCCGTAGTCAGACCGTACTCCGTGGCCAGAGCGTCGAAATCGGCCACGAAGCGGGCGCGGTGCTCTGGATCGATCAGCCGATGCAGGAAGTCGTTCACCCGGAAGTTCGCCAGACTGCGCGCCAGAGTGAAGGGATAGGTGCCGGGGACGGCTTCCGCGCCGGCCAGTTCATAGCCGACATGCGCGCGGTAGGCGTCAAGCACTTCGTCGACGGGGGGCGCGCCCGTATCCTCGAACACCAGGGTGGCGATGTTGGTGACCGACGGCGCATAGGTGGCCTTATGCGCCAGGCGAACCGTGTTCGACAGGGCGCCGCGCATCACCAGCCACATGATGACTTCCGCGCCCTCCATGCCGCCCAGGGCGGCGTAATCGGCCAGGCGGGTGCGAACCAGCTGCTCGGGTCGCGTCTCCAAGAGCTCCAGGAATTCGTTGTCCCACGCTTCGTTGATGAACCCGGCGCGTTCGCCGTTGACCTGGTGCGACAGGCCGCCGGTCGCCATGACCGCCACACGGAGATCTTGGGGAAAGCTCTGGATGGCCTGGCGCAGGCTCTGGCCCAGCTTGTAGCATCGCCGGGCGTTGGGAATGGGCAACTGCAGCACGCCGACCTGAAGCGGCACGATTGCGCCCTCCCAGGGCGCATCGCCGTCGGCTAGCATCCCAAGCGGCGACAAGCAGCCGTGGTCCAGCGGCTTGCCCTGGAAGAAGCTCATGTCGAATTCGTCGGCCACCAGGCAGGCGCCGATATGTTGCGCCAAGGGGGCGTGGCCCCTGACCGGCGCGACCTTGCGCGGGCCGCCGCCTTCGTCGGCCGCGCGATAGTGATCGTCGATCCCGAGGCAGAAGGCCGAATAATGGTCGAAGAAGAACGATGTGATGTGATCGTTATAGATCATCACGATCGCATCGATCTTCTGGGATCGCACCCATCGCCTGATTTCGGCGAAGCCGGCGAAGATCGGCGACCACGCCGGATCGGCCTCCTTGTGCGCGTCTTTGGCAAAGCCGATGGTCGGCGAATGCGACGCGCCGATGCCCCCAACGATCACCGCCATGACGATATCCTCCTCCAATTGTGGGCGAGGATGCACGGCGGATGGCTGCGGGACTTTGATCTAGGGCATAAACGGGCGGGCCGCCGTCAGACCAGATCAGGCGCCTCGACGCTGACCACCTCGAACTTGGTCAGGTTGGCGACGCCGAACGTGGCGGCGATGGGTACGTCCACCGCGTCCCGGCCGCGCGCGATCAGCACCCGCGCCATGCGGGGCATGTTGTTGCGGGCGTCGAAAGTGTGCCATCGGTCGCCCAAGTAGACCTCGAACCAGGCGCTGAAGTCCATCACGCCGTTCACCGGCACCCCGATGTCGCCCAGATAGCCGGTGCAATAGCGAGCCGGGATATTCATGCAGCGGCAGAAGGCCACCGCCAGGTGGGCGTAGTCGCGGCACACGCCCCGCTGCTCGGACCAGGCGTCGAAGGCGGTCTTGTCGGGGCGGGCGCTGGCGTGGTCGAACACGATGTGGTTGTGCACATAGTCGGTGATCGCCTGAACCCGCGCCCAGCCCGGCGCGGTGTTTTGGAATAGCGACCACGCCGTCTGGATCAGCCGGTCGGTCTCGCAGTAGCGGCTGCCCAGCAGGTAAAGCACGGTCTCGTCGGGCAAGTCCTGGATCGGATGCTGAATCGCGTCGGGGACGTAGTCGTCGATCAACCCGCTGTCGCGGATGATGAAATCGGCGGACAGCTTCAGCCGGCCGGCCGGCGCCAGCACGCGGCTGCAGATGTTGCCGTAGCTGTCGAGGTACTGGTGAACGTCCAGCGCCGGTTCGGTGCGCAGCCAATCGGCCGTCTCCAGGTCATCGCGCCGAGAGGGGTGGACACTGAGCATCAGCAGCATGGGCACGGGCGCGGGGCACTCGTAGACGATCTCGAACCCAGTGGTGATGCGCATCGACGGATCGGCGAAGTCCGCGGGGTCGGGCGGTCCCGCCTCAGAATGGTCCATGATCATATCAAACCCCCGCTGAGTGATGCGCCATCCCTCACCCGCGGGCCTCGGCGGCGGGGGCTTTATGCTCGAGGCTGGGGGCGGCCGGTTCGATCTGAGGAAGAGCGTGCGGGCCCGCGGCGAAGGCAGAACCGGACGCTGCACCTGCAAACTGAGGAAGGCGTTCGTCCAGAACGGCCAGCGCCGTCCACTGCGCGGCCGCCAGTTCATGTTTTTCACGAACATTGGCCAAGGGACTGGCTTCCGCCAGGGCGCCGGCCGCGGCCGCCAGACGGCGATACTCGACCGCCCTGATCTCCTTCTTGCCCGAGGCGGTCACCGGCTTCTCCGTGGGAATCATTGGCCGCCTCCAAGCGGATTGGGTGGACGTTGGGCCGTGCGGCCGTGAAGGCGCTCGACGATCTGGCGCAGGCGTTCGGCCTCCGCTGAAATCGCCGTTACATCGTCTTGAAGTTGCGCCACACGCAGGCGCAGATAGGCGTTCTCGCGGGATAGCGGATCCTGAGCGTCAGCCGCGCTCATTGCGGCTGTCCCAGGCCAGACAAGCGCGGCGCGGGCGAGCCAAGCGCGCTCGGTTCCGGCGCCGTCAATAGCGCAGCCATCGGTGTTCTCGCTGAGACGTCGCGTCGGATGCAATCGACCGCTTCGGTGGCGGCACACGCCCGACGGCGCACCCTTTGTATATAGGTATGCGACGCCAAAAAGCCAGCGACGATAGGGCGAATGATCCCCGCGCCTAGTCCAGCTCGCTGAAGGGGACGGGCTCGGCGCGCGGCGCGCCCTGGCCGATCGTGACCTGCCACCAGCCCACGTCGCGCCATGAACCCAGCTTGAAACCGACCTCGGAGAAGGTGCCCACGTGGCGAAAGCCCATGGCTTCGTGCAGGCCGACGCTCTTGTCGTTCGGCAGGGCAATGCCGGCGAAGGCCGTATGGAAGCCCTGGCGGGCCAGGTCGGCGAGCAGGCGGGAATAGAGCGCCCGGCCGATCTTGCGCCCATGGACCGCGGCGTCGGCGTAAATGGCCACTTCGACTGTCCAGCGATAGGCGACGCGCTCGCGCAGGGGGGCGGCGTAGGCGAAGGCGACCACCGCCCCGTCGCCCTCGTTTTCATAGACCAGATAGGGATGGGTCCGGAGGGTCTTGATCACGCGTTCGCGCATCTCCTCGGGCGTGGGCGCGTCTTCTTCGAACGAGATCGGCGTGTCGCGCACATAGGGCGCATAGATCGCGGCGATCGCACGGGCGTCGTCGGCCCGGGCGATCCTCACTCCGGCCATGGCGGTCTACTCCAGTCTCGGTGGCCCAGGCTGTTCGAGCGCCCCACGTGGCGCAACCAAAAGCAAGCCGGGCGCCGAGAAAGATACAAGGCAGCAGCGGCCGTTGAAATCTACGCCGCCGCCGTATCCGTCGCGAAACGCCCAGCGGCTTAAAGCAAAGCTGGGACAGTGCGAATGATGTCAAGGTGTGGGTTGGATCAGGACTCTATGCCGAAATCGGCCAATATTATCTAACGATCAAATCGATTTGAGCGCAATCTACATTAATAGGTCGTCTTCGATCTGTGAATGTGTGGCCGAATGTAAACGACGCAACCTGACCGTAGCCGCGTTTATATTGAACCAAACATGCGTATAACGCCAAAAATAAATAGAGATGATAGTTTATTGATCAGGCCAAATACCTGCCTAAACTGCGATACGGCGTGCTTATATATTTGTGAATTCAGAAATGTTCGAAAAATATCCGCTGG
Organism: Caulobacteraceae bacterium; assembly: GCA_035524315.1. Classification (GTDB taxonomy): domain Bacteria; phylum Pseudomonadota; class Alphaproteobacteria; order Caulobacterales; family Caulobacteraceae; genus BOG-938. Next base: position 68,977 of record DATKPD010000067.1, read on the forward strand.
CCCGGCAGGTTTGCGGCATTTGCGATCTCGACGTGTCGAAACCGTGTCGATTTGTTGACGGGTGGAGCGGTCGGCGCATGCTGATTGCAACGCGCGAGAAATCCAAGAATCCACGTGCGGATCAAAGTGTTCGTAAAACGTAACCTGGCGATTGCGTATGCTTTTGCCAGAGAAGGGGTATGTTTTGAGTCATTCAACGCTTCGAGACAACCGTCTCGTGGCAGCGCGGACGCTTGGGCGTCTGCTAACTGCATCCACAATCACCATGGCGACGCTTGCCGCGTCCGGCGCCTACGCGCAAAGCGGGGGGGCCTCGCAGGGCGCCGGGGCGGTGGCGTCCAGCGACCAGGTGGTGGTGACCGGCACGCGCATCCGGGCGCCGAACCAAACCAGTATCAGCCCGATCCAAACCATGGTGGCCGCCGACATCGCGGCTGGGGGGCGGCCGCAGAGCATCGATATCCTGACCCAGTTGCCGCAGGTGACCGAGTTGGCCAGCGTCGATATCGGTCCGACGTCCGACGCCCTCAGCGGGCCGGGCGGCGTGGCCACCGTCGATTTGCGCGGCCTGGGTCCAACGCGGACACTGGTTCTGGTCAACGGACGCCGGCTCGGCGTCGGCGATCCTAACACCGGCAACCCCAACCCAGCGCCTGACATCAACCAAATCCCGTCCCAGTTGATCGATCGGGTCGATGTGCTGACCGGCGGCGCCTCGTCCACCTACGGTTCTGACGCCGTGGGCGGGGTCGTGAACTTCATCATGAAGCAGAACTTCCAGGGCCTGCAGCTTGACGCTCAAGCGGGCGGCTATGAGCATGGCCAGCAGAACAGTATGATCCAGGGCCTGGAAAGAGGCGTGGGCGTAGCCATTCCGGGCACCACCCTGGACGGCGGATCTCAAAACATCAGCCTGGTATTCGGAACAAACACGCCCGACAGGAAGGGCAACTTCACCGGCTATATCACTTACAGCAAGCAGGACCCGGTCAAACAAGGCGCGCGTGACTATTCGGCATGCCAGCTGGTGACAACGGGAACCCCGACACCAGCGTGCTCGGGATCATCCAATTCGAACATCTTCTATGCCGCCGATGGCTCGAGCGACTACTTCGCTGTGTCCGGGAAAGACTTCGTTCACAACCCGGACTTCGACGACGGCTTTGTCTATAGCGGCCAGCCCGCGACCACGCCGCCCGTGATCTTCAACGCGAACCCCTACGAGTATTTGATCCAAGAGAATGAGCGCCATACCGCAGGATATTTCGCAAACTACAAGGTCAATGACAATCTCGAGTTCTATTCCGAGCTCGGCTACATGCAGAGCGTGAGCAACGTGAACGTTGGCCCCTCCGCCTTGTTTCAAGGCGAAGGCGTGACAGCGTCCGGCGGCTTCCTGGTCAACTGTAACAATCCCTATCTCAGCGCCAGCGAACAGACCGGACTGGAGTGCTCGGCGGCCGATATCGCCAGCGGCGCCGAGAAAGATATCTACATCGGGCGCCGCAACATCGAAGGCGGTCCGCGCGACTCCTACTACGACCACGACAACTGGCGTCTGGTCGGCGGCGTGCGCGGCGATATCGTCGGATCGTGGAAATACGATCTGTATGCGTCCTACTACAGCACCACCCTGACGGATCGCAGTGAGAATTACCTCAGCCTGTCGGCGGTTCAGGCCGGGCTGCTGATCGGCGGCACGGCTGCAAATCCGGTCTGTCTGACGGCAACCACCTGCACGCCATACGACATCTTCCAGGAAGGCGGCGTGACCAGCGCACAGGCCCAGAGCCTGGTCGAAGAGGCCGGGTCCACCGGCACCACCACCGAGCGGATCGTTGAGGGCGACTTCACCGGCAACCTTGGTGACTATGGCGTCAAGTCTCCCTGGGCCATGAATGGGGTGCAAGTCGCCCTGGGCGCCACCGACCGTGTCGATACCCTGGTCTTCCAGCCCGACGCGGCCGAACTCAGCGGCGACCTGTCCGGCTTCGGTGGCGCGTCAGTGCCGATCAACAAGTCGATCGAGGTCACGGAAGGCTACGGCGAATTGCATGTGCCGATCCTGGACGACATGCCCTTTGCCAAGTCGTTCTCGCTCGACATGGGCTATCGGTATTCGGGCTATTCGACGGGCGCCGTGGCGCACACTTTCAAGGGCGGCGGCGAATGGGCGCCAATCGACGACTTCAAGATCCGCGGATCGTACAACCGGGCTATCCGCGCCCCTGACCTGCTGTCCCTCTACACGCCGCAGTTTTCCACCAACACCAGTGAAATCACCTCGGACCCGTGCGCTGGACCAACCCCCTCGGCCAGCCTGGCGCTGTGCGAACGCACCGGTGTGACTGCGGCCCAATACGGCAATATCCCGCAGTGCGCGGCGCAACAGTGCGCGGTTCTGGACGGCGGCAATCCCAAGCTGAACCCGGAACAGGCCGACACCTACTCGATCGGCTTCATCGCCAAGCCGCGCTACGCGCCCGGCCTGACCGCCAGCCTGGACTACTATCATATCGATACATATGGCCTGATCGGCACGATCGATGCGTCGACCAGCTTCAACAACTGTCTGAACACTGGCGATCCGATCTATTGCGCCAACGTCAAACGGAACGCCTCTAACGGAAACATCTTCACCACCAGCCCCGGCGTGGTCGGCTATATCGTCACCACCAACGTCAACGCCGGCGCCGCGCTGGACTCGGGCCTGGACGCCCAACTGAACTACAACGTCCCACTCGCGGACTGGGGCATGGACTATGTGGGCAAGCTAGCCTTCCAATTTGATGGGTCCTACACGCTGAAGAGCACGGTCACCCCTCTTCCTGGGGCCCAGACCTATGACTGCAACGGCCTGTTCGGCTCGGTCTGCCAAGGTATCTTCCCGAAATGGCGTCACACGGCGCGCTTGAACTGGACCATGCCTTGGGCCCCAGCCACCGTCTCGCTGACCTGGCGTTATATCAGCGGCGCGACGCTTGAGGACGACTCGAACCAGCCCACCTTGGGCAAGGGAACCACCAGCCCCTACGACCACTCCGTCCCGGCGGTCCAGTACATGGACATCTCCGGCACGTACAAAGTGAACGACAAAATTTCGCTGCGGGCCGGGGTGAACAACCTCCTCGACCAAGACCCGCCGGTGATCGCCAACGACATCGTCGGCGGCGCCAACCCCAATACCTACCAGGTGTACGACCTGCTCGGACGCCAACTGTTCGTCGGTCTGACCGCCAACTTCTAGGCATCGTTCGACATCAGAGCGGGAGGGGTGGCGCCGCGTCCGCCACCCCTTTTTCGCGCCTGCGGGGCGCTGGGGGCGGGCGGAAAAAGATCCGTGGTCAAGCTTGTTCGCCGCGGCGGCGGCTGGCAACGATGCGCCATGGTCGCCCCTCATCCGGACACGACGGTTCGATATCACCTCAGGGAATCGACCAAGGACAGCCACGAACACGTCGATCGGGCCTTCGCCCGGTTCGATCTAAACGATCCCGGCGGGTACGCCGCGTTCCTGCGAGCTCACGCCCGCGTCGTGCCAGCGCTCGAAAACGCCGTGAACGGACAGGCGCTCTGGAGCGGATGGACGCCGCGCGCGCCGGCTCTGCTGGAAGACCTGCGTGCGCTTGGCGCGGCGCCGCCGGCGTCCTGGCCCGAGGTCCGGGCCTTGGGCCCCGCGGCGGCCTGGGGCCTGCAATATGTGCTGGAAGGCTCAAAGCTCGGCGGGGCCGTCCTGGCGCGCCGCGTCGGGGCAAGGCTGCCGCGCCGATATCTGACGGCCGACACAGGCGGCTGGCGTCCGTTCCAGGCCGAACTGGAACGCGCGGGCGGCGCGGGCGACCCTGTGTGGCGAGACCAGGCAACGCGGGCCGCGAAAGAAGCGTTCAGTCTTTTTCGCGCGGCCGCGGACCAGGAGTCGGGGCGCCCAGAGTCGGATTGCCTGAGTGACCACTGAACACAGCCCGGACTTCGCCGTCGACATCACCAACTGCGACCGCGAACCGATCCATGTGCTGGGCGCCATCCAGCCGTTCGGCGTCCTGATCGCCGTCAGCGCCGATTGGATCGTCGCCCGCGTCAGCGCCAATACGCTGGAGCAGATCGGCGTGGCGCCCTCGGATCTGCTCGGCCAGCCCGTGGCGCGGTTCATCCTGCCCGAGGCGCTGCACGCGATCCGCAACCGGGTGGCGATGCTTCGGGGCGCGGACGCGGTGGAGCGGTTGTTTTCGGTCGATCTGATCGCGGGCCGGCCGGCCTTCGACATCGCGGTTCATTTTTCCGGCTCTGTGGTGGTGATCGAGGCCGAGCCGGCGCGCGGCGACGAGATCGAGGTCGCGTCCCTGGTGCGCAGCATGGTCGGGCGCCAGGCCGCCGCGGAGAGCACCAGCGCCTTCTACCGCGAAGGCGCGCGCCAGGTGCGGGCCCTGACGGGCTTCGACCGGGTGATGGTCTACCGCTTCGACGCCGCCGGCAGCGGCGAGGTGGTGGCCGAGGCGCTGCGGCCCGGCGTGGACAGCTTCCTTGGCCTGAACTACCCGGCCAGCGATATTCCGGCCCAGGCCCGCGCCCTCTATCTGCGCAGCGTGTTCCGCATCATCGCCGACGTGAACGCCGCGCCCGCCACGATCACGCCCCGGCTGAACGGCGCCGGCGAAGCGCTCGACCAGTCGCTGTCGGTGCTGCGGGCGGTGTCGCCGATCCATATCGAGTATCTCAAGAACATGGGCGTGGCCGCCTCGCTGTCGATCTCGATCATCGTCGGCGGACGGCTGTGGGGCCTGTTCGCCTGCCACCACTATGAGCCCCGCCTGCCGAGCTTCGCCCAGCGCAGCGCCTCGGAACTGTTTGGCCAGATGTTCTCGATGATGCTCGAAAGCCGCGAGCGCCAGGAGGCCGGGGAATACGAAGGCCGGGCGCGGGCCGTGGCCGACCGGCTGATGGCGGCGGCGGCCCAGGACAACGCCCTGCTCGGCAACGCCGACTGGCTGGGCGAGGTGATCTTCGACGCGGTGCCCGCCGATGGCGTCGGCGTGCTGGTCGACGGGCAGACCGCGCTGTCGGGCCTGACGCCGAGCAAGCCGGAGTTCCTGGCCATCACCGCGACGCTCAACCGTCTGGCCGCCAGCCAGGTGTTCACCACCGACCAGATTTCGTCCCTGCTGCCGGAGGCCGAGCGCTACGCCAACCGCGCGGCGGGTCTGCTGGCCATCCCGATCTCGCGCGCGCCGCGCGACTATGTGGTGCTGTTCCGCAGCGAGAAGCTGCGCTCGGTGCGCTGGGCCGGCAACCAGGAGAAGGCGATCGAGTACGGCCCCAACGGTCCTCGCCTGACGCCGCGCAAGAGCTTCGAGGAATGGTCCGAGCTGGTCAAAGGCAAGGCCGCTCCGTTCACCGACGCCGAGAAGCGCGTGGCGGAGGCCCTGAGGACGGCGCTGCTGGAAGTGGTGCTGCGCCTGTCGGAGAACGTGTGGGAGGAGCGTCAGCGCGCCCATCAGCAGCAGGAGTTGCTGATCGCCGAGCTCAATCACCGGGTGCGCAACATCCTGGCGCTGATCCGGGGCCTGGTCGCCCAAAGCCGCCGGACCTCTCTCACCGCCGAGGATTTCGTCGCCACCCTCGACAACCGCATCCAGGCTCTGGCGCGCGCCCACGACCAGATCACCGCCGACCGGTGGGGCCCGGCCCGGCTCAAGGACCTGATCGAAACCGAAAGCGCCGCCTACCTGGGCGACCGTCGCGGTCGCATTGGCTTGACCGGCCCCAATGTGCTGATCGACCCGACCTCCTTCACCGTCCTGGCCCTGGTGATCCATGAACTGCTCACCAACGCCGCCAAATACGGCGCCCTGGCCGACAGCCGCGGCGAAGTGGCCATCGCCTGGCGGATCGACGACGCGGGCAGCCTTAATCTGTCATGGCGCGAGAGCGGCGGCCCGGCGGTGACCGCGCCCAGCCGGCGCGGGTTCGGCTCGACCATCATCGAGCGCTCGATCCCCTATGATCTGGGCGGCAGCGCCGTCAGCCACTACCGCCTGTCGGGCTTTGAGGCCGACTTCGTGATTCCGGCCAAGTTCGTCGTGTCGGTTTTGCCCGAAACGGCCAAGCCCAAGCCGTCCGCGGCGCCGGTCCCGGCCGTCGTCCAGCCCCTGGCCGGCCGGACCATATTGTTGGTGGAAGACAGCATGATCGTGGCCCTGGACAGCGAGGACACCCTGCGCGAACTGGGCGCCAAGTCGGTGCTGGTGGCGGCGTCCTGCCAGCAGGCCCTGGCGGTCCTGGCGGAAAGCGCCATCGACTTTGCGATCCTCGACTTCAACCTTGGCTCGGAGACCAGCCTGCCCGTCGCTGAGGCGCTGATGGCGAGCGGCGTGAGCTTCGTGTTCGCCACCGGCTATGGCGACAGCCTGGACCTGGACAGCCGGTTCGACGATGTGGGCGTGGTCAAGAAGCCCTATGTCGGCGCCGATATCGTCGCCGCCATCAGCGGTGAAGGGCGGGCCGACATCTGGCAGTGATCGGGCCTGGGTCGTGACCGGATCGGCGCGCCCGACAAAACGCTGACCGCCGCGCCCTTGTAAGCGCACCGGGCAGACCGATATGCCGCAGGCCGCCCCGATCGGCGTTTCGCCCAACCGACGAGAGTTCCCCGCATGTCCGCCTTGTTTTCCCCGTTCCAGCTCAAAGACATCACCCTGCGCAACCGCATCGCGGTCCCGCCCATGTGCCAATACAGCGCCGTGGAGGGCGTCATCACCGACTGGCACGAGCCGCACTATGTCGGCATGGCGCGCGGCGGGCCTGGCCTGGTGATCGTCGAGGCCACGGGCGTGTCGCCGGACGGCCGCATCACGCCGGGCTGCACGGGTCTGTGGAACGACGCCCAGGCCGAGGCTCTGGCGCGCGTCGCCGCCGGCATCAAGAAATGGGGCGCGGTCGCGGGCATCCAGATCGGCCACGCCGGCCGCAAGGCCAGCGCCAACCGCCCGTGGGAGGGTGACGACCACATTCCCGAGGGCGATCCGCGCGGCTGGGACACCCTTTCGCCGTCGGCGATCGCCTTCGGCGGCGCCCTGAACAAGGTCCCCAAGGCGATGACGCTGGACGACATCGCGCGCGTGCGCGGCGATTTCGTCGCGGCCGCCGAGCGCGCCCGCGACGCCGGCTTCGACTGGCTGGAGCTGCATTTCGCCCACGGCTATCTGGGTCAGAGCTTCTTCTCGGTCCACGCCAACACGCGCGAGGACGCCTACGGCGGCGACGCCGCCCGGCGCGGGCTCTTCCTGCTCGAAACCCTGCAGGCGGTGCGCGCCGTGTGGCCCGAGAACCGGCCCCTGACCGCCCGGTTCGGCGTGATCGAATTCGACGGACGCGACGAGGAGACCCTGCAGGAGGCCATCGACCTGACTCGCGGCTTCCGCCAGGCGGGTCTCGATATGCTCAACGTCAGCCTGGGATTCTCCACCCCCGAAGCCAAGGTCCCCTGGGCGCCGGCCTTCATGGCGCCGATCGCCGCGCGGGTGCGCCAGGCGACGGGCCTGCCGGTGGCGACCGCCTGGGGCATGGAGGCGCCCGCCGACGCGGAACGGGCGGTGGCGGAGGGCCAACTCGACGTGGCGATGATGGCCCGGGCGCACCTGGCCGATCCCCATTATGCGTTCAAGACCGCCCGCGATCTGAAGGTTGAGAATTCGTCCTCGCTTCTGCCCGAGCCCTACGCCTATTGGCTGGCGCGCTACCCGGGGCCACAGAAGGGCGAGGCGGTCGACTAGCGCGTCTTAGAGGGCGGCGATCAGGCCACGGGCCAAGGCTGCGCTGCGCATCACGGTCGCCAGGTCCAGGGCGTTGGCGCGCGCCGCCGCCGCGCCGGGGACCTGCCGCGCGACCAGCGCCTCGAAGCCGCCGCCGTAGGCGAACAGTAGGCGCAGCGCCTCCTTGTCGATCACCGCGGTGGGCAGCAAAGGCATGCCGCTCTGCTCGAGCCGGGTGGTCGCCGCCTTGAGCGAGCGCGGCCGCAGCAGGGGCGGAACGCGGGTGAGTAGGGCGCAGTGCAGCGCAGGCTTGCTCAACCGCATCTTGGGCAGGGCCAGCATGCTCTGGGCGCTCAGGGCCATGTCGACGTCGAGCGGCGAGGGGCCTAGCGGGGTGACGATCAGGTCGGGCTTGAGGGCCTGAATCGCGCCCATGCCCGCCATCGACCCCTCGGTGTCGGCAATCAGCCAGTCGGGCCGGCCGCGCAGGGCCGCGCGCACGGCGTCGGGAATGTCCATCGCGGTCGGCGCCGCCTGAACGGTAAGGCCGGGCGGGCGCCCCGGCATCTCGGCCCATCGCACCAGGGGCCTGTTGGGATCGGCGTCGACCATGGCCACGCGGTCGTGCTGTTCGCAGAGGCCCAGAGCGAGGGTCAGGGCCGCCGTGGTCTTGCCGCAACCGCCCTTGGGGCTGGCGAAGACGACGGTTAGCACGGGCGACTGGGGGACAGGCAGCCCGAGCAAGGACGACCGGAGCGCGAACGAGCAGGACTAGGGTTCAAGGCATGTGGCTCCCAGCCCCGTCATCGGGCTGTCATATTAAGGATGAAAATCAATGCCGACACCGCCAAGTTGCATCGGGCGGCAAAATTAGCTGGCCGGCGGGCGCCTTGGGTCAGACGGCTCACGGCCGGCAGCGGTGGTCCTGCAACTCCTCGGCGCTGGCCGGGTCGCCCAAGGCGGGGTCGGCGCGGTCGGCCAAGAGGTAGAAGCCGTCCTCGGACGCGCCGACCAGGGCCAGGGCCCAGGCGCCCATCTGGCGGCGCGCGCCGGGCTGCTCGGCGGCGAGCAGGGCGAAGGGATTGGTCCGGGCCAGGGCGTTGGCGTCCAGCCACCGAAGGCGGTAGCGATGGCCCTTGAGCACGATCGCCGTCCACCGCCCGTCACGCGGCGCGGCGGCGGCGTTCAGCGCGGCGCCGACCGAGGCGTCGAGACAGTCGATGTGCAGGTGAAGCTGGTCCTGCGATCGGCCATATTGCGAATTGACCGCGACCGCCAGCTGGTCCGCGGCCAGCGGACGGCCCAGGCGGGCCTCGACTAGGTGGCGCTGGCCCCAGGCCTGAGCGAAATAGTTGGGCGCGCCGGGCGCCAGGATGGCCGGGTCCTCGATACCGGTGATCTTCGCGGTGGGCATCAGCAGGTACTGGCTGGCCCCGTCGCGATCCTTGAGCACCACGAACCCATGAGCCTCGCCGCCGGCGAGATCGACCAGGGCGCAGGGCGCCGGCTGGCCCTGGCTCAGCTGATCGGGCACGCAATGGTCATGCAGGATGGTCCAGAGCGTCTGGCCGTCCGGGTGCACCGGCGGGGGCGGCAGGCCGGGCGCGGCGCCGGCGCAGGCCGCAAGCGACGCGGCCAGGGCGATGGCAGCCGCCCAGCGCGGGCGGAGGCCCTTCGGCCGGGGTGTGCGTTTCACGAGCATGGCCGCCTGCGGTTCGTTTCGCCCCTGTTTGGCACGTTCGCGGCGCAGAATCATCGCCGTCCACGCGCCCTTTGGGCTGGCGCCGGGTGCGGGGCTCGGCTTGAATTGATCCATGACGAACAGCCTGACCATTCGCGACGCGGTTCCCGGCGACGCGCCGCAGATCTGGCGCTTCATCCGGATGCTGGCCGAATACGAGCGCCTGGAGCACCGCATGGTCGCCACCGAGGCCGACATCGCCCGCGGCCTGTTCGGACCCTCGCCGCGCGTGTTCGCTGATATCGCCGAATGGGACGGCGAACCGATCGGATTTTCGGCTTGGTTCTACAACTTCTCGACCTTCGCGGGCCTTCCCGGGATCTATGTCGAGGACCTGTTCGTGCTGCCGGCCGCGCGCGGGCGCGGGGCGGGGCGGGCGCTGCTGGCCCGGCTGGCGCGGCGTTGCCTGGACGAGGGCGTGGCGCGGCTCGACTGGGCGGTGCTGGACTGGAACCGGCCGGCGATCGAGGTTTACGCCAGATTGGGCGCAGAGGCGCACGACGACTGGCGATTGCGCCGCCTCAGCGGGCAGGCCCTGCAGGCATTGGCGGATAGTTCGGACCGATAGCGCGCCGCCGTAGCCGATTTGGATGCTTCCGGGTTAGACTCGCCGAGCCTGTTGTGGAGGGGCGCGAAAATGACTGCCCAGCGCCCGTTGATTCCGGCCCTGCCCCAGGCCGCGCCCTCGTCCACCGCCCGCAACGCCTTGATTCTGATCGCCGTGGTCGCGTCGGGCTTCGCCCTGTTCGCCCTGCAGGCGATCCTAACGCCCCTGGCCTTGGCGCTGTTCCTGATGGTCTTGATCGACGGCTTTTCGCGCGTTCTGCGCCAGCGCCTGCCAAGCCTGTCTGAGGGCCTGGCGTTCGTGCTGGCCATTCTCCTGACGGTGGTGGGTTTCGTGGGCGCCGCCGCCCTGGTGGCCGAGGACGCCGGTCAGTTCCTGGGTCAGCTGGTGACCAACCTGCCGCGTCTCAACCGCGTGATCGCCGAGGTCGGGCCTCACGTCGGCCTGCACGCCGCCCCGACAGTCGACGAGCTGATGCGGCAGCTCGACCCGGTGCGCTATGTCGGCGCCGTCGCCCAGGCGCTGCAGGGCTTCGCCTCCGAATCCGTGCTGGTGATGATCTACCTCGGCTTCCTCTTCGCCTCCCGTCCAGGCCTGAGGCACAAGACCGAGCGGCTGTTCCCCGTGCCCGAAGAGCGGGAAAACGCCCGCCAGGTGTTCATGCATATCCGCAACGGCATCGAACGGTATCTGTGGGTGCAGACCGTGTCGGGCCTGATTATCGCCGCCGGATCGGGCGTGGTGATCGCCCTGGTCGGGATGGACGACGCCCTGTTCTGGGCCTTCCTGGTGCTGGTGGCCAGTTATGTGCCGATCATCGGCGGGCTGGCCGCCATGCTCTTGCCCTGCCTGTTCGCCCTGGTCTCGTTCGACGCCCACTGGCACGCCCTGGCCCTGTTCGCGGGGCTGTCGGTGATCAATTTCGGGGTCGGTAATATCCTGCTGCCGCGCATGCAGGGGCGCAGCCTCAACCTCGACGCGGTGGTGATCCTTCTGGCCCTGTCGTTCTGGGGCCTGGTGTGGGGCATCACCGGCATGTTCCTGTCCACGCCCCTGACCGTCACCCTGATGGTGGTGGCCGAGCAGTTTCCCGGCGCCAAATGGCTCGCCATCCTGCTGTCGGGCGACGGCGACCCGGAGACGCCGCTGCAGACTGCGGGACCGGATCCGTCCGCGTCCCTGCCAGCCTCCGGGCGCCCGGCGCGCCGCGGGCGCGGCGCGGCGGCGGACGAACCCTCCGCCGTCACGAAAAGGTGAAAGCCAGGGGCTGAAATCCCAGGCTCCGATTCCCATTTAATGAGCAGAGGCCGGTCGCAAACCCTCGCCGGCCTTGAAGCGGCGCTCCCGTTCGTCCCCGCGATGGAGCGTCAGCGAACCGTCTTCGCCGAACCGCCCCTTCGGCAAGACAGCGCCGTCGGTCGGGTCATCTGGCCGGCGGCGTTTTCGCGTCAACCTTTCTGCGCAATATCGGTTTAAAACCCGCACAGGTGCGCCGGGCGCACGCGAGACGCGCTCCAGGGAAAAGCCTCATGGACAAGATTCCCGTCGCCGGCCAGCCGGCCGCTTTCTCGCTCGAAGGCGTACGGGAGGCCTTGGGACACGCCCTCGGGCGGGTCCCCGACGCCGCAGAGCACGACTTCCTGGCCCAGGCGCTCGAGGACTACGCCCCCGCCGACCTGCCGGACCTGACCCAGGCCGACTTCGCCGCCCTATGCCACCAGATCTGGCGCCTGTGCGAGGCCGAGCCCCGCGGGGATCTGAGGATGGACCTGACCCCCGCCCAAGGGGAGAACGGGCGCGACCTTTCGCTCGACCTCCTGCGCATCGTGCAGATCGACCGCCCGTTCCTGGTGGATTCGGTGATGGCCGAACTGATGGCCCAGGGCCTGACCATCCGCGCCATGCTGCATCCGGTGATCACCGCGCCAGAGGGCGGCCTGCGGTCGGTGATGGCGGTGCTGTTCGAGCCCCTGGACCCCGCGCGCCGCCAGGCGATGATCGAGGGCCTGAATGGGGTCCTGGCCGACGTGCGCGCGGCGGTGGAGGATTTCCCGGCCATGCTGGGCCTCATGGGCAGCACGGTCGCCGAACTGGAGGAGACCGCCCCGGCCGGGCCCGAGCGGGACGAGGCCGTGGCCATGCTGCGCTGGCTGGAGGAAGGCCGCTTCGTGTTCCTTGGCGCGCGGGTGTACGACTATCCGCGCACGCCCACGGGCCGCTACGCCCACCAGGAGCCCTTGTTCGAGCGGGGCCGCAGCCTGGGCGTGCTACGCGATCCGGCGCGCGGGGTCCTTCGGCGCGACAACGAGCCGGCGGTGCTGACCACCCACGTCAGCCGCTTCATCGAGACGGGGGCCCCGCTGGTGGTGGCCAAGGCCAACCAGGTCTCGCGCGTGCACCGGCGGGCCTATATGGACTATGTGGGCGTCAAGCGCTACGGCGCGGACGGCAAGCCCGTGGGCGAGGTGCGGTTCGTCGGCCTCTTCACCGCCGAGGCCTATGACGCGCCGGCGCGAGAGATTCCCATGGTCCGGCGCAAGACGGCTCAGGTGATCGCGCGGGCGGGCCTGGGCGCGGGCAGCCACGACGCGCGCCGGCTGAACAACGTGCTGGAGAGCTTTCCGCGCGACGAGTTGTTCCAGATCGGCGAGGACGACCTGCTGTCCGTCGCGCTGGGGGTTGTGCACCTGTATGACCGGCCGCGCGTGCGCCTGTTCGTGCGGCGCGATCCCTTCGACCGCTTCGTTTCGGCCCTGGTCTACACGCCCAAGGACCGGTTCAGCGCCGGCCTGGCCGAGGACGCAGGGGCGATCCTGGCTCAGGCATGGGACGGCCGGGTCACGGCTGCCTATCCCGCCTTCTCCGACGCCCCGCTGGCGCGCATCCACTACATCATCGGCCTGACGCCAGGCCATCACCCCGAGCCAGACCTCGCTGCGCTGGAGGCCGCGCTGGCCGAGGCGGCGCGCACCTGGGTCGATCGGTTCGAGGAAAGCCTGCGTCGGCGTGGGCCAGGGGCGGCCGAGGCGCGCCGGCGCTATGGACAGGCCTTTCCCGTCAGCTACCAGGACCAGTTCGCCCCGGCCGAGGCCCTGGCCGACCTTGCGGTGATCGAGGCCCTAGACGGCGAGCATCCGGTGCGCGCGCGTGTCTATCGCTTCGAGGGCGATATGACCGACTGCCTGCGCCTGAAGCTCTATCGCCTGCGCGAGGCCATTCTGTTGTCGGATCTTCTGCCGATCATGGAGGCGCTGGGCCTCAAAGGGCTGGCCGAACATGGCTTCCTTGTCCAGCCGGCCGGAGGCGATCCGGTTTGGGTGCACGAGTTGATCCTGCGCCACGCCGACCGAGCCGTGATCGACCTGGGCCGAGTCGGCCGCCCGATTGAGGCGGCTGTGACGGCGGCGTGGACCGGCGAGACCGAGAGCGACGGCTTCAACCGGCTGGTCCTGGAACTGGGCTGCTCATGGCGCGAGGCGGCCCTGGTGCGGGCCCTGGCGCGCTATCGCCAGCAGTCGGGCATGGATCCCGGCGTTGCGGTGCAGGAGGCGACCTTCGCCGCTCACCCCGAGATCGCCCGCCTGATCCTGGATTTATTCCGTGTACGGTTTGATCCAGCGATGGAGGCGTCGCTGGACGCGCGCCGGGATCAGGCCCAGGCAGCGTTCGCGCGCATCGTCGAAGCGCTGCAGGGGGTGGCCAGCCTCGACGCCGACCGGGTGCTGCGCCGCATCGCCCTGCTGATTCAGGCCTGTGTGCGCACCAACTACTATCAGGCGGGCGCCGACGGCTCGATCAAGCCCTACATCAGCTTCAAGATCCTCAGCCGGACCCTGGCGGACCTGCCCGCGCCCAAGCCCCACGCCGAGATTTTCGTGTGCGCGCCCCAGGTCGAGGGCGTGCACCTGCGCTTCGGCCCTGTGGCGCGCGGCGGCCTGCGCTGGAGCGATCGGCGCGACGACTTCCGCACCGAGGTCCTGGGCCTGGCCAAGGCCCAGCAGGTCAAGAACGCGGTGATCGTGCCAGTGGGGGCCAAGGGCGGCTTCTATCCTAAGCAGTTGCCGCGCTCCGGTTCGCCTGAGGCGGTGCAGCAGGAGGGCGTGGCCGCCTATCGCATGTTCCTGCGCGGCCTGCTCGACCTGACCGACAACATAGGCCCGGACGGCCGAATCGTCCCGCCCGAGCAGGTGGTGCGTCACGACGGCGACGATCCTTATCTGGTGGTGGCCGCCGACAAGGGCACGGCGACCTTCTCCGACATCGCCAACGCCATGGCCGACTCTTACGGCTTCTGGTTGGGCGACGCGTTCGCGTCGGGCGGCTCGGCTGGCTACGACCACAAGGCCATGGGCATCACCGCGCGCGGGGCGTGGGAGGCGATCAAGCGCCACTTCCGCGAACTGGGCAAAGACATCCAGGCCGAGCCCTTCACCGTGGCCGGGGTGGGCGACATGTCCGGCGATGTGTTCGGCAATGGCATGCTGCTGTCGCGCCAGACGCGCCTAGTGGCCGCGTTCGACCATCGCCACGTGTTCCTCGATCCCGATCCAGACCCCGAGACGTCGTGGGCCGAGCGCAAGCGCCTGTTCGACCTGCCGCGCTCATCGTGGGGCTCCTATGACATCGACCGGATCTCCAAGGGCGGCGGGGTCTATGCGCGCCAATCCAAGTCGATTCCTGTGTCGCCCGAGGTCGCGGCCCTGCTGGGCATTCCCGCCGAGCCCCTGACGCCGCAGGAGCTGATCAAGGCCATCCTCAAGGCCCCGGTCGATCTTTTGTATTTCGGCGGCATCGGGGCCTATGTGAAGGCGCCCACCCAAAGCCACCTCGACGTGGGCGACAAGGCCAACGACGCGATCAGGGTCGACGCGACCCAGTTGCGCGCCAAGGTGGTGGGCGAGGGGGCCAACCTGGCGGTGACCCAGGCCGGGCGCATCGTGTTCGCTCGGGCCGGCGGCCGCATCGACACCGACGCCATCGACAATTCGGCCGGGGTCGACACCTCCGACCACGAAGTCAACATCAAGATCCTGACCTCCGCCGCCGAGCGCGCCGGGAGTCTCAGCCGCCCCGACCGCGACGCCCTGCTGCAATCAATGACCGGCGAAGTGGCCGCCCACGTCCTGGCGCATAACCACGACCAGACCCTGGCGCTCAGTCTGCAGGAACGCTCGGCGGCGGCGGACCTCGACAGCTACGGCCGGTTCATGGTCGAACTGGAGGCGGCCGGGCGGCTCGACCGAGCGGTGGAGGGGCTGCCCAGCGCGGCCGAGATCGCTGAACTGGGCAAGGCGGGCAAGGGCCTGACCCGGCCCGAGCTGGCGGTGCTGATGGCCTACGGCAAGCTTGAGCTTTCGGCCGCGATCGTGGCCAGCGCGGCCCCGGACGATCCCTTTTTCCAAGGGGCCCTGCAGCGCTATTTCCCCGCCCCGCTGCAACGGTTTGCGCGCGAGATGCAGGAGCACCCGCTGCGGCGGGAGATCATCGCCACCAGCCTGGCCAACACCATCGTCGATATCTGCGGTCCGACCTTCGCCGGGCGGGTGCGCGCGGCCACCGGCTGCGACGTCGACGGCATGGCGACCGCGTTCGAGGCGGCCTGGCGCATCTTCCGCCTGGACGAGCTGTGGCGCCAGATCGGCGCTCTGGACGCCAAGCCCGCGGCGGCCAAGGGCCAGTTAGCGCTTTACGCCCAGGTTTCGAACGCCCTGCGCGGCCAGGTCTATTGGCTAGCCCGACGGGTGGTGGGCGGCGAGACCGGCGTGCAGGACCTGATCGACGCCTATCGCCCGGCGGCCGACGCCTTGCGTGAAGCGGGCACCGGCCTGCTCTCGCCGCTGGACCAGGCGGACGTGACGCGCCGCGCGGCCGAGGCCGTGGCGGAAGGCGCGCCTGAGGACCTGGCTGTGGGCGCGGCCCTACTGGGACCGCTCCTGCCCCTTTCGGACATGGCGCACCTCGCGCGCGAAGGCGGTTGGACCATCACCGCCGCATCGCGCGCCTATCACGCCGTGGGCCACAGCTTCGCCTTCGACCGGCTGAAGGCGGCGGCCTTCAGCCTGCTGCTGGGCGATTATTACCAGAGGCAAGCGGCGCGCCATCTGATCGACGACCTCTACCGCGAGCAGGCGGCCCTGACCCGGTCGGTGATCGCCGAGACCCGGTCTGAACCGCAGGATGACGCGGGGACGCAGGCCGCGGTCGAGGCCTGGTCCGCGCGGCGCCAGGCCGAGGCTGGGGCGGTCCAGCGCTTGGTCGCAGAAATCGAGGCCTCGGACGGCGGCTGGACCTTCGCCAAGATGACGGTGGCCAACGCGGCGCTGCGGGGGCTGGCCGCGGAGGGGTGAGGTCGCGGCCCGCGCGCCTTAGTGGCGGAACACGCGCACGCCGGTGAAGGCCATGGTCAGGCCGCGCTCGTCCGCCGCCGCGATCACCTTGGCGTCGCCGATCGACCCGCCCGGCTGGATCACCGCCGTGGCGCCCGCGTCGGCCGCCTGGATCAGGCCGTCGGGGAAGGGGAAGAAGGCTTCCGACGCGCAGGCCGAGCCCAAGGCCAGGCTTTGCGGCAAGCCCGCCGCCTCGGCCGCCTCGCCCGCGCGGATGGCGGCGATGCGGGCGCTGTCGCGCCGGTTCATCTGGCCCGCGCCGATGCCCGCAGTCTGGCCGTCCTTGGCGAAGATCACCGCGTTCGACTTGACATGCTTGGCGATGGTGAAGGCGAACAGCATATCCTCCACCTCCCGCGCGGTCGGCTGGCGCCGGGTCACGATCTTGAGGTCGGCCGCGGTGATGCGGGCGTTGTCGCGCGACTGCACCAGGAACCCGCCCGCCACCGAGCGGAACACCTCGCCCTGGGCCAGCGGGTCAGGCAGGGCGCCCGACAGCAGCAGGCGAAGGTTCTTCTTGGCCTCGAATACGGCGATGGCGGCGTCGTCCGCGTCCGGCGCGATCACCACTTCGGTGAAGATCTTGACCATCTCCTCGGCCGCTGCGCGGTCGAGCTTGCGGTTGACCGCGACAATGCCGCCGAAGGCCGACACCGGGTCGCATTGCAACGCGCGCTCATATGCGCTCTTCAGATCGGGGCCCAGAGCCACACCGCAGGGGTTGGCGTGTTTGATGATGGCCACGGCCGCGCTCGCCGCCGGATCGAACTCGGCCACCAGCTCGATCGCCGCGTCGGTGTCAGCGATGTTGTTGTAGCTGAGGTCTTTGCCCTGCACCTGGCGGGCGGTGGCCACGCCCGGCCGGCGCGGCTCCGGGAACACGTAGAAGGCCGCGCTCTGATGGGGGTTCTCGCCATAGCGCATGGTCTGGCGCAAGGCGCCCGACAGGCTCTTGCGGCGCGGGGCGACCTCGCCCACCTGGCCGGCGAACCAGGCCGAGATCGCGCCATCGTAGGCCGCGGTGCGGGCGTAGGCGCGCGCCGCCAACTGCTTGCGCAACCTCAGGCGCGTGCCGCCTTCAGCCGTCAGCGCCTCGACCACTTCGGCCATGTCCTCGGGCTCGGTGCAGACGGCGACGTAGGCGTGGTTCTTGGCGGCGGAACGGATCATGGCCGGGCCGCCGATGTCGATGTTCTCAACACAGTCGTCGTAGCTGGCGCCCTTGGCCACGGTGGCCTCGAACGGGTAGAGGTTCACATACAACAGGTCCACGCCGCCGATGCCGTGGGCCTCCATCGCCGCCTTGTGCTCGGGCGCGTCGCGCACGCCCAGCAGACCGCCGTGCACGATCGGGTGAAGGGTCTTGACCCGCCCGTCCATCATCTCCGGAAAGCCGGTCAGGTCGGCCACGTCCTTGACAGGGAGCCCCGCCGCCGCGATGGCCGCCTTGGTGCCGCCCGTCGACACCAGTTCGACGCCCGCCGCCGCCAGGGCCTTGGCCGTATCAATCAGGCCGGTCTTGTCGGAGACCGACAACAGGGCGCGGCGGACCGGCTGCAGGTCGGCGGCTGACGGATAGTGGGGGGCGGCGGGCACGGGCGCTCTCCTTGCGGATGATTGAGGACGTGCCCAGGCGAGCGGCGATGCATTCCGCGCTCCCCAGTGGTCGCCCACCTCAAATCGCCAGTCACGCGGAACGCGCGGACCATAGGCGGCGAACCGCG
>DATKPD010000068.1:0-36566 GCA_035524315.1 Caulobacteraceae bacterium
CAACCCCGCCGAGCCGCCGATGATCATGCGCGACACGGTGTTCACCCTGTCGTCGGGCGCCAGCGAGGAGGACATCCGCCAGTCGGTGCTGAACATGGTCGAGCGGGTGAAGGAATATGTGCCCGGCTATCGCCTGAAGCAGGAAGTCCAGTTCGAGCGGTTCGGCGCCAACAATCCGATCAAGATTCCGGGCTTCGGCGAGTTCGAGGGCCTGAAGACCACCGTGTTCCTCGAGGTCGAGGGCGCAGCGCACTATCTGCCGGCCTATGCGGGCAACCTCGACATCATGACATCTGCGGCGCTCAAAACCGCTGAGAAGATCGTCGCTCACAAGATGAACCAAGCCGCGGCCTGACCCTCATGTTCAACCCCGAGACCGACAAGCTCTATATCCAGGATGTGACGCTGCGCGACGGCATGCACGCCATCCGCCACCTCTATACCGTTGAGGACGTCGCCACCATCGCCCGGGCCCTGGACGAAGCCGGGGTGGACGCCATCGAGGTGGCGCACGGCGACGGCCTGTCCGGATCGTCATTCAACTATGGCTTCGGCGCCCATACCGACTGGGAATGGATCAAGGCCGCCGGTAAAGCGGTCAAGAACGCCAGGCTGACTACCCTGCTTCTGCCCGGCATCGGCACGATCGAGGACCTGCACCACGCCGTCGACCTTGGCGTGACCTCGGTGCGCATCGCCACCCACTGCACCGAAGCGGACATTTCCAAGCAGCATATCGGCTTCGCCCGCAAGATGGGCATGGACGTGTCAGGCTTCCTGATGATGAGCCACATGACCGAGCCCGCGGCTCTGGCCCAGCAGGCCAAGCTGATGGAGGACTACGGCGCCCATTGCGTCTATGTCACCGACAGCGGCGGCGCCCTGGACATGGACGGCTACAAGGCTCGGCTGGAGGCCTATGACAAGGTGCTTCGGCCCGAGACCCAGCGTGGCATCCACGCCCACCACAACCTGTCGCTCGGCGTGGCCAATTCCATCGTCGGCGCCCAGAACGGCGCCGTGCGCATCGACGCCTCCCTCGCCGGCATGGGCGCGGGCGCGGGCAACGCGCCGCTGGAGGTGTTCATCGCCGCCGCCGACCGCAAGGGCTGGAAGCACGGCTGCGACCTGTTCAAGCTGATGGACGCGGCGGAGGATCTGATTCGGCCGCTGCAGGACCGGCCGGTGCGCGTTGACCGCGAGACGCTCAGCCTGGGTTACGCCGGCGTGTATTCGTCCTTCCTCCGCCACGCCGAAAAGGCGTCCAAGGAATATGGCGTGGATACGCGCACGATCCTGGTCGAACTGGGTCGGCGGCGCATGGTCGGCGGTCAGGAGGACATGATCGTCGACGTGGCCCTGGACTTGCTCAAGGCCGAAGCCAAATAATTGGCGTAATTGCCGTCAAATCTAGATATAGACGCCGCCCGCAAACGGCGTTCAGGAGGATTGGATGAAGATCAGGGCTTGGCTCGCCATCGTGGGTTCGCTAGCCATCGCGGCGGCGGCGTCGACCGCGGTCATGGCGCAGGACAACCCCCTGCCCGACGGTCCGGGCAAGAAGGTTCTGCTGGACGCCTGCAGTTCGTGTCACGACTCTGCGGTCGTGGCCGGTCAGAAGCACACCGCCGACGAATGGAACGACGTGGTCAACCGCATGGTCGGCATGGGCGCCACCGTCAGCGACGACCAGGCCAAGACGATCACGGCCTATCTGACCGCCAACTTCGGCCCGGGCGATGCGTCCGCCGCCGCGGCCCCGCCGGCCGCCGCCCCAACCGCTCCGACTGCGCCGCCCGCGCAGTAAGCGTCTGGCGGCCACGCCGCCTCGACAGGCAAACAAAAAAGCCGTCGGCGTCGCCGGCGGCTTTTCCCGTGGGGCTTAGCCCGATCTAGATGAAGCTGACCGTCAGGTCCGGTTGGCCCGATAGCGAGAACACGAACTCGTCGCCCGCGCCGATAGGCAGCATCTTGCTGATCGCGCCGGAGATGACGATGTCTCCTGCGCCCAGGGTCACGCCGAACTGGTGCAGCTTGTTGGCGAGCCAGGCGGTGGCGGTGGCCGGATTGCCGAGCGCCGCGCTGCCGATCCCCTCGCCGGCCAACTCGCCGTTGCGGTGGATTTGCATGGTCAAGGCGGCCAAGTCCTGCGCCGGCAGAGCCTTGTCCCACGGACCAAGCACAAAGCCGCCGAACGAGGCGTTGTCAGCGATGGTGTCGACCAGCTTGATGCGCCAATCGGCGATACGGCTGTCAACAATCTCCACCCCGACCGCGCAAGCCTCGGTCGCGGCCAGCACGTCCTTGGCGGTGATCTGGCCGCCGGTAAGGTCCTCGCGAATGAGGAAGGCGACCTCGCCCTCGATCTTGGGCTGCAGGAAGTCTGACGCCTGGATCTCGACCCGGCCATTCGAGGTCGGATAAAAGTTCGATCGCCACAGAGCGCCGTAGTCCGGCTCGCTCACACCCAATTGCTTCTGCACCGCCTCACTCGTCAGACCGATCTTTCGACCGATAATGCGGTCTCCGCGTTGGACGCGCATATCCGACCAGAAGCTCTGGACTTCATACGCCCCAGCCACGTCGAGCGAAGGATCGGTCTCGCTCAGAGGGGCGATGGGCGTTTGGGTTCGCCAAGCCTGATCAAGAGCTGCCGCCAAGGCCTGGATGTCAGCCTTTTGCAGTACGAACGTCACGTGCACTCTCCAAAAAACTAAGCGGCTTGGCCCACGCGCGGCTTTCCGTCGGTGATCAGGGTCGGTCCTGAAGGCCACACTTTGCGGCTGATGGCCGCCGAGGCGGCCGTGAGTTCCTGGCGCAGTTGAGCCTCACGCTCGGGCGACATTTCCGCCGCCCGCTCGGACACCGACATGGCCGCAACCGTACGCCCACGGTCGTCGCGAACCGGCACCGCCACGCAGCACATGTCCGAACGGAATTCCCCGTCGTCAACCGCATAGCCGCGCGCCCGGACCTGATCGAGGTGCGCGCGCAGGACGGCCTTGTCGGTGATCGTCTTGGCCGTGAGGGCCACAAGCTCGCCCTCAAAAAGGATCGCGTCGAGTTCGTCGGCCGGAAGCGCCGCCAGCAAAATCTTGCCGAGCCCTGAGCAATAGGCTTCCAGCTGCGAACCGGCCTGGGTCTGGGCGGGATAGGCGGTGGGGGTCGCCGCCTTGATCAGGTAGGTGACCATGCCGCCCTCGAGCAATCCGAGGTGCGCGGTCACGTTCAGGCGCGAGGACAGATCGGCGGTGATCTTCTGTCCGGCTTCCCTGAGCAGTTCAGAAATGATCACATTTTGGGACAGCGACACCAGCAACATGCCCGGTCGATAGCGACCTCGAGGACCGCGAACCACCGCGCCGATCTCCTCCAGGGTCTGAATCAGCCGATACCCCGACGCTTCGGGCAGGTTGGACCGCCGACTGAGTTCCGAACTGGTCAGCCATTCCTCCGGATCACGGAAGGACTTGAGCATGGCGAAGGCCTTGAAGACCGACTGATTTCTGGGTGTCGACATGACTTATGTTTGCAGTGTTGCGTTGACTCTCGAGGCATCAGCTCATTGGGGGTCGTTGGCGACGCATTGTACGGATCGGCATCGCAGGGCGCAGTAAACCGCGGTTTTTTTCCGGTAATCAACAGCGACTTCTCAGGTTAAGGATATCGGCCGCCGCTTGGGGGCATTAATCCGGCTGCCAAAGTCACGCTGAATTCCTTCCGCCCTCCCCTCACTAAGCCGACAATCGCGGGATATTAGCCGTGGCTTATGGCCACTTGCATAAATGTTAGCGCCATTTCCTCGACAAGAGAAGACCCTTCGCGCTGGCGTTAGGACCGCCAAACCGCAGCAATGCAGGCTCGCCGAAGTGGCGAACGCGCCGCCGTATATCGTGCTACACGCCCAGACGCGCAGAGCCGTCGCTGGCGCCGTCAGGCGCGGGCAAGCGCCATCGCTTCGGCGGCGAGAGCCTGAATCTTGGCAAAATCGCCGGCCTTGATCGTGGCGGTCGGCGCGATCCACGACCCGCCCACGCACAAAACATTGGGCAGGGCCAAAAACTGGGCCGCATTGTCCAGGCCGATGCCGCCCGTCGGGCAGAAGGCGACACCCTGAAACGGCCCGTGAAATCCCTTCAGCGCGCCGATGCCACCGGCCGGAACCGCGGGGAAGAACTTGAAGGTGTCAAGGCCGGCATCCAGACCTTTCATGATCTCCGAGGCAGTAGCCACGCCCGGTAGGATCGGCAGTGACTGCGGCTCCAGCATGAAATCGGCCAAACCCGGCGAGAAGGCGAAGCGCGCCCCGGCCTTAGCCGACCGCTCCAGGTCGTTGAGCGACAGCACTGTGCCGGCCGCCAGAACCGCGTCGGGCACCTCGGCGGCGATACGGGTCATGGCCTCAACGGCGACGGGGGTGCGCAAGGTCACTTCCAGCACCTTCAGACCGCCCGCGACCAGGGCCTTCGCCAGGGGCACGGCGTCCTCGATCCGTTCGATGGTCAGGACCGGCACGACGGGCGAGAGGCTGAGGTAGGGGCGGCAGGACATGACGGGTTCTCTTTGCGAGGCCTTGGCGAACCGGGGTTGTTTAGCCGAAAAGCGCCGTGGCGCCATGCTCGGCCGGGCCGACGGCGGCGCGCATGTGCGCGAACAGTTCCCGGCCCATGCCATAGCCCCCGCCGACCAAGGCTTGGCCGGGCGGGCGCGCGGCCAGGACGGCGGGATCGACCTTGATTTCCAGCAGGCCGCGGTCGGCGTCCAGCCGGATGATGTCGCCCGTCTGCACGCGACTGATCGGTCCGCCATCGGCGGCTTCCGGAGTCAGGTGGATCGCGGCGGGCGTCTTGCCCGAGGCGCCGGACATGCGGCCGTCGGTGACCAGGGCCACCTTGCGCCCCCGGTCCTGCAGGACGCCCAGCGCGGGGCTCAACGAATGCAGTTCGGGCATGCCATTGGCCTTGGGCCCCTGGAATCGGACCACGGCCACGAAGTCCTTGTCCAGACGGCCAGCCTTGAACGCGGCGAGGAACTCGTCCTGATCCTCGAACACCTCGGCGGGCGCCTCGACCACGCGGTGCTCGGGCTTGACGGCGGAGGTCTTGATCACCGCGCGGCCGAGCCCGCCTTTGAGCAGCTTGAGCCCGCCCTCCGTGTCGAAGGGATCGGAGGCCGGGCGCACCATCGACAGGTCGAGGCTGGCGCTGGGCCCCTCTTTCCACACCAGGGCGCCGTCCTGCAGGAACGGCTCGCTGGTGTAGCGGCCCATTCCCTGCCCGGCCACGGTCAGCACGTCCTCGTGCATCATCCCATTGGCCAAGAGTTCGCGGGTGACCAGCGACAGGCCGCCCGCCGCCTGGAATTGGTTCACATCGCCCGGTCCGTTGGGATAGACGCGGGCCAAGAGTGGCGTGGCGTTGGAAATGTCGTTCATGTCGTCCCAGTCGATCAGGACACCGGCGGCGCGGGCCATCACCACCAGGTGCAGCGCGTGATTGGTCGAGCCGCCCGTGGCCACCAGCCCGATCACGCCGTTGACCACCGCCTTCTCGTCGATCACGCGGCCGAGCGGTGTGTAGTCGTTGGCTGACGCGCGGATCTGCACCAGGCGCTGGGCCGCGGCCCGCGTCAGCGCCTCGCGCAGCGGCGTGCCCGGATTGACGAAGGCGGCCCCAGGCAGGTGCACGCCCATCATCTCCATCAGCATCTGGTTGGAGTTGGCCGTGCCGTAAAAGGTGCAGGTGCCGGGCCCGTGGTAGGCGCCCATCTCCGCCTTGAGCAGTTCGTCACGGCCGACCTTGCCCTCGGCGTAAAGGCCGCGGACCTTGGCCTTCTCGGCGTTGGAAATGCCCGACGGCATGGGTCCAGCCGGAGCGAACACCACTGGCAGATGCCCAAACGCCAAGGAGCCGATCATCAGGCCCGGCACGATCTTGTCGCACACGCCCAGGCACAGCGCGCCGTCGAAGGCGTCGTGGCTGAGGGCCACCGCCACCGACATGGCGATCACGTCGCGGCTGAACAGCGACAGCTCCATCCCCGGCCGGCCTTGGGTGACGCCGTCGCACATCGCCGGCACCCCGCCCGCCACCTGAGCGGTCGCGCCAACCTCGCGCGCGGCCTGACGGATCAGCTTGGGATAGTCCTCGAACGGTTGGTGGGCCGACAACATGTCATTATAGGCGGTGACGATGCCGATGTTGGGCGCGGCGGGATCCAGAACCCGCAGCTTGTCCTCGGCGGGCGATCCGGCGAAGGCGTGGGCCCAGTTGGCGCACGAGAGCTTGGCCCGGCCCGGGCCCGATTTTGCCGCCGCCTCTATCCGTCCGAGATAGTCGCCGCGCGCCTCACGGCTACGCTCGACGATGCGGTCGGTGACCTCGGCGATCTTGTCGTTCAGGCGGGCGGGCATGGGTGCTCCTAGGCCGACCATAGAAACCTAACGCCGCCATGCTTGAGCAGGCTGGCGACCGGCAAGTCTTCGGCCTCGGCGCCGGCCAAGGCAAGCTCCGCCACGCGCAGCTTGGCCGGACCGGTGATCGGCAGCACGATTTCCGGCGCGGAGCCCAACCATGAGGCAATCAGGCTCAGTCGGGCCTGCGCGGGCGGGCGCCCTTCGCCCACTGGCACGGCGATGCACAGCGGCGCATCGGGGTCGAGGCCCAACTCCAGCGCGGGACTGCCGGGAAATAGCGAGGCGATGTGGCCGTCCTCGCCCATGCCGACCATCGCCACGTCGGGCCGAGGCAACACGCCAAGCTTGGTCGCCGCGGCGTCGGCCGCGTCTTCCAGCCTGGCGGCGTCGCCCCGAAGGCCGATGAACCTCGCCGCCGCTGCATTGCCCACCAGCAGCCGTTCGCGCACCAGCCGCTCGTTGCTGTCCGGGTCTGTCACATCGACCCAACGCTCGTCGGTCAGGGTGATCTGGACCCGGCTCCAGTCGAGCGAAGCCTGGGCCAGATGATCATAGACCGAGCCGGCGGTGCGCCCGCCGGTCGCCACGAACACGGCGTTGCCGCGCGCGGCCACGGCCTCGCCCAACTTATGGGACATGTACTGCGCTGCCGTGGCCGCCATGGCCTCGGGGCTGTCGAAGCGATCAATCGTCATGCCAGGCGCGGCCCGTTCTTTCGATGAGAGCGAAGGCGCCCGCCGGCCCCCAGGAGCCGGCAGGATAAGGCTTGGGCGTGTTGCCGGAGCGGCGCCAGGCGTCGTTGACGCCGTCGACCCATTCCCAGGCTTCCTCGATTTCGTCGCGGCGCACGAACAG
The DNA here is from genome assembly GCA_035524315.1 of Caulobacteraceae bacterium. GTDB lineage: Bacteria > Pseudomonadota > Alphaproteobacteria > Caulobacterales > Caulobacteraceae > BOG-938. The sequence goes on from DATKPD010000068.1 coordinate 7,271, forward strand.
GGTCGAATTGCCGTTCATGGCGTCGAGCAACAGCCGCTCGTAGGCGATGCGTCGCCGGTTGCTGTGGGCCTTGGTCAGGCTCAGGCTGAGCGGCAGGCTTTCGAGGCGCATGCCATCCAGGCTTAGCCCCGGCGCCTGGTTCATCACGCGAAGAACGATGTCTTCCTCGGGCTGCAGGCGGATCAGCAGGTTGTTGGGCGCCAGGTCTTGCCGGCTTTCGCCTGTGAAGATCGAATGAGGCACGGGCTTGAACTGGATGTAGATTTCAGTGTCCCGGTCGGGCAAGCGCTTGCCGGTGCGCAGAAAGAACGGCACGCCCGCCCACCGCCAGTTGTCGATATGGGCCTGGATGGCGACGAAGGTCTCCGTATCGCTCGGACCTCCCTTTTCCTCGGCGTACCCCTCGACTGGCCGCCCACCGGCGACGCCTGCGCTGTATTGGCCGCGCACAACGAATTGCTGCACGTCCGCGCGGGTGATCGGCCGCAGCGAGCGCAGCACCTTGACCTTTTCGTTGCGCACCGAATCCGGCTGCAGGTCCGAAGGCGGCTCCATCGCCACCAGGCACAACAGCTGCATCATGTGGTTCTGCACCATGTCGCCCATGGCGCCGTATTCGTCGTAATAGGGCCAACGGTCACCCACTCCCTGCGTCTCGGCCACGGTGATCTGCACGTGGTCGATGGTCAGGTTGTTCCACAGAGGTTCGAACAGGGTGTTGGCGAACCTGAGCGCGATCAGGTTCTGGACCGTCTCCTTGCCCAGATAGTGGTCGATGCGAAAGACGCGGTCTTCGCTGAAGGCTTCCGCCACGATGTCGTTGATCGCGCGCGAGCTCTTCAGATCCTTGCCGATTGGCTTTTCCATCACCACGCGGGCGCAGTCGGCGGTCAGCCCCGCTTGCAGCAGGCCCTGGCAGATCGGGCTGTAGAGGCTGGGCGACACCGCCAAATAGTAGACTGGCCGCCTGATACCGAGATCGGCCATGCACGCGCCCAGACGCACGATGTCCTCGGCATGGGTCACGTCGGTGGCGCGGTAGTGCACCCGTTGCAACAGGCGCTGGGCCGAGCCGTTGGCGACCGTGTCTGGCGCCCGGCGTCGCAGGTGATCCAGCACCAGGGCGCGAAAGGCCTCGTCGTTCATCGGCGAGCGACCGGCCGCCAGCACCGGCATGTCCGGCGGCAACAATTGCTCGCATTCGAGGAAGGCGAGCGACGGAAACAGCATGCGCAGGGACAGGTCACCCGCGCCGCCAAACAAAACAATGCCGTCAGACGATTCAAGCGTACTCACGCCATCTCCATCACATGCTCGACGTTAGGTGACAACGCTGTCTTTCAAGTCGGGCGCCAGGATGACAAGCGTTGCGACTGCCGAATTTGACGCTAGTACAAGGATGGAGCGGGGACTAGGCCAAAGGCGGCGGGGCGGCGGACCCTCGCACGATCAGCGCGAACTCGAGCATGCGCGACCGCGTGCCGGGCGGCGATGCGCGTGGTTGAATCAGCATCGCCGCGGCGGCCTCGGCCATTTCCACCACCGGCTGACGGACGGTAGTCAGCTGGGGCCAGACCGATTGAGCGATGGGCGCGTCATCGAAGCCGACCACCGAGACGTCGCGCGGAACATTGAGCTGCATTCGGTTGGCCACGGCCATGACTCCCACCGCCATCTCGTCGTTGCTGGCGAAGATCGCCGTCGGCGGCAAAGGCAGATTCAGCAGGCGCTCGGCGGCGCCAAAGCCGGAACGGAACGTGAAGGCCCCTCCCTGTACATAGGCCGGATCCAACGGGACGCCGGCCTCGGTCAAGGCCTGGGTAAATCCTGCGAGCCGCGCCTGGGTGGCCGCGTGTTCGGGGTGCCCCTTGACGAAGCCGATCCGGCGATGGCCCAGCGACAAAAGATAAGCCGTCATGTCGCGCGCCGCGCGCTTGTCATCCATGTAGACGTAGGGCCCACGATCCCAGTCGCCGGCGGGCGCGATGCGGACGAAGGGAATTTTCTGTTCTTCGAGAACGTCAAGCACCGGCGACCGGTCGCAGACCGGCGGGGACAAAACGACCCCGTCCACCTTCACCTGCCGCAGCAGCGATTCCACCTGCGTCCGCCACGTGTCCTTCTCGCCATCGATTTGTTCGACCAGCAGGTGATGGCCTGTCTCGCGACAGGCCTTGACCGCCCCGTACTGCACTTCGCCGACGTAGCTGGGGCTGGGGTTGTCGTAATAGAGGCCGATCAGATAGCTGCGCGAGCCAGCCAGGGCCCGCGCAGCGTAGTTGGGCCGGTAGTTCAGCACCTTGACCGCGCCCAGCACCTTGGCGCGGGTGTCTTCACGCACGTTGGGCTCGCTGTTAAGCACGCGCGAGACCGTCTTGATCGACACGCCCGCGCGTTCCGCCACATCCGTGATGGTTATCGAGGTCAAGCCGGCCCCCTTTCTGGATTGGCTTAGCCGGAACGACAGAGTTCTGAACCGACGCGGTAAAGTCCAGCGCCGGTCCAAAAATATTTGATCGGGGGGATGGGCGATCGGCCGGCTGGTTCGTCTAAGCCCTTAAGTCGAAACGTGCAGCATGGCCAGATCAGTCCCCAGCCCCGTCCTTCTTTGCCCGTTTGCCTTCACCGGCAGCGGTTCGCGATTGCCACCGGCCCCGGCTCGCAGGACACTGCGCGGCGCGTCGGCGCTGCCGTCGCGCATGGCTCACAACTGGACAACAGAGCGCGATGGCGAGCATGCAAAAAGGCCCGAGCCCGTCATGACCGCGCCCGGGGCCATCAAGCGCCTGTCCGACCTGACCCGCGGCCTGCAGCGTACCTTGCGCCTGAAGGGCGCCTCGAGCGAGGACGCCGAGGATGTGGTGCAGGAGGCTCTGCTCAAATACGAGTTGTTCCGCCGCGCCCAGGCTGTTCGCGACCCGGAAGCCTTCATCCGGCGCACCGCTTTCAACCTCAGTATCGATGTTGCCCGCCGCCGCCGCCGCTCGCCGGTCGGCGCCGATACGCTGGAAGGATTCGACCAGGGCGATCCCGCGCCCAGCCCCTACGATATCCTGGCCAGCCGCGACAGCCTCAAGCGCCTTCAGGCGGGCTTGGCCGCGATGAAGCCCAAGACGCGAAATATCCTCCTTGCCCATCGTCTGGACGGCCTGACCTACGCTCAGATCGCCCAGCAAGAGGGCCTGTCGCCTAGCGCGGTCGAGAAGCATCTCGCCCGCGCCATGCTGTTCCTGCAAACATGGATGAAAGAATGGTGAGCCGCCCCCACCGCGGTCGCCCGCCCCGCCTGGCGAACGCCGACCGCGAAGCCGTCGATTGGATCGCCGCCCTGCACCGGCCCAGCCGTGATCCCCAAACGGAAGCCGAGTTCCGGACATGGCTGGGGCGCGACGCGGAACACTCGCACGCGTTTGACGCGACCACTCAGATATGGGACCTGCTGGGTTCGGCGGGACCATCGTTCCGGACCGAACACCGGCGCAAGGTCTTGCGCCGGGCCGCGATCACCGCTTCGGCCGCCTGCCTCCTTGTCGCTCTGGGCGTAGGCGTCAGCGCCGCCGGCCATGCCGTCAGGCGCCGAAAGCTGTCGCCCGCTTAGCCCGTCGCGTCTATAGGACGCCTGCTTCTGCGCCTTACCTGAGTCCCGTTGTATGACCGATCAACGCCACTATCTCGATTTTGAACGCCCCGTCGCGGACCTTGAGACGCGGATAGAGGAACTGTCGGCTCCGTTGGCCGCCGCCGCGGATGCAGAAGCGTCGGGCGTGGAATTGCAGGCGCTGCGCAACGCCGCGCACGACATTCGCGCGCGCCTTTATCGCCGCCTTGACCCCTGGCAGAAGACTCAGGTGGCCCGCCATCCCGAGCGGCCGCACTTCACCGACTATGCCGCCGGCCTGATCGAGGATTTCGTCGAGTTGCGCGGCGACCGCAAGTTCGCCGACGACCAGGCCATCGTCGGCGGCCTCGGCCGTTTCCGCGGCCAGGGCGTGGTGGTGATGGGCCACGAGAAGGGCGACGACACCAACAGCCGTCTCACCCATAATTTCGGCATGGCCCGGCCGGAGGGATATCGCAAGGCCGTGCGCCTGATGGATCTGGCCGAGCAATTCGGTCTGCCCGTGCTGAGCTTTGTTGATACCGCAGGGGCTTATCCCGGCATGGACGCCGAAGAGCGCGGGCAGTCCGAGGCCATCGCCCGATCGACTGAGCGCGGCCTGACGCTCAAGGCGCCGTTCGTGGCCACCATCACCGGCGAGGGGGGATCGGGCGGGGCCATCGCCCTGGCGGCCGCCAACAAGGTGCTGATCCTCGAGCACTCGATTTATTCGGTGATCTCGCCGGAGGGCTGCGCCTCGATCTTGTGGCGCGACAGCGCCCGGGCCAAGGACGCCGCTGAGGCGATGAAGATCACCGCCCAGGACTTGCTGAAGCTCAAGATCGTCGACCGCATCGTGCCCGAGCCGGCCGGCGGCGCCCATTCCGACCCCCAGGCTGCGGTCAAGGCCGTGGGCGACGCGATCGAGGAAGAATTGCAGGCGCTCATGACCCTGTCGCCGGACGAGCTGCTGCGCCAGCGCGCCGAGCGGTTCTACGCCATCGGCCGCGCCCGCTCGGGAGCTCTGTGATGGCTGACGAAAAGGACAGGACTGCTGTGGCCCCCGCGCCGAAGGCCAAGGTCAGCTGGCTGGATAAGATCGCGCCAGGCGTGCGCAAGATGGTGTCGCGCCACACGGGCTTCGCCGGCAACCTATGGATCAAAGACCCCAACAGCGGGGAGATGGTCTATCGGCCGGATCTGGAACAAAGCCTGTGGGTCACGCCGTCGGGCGGCCACATGCGCATCGGGCCGGCGCAGCGGTTCGCTTATACCTTCGACGACGGCGCCTTCGAGCGCCTGCCCGCGCCCGAGACGCCCGACGATCCCCTGCAGTTCACCGACGACAAGCCCTACCGCGAGCGCCTGGCCGCCGCGCGTAAGGCTGCCGGCGACAAGGACGTGATGTCGATCGCCGTGGGCAAGATCGGCGGCATCGAAACCGTCGTGTTAGTGCAGAACTTCGGGTTCATGGGCGGCTCGCTCGGAACCGCGGCCGGCGAGGGCTTTATCGCCGCCGCCGAGGCCGCCGCCGCCCGCAAAGCGCCGATGGTGGTGTTCACCGCCGCCGGCGGCGCGCGCATGCAGGAAGGCGCGCTCTCCCTGATGCAGATGGCCCGCACCACCTTGGCCATCCAGACGCTCAAGCAAGCCCATCTGCCCTACATCGTGGTCTTGACCGACCCGACGACCGGGGGTGTCACCGCCTCCTACGCCATGCTCGGCGACGTCCACCTAGCAGAACCCGGCGCCCTGATCGGCTTCGCCGGCCGGCGCGTGATCGAACAGACCATCCGCCAGACCTTGCCGCCCGATTTCCAGCGCTCGGAGTTCCTGCTGGACAAGGGCATGGTCGACAAGGTCGTCGCCCGCAAGGACCTGCCGGGCGTGCTCGCCGCCATTCTCCGCGTGCTTACGGCCGGCCGCACCCGCGCCGCCTGAACCCACCCATCCATCCCAGAAGGTAACGAATGTCCGACTCCCCACCCAACATCGACACGCGCCTGATCCGGCGACTGGCGGCGATACTGGCTGAGACGGGCCTGACCGAGATCGAGGTCGAACAGGGCGGTCTGAAAATCCGCGTCGCGCGCGAGATCACCATCGCGGCGGCGCCGCAAGTCATCGCCGCCCCGTTGGCCGCGCCGGCCGTCGTCGAAGCCGCGCCCGCCTCCGCGGCGGCCGCCGGCGCGCCTGACGCTCTGCCGGCTGGCGAGGTGGTCAAGTCGCCCATGGTGGGCACCATCTACCTGCAGTCCGAACCGTCGGCTCCAGCCTTCGTCAAGGTCGGCGACACGGTTTCCGCCGGCCAGACCCTCCTGATCGTCGAGGCGATGAAGACCATGAACGCCATCGCCGCCCCCAAGGCAGGCGTCGTGCGCGCGGTTCTGGTCGCCGACGGCCAGCCGGTGCAGTACGGCGAGCCCCTGGCGGTGATCGACTAAGGCGATGTTCGAGAAAATCCTCATCGCCAACCGAGGCGAGATCGCCCTTCGCATCCTGCGCGCGTGCAAGGAGATGGGCATCGCCACCGTCGCGGTCCATTCCGAGGCCGACGCTTCGGCCATGCATGTGCGGCTGGCCGACGAAAGCGTGTGCATCGGGCCGGCTTCGGCCGCCAAGAGCTATCTCAACATCCCCTCGATCCTGGCCGCGGCTGAGATCACCGGCGCTCAGGCGATCCATCCGGGCTACGGCTTCCTGTCGGAAAACGCCGCCTTCGCCGAGATCGTCGAGGCCCACGGCCTGACCTTCATCGGGCCCAAGCCCGAGCATATCCGCGTGATGGGCGACAAGATCAGCGCCAAGCAGACGGTCAAGGCCGCCGGCATCCCCGTTGTCCCGGGCTCCGACGGCGCCTTGACCAGCGAGGCCGAGGCCATGGCCGCGGCGGAACAGATCGGGTTCCCGGTGCTGATCAAGGCGGCGGCTGGCGGCGGCGGGCGCGGCATGAAGGTGGCCCTGACCCGGGAAGCCCTGGCCGAGGCGGTGTCCACTGCGCGCGCCGAGGCCAAGGCGGCCTTCGGCGACGATGCGGTCTACATGGAGCGCTACCTGGGTAAGCCGCGCCACATCGAATTGCAGGTGGTCGCCGACAGCTTCGGCAACGTGCGCCATCTGGGCGAGCGCGACTGCTCCTTGCAGCGGCGCCATCAGAAGGTGATGGAAGAAGCGCCCTCCCCCGTGATCGACGCGGCCGCGCGGGCCAAGATCGGGGCCATCGTGTCCAAGGCCATCGGCGACATCGGCTATCTCGGCGTCGGCACCATCGAGTTCCTGTACGAGGACGGCGAGTTCTTCTTCATCGAAATGAACACCCGCCTGCAGGTCGAGCACCCGGTCACCGAGGCGGTCACCGGCATCGATCTTGTGCGCGAGCAGATCCGCATCGCCGCCGGCCTGCCGGTGTCCTTCACCCAGGATGAGATCGTCATCTCGGGCCACGCGATCGAGTGCCGCATCAACGCCGAGAACCCGCGCACCTTCGCCCCTTCGCCCGGCCTGGTCACCGACCTGCACGCGCCCGGCGGCCTGGGCGTGCGGCTGGATTCGGCGCTCTACGCCGGCTACTCAATCCCGCCCTACTACGACAGCCTGATCGGCAAGCTGATCGTGCACGGCCGCGACCGCGCCGAGTGCATCGCGCGCCTGCGCCGGTGTCTGGACGAGTTCGTGGTCGATGGAATCGAGACCACCATCCCGCTGTTCCACGACCTGCTGCTCGATCCCGACATCATCGCCGGCGACTACAACATCCACTGGCTGGAACAGTGGATAAAAGCCACCGCCGCCCCGATGGCGCACGGTTAGTCTAGGGCTCAAAAGAGCCGGCCTCGTCGTCGGTCGCCTTGCCGTATTCGCTGTCGCGCCCACCGATGAACTGGTGGATGCGCGGCAACAGGTGTGCACGGATGCTGCTGATGCGACTGTCGATCATGGCGGCGTGCTCCTCATCTGGCGGCACGCCTACCGGATAGCATTCCGATACATCGCCCCCGTTTCGGACCGCCCAAATCCAATCTTCCATTAGTCCACAATACGCATCAATCGCCTCTGCGGGATTAGAAACCGACTCCGTTACAAAATAGGCAGGCGGTAAATCACCAACGACGATCCAAAGCCTATCGTCAGGCGCACCGGCGATCTTTCGCTCAAATATAACCAGGAACAGCACGACAATCCCGCCGACGCCCCACGCCAAATAGAGGCGCTTGACCGGCGGAGCCCACTTGAAACCGCGAACGAAGGCCAACGCCTCCTTGGCGTCCGCCTTCAACAGTCTGGTCTCTTCCCCGTTCTCACTGGTGATATCGGGATAAAGCTGGAAACCGCTCGTATTAATGATCGCCGCACCAGACATCGCACAATAACCGGTTTGCATGTTGTATGGCCCAACTTATTGTTCTTCTTTTGTTCCGTCAACCAGCTGTAAACTGCTAGCCATCCGAATCACCTCGAAGCCGAGATTCGACTGTAGCGCGACAGGAGTTTCTGGAGTCTCGGACAAGAGGTTTTAGAGCACTCATGTAGCGGCCGTCGCGCTGCAGCCGCCGGCTATGATCAGCTCGCGGCCCTCCGTCGCCGCCCCTGAAATCCGATAGGTCAGCCGCACGGGCTCGATGGCGAAGCCGGCGAACATGGCGCGGGTTTCCGGGCGGTCGTTGATGGTCAGGATGAAGCGGCCCTTAAGGCCCTCTAAGAGGCCTCTCAGCAGCTCGAAGTCGGCCCTTGAGAACATGCCCGGCCCGTAGTCGGTCTCGTTGCCCCAATAGGGCGGGTCGATGAAGAACAGCGTCCCTGGCCGGTCGTAACGGCGGATGAACTCGCCATAGTGCAGCCGTTCGATCGTCACCGAGGCCAGGCGGGTGTGAACCTCCTCTAGGAGCACCTGCAGGCGCGTGACGTCGAAGCGCGCGCCACCGGCGTAGATCATGCCGAAGCTGCGGCCGTCCACCTTGCCGCCGAACGCCACCCGCTGGAGGTAGAGGAACCGCGCGGCGCGCTCCAGGTCGGTGAGCGTGTCCGGGTCTGTGGCCTGCAGGCGCTCGAACGCCTCGCGGGTGGTGAGCTGGAACTTGAGCATGTCCAGGAACGCCAGGTAGTGGCGCTGGAGCACGCGGAACAGGTTGGCCACGTCGGACGACCAATCGTTGATCACCTCGCACGACGGGCGCCGATCGCGGCGAAGGAACACCCCGCCCATGCCCACGAAGGGTTCGGCGTAGAGGGCGTGGGGCGTGGCGGAGATCAACTCCACCAGGCGGCGGGACAGATTGCGTTTGCCGCCGATGTAGGGCGCCACCGGTTTGACGGGGCGCACGGGGGTAAGGCTCGACTCCATGGTCTAGGTTTGCTCTTAAGGCCCCGCCGGCCGTCCGGTGGGGGGACTGAGCGCGGCCCGGGCCGCGCGAGGTGCAGGTTGCAGCCTGCGGTTCGAGGCGCGTCAACGCCTCGGCCACCCCCTTACGGGGTGGGCGTCAGGACGTCGGCGCGGCGACGATCGCGCCGTTCTGGACGCTCCATTCCAGGGGATAGGCGCATTGCGCCTGAGTGCAGGCGACGGCGCCGTCTGGCAGTTCCCCGTTCATGCTCATACCGCCGACGGTGCAATTCAGCGCGCCGTCATGGCGGAGCCAGAACATGGGCCCGGCGGGCGCCGCTGGCGGCTGGGGATTGGGCAGCGTCGGCTCAGGAACGTCGAGCTTAGTGTTGGCGGCCGGCGCAGGTTCGGTCGGCGTCGTTTCCGTGGTCATGACAAGCCTCAATAGGTCGGGCGATAGGGCACGAAGGTGAAGGTGGTGTAGGCGTCGAACTGCTGGTTGCCGCTAGTGTTGCACCCCAGCGTGTAGCTGCCGGCGCCCACCGCGCCGGCCCAGGAGCAGGTCGAGCTGGTCGGAGTCGACGCATTGTCCACCATGGTCCCGTTCAGATAGATGCTGAGGGGCTGGGAGACCGAGAAGGCGGCGGCATTATTCCGGCCGCAGAAGACGGTCAGCAGGCCGCCGATCGCGGTGGTGAAGCCGATGTAGGGGGTCAAGGTGCCCCCGCCCACGCCGGTATACTGGTGGAGCGTCGAGGCCTGGGGCTGCTCCATGCCGTCGATCAGGCCACGCGCATAGGCCTGGACGTTCACATCGTTGCCCGAGGCCCAGGCGACCGCGTTGTTATAGGCGTTGGTGTAGGCGGTATTGGCCCGGGTTTGGGCGTCGATCGCCGCAGCGGCTTGGGCGGCGGCGGCCTTGGCCAGGGCCACGGCCGTGACGGCTTGCGCCAGCTGTGTGAAGTCGCCGGCGTTGAGGGCGAGCCCCTGCGCCTCGATGAAGCTGCAAAGCTCTTCCTGGATGTTGTTGAACCAAAGGGCGCTGAGCTTGGTGGCCAGAATGCCCGAGGTCGGATTGCCCGCCAGGAAGCCGTTCTTGCCGGGCCCGAAAAGGTTCAGGGCGACGTTGCTGGTGTCGATGCGTTCCATCGGGGGTCCTAAGAGCCGTAGGCGAAAATGGCGGTGGTGTGGGCGGGCTTCACGCGGTTGATCGCGCACTCGAGGACCTCGTTGCCCCAGGTCTCCAGGCGGTCGTCGCAGGCGCTTTCGCAGGTCATGTAGTCGATGGTCGACTCCGGCGCGTTCACCCGGAACGACACCCGGTTGGCGTCCGACGCGTCGGTCAGGAACTCGGTGATCGTGACGGTGTAGCCGAGCGCCGCCGCGACCGAGATCAGGTAGGCCGGGCTTTGGCCGCCCAGCTCGGTCAGCTTGGCGACGATGCGGGTGCGCCGGCCGGCCAGGCTCTGGTCGCCCACGTCGCCGGCGCAGGGATCGGGCAGGCCGCACATCGCCTCCCAGTCGCCGATCAGCTCGGTGGTGGTGCGGGGATCCATCTCCAGCAGCAAATCGTCCACGCGCGCGTCGAGCGCCGCCAGCTCGTCGGCCAGAGCCAGCATCAACTGGGCCAGGGTCGATGACGGATCGCGCGTCCAGGCCAGCCCGGGCGGGAGCAGCTGCAGCAGCATGGTCTGATAGGCGGATGCGTTGAGCGCCATGGCTTAGGACCAGGTGATCGCGCCGAGGGTGGCGATCTGGGTGGCCGTCTGGGCCACGTCGGCCGCCGGGGCGGTCACCACGCTGTCCTGCACCCCCGGCGCGTCGGCGATGGCGGCGCGAAACTGGCTGATCTCGATCGTCGCCCCCGGCGTCGCCACCCGGCTCAATAGATCGTTCAGCGCCGCCGTCACGGCCGCCTGGGTGGCGGGGTTGGACGGATTGAGGTGGATCGTCGGGTTGATCGGCACGGGCGTGGGCGCGATCGCCGTCACCAGGGCGGTCACCGGCTTACGGCTAGGATCGGTCAGATAGGCCTGCACCGCGGCTACGTCGTCGCCGGTGGGAATGATGTCGGCGCGGCCATCGCACACGAACACCACGCCCACCCCGTTCACCGCCCCCTCATACTGGGGGATGACCCAGGCCCGCGTGACGCCGGCGACGGCGGTCGCCCATGCCACATAGTCGTCGGCGCAGCCGCCCTGCGGCGGCTCCTGGATGCGCTGGAGCACCTGGGCGAGAAGGGAGGCCGGCGATTCGGCGTCGTTGCCGCCGGTAAGGCCGCCCTCGCCCACCGTGAACTCGCTCGGCACGCCGTCCACGGGCGACGCCAGGGTGAGGATCACCCCGGCGATCGCGTTGCCGGCCGCGCCGGGAACGACCGCCTGGACGTTGACGGTCATGACGCCGCCCACGGTCTCGGCGTCGGCCGTGACCGTGTACTGCACACCGTTTCCGTCCTGAAGGATCGACGCGGCCGCGATCGTCGCGCCGGCGTCGGCCGGGGCGCTGGAGGCTGGCCCGGCCGCCGCCGTGGGGCCGTTGGGCGAGATGCCCCAGATGCTGGCGAACCGCACCAGGTTGGCCTGCGTCTGGGAGCCGGGAAAGATCTGGTCGGCGATGTTGTCGAGGTAGCCGTAGAGCGCGTCCAGGGCGCCGCCCTGCGACGCCGCGATGCCGCCCAGGGTGCTCCGGCGCAGGCGCGAGTCCGCCCCGGCGATGCGGGCGTTCAGATCGTCGCGGATGCGGTTGATCAGGTCCGACCGGCTCGGCCGAGCGAAGTCGCTCACATCATCCTCCACATGAAGTCGTAGCGGCTCGTTCCGCTGGGCCGCGCGATGGTCACCGCGATGTTCATCCAGCCGCGCCTCGGATAGCTGGTGACGACGGCCACGGCCGAGGCCGCGCCGTCGTCCACCAGCCACTGCAGGGCGTCCTGAGCGTAGCCCTGGGCCTTGGTGAGCACGTCCGTGGTCTGCTTTGAGCGGCCGAGTGTCCACAGCAGCGACCCGATCTGGTCGCCGGGGATTTCCGCGTAGGCGTCCGACCACCACCCCCGCCGGTCGCCGCTGTTGTCGGGCAGCGCCACGTCGTCGGGCGCGCGCTTGTCGGTGAACAGCGAGATGATCACGGCGGTCTTCATGCCGTCGTCCATCTGCAGGTCCGCCCCAGCCAGGGCGATGTCGAACGGCACGTCGGCGAACACGGCGTTGAGGGCGATGTCGCTCATACCGCCTTCACCTTGGTCGAGGAGGCCACGATCACGCCGCCCACCACCGGGTCGCCATCGAGGGCGACCTTCTTGCCGCCCAGCGCTCCGAGGTTGACGTTGCCGGACAGGATACCGACCTCGGCCGCGTTCACCGTCACCGTCTTGGTGGTGGTGATATGGATGCCGTCGCGCTTGATCAGGATCGTCTGCGCCTGGTCGTCATAGAGGCCGCCTTCGCCGGGCTGCAGGCCGGTCGGCCGATAGCGGCGGTCCTCGACGGCGATCACCACCGCGTGCGAGCGCAGGCCCGCCACGGCCACGGCGATGCCCTCAGCGCCGGCGAAGGGCACGCTGGTGAAGCCGTACTCCTGGAAGCGCTCGACGTCCTCGGCCAGCTCATCGTCCAGCAGCGAGATCTTGAGCGTCTGGCACTTGGTCGTATCGGTGACGGCCTCCAGCACGCATCGGCCGACCGCCATGTAGACGCGGCGCTTCAGCTCCCGCACGTGGCCCTTCAGCTCCTCGATCATTCCAGGCTCCCCAGCGCGGCGGGGTTGGAGCCGCCGGTGCGGCCCTTGCGGGCGCGGGCGCCACGGCCGGCTCCGGCCTTGTCCAGGCGCGACAGGCTGCTGCCCTTGACCTCGCCCAGGCTGTAGGCCTCGGGGCGCACGACGGTGATCACGGCGCTCTCGCCTTCGCCATCGACCGTGACGGCGATCTCCGAGGCCAGCAGGTCGTCCTGCAGCCCGAGGTCGGCCGCGTTCACCGGGATGATCGTGTTCGGCTCCCAGAAGGCGCCCGAGGCGTCGCGGTCGCCGAAGGTGGTCAGCTCGCCCGATTGCGCCCGGCCGGCGCGCACGGTGGCGGCGAACTGCGCGCGCTGCGTCGCCGACAGCCCGGTGGCCTGCTCTTCCGCCAGGATCATCAACGGGCGATAGCGCGTCACGCCGGGGTCGCTCGCCTTGCCCGTCACCTGCGAGACGGTCTTGCCGTTGTCCTGGTCGGTGCCTCGCCGCGTGCCCTTCACCACATAGGTGCTGAACCGCCCCTGGGCGGCGTGCTTGGCCTTGCCCTTGCAGTTCTGGCCCAGGGTGAGGCCGCCGCCGGCGCGGGTCTGGCCCGGGCGCGCGAGCACCAGGTCACCGGTGTCGGTCTCGATCGGCAGAAGGCCGCGCTGCTGGACGATGCGGTCGATCGCGTCCTTGACCGCCTCGCCCTGCTGGAGGGCGAAGGTGGCGAAGGCGGCGCCCACGTCGGTGGTCGCGGTGACCGAGATCCCAAACGGCTTGCACAGGTCGGCGATGATCTGCAGCGCGGTCCGGTTGCGCCAGCTGCCCGGGCTGTTCATGGCCGAGCAGTCGATCAAGTCGCCGGTGCGCCCGCGCCCGCGCACGGTCAGCTTGTGCTCGTCCTGCTCCTCGTCGATCTCCACCTCATCGACCCAGCCGGTCAGCCGCAGGACGCCGTCGGCCATGATCTTGATCGCCAGGCCGGTCTGCAGCGGCCAGTTCGCCGGCGCGCCCGGAGCCTTGTCCGTGACCTCGATCTCGAACGACCGGGCCATGGCGTCGAGGCTCTTGCGATACTTGATCGAGGTCCATCCGCCGTAGATCTGGCCGCCGACCGACAGGGTGTAGGCGCTAGACATTGCTCAGCACCTCCAGCGGCCGGCCGCCGGGCGTGAAGCCCGGGTTGAACACGAAGTTGCGGGCCAGCAAGGCCTCGGTCTGGGTCGCGTCGCCATAAAGGCGCTGGGCGATGACGACCATCGGTTGGGTTGTGGGCGGCGTGTAGCTGTAGAGCCGGGCCAGGGACGCGCCGCGCGCGGTCACGTCGGCGATCATGGCCAGGCGCAGGGCGTCGATCGAAACGGCCACGTCGACGGCGCCCGAATCCGAAACGGCCGTGGCGAGCTGGTCGAGCTGGTCGGCCAGGGCGTCGCGGATCCCGGCGGCGTCGTCGTAGCTGGTGAAGTCGATCTGCGACACGGTCGTCACGGCCGCCGCCGCCGCCGCGCACTGCACCATCTGCGTCAGCGCCGTCTGGTTGTTGGCCTGCACCTGGCGCGCCGGCGTGGTCAGGGGCACGGCCGGCAGCGCCGCGCCGAACGCCAGCAGGCCGCCCAGCGGCTGGGCCTCGGCCGAGCCTGACGAGAGCGGGCCGGCGATGAACGGGCCGCACAGGGCCGTCAGGGCGTCGTCGGCGTAGGGCGCCAGCGCGCCGATCGCCGACACGGTAGAGAACACGCCGGCCACAAGCGACGCCGGCGCTTCCAGCAGGCTCAGCCCTTGGGTGGTGAACGCCTGCAGCTGCTGTTGCGCCGAGAACAGCGCGTCGGCCGGGGCGTTGATCGCCGCCAGGGCCTGCGACATGGCGCTCTTGGCCTGAGCGAGCACGCCCAGCGCGCTCGAGGCGACGAAGGTCGGCTGATTGGTGATCAGCACCACGTTGGGCGCGTCCTGGGTCAGGGTCTCCTGAAGGTTGGTCGCGGCCGTGACCGAGGCGGCCTGGGTGTCCACGGTCACCGTGGGCTGGTTGTCGACGCCGGTCTCGACGAACTGCAGGGAGAAGCTCGCCATGCCGCCGCCGGCGGTGCTCTCGGTGACCTGCGCGGGCTGCTCGACCGACGCGGTGACCGTGCCGAGGTAGGGGTGCACCAGCGTGCCGCCGCCCTTGCCCTCCAGCGCCGCGATCAGGGCGTCGCGCGCGGTCATGTAGTCGTCGCCGACGACGAAGCACTCGATGTTCCAGCGCCGCGCCGCCCGGCCGAGATCCTCGGTGTAGGGCGCGTCGCGCTGGGGATACTCGTTGACCTTGTTGCGCCGGCCGAACTGCGCGCGCGAGTCCGTGATGTAGAACGCCGCGCCCCGGTACGAGCCCTGGCCGGTGACCGTGTCGCGCCAGGTCATTCGGGCAACCGGCCGCGGTCGATCGTCAGCGCCGCGCCCGAGGCGGACGCGCGCTTGACCTGGGTCTTTCCGTCCGAGGTGACATGCAGATGCACGTGGGCCACCGCCGGGTCGGGCGTCGCGCCGCGACCGCCGGGACGCGCCACGCCGCCGGCGGCGGCCGGTGCGCCGCCATGGCCGGCGGGAGCGCCGGCGGGCAGCGGAGCGGGCGCGCCCGGCGCATGGCTGCCGCCAGGCGCTGCGATCGAGTTGATGTCGAAGCGGATGACCTGACCACCGAGGTGAAGAAGAGCCTTGAGCCAGGGGGGCGTCAGCGCCTCGATCCGTTCCCAGGCCCCTTTGAACACCTTCTCAACGGTGTTCAAAAGGCCGCCGAAGAAACCCGAGATCGGCGTCCAGTTGTTGACCACCAGGACCGCCAGACCAGCGAGCGCGGTCACCGCCAGGATGAACATGCCCACGGGGTTGGCGGCGAAGGCCAAGTCCAGCAGGGCGATCACGTCGGCGAAGCTCTGGATGCCGGCTGTCAGCGCCAACAGGCCGCTGACCACGCCGACGAACTCGGTGAAGGCTACGACCCCGCCAGCGATTGTCGCGATCAGCTGTGCGAAGCCTATGAGAAGTTGGACGCCCACCACGACGCCGAGCACCGCCAGGGCGCTTTTGACCACCAGGGTGTTTTGCGCGAGCTTGGCCATGCCGTCGGCCAGTTGGGTCACCAGATCGAGCAAGCGCACGAAGTGCGGCAGCAGGGGCGGAAGGTCGTTCAGCAGCGCCGTGATCGAGGCCGTAAGGCTCTGGATGGCCTTCGGCTGGATGTGCTCCAGCGTATCGGTCACCTTGTTATTGAACTGAGTGAAAGCCGGAAGCAGCTTCACCCCGATCTGACGCTGGAGGCCATCCAAGGCATCGCTCATGCGATTTTTCGACTGGATGTACGCCTCCGACGCCTTGGCGTCCTCGGTGGTCATGACGCCATGGGCCGCGTCGAGCTGGCCCATGAACTTCTCGATCTCCTCGCGCCCGGCGCTGAGCATCGGCAGCATCTGGTAGCCGCCACGGCTGAACAGATCCATGGCTACCTTGGCCCGCTCGGTCGGGTTCTTGATCCTGGTGATCCCATCGACCAGGCGCAGGAAGGCCTCCTGCGGATCGCGCGACAGGGTCTTCAGATCCTTCATCGAGATGCCGAGCAGCTTCAGCGCCCCGCGCGCTTCCTTGTTGCCCTCCACGGCGTTGGCCAGGTGGGTCTGGAACAGGAAGAAGGTGTGCGACAGGGCGTCCTGGTCGACGCCGAGCTGCTTGGCGGCGAACTGCAGGCGCTGGATCGATTCGACGCTGGTGCCGGCCTTCTGCGCGGCGTGCAGGGCCGCCTCTCCGTATTCGGCGGTCTTGTTGGTCAGCTCCCAGATCGACTTGCCCGCCTCGACGACCGCGCCCGTGAAGAACGCGCCGCCCAGGAACTCGGCCAGGCCGAGCTTGTGCAGGCCGGCTTCCAGGCGCTCGACGCGTTCGCCGACGCCCTTGAGACCCTCGCCCACCTTGCGCAGCGGTTCGGTGGCGCGGTCGAGCGCCTCGACGATCAGGCTGAGTTTAAGGTTCGGAAGCGACATGAATCCGCTTGGCCTGGTCGTACCAAAAGAGAAGGTCGTCGCCGTCCATCGCCATCAGCTCGGCTGAGGCGAAGTGAAAGACGGCCGCTAGGTCGCCAACGAGCCCTGCCCAGTCCGCAGGGAAGCCGGCAAAAAACTTTCGATCAGCTCCGACAGGCCGGCGATGTCCTCGGCGTCGAGCGAGTCGACGGCCTTCTGGTCGAACGGCGCGTCGCCATCGAAGGTCAGCAGGCGCTGGAGCAGCCCTAGGGAGGCGCCCGCCTTGCCCTTCTGGCCTTCCAGCCAGCGCATGTCGCCGCCGTTCATCCGGCGCACTTCCACCGTGTGGATCGTCTCTTCCTGTTCGGCCGCGCCATTGACGCGGGTCTTGCGCACGAACGGGTGCTTCAGCTCGTAGGTTTCGGTGGCCCCCATCACAGCACCTCGGTGGCCGCCGGCCCGTTGAAGGTGATCTTGGCCTTGCCCGACTTCTGGTCGATCGCCGGCGGGTTGGCGGTCCACGCCCCGTTGATCATCCAGGTCTGGCCGGTGTCCGCCACGAAGCTCACCGTGGCGTTGGTGATGTTGCGGAAGGTGTTGATCGAGAAGCTGGCGTCGATCGAAACGCTGACCTCCAGCTTGGATTCGGCGGTGGCTTCCTGGAAGCCCTGCACGGTGCGGCCCTTGACAACCGTGCGGATCACACCGCCCGGGTCGAGGGTCGCGTCATCGCCGGACAGCAGCGTCACGCCGTCGACGACGACGTCCGCCAGGCCCAGCATCTTCAAGGGCGCGCCCATGGTTCAAGCTCCTCAGAAAGCGAAAGCGATCTGGGCGCGAACGACGCGCAGCCCAGGGATGATGTCGGGCGGGATGTACATATCGACCGTGTCCGGGTCCTCGGCGTTGATCTCGACGTTGAGCAGCGACGCGAAGGTGTCGAGATCCTGCACCAGGCCAGCGCTCTCCCAGTCCTGGGCCAGGGCGTTCAGCTCGGCCTTCAGGGTCTTGGGCGTCACCATCGCCTGCCCGGGCGTGATCGTGGTCCCGTCCTTGGCGATCTTGATCCGGGGGAACTTGGTGTTGACCCGGATCACGAACGAATAACGCAGGTAGGACAGGGTCTTCATCGTGGTCACGTCCAGGTAGGACGCGTCGGCCACGCCCTGGGCGTTGAGACGATAGGTAGTGATCGGCCGCTCCAGCTGCAGGACGCCGGACACCACCTTGTGGGTCGAGACGCCGTCGTACAGCAGGGCGTTGCGCTCGGTCTGGGTGAACGCCTCGCTATCGTTGGGGGCCATGTCGCCCGTCATCTCCAGCGTCTGCAACGGCCGGTTCGGGTCGATCGAGCAGTAATAGTTGCACAGGCCCGCCTCGCGCGCGGCCCGCTCCCAGGTCGGCGTGGGGCCGACGGACTCGGGGAAGCACAGGTCGGGGCTGTTGGGCGACTCGCCGAAGGTGGCCAGCGCGCCTTGTGAGCCCTTGGCGGCCGTGTAGGAAATGCCCTCGATCATCTCCATCGGGCCACGGCGATTGGCCATTTCCGCCGAGATCAGGGCGATGTTCGCCCCGTCGCCCCAGGGGAAGACGATGTCGTGGTACTGCTTGGACCCCAGCGCCGCGATCGCCGCCGCCGCCGAGGGATTGCCCGCGCCGGCGACGCCGGCGGCGGTGGCCAGCGCCAGGCCGGCCGGCATGACGTCGGTCGAGTAGTAGTTGGTGCGGAAGTCCACGTCGTTTCCGGTCAGGCCCTTCCAGCGGACCGTCGAGGTCACGACGGAGCCGGCGACGGTGGCCGTGACGGGCAGGTCGGCGTCGGCGTTGATCGCCGCCGCGATCGCCGTGGCGACCTGCGCCGTGGTCATGGCCGCGGTGATCCCGACGTCGACCAGCTGCCCGGCGATGTAGAGCGCCAGGGTGCCGGCGGCCGTCGGCGGCGCCGTGACCGTGGTGAGGTAGGTCGCCGCGACGCCCGCGCCGTTGTCGTCCACCGCCATCGCCCAGGTCTCGGTCGAGGCGTTGACGTCGAACAGGGCCTTGATCATCCGGTCCAGCATCGAGCCCTGGCCGAACAGGGCGATCCCGTCGTCCTTGGTGTTGATCTGCACCGGCTGCAGCGACGCCTGAGAGCCGCCGGCCAGCTTCTGGCCCAGCAGCAGGATGCGCGTCGTCCATGGGGCCAGGTTCGGCGCGGCGCGCGCGTTGGAGAACTCGGCGAAGGTCCCCGGGGTGCGGATGCCCACCGGAATCTGGTTGAAGCTGATCATGGGCTATTGGCCGTCCTTGGCGGGGGAAGCTTTGGCTTCGGGCGCGGGCGTGAACTCTTCCACGTCGCCGTCCCGCACTCGGCGCTCCCAGTAGCTCGACCAGGGCAGCTGCAGGCCATCGGCCGGGAGCACCTTGGGCGAGCCCGGCAGTCGGACCTTGCGGCCAGGTAGCGGGCGATAGAAGCGCAGGTCGGGGGTCATGAATCACCCTGAGGGAGGTTGACGATGTCGGTGGCGATGGCGTGCGCGTCGTCGGGGATCTGCACGCCGGGTTTGACGGGGTCGGCGTCCACATGGCCGTAGGGCGCGGGGTCCCAGTTGGCGTGGATCGTCTTGAAGGGGAACGCGTCGGTCGGCATCTGCTCGGTCTCGAAGTAGAGCGCCGTGGCGAAGGTCACCGCGAGCATCGAGATCTGCTTGAGCTTGGGGATGTCAGACGTCTCGACCGGCTCGATCGACACGGGCGCCAGGGCATCGATGTCCAGGCCGAGGGTCTGGTCGCCCAGCAGGGCCACGATGTCCTGGGCCATCTGATAGGTGCCGACTTCCGACTCCGTCCCGCCAAACCGGCGCGAGCGCTCGTTGCGCTTGTTCTCGGCCGCCGCCACGAGGCCGAAGGTCGCGTGGGATCGCCACCGGCCCTTGGTCACGCGCTCGGTCGAGCGCACGCCGCCGAACACCGACCACAGCGCCGGGTACTTGATGGTCTGGCTCGACAGATAGTCGTCGAACTCCTTCGGCCAGCTGTCCGTGGTGGCGTAGGTGTAGCCCAGCACCTTGGCCATCGACGCGTCGACCACGCGCTTGATCATGCCGTTCTCGACCGCGCCGATCATGCGAGGCTCCGCTCGATATCGAGGCGCACCTGGTCGGCGATGCTGTCCCGGTCGCGGTTCGAGATCCCGAGGTACGGCCGGGCGGGAATGGCCACCTTGGCGACCTGACGCCAGCCGACGCCCTTCATGAAGAACCGCAGCGCCTTGGCGTGCTTGGCCACGATCACGCCGCCCACCTGGTGGATCAGCCCGTAGATCAGGTTGGTGCCGACCATGGCCCGCCGATCGTCGGCGGCCGAGGTGATCGAGTCGCGCAGCCGGCCGCTCAGAACCAGGGTCTTACCGCCCGAGGCGCTGGCGCGCAGGCTGGGCTTCCAGGGCACGCCGTCGGGGGCGATGCCCGTGCGGAAACGCTGGCGGGTGCTGTTCTCCAGCACCACGGCGATGCGCTTCATCAGCCGGTTGGGCGAATGGGTGGCGGCGGCCAGGTGCGCCAGGCGCGCCTCGACGTCCTTAAGGCCGGTCGGCTTGAGGGTGAGGGTCACGCCGGCCATCAGGCCCCCCTCAGCGAGCGGCGGTCGAACAGGCGGCGGTTGCTGCTCGCCTCGACCGTGGCCGGGCGCGGCGCGGGCTCGACCCCGGCGACGTCGATCTTGACCGTGCCGTTGGCGATCTTGGTCAGGGTCGCGATCGCGTCCTTATAGCGGGTGGCCACCTGCTCGGTGGCCTGGTCGGCGTAAAGCCGGTACCGGGCGATCTCGCAGTTCAGCTCGACCAGCAGCGCGGGCGTGGTGGCCAGCGGCAGGGCGTATTTCACCCCCACATAGCCGTCGATCACCATGGCGCCGCCGTCCAGCGCGGCCTGGGCCACGTCCATGTCGATCGCGTCCGTCGGTGGCGTGCTCTGATCGGTGAGCTGGATCAGCTCCCGTTCGGAGTAGCGCGTGATCAGATCGGTGACGGCGGCGTAGGCCATGGCCTGGCGGGGATCCTTGATTGAGGGTTGGCGGCGGGGCCCGCTGCTCGATTGCGCACCCCGCCTCCGGTACTAGCCGGCCTTACTAGCGGCCGACTTGCTCGATCCCCTGCGCCGGGGCGCGGGGGTGTAGTTGGCCGGCGTGGCTTCGGCCGGTGGGTCGCCTTCGGCTTTCGATGCCGGGTCGGCGTCCTCCGCACCCGCGAGGTCCGTGGCCTCGTCGGCGACGGGGGAACTCGCCGGTTCCAGCTCGCCCTTCTCGATCACCATCTCGTAGGTGATGTTGGGGTCGGTCAGCAGCGACCGTGCGTTGGCCTCGCCGAGGGCGACGTACTGGTCGCGGGTCAGCTCGATCAGCGCGTGGCCGGCCGCTGTGCGGCGACAGGTCCGGTCGAACAGCAGGCCTCCGCGCCGGTAAGGCGATCGCCGCGAGATGAACCGCACCCGCATGGTCGTTAGGCCAACCAGGGGCAGTTCACGGGCTTGGCGGTGCCCTTGTAGACGTTGCTCACGGCCGCGCCGCCCTGGAGGACCAGCTCGGCGTTGAGGATCTGCAGGGCGTCAGCGTCCAAGGTGGGCGCGTACACCAGCGTGTCCGGCACGATGCCGAGTGGGCGCCCATAGTCGCCCTTGAGCGACATGAGGGCCTCACGCGCCGCGCCGTAGTTGTCGGGCGTGAGCGGGGCCTTGGAGCCCCAGCAGAACTGCGGGAAGCCGTAGCCGACGTTGCTGCGCGAGTCGGAGCCGTAGATGAACTCCTTGCGCATGAACACATTCTCGTCGTCCGGCTTGTCCATGCTGACGAAGTTCCAGGGCCGACGATTCTGGAAGATGATCGGCTTCAGGAAGCGCTGGGTCGCCATCAGGAACCACGCCGGCCCGTCGCCCTCCTCAGCGTCGGTATTGGCGTAGGTCGTCAGATTGCCGTTTACGTCCAGAACCGGGTGAGCGGTGGAGAAGTACGGCTGCCCGTCGAAGCACGCGGTGACGAAGCCAGCGGCCAGAAGGCCGAACACCAGCTGGTCTTTGTGGGCGGCGGTCGAGAGGCCCATTTCGGAGAACAGCGGGGCATAGATCCCCAGGTTATCGTCCTCGATGTCGTCGCGATCGACGCCGATGGTCAGTTCCCAGGGCTCGTTCTTCACGGTGTAGCCGGAGTTCGAGATGTTCTGGACGACGCGGTCACCGGCCCATTTGCGGACCGACGGGATCTTGCCGATCCAGCCGTAGTCCTGTTCCTTGGTGCTGGACGGCACCTCGGTCGACACCATCGCGGCCTGGGAAGGCGCTTGGCCGAGCGCGCTCTGGAAGGCAGCGTTGAAGCTGATGCCCAGGTTGCGCAGGTTGGCGTTGTTGATTTGCACGGGTCAGATCCCTCAGTAGGTGATTTCGACGTAGCCAGAGACCGCGCCGGCCGCAGCGAACCCTGCCGGGATCACCTGGATGCGCTGGTCGATGGCGACGGCGGTGGTGGCGTCGCCCTCGGTCGGGACGTCGCTGTTGATCGTGCCCTTGGCCGAGCCGTTGGCGATCGCCACCGACAGGCCGGCGACCGGGGTCGCGCCCACGTCGACGGTGAGCGCGCCGCCGGTGGTCACAGCCACCTGGTTGGTGGTCACGATGCGCGAGATGTTGCCGTTGACCGGCGCGATCAGCTCGGCCGACGTGCCCGCGAGCAGGTCGGTCTGGTTGATGGCGAAGTACAGCCGCACCGTCTTGGGCGCTGGCGGGCTGACCGCCACATCGACCCACACCCCGACCTCGTCCAGGTCGACGATCGTGCCGGCGAAGGGCCGCACGCCGCCGCCGTTGAACTTGCCGACCGTGTGGTCGTCCAGCGCCCAGCAGCCCTTGCCGATGTCGTGCGCGGTGAAGGCGTCCACCCCGGCGGCGTTGTCGTAGCGGAACACGCCGCGACGCACCTGCATGGAGTCGGCGCCGTCCACGCCGTTGGTGTTGTCGTAGTGCCGCTCGGCGCGGCCATCGACGAACAGCGCGCTGGCGGCGCTGGCGGGCACCAGGAAGCCGGCGGCGTTCAGGGCCACCAGGGCGCCGACCTGGATCACCACGCCGGCGGCGATCGGCCGCCCGTAGTTCTCGCCGCTGCGGAAGGCCGTGTTACGGCCCGAGGTCAATCCAACCAACTCAGTTGCTCCCCTTCAGGATCTGCATGCGGGACTTCTTGAAGGCCTCCTCGGAGACGCCCACCGCAGAGGCGGCGGCCTTCTCCTCGGCGCTGAGCGGCGCGTCGGGATCGACCCCGGCTGCAGCGGCGGTTTGGGAACCGCCCGGCTTGATCACCGCCGGGGCCGAGCCCACGAAGTCGGCGAAGGCGGACGGGTCGGCCTTGTAGAGCTTCAGGGCGTGGTCGCGGCCGGCGGGCGTGACCTTGCCGGCGACGATCGCAGCGTCCACGGCGGCCGTGGCGGCGGCGGTGGACTCGGTCTCCTGCAGCTGGCGCACCTGGCCCTGCAGCTCCTTGAAGCTGGCCATGGGCACGAAGGCCTTGGGGTCCGGCTCGGCGCGGCCCGAGGCGGCGGCGGTCAGCTCCTCGACCGAAGCGCCGTCCTTGAGGCCCAGCGCCTTGACGACGGGCTTGAGCGCAGCGGCGGCGGCGTGCGTCGCGGTCGCGGCGGCGACGATCTCGTCCATCGTCGCGGTCGCCGCGAGCCCGAGGGCCGCAGCGAGTCTGGTCAGATCCATGGTGTCTCCGTTTGGATCGGTGGCGCTGGCCACGGCGGCCAGCTCGGTGATCGCGGGGTAGTTGGTGAGCCCCCCGTGAAGGATGCGGGTCACGTCCTTGGTGGACCCGTTGAAGGCGAAGTACGGGCTGAAGTAGCGGTACTCCTTGGCCCGCAGCTTCGCCTCGGCCGCGTCGGTCCACTCGACGTCGGCCCAGATGCCGTCGGGCTTAGCCACCAGGGTCTTCATCCAGCCCGAGGCCGGCGCCTGGCCGCCCTTGCCCTCGCCTTGGCCGAAGACCAGCTGGTGGTCGTAATCGATCGGGATGTCGGTGGCGCCGGCCGTGGCCTTGGACGCGTCGACCACGGCCTGGGCGTGCGCCAGGTCGCGCAGGTTCCAAGAACGGCCGTCCCGCGTGGACGTGATCTTGCCCATCGGCAGCAGCCGGATGTGCTTCAGCGGCTCGCCCTCGGCGCTCGCGGCGGCGACGGCTTCGCCGATGGCGGCGACGGCAGAGGCGGAGGTGGTGGACCGGATCGTCATTGCCCAGCCAGGATCGGCTGGGGGACGGCCTCAAAACACCCTGAACTAATTCAGGGTGAAGCCGGCGAAGGGAGGCGTGAGCCCGGAAACTATCGGCTGAAAAGAAGGTTCTGAGAAGCCTCTAAGAGGCCGACCAGGCCAGGTCGCCTTTGCGCATCTTGGCCAGGTCCACGCCGCCGGCGAAGGACGTGGTCGCCCACCACCCGCCGTTGGCCCAGTCGACCACCACATCGATGGGCCGGCCGTCGACCTCGAAGTGGGCGATGTAGCGCCGGGTCAGCAGCGACGCGCCCTCGGGCCCGCTGCGCCAGGCGCGCCAGATCTCGGCCGGTTCGCGCAGCGCCTGGCCGACCAGGGGCAGCGCGCGCAGCAGACCCCTGTCGAGCGTCACGGGCCGGCCGACCGAGTTGCGGAATAGCCCGGGCCCGACGACCAGGCCGTCGCCGGTCTTGTCGGCGAAGATCCGCGCCTGGTGGGGGCTGGCCCCGAAGCCGCCCAAGAACGCCGCCTCAGCCTCGGCCGGCGTGGTGTCGGCCGGCAGGAGATGCTCGGCCGGCGTGACCACGCGGCGCGGGTGCGCCGACGCGCCGTCCGCGTCCTCGCCGGCGGCGCCGTCGTCGGGCGGCCCCATGGGCGAAGGGGTCTGCTGCTCCAGATAGGCCTTGCCCACGTTGTAGCCCCAGCCCGGGCCGATGCCGCCTTCCACCCGCACCACCTCGCCCGTGCGCGGGTTGGTGTAGCCCTTCATGGGGAAGGCGACCGGCTTGTCGGTGACGCCGCCCTCGTCCTTGGCGTCGCGCTCGGACATTTGGATCGTGGTGCAGCGGCAGCCCCAGTCGCACGGCGGATAGTGGGTGTCCCACCAGTCGTCGTCGGCCGGCAGGATCGTACCGTCCCAGGCGGCGTGCTCGGGCCGCACCCGATCGTCCTCGACCGTCTGGTACTTGAGGTAAGGCAGGGTGTCCTTGACGTCCTGGATGCGCTCCCACCGGCCGGCGGCGTAGGCGGTGCGCATGTTCACGTCGAAGATCGTCCGCAGCCGGCGCGGCGAGCCCAGCTGCACCTCGCGCGTCTCGCCGGTGAGCGGGTCCGTCATGGCCTGCTTGCCCCACCAGCCCTGGGCCTCCAGCTTCGGCCGCAGCGCCGCCTTGAAGGCCTCAAACGTGGTCCCGTCCGCCAGCGCCTGGTCGACCGCGTCGCGGATGTCCTGGAGGATGCTCGAGCGCATGGCCTTGGCCACGGTGAAAGCCTTGGCGTGCTCCTCCTGCCAAACGTCCTGCCAGGCGAACGAGGCCTTCAGCCCCTTCTTGCGGAAGTAGGCGATGGCCTCGGCCGGCGGCAGCGGCTTCAGCTCGATCTGGGCCATGGGCCTATTGCGACAGGATCAGGGCGACGAAGAAGCCGAACAGGGCGCCGCGCGTGAACTCCACCACTGCGTTCAGTCCTGGCCACGTGGCCTCGCCCTCGTGAAGCAGCACGCCCAACAGCGTGGCCTGCAGGGCGAAGATCGCCACCAGCAGCGAAGCCATCAGCACGCCGTGCCCGGTGGCCAGCGACGCCAGGATCACTCCGGCCGCCAGCAGATGCCGCAGGAACAGGCCCAACGCCTGGGGCGCGCTCGCCGGGTCCATGTCGCCGCCGAAGGCTGTCCAGCCGTCCCAGCGCCAGACGGTCCACGCCAGGCCGAACCACGCCCAGCTGGGATGAACGGCCGCGAGGACCGCGCACAACAGCAGCCCGGCCCAGAAGGTCGATCGGGCGTTGGCCACGTCGATCAACAGCGTGCCGATCAGCGAGACATGCGCGGCGAACTGGCGCGACACCCAGGCCTGCACCGCGGCGATGTACGAGCCGCCGGCCAACCGATCGGCGACGCCGAACAGCAGCGCCAGGCCGAGGGCCAGGAGCGGCGCAAGGTGCGGCGTGGGGAGGTATCCCGTCATAGGACATAGGCCTCGACGGAGTCGACGTAGCCGTAGCCGTTCAGGCCATAGGAGTGCAGCTGCACGCGCGCCTTCACGGCCCCCGGCGGGATGCGGCACACGATGCCGAGCGGGGCGTAGGGCGTCGCCGCCGTGGTGCTGGTCGCGACCTGGCCGCCGGCCGGCGTCGCCGGGTTGGTGATTTGGGCGCCGTTGCCGTCATAGAACAGGGTGTTGAACTGCAGGAACCCGGACGCCGCGTTGATCGGCGCGGCGAAGTAGGCCTTGCCGATGAAGATGCGGCCCGCGTCCTTCAGGCTGAGCGCGACGTCCTGGTAGACGTTGACGTTGCCCGAGCCCGCATTGTTCAGGAACAGCGCGTTGGTCCCGGCCTGCTGCTGCGTCCCTGTGGTGTCGATCCCGTGGGTGTGGACCGGGGCCGTGCCGGTGTTGAGGGCCGTCAGCAGGTTGGACGGGCTCACCGACGCCAGGTTCTTGATCTCGATCGCCGAGAACTCGATCGTGCAGTCCACCGTGACGCCGCTGGGGACGTACCAGTGGAAGCCCGCCTGGATGCTCGCGCAAGTCGCCTGGGCGCAGGTGTAGCTCCCGGTATAGGTCTGGACTTGGGCGGCGGGGGTCAGAGCCGAGGCGTTGGTCGTGCTAAGCACGGTGCCTGTGGCGGCGGCGGCCGAGTTCAGTTCGCTGGTCTGCGGCGTGATGGTCGCACCGCCGCCCGGCAGCGCGCCCGCCGCCAGGCGATAGTTGAAGGTGATCTGCTTCTGCGAGCCCTTGAGCGCGGCTTGGCGACCATAGGCGCCGCCATGGAAGATCAGCCCCATCGAGCCGACGACGCCGGTCGAGGTGCCGAAGATGCGGTACTGGATCGTGCCGGCGGCTTGGTTGAACCCGACAATCTGGGCCTGCAGGCCGTTCTGGTTGCTGACGCCGTAGATCTGCCAGTCGGTCGGGATCGTGCCCAGCGCGCTGCCGGTCCCCGCCACAGCTCCGGCCATGATCGTGTTGCGGCACTCGTTGAAGTAGACGTCCGAGTTCCAGAACGACAGGCCGGATTCGAAGCCCCCGTTCTGGACGCGGCTGAGCAGCTTGCACACCGAGGGCGGGCAGAAGGTGCCGCCCATGCCGGCCGAAATGCCGATGTCGATGTTGTCCCACACCAGGGCCGGGGCGATTCCGTCGGTCGCCTGAACGATCTCGGTGCCCGAGGCCCCCGACAGGTGGAACGACGAGTCGCGGATGCTGATCTCCGGGCCGCCGGTGGTCTTGATCAGGGCCGGGCGGTTCTGCGACCCCGCGCTGATCTGCTCCGCGCCGTAGTGGGCCACGCCGTCGATGTAGAGTTTGGCCGGGGACGTGACGCGGCACATCTCCTCGGTCCAGCCGGCCGCGCCGTTCTCGATGTGGCCATTGAGGAACACGGTGCCCGACGAGATATCCATCAGGCAGTCGGCGTAGTCGAGCGACAGCCCCTCGCACTGCCATTCGCCAGTAGCCACCCCGCCGACCGGAGCCGGCGTGTAGAACGCCACGCCCGTGCCGCCGCCCGCCAGGGCGTTAGAGGAAGCGCCGCCGATGGTCCCTGTGACGCGGACGTTCTCCCCGGCGGTAGAGCCGGACAGGCCGCCGTTGAAGGTGTAACGCCAGTTGAAGCCCAGGTTGACCCTGAGCCAGTTCAGATAGAAGTCCTGGCCGAAGGTCAGGCAGTCGCGGAACCCGTGGATGTCCAGGTCCACGACCATGCCGTACATGTTGGTCAGCAGGACCCCGTCGGTGTTGACCCCGGTGTTCCAGACGGGCGTCGCATAGGCCGGATAGCGGCCCGCGCCGACCTGGCGCACCCTGAAGTCGCGCCAGGTGGCGTTCGGCACCAGGTTGGAGTTCGCGCCCACCGACGAACCAGGCACGACCAGGCCGCCGTCGATCGTGATCGCCGGCCCGCTCACGTTCAGGCTCGTATCGACCATGATCGTGCCGCCCTGGCCGAAGTCGCAGCCCATGCCGGACGGCAGCGTGATCTGGCTCGCGATGATCGGCGCATCGTTTTGGCGCAGCGACGGGATGCGGCCGTTCAGCCAGCACCACTCGAAGTGCTTCACCAGGTTGGTGGCCTGGTCGCCCTGCGCGAGCACGCCCGAGCAGTTGCCGCCGTACTCGTGGAAATAGGCCTGGGCCGGCGCTGTGGGATAGACCGTGTTTTCGGGCATTAGTTGAACACCTGGACAGTGAGGGTCGAGCCGCTGGTCCCCTTGACGTAGAGGCTGGTGTTGGGGATCACGCCGCCGGTGAAGTCGAACGAGCCGCCGAGGCCGTTGGCGAAGGGGATGCCGCCCGTGGTCGTGGCGCCCGCCAGGGAAGCGTTGAAACTGTAGTCGCCGCTGGCGTTGCTGTTGGAGGCGAAGCCAATCACCACCCGCTTGGCGGCGGCGGCGGTCCACACCAGCTGCCAGGTGCCGTTCATGGTGACGGTGGTCTCGGTCACGGACGCCTGGGGCGCGAGGGCGCTGACGGTGCCGGTGATCGCGACCGAGCCGCCCGTCTGCTGCATGGGGGTGTTGAGCGCCGTGATCAGGCTGGTGAGGCGCTGGTTGAGGCGCTGGATCAGGGCGTTGAGCGAGCACGACGAGGTGTCGGTGGCGCAGGCGGTGTCGCCCTTGGCCCCCAGCACCGACGCGGCGGCCGTCTCCTGGGCGATCTCGCTCGTCTGGTTCGCGGCCGTGGCCTGGCTGGCCAGCTGGGTCAGGATACTGGCCAGGGTGGTGTTGGCGGTGGCCTGGTTGGCGGCGGTGGAGACGCCGGTCAGCTCGGACTGGATCGCGGCCAGGGCCGTGTTCGAGGTGGCCTGGTTGGCCGACGACGCCAGGCCGGTGAACGCCGAGAGGATGCTGGCCAGGGTTGTGTTGGCCGTGGCCTGGTTGGCGGCCGTGGCCGCGCCGTTCAGCGCCCCGAGGTTGAAGGTCGGCGTCCCCGAAATGCCGACGGTCCAGGCGCCGGACTCGGTCGCGCCGAATTGGGTGTTGCCGATCGAGCCGCCGGCCTGGAACGGTGAGCCCAGGTTGGCGACCAGGCTGGACAGGTAGCCGTTGGCCGCCGTCTGCAGCGTCGAGGTCGCGGCCAGGGGCGGCAGGTTCAGCAGATGCATCCACACGCCATTGTCGGCGGGATCGATGGTGAGAGGCGTGGGCGCCCCGGCCTGCATCCCCTCGTCCACCGCGCAGGGGTGCAGGACGCCGGCGACGTTCTTAGCGCAGGTGGTCTGCACCGTGTTGGCCGCGTCGTGGACTGTCAGGCCGTCGGCCAGGGCCTGGGGCGCGCCCAGGGCGAACAGGCCGGCGGAAGCGAGGGCCGCAATGGCCGCGTGGCGAAGGGACAAGGGAAGGCTCCTGATCATCGGATGATTTCGATCTCTGGGTTGCCGGGCTGGCTGAAGTCGGTGTTGCCGCCGGGTTTGTGGGCGGCGGCCAGGGCGTCGATCGCCT
>DATKPD010000069.1:0-27216 GCA_035524315.1 Caulobacteraceae bacterium
GGCGGGGGTCGCAGGTTCGAATCCTGCTACTCCGACCACTTCATCTGGATCCCGACCAGATCGCCCGCGGATCGCGGGCTATCCGCCGCAAATGCCTAAGCGAGCAGCTTGAGCTGGGCCATCACCTGCTTGTGCTTGGCCATGACGTCGTCGATCAGATCGAAGTCGTCCTCGCTCCAGAAGTCGATCTGCTTTTGCAGCTTACACTGCCAGATCGACTGGGCGACAATGGCCTTGTCAGCGGCCGAGAGCTCGGCCACGCGCTTCAAGGTGCTGCGGCTCTCGTGGAACACCGCGCCGTTCATCGACTCCAGCAGCTTGAGCTGTCCCTTGACCATGACGTTCTCGATCTTGTAGCCGGCCGCGTGCTGCACGATCGAGCGGCCCACGTTCTGCGACGACGGGTGCTTCTGAGTGATGTGACCGAATTCGCCCTTGGTCTGGAAATAGACCGAGGGGAAGTCGCTGAGACTGCCGCTGTAGCCGATGATGTTGTCGACGATATAGAAGTCGTCCCTGTAGCCCATGGCGCCCTCTCCAAAAGCGGGTGTTGGCCGAAACTATGGTCCCGTCGTCAGGTCGCGTTTGAGCTGGCGGGCCCACGCGAGGACCTGACGGTTCAAGCGAACTGGTAGTCGAAGCCCGCGTCCTTCACCCCCACGGCGATGCTGGCGACCTCCTGCCCGCCCATCTGGCGGTTGAGCAGCTCGATCGACAGGTCCGGCAGCATGGTGTTGGTCAGTATGGCGTCGATCATACGCCCGCCGGACGCCACCTCGGTGCAGCGCGACACGATCAGGTCGACCACGGCCTGATCGTAAGTGAAGGCGATCGCGTGGTTTTCCAGGATGCGTTTCTTCACCCGGTCCAGCTGCAGCCGCACGATGCCCTGCAGCATGGCCGGCGACAGCGGATAGTAGGGCAGCACGATCAGGCGCCCAAGCAGGGCGGGCGGGAACACCTTGAGCAGCTCGGGCCGTAGAGCCTGGGCCAGGGCCTCGGGCTCGGGCTTGGTCTCCTCGTCCTCCGACAGGTTGGTGATCAGGTCGGTGCCGACATTGGTGGTCAGCAGGATGAGGGTGTTCTTGAAGTCGATGTAGCGCCCTTCGGCGTCGTCCATGTAGCCCTTGTCGAACACCTGGAAGAACATCTCGTGCACGTCGGGGTGGGCCTTCTCCACCTCGTCCAGCAGCACCACCGAATAGGGCCGCCGGCGCACCGCCTCGGTCAGCACCCCGCCCTGGCCGTAGCCGACGTAGCCGGCCGGCGCGCCCTTGAGGGTCGAGACGGTGTGCGCTTCCTGGAACTCGCTCATGTTGATGACGATCATGGAGTCGTCGCCCGAATAGAGCAGCTCGGACAGAACGTGGGCGGTCTCGGTCTTGCCCACGCCCGAGGGGCCGGCCAGCATGAACACCCCCACCGGCTTGTTGGGGTTGTCGAGCTTGGCGCGGCTGGTCTGGATGCGCTTGGCGATCGCGTCCATCGAATGGTCCTGGCCC
Source organism: Caulobacteraceae bacterium (assembly GCA_035524315.1). Classification (GTDB taxonomy): domain Bacteria; phylum Pseudomonadota; class Alphaproteobacteria; order Caulobacterales; family Caulobacteraceae; genus BOG-938. The sequence continues at coordinate 1,503 of DATKPD010000069.1, forward strand.
ACCACGCGCGCCTTGAGCTGATCGGCGATGGTCAGGACCGAGGCGATCTCGTCCTTGACCATGCGGCCGATGGGGATGCCGGTCCAATCGCCGACCACCGCCGCCACCGCGTCGGCGTCGACCTCGGCGAACACCATCGGACTGTCGGCCTGGGCTTCGCGCATGGCGGCCAGCGCCGCGTCCAGCTCCGCGCTGCTGGCCTGGAGCGCCTCAGGCGTCGGCGCCGGAGCGACGGGCGCCGCGGGATGGGGCTCGGCGCCCTCCACGGCCTGGGCCGCCTCGGGAGAGGTCCCGGCCTTGCGCAGGTCCTGGAACTGGGCGCGGGCGGCGACCGCGCGCTCGAGCGCCGCTTTCTCGGCCGTCCACTTGGCCTGGACAGCGTCGAGCTCGGCCTGGGCGGCGGCCAGCAGCTCGTTGAGCTTGACCACCCGATCGGGCGAACCGTAGCGGCCCTCGGCCTCGCGCGTGGCGATCTCGATCTCGGTGGTCAGAAGTTCAACCTTGCGCTTGCGGTCCTCCACCGGCGCGGGGGTGGAATGCTGGCTGACCGCGACGCGGGCGCAGGCGGTGTCGAGCAGGCTGACCGCCTTGTCGGGCAGCTGGCGGGCCGGAACGTAGCGCTGGGACAGCTTGACCGCCGCCTCGACCGCCTCGTCCAGCACCACGATGTTGTGATGCTTCTCCATCATCGGCGCGACCGAGCGAATCATGGCCACGGCCTTGTCGGTGTCCGGCTCGCCCACGTTGACGGTCTGGAAGCGGCGGGTCAGGGCCGGGTCCTTCTCGAAGTACTGGCGGTATTCGGCCCAGGTGGTGGCGGCGATGGTGCGAAGCTGGCCGCGCGCCAGGGCGGGCTTGAGCAGGTTGGCGGCGTCGCCCGTGCCCGCCTGACCGCCCGCGCCGATCAGGGTGTGGGCCTCGTCGATGAACAGCACGATCGGCTTGGGGCTGGCCTCGACCTCGTCGATCACCTGGCGCAGGCGTTTCTCGAACTCGCCCTTCATGCTGGCGCCGGCCTGCATCAGGCCGATGTCGAGCGACCGCAGGGTCACGTCGCGCAGCACGGGCGGCACGTCGCCGTCGGCGATGCGGCGGGCGAAGCCCTCGACCACGGCCGTCTTACCGACGCCCGCCTCGCCGGTAAGGATGGGGTTGTTCTGGCGGCGGCGCAGCAGGATGTCGATCACTTGGCGGATCTCGGCGTCGCGGCCGATGATCTTGTCGATCTTGCCGTCGCGCGCGCGCTGGGTCAGGTCGATCGAGAACTTGGCCAGGGCCTCGCCGGCGCCGGCCGCCGTCGGCGTCTCGCCCGCGCCTCCGCCGTAGTCGGCCGACAGCGACGAACCGCCGCCCGCGCCTTCGGTGGTCTCGGCCGAGGGCGCCAGGATCTTCTCGAATTCGTCGCCCAGCACATCGACCTGCACCTTGCGCCACTCCGGCGATAGGCCGAACAGGGCGTTCTTGAGCGTGGGCGTCTTGAGCGCGCCATAGATCAAGTGGCCGGTGCGCACCTTGCCGGCGGAGAACTGCAGCGAAGCGTAGAGCCAGCCCTTTTCGATCGCCTCCTCGATCGTCGGCGAGAAGTCCGAGATGGCGGTGGCGCCGCGCGGCAAGGCGTCCAGCGCCGCCACCACGTCGCGCGCCAGCTTGGCGTCGTCGATGGCAAAACGGGTGCGGATGGCGCCGATGTCGTTGCGCGGATCCTGCAGCAGAACGTGGATCCAGTGGACCAGTTCGACATAGGGGTTGCCGCGCATCTTGCAGAACCCGGTGGCGGTCTCGATGCCCTTCAAGGCTGTGCCGTTCAGGCGTCCGAACAAGGACGCGCGGCTGATCTCGCTCATGGTGTTTCCCCTTGGCCCTATGCAGTCTCTAGGCGGCTTTCACGCGGGGCCGGCGGCGCAGGCGCGCGTCGGCCCTGATCACGGCATTGGCCTGCGGTTGGACCCAGCCGGTCCAGCCCAGGCGAGATTGGCCGTCCAGGCGCAGCCCCTTGGGCGCAGCCTGAGGAATCTCGATCTCGATCTCCCACTCCAGGTGCGAGGGGGCCAAGGCGTCCAACGCGTCCTGCGCCGCCTCGAACCGCGCCCCGCCGGGCAGGAAGGATTGGTAGTCCGCCATATTGGCGGCGCGAACCACCACGCGGAAGGCGTCGTCGACCACGCGCACGCGCCGGCCGATCACCGTGTCGACGCCCAGGCTGTTGAAGCCGCCTGAGGCGCCCAGGCGCGATCGGTCCGAAGCTTCGATGTCGCGCCAGCGCGGCACAAACTCGACCACGCGGACGGGCATCCCCAGGAGGTGACTGAGGCCGTCCTGGATCACCGCGGCGCTGCGGCGCGAGGCGAAAAGCCCGGCGTAATGCAGACGCGCCTCGATCGGAAAGCCGCTGTCCGCCGCGGCGCCCTCCCGCGCGCCCGACAGCTGGGCCAGGTAATAGGCGAAGCGGTCGTCGTCCGGGCGGTCGGCCTGGGCGGCGGGCTGGCTGTCGGCCCAGGCGCGGTAGAAGAACTGCAGCATCCGGTCGGTGAGCAGGTCGAGGAAGCGGCCGAACGGCTGGGCCTTGGCGTAGCGCCGCTCAAAATTGGCGAACTCGGTCAACTGCAGCGGCAGCGGCCCCATCGGGCCGGTCAGGCCCAGGAAATAGCCGCGCACGCGCGGGCGCCCGCCTTTGGTGAACTCCACGGCGTCGATGGTCGAGCCGGGAAAGTTCAGGGTCGAGGCGTGCCCCATATCGGCGATGTTCTGGCCGGGATGGCGCGAGCGTCCCACGCGCGGCAGCTTGGGGGCGCGCGCCTCCGCGCCGCGCACCAGGGCGAAGAAGCCGAAGCGCCGAGCCGTCTCGGCCGCCCGCCGGAAATAGCTCAGATGGTCGGGCGCAGGCCCATCCTCGGCGGCCACTTGGCGAATTCTCCCTGGTCTGGGCTTTCGAATACGGTTTCGGTGAAGGCGTTGATCGAGGCGAATTCGGACAGAAAGCGGTCGATCACCGTCGCGAACAGGAACATGCGGCTGTTGTCGAAGCTGGCGTCGTCCAGCCGTACGCGGATGCGGCGGCCCCGGGCGAAAGCCATGCGGTCGATGCCCGGCACGCGGCGGGTGACGGGCTTGGAGCTGACCGCTAGCACTCCGTCGATCTGGCGGCGCATGGTCGGATCGTCCGAACGGCCATAGAGCGCCAGGTGGTTGCGCAGCAACGACGGATCGTCGCCGCCCTCCGGCGCCAGGGAGGTGTAGTTGGGCGTCAGGTGGCCGATCACGCGCCAGGCGGCGTCGGCCATGCCCAGCGGCGGGCGCGGCCGGGTCGGCGGGCGCAGCACCTCCACGCCCTTGATCGGCGCCCCCGTCAGGACGAAGCCCGCGTCCTGGTCGGTGAAGCGCAACAGTTCGGGCAGTTCGCGGTTGGTGCAGAAGGCGCGGATCGCCAGGTCCTGAACCCCGCTGACCCCGTCGGGCGAGCCGGGCGACGTCAGGCTGATGAAGGTCTCGGTGCCGGTGTAATCGGTGCGGCGGCGGCTGCGCTGCTCCTTGGTCGACAGGCGGCGCGGGCGCAGGCGCGTGACGAAGAAGATCGCCTCGCGCCAATCGTAAAGCAGGGCGCCGAAGGCGTGCAGCGGCGCCACCGGGCGGGGCTTGCCCGAGCCGCCGTGGGCCACGACCTCCTTGATCCGGAACACCTCGTAATCGAGCGGATGGGTGCGGTCGGGAATGACCTGATACTCGTGCTCATAGGGGCTGACCGCCGTGCGGCCGAGCTGCATTTCGAACAGGTTGATTGCTGGGGTGCAGTAGGGCCGAAGATTGGCGGGCGAGACCGCGCCGTGCAGGATGCTGGACGAGCGACTGAACAGCAGCACCACTTCGCAGGCGTCCCCGGCCCCGGCGAAGGCCTGGTCCAGCCCCTTGAGCTCGGCGAACATGAACCGCTCGGGACAGGCGAAATATTCCGCGAGCATACGGTAGCCGCGGAACGACCGGCCCTCGTGCGGCAGCAGGGCGCAGTCATCGTCGAAGCCGTAGGCCTGCGGAACCGGCAGGCGCGTCCACGTCTTGCGGCCCTGGCCGACGGGCTGGGCGATCGCGGCCACCGTCTCACCCAGGATCTGGCGATAGAGCTCGCCCGGCGTCTGTTCCGAGCCGGCGATGAACAGGGGCAGGCCGGTGATCTTGAGCGCCGAAAGCGGCACGCCGGCGGTGGCGCGGAACTTGAGTCTGAGGCCGGCATCGGCGCGCACATCGGCGGCGGCGGCGTGGACGGCGACGGCGGCGCGCGAGGGCAGGTATTCCGCCTCCTCCAGCACCAGGGGCCACAGAGCGACATCCTGGCCGGTGCGGAACTTGACCGGGACGGCGTGGTCGGCCGCGGCGGCGGTCATTTCGCTCAGGCGGGGCACGACCGGACCGCTGGCCAGGTTGGCGTCGCCGCTCTGAGGCTGGAGGGCGACCACGCACATCGAGGGGGTCGGCGCCAGGTAGTTGGGCTGGATGGCCTGCAGCAGATGCTGGGTGAAGTCGGGGAACTGATCGTCGAGCTTGAGCTTGACCCGCGCCGACAGGAACGCGACGCCCTCCAGCAGCCGCTCGACATAGGGGTCGGGATCGGTCGGGGTCTTCAGGCCGAGGTAGCCGGCGACCACGTCGTGCTCGGCCCCGAACTCGCGCGAGGTCTCGCGCAAATAGGCCAGTTCCTCGTTGTACGCACGCAGGAGCCGGGGATCCATCGGCCTAGTCCCGCACGGTCGCGGCCCCGGTATCCACCTCGACGTCGGTGGCGAAGCGCACCGGCAGCGCATGGACGGCGGAGGTCACATCGCCATGGATCACATAGGTGAGCGCGTTCTCCCGCAGGCCATAGCCCTCGGCGGTGACCGACAGGGTGCTGGGGGCCAGGCGCGGCTCGAAGGCCAGAATCGCCTCGCGCAGACGGCTGGCCCGGTCATGCACCATGCGCTTGGTCAGGGCCTTGCCGGTCATGTCGGCCACGCCGTAGTTGATCACGGAGGTCTTGACGTGCGGATAGGGATCCAGGTCCACCGTCGCCTCGAAGTTCACGGTGTTGATCAACCACGCCAGGTCGCGGCGCACGCTGTTGCGCAGGGCAGCCTCGTTGTACTGCTCGACCTCTGGCGCGGAATAGCGGCGCAGGCCGTCGCGCGCGGTCTCGCCGCGCCGCCCATCGGAGGCGCTGTCGGCGGCGGAAAACAGGTCCGAGCCGCCCGCCAGCTTGTCGAAGAGGGTCGGGTTGATCCGCGGCGCCATGGCTCAGACCATGACCAGCTTGCGGAAGCTATAGAGCGGCACGTCTTCCCCGCCGCTTAGGGTCCACAGACGCTGGCCCACGCCTTGATCGCCGATAGCGGAGGGCCGCCATTCGGTGCTGCGCCCCAGGCGCAGATCGCCGTCCGACTCGGCCTCCGTGCCTGGGTAGCGCGCGGGCAGCATCACCGCCACCGACTGGCCCGAGCGCAGCTCCAGCTCCGCGGGCAGCCAAACGATATCACGCAGGTCCAGCGGCCCCTCGGTGCGGATCTGGCTGACCGCCTCGAACGGGATCAGGCCCCAGCGGCCCTGGAAGATCGCCTCGAAGGTGGGACCGAAGCGTGCGTCGGCGTCGGCGATCCAGGTGAAGGCCTGGCCGTCGATCTCGCCCGGCGTGTCGCCGGCGGCCTCGAAGGCCGCTTCGCGCAGGGCCGCGCCCTCGTTCGCCCGGCCCTGGGCCTCCAGGGTCAGCGCCTGGGCCAATTGCTCGACCCAGGGTGAAGTGACGATGGCGGCATGGAACGGCGCCTGGCCGGCGAAGGCGGCGGCGCGCGCGATCTCGGCGTCGATCGCCTGGCCATAGGCGACCGAGAGCATCTGCGCCTCGGGCGAAAGCTGGGCCAGGCTGCGAAGATGGGTCCTGGCCTTGTCCCAGTCGCCCATCACACACAGCAGCTGGAACAGATAGATGCGCGCGCGCTGATCCTGGGGCGAGGCCTTGATGGTCTCGACCAGGGCCGATCGCGCGCCAGCGACATCGCCGGCGCGCAGGAACTCATCGGCATCCGCCATGGCGAGACCTTTCGGCGGACGACCCGCAGCCTATTCCTTGGTGTTTTCGGCGATGTTGTAGGTCATGTCGGGCTTACCGCCCGAGCTGCCGTCCTTCATCTGCTCGACGTACTGCACCTTCACCTTGGAGAAGTTCAGCGAGACGTTTTCGGTCAGCCGGTCTTCGCCGCCCGAACCGCCGGTCGAGACCGAGGTCACGATCACTTCCGTCAGCGTGATGATGATGTACTCGAGCGGCTTCTCGCCGGCCTTGCGCACCGTCAGCTTCACTTCGTCGAAGTGCTTGCCGGTGCAGCAGGCCAGCAGCAACGACGGGCTGGCCAGATCGAAGTACTTGGTGAACGACAGGTCCTGGACGTTGGCCTTGCCCGCGCCCGAGCCGCCGCCCATGTGCGAGGTGCCGCTGTTAGACACACCCCAGCTCCAGGCCAGGACGTCGATCTCGTCCTTATGGGTCTTATCCCGTGACTCCCCTTTCAGGTCGCCAATCTTGATGAACATATCAACGGCCATTGCAGGCTCCTGATGCTGAGAGGATGTTCTAAAGCGAAGTCGTCAAAGTACTGGCGAAAAGGTCAGCCCGCCTTAGGCAGGCGCGAAACCATGCTCAAGGAAACGTCCATACCTTCGAGCTGGTAATGGGGCACAAAGTTGAACACGCCGCGGTAGTAGCCAGGGTTTTCCGGGTCGGGCAGAACTTCCACCGAGGCGGCCTTGAGCGGCTTGCGCGCCTTGGTGAACTCGTCGGATTCGGCAGCCTGGGTATCAACGTACTGCATGATCCAGGACTGCAGATCCTTGGACAGCTGAGGCGCCTCGCGCGTGCCGCCGATCCAGTCGCGCACCATGCACTTGAGATAGTGGGCGAAGCGGCAGCTGGCGAAGATGTAGGGCAGGCGGGCCGACAGATTGGCGTTGGCCGTGGCGTCGGGGTTCTCGTACTGCTTGGGGTTATGCAGGGTCTGGGCGCCGATGAAGGTGGCCTGGTCGGTGTTCTTGCGGTGGATCAGGGCCATCAGGCCGGCCTTGGACAGCTCGGCCTCGCGCCGATCCGAGATGGCGATCTCGGTCGGGCACTTGACGTCCATCCCGCCCTCGTCGGTCGGGAACATGGCGGTCGGCAGGTTCTCCACCGTGCCGCCGGATTCGACGCCGCGGATGCGGGTGGTCCAGCCGAAGTCCTTGAAGGCGGACGTGATGCGCACGCCCAGGGCGTAGGAGGCGTTGAGCCACAGATGCTGGTCGTGCGCCCCGCCGGTTTCCTCCTCGAAGGCGAACTCCTCAACGGGGCTGGTGTTGGCGCCGTAGAGCGGCCGGCCCAGGAAGCGCGGTAGGGTCAAGGCCATGTAGCGACTGTCGTTGCTGTCGCGGAACGAGCGCCAGGCCATGTAGTCCGACGCCTCGAACTGCTTGGCCAGATCGCGCGGATTGGACAGCTCCTGCCAGCTCTCCATGCCCAGCAGCTGGGAGTCGGCGGCGGCGATGAAGGGCGCGTGCGCGGCGGCGCCGATCTTGGACAGACCCTTCATGATCTCGATGTCCGGCCCGCTGTGGTCGAACGAATAGTCGCAGATGAACGTGCCGTAGGGCTGACCGCCCAACTGACCGAACTCGGACTCGTAGACCTTCTTGAACAGAGGGCTCTGATCCCACGCCGCGTCTCGGTACTGACGCAGCATCTTGCGGGTCTCGTCCTTGGAGATGTTCATGACCCGGATCTTCAGGTCGGTCCCCGTGGAGGTGTTGTAGACGAGGTAGGCGAGGCCCCGCCACGCCGACTCCAGCTTCTGGAAGTCCTCGTGGTGCAGGATCTTGTTCACCTGCGCCGTCAGCGCCCGGTCGATCCCTGCGCGCATAGCGTCCAGCGTGGTCAGGACGTCGTCGCCGATGATATGGGTGTCGGCCAAGGCCTGCTGAGCCAGGGTCTGAACCGCCTGGCTGATGCGATCGCGCTTTTGATCCGTGTTCGGCTTGAATTCCCGCTGCAGCAGGGCAGCGAAGTCATCGAACGCCGCGACGTCCGCCGCGGGCGCGGCGCTTTGACCTTGAACTTCTTGGGCCATCTTTATCTCACCAGACGCTGGAATGGATGTCGCTTAGCCCTTGTCGGCTTCCGGCTCGGCCGGCGGGGCCGCGGCCAGGGACTTGAGCAGGTCGGGGTCCTTGAGCAGCTTGTCGATCAAGGCCTGGGCGCCGTCCTTGCCGTCCATATAGAGCATGAGGTCGTTGAGCTGCTCGCGCGCCTCGAGCAGCTTGGCCAGGGCCGGGACCTTCTTGGCCACCGCGCCCGGCTCGAAATCGGCCATGGAGCTGAAGGTCATGTCGACTGACAGCTTGCCTTCGCCCGTGAGTGTGTTGTCCACAGCAAAGGCCGCGCGCGGCGCGATGCCCGCCATCTTCTTTTCGAAGTTGTCCATGTCGAACTCTTCGAACTCACGCTTGTCGAGCGTGGGCTTTTCCTTGTTGGACTTGCCCGACAGGTCGCTCAGAACCCCGACAACGAAGGGCAGCAGCACCTTTTGCCGCGAGCCATAGGTTTCGACCTCGTATTCGATATGGACGCGTGGGGCCCGGTTTTGCTTAATGAAACGCTGACCGCCTTGAGCCATTACTGGTCCTCCCCCTAATTCCGACGCCGCCGCAAATGTCTATTCCGTTTGCGGCCGTTACTCAACTAGCAGATCAATCGTCATCGTCTTTTGGACGCGCCATCAGGACCGCTTTCGCGTCCCTGAGGCTGTCGGGCATGATATCCCTCAGCATTTCCATGAAATCGCCGCCGACCCAGCCCTTGGCCCGCTGCAAAACCAGCAGAACCGGACTGGAGGGCTCCATGCGCCGGTAGTAGTCGCAGATGGCGTCGATCGCCTTGAGCACGTCCTCGCGGTTTTCCACCCGGCCCGACACGCGCGGCCCGGCCGCGGTGGCCGGGGCGGCCGCGCCGCCGCCCGCGGCGGGCGCCGGATCGACCTCAGGTTCGCCCGACAAGAAGGCCTTCACCGCCTTCTTGAGCATGGCCAGGGTCTCGTAGGTCGCCTGAAAATTGGCGGTGGATTCGCCGGCGGCCTTGTCCATGAAGGCGCGATCGGCGGCGCGCAGCGAGCTTTCAATCCCGTCCAGGCGCTGGACCACCTCGGCCAGTCCGCTCTCGCCGATCTCTTCGAGCGCCGCCCGGAAGAAGCCATAGCCCTCGGCGGCTTCGCCATTGGCGCGGAACCGCTCGAAGTCCACGCCGGAGAACGACCCCAACCGGGCGTGGCGAATCAGGGGCGTGCTCTCCAGCGCCCCGAGGAACGCCGCTCGTGACGCGAGGGAGTCGCACGGGGTCTTGCGGCCCGGCACGCCGAGCTCGTCCAGAGTCGGGTGCACCGCGTCCCAATATTTGTCGAACAGGCCCGCCAGCGCCTGGGCGCCGGCCTCGACCACCTCCAGCCGGCGCGCCTTGGCGCCCGCCCGGCACAGGTAGACGGCGAGCCATATGTCCTTGGTCTGATCGAACTGGCTGACAATCTGGTCGATGATGTCGGGCCAGTCGATATCGGCCTCGCCGGCGGCCTGGCCGGCCGCATCCACCGAGACGCTGCTGTCGAACGCCTGCTCCAGGGCGTAGCGCGCCGAGTCATACGCCATGTCCGGACCGGCCGGCGCATCCTCCGAGATCGGCTCGAGCAATTTGGCGACGTCAATGTCCATTACTGGCTTCCTCCTTCAACCCGCCGACCGGCAGGGGCCGCGCGCCGTCGCCCACCACGGTAAAGGCTGCCCAGTAATAAGGATGTGAATAAGCGTCCGAGTCCATCATCGCCAATTCGGATCGCCTGAGCGCCCCGGACTGGCTGATCGAGCCCTTGGTCCCGGCGCCTGAGAACATGCCGGTCATCAGGGCCAGGGCCGAGCGCGAATCCACTTCCCAGTGCGACACGACCAGGCCGCGGCTGCCGGCGTAGATGAACGCGCGCGTCAAACCGCCGAGCGCCTCGCCGGTGCCGGTCAAGCCGCCGCCCGCCGCTCCGGGGGCGCCGGTGTTGCAGGCTGACAGCACCACCAGGTCGGCGTTGAGCTTCAGGTCGAGAATTTCCACCGCGTCGAGCAGGCCGTCGCTGTCGCCATCGCCGAGCGAGGTGACCAGGGCCGGTTGGGGCAGGCACTCGCCGGGCTGAGGCAGAAGGCCGTGAGTGGCGAAATAGAGCACGCGGTACTGGTCCAGGTCGGTGCGGGCCTTGATGTCCGCGTCGCTGAAGGCGGCGCCGAGCACCTCGTCGCGCGCGGGGGCGCCCAGGCTCTGGCCGACCTCGCGCACCTCGGTGGCGGTCTCGGTCAGGCGGCGCATCTTGGCCATGGCCTGGCGCTGGCTTTCACAGAAGTCGGCCTTGCCGGCGCCCAGTTGCTGACCGAGCACCGAGGCGAACAGACGCGGGTTGTCAGCCGAGCCGATCACCGCATCGCCAAAGCCGAGATAGGGGTTGGGCGCCGTGGACGGGGCGAAGGCCCGCGATTCCAGGAAGCTGGCGGCGGACACCACCAGCGAGGTGTCGGTGTTGCGGCCGAGCCAGTCGACCCCGGCGTAGGACAAGACGCCGCCACCCTTGGCCCGCAGCGCCGTCAGGCGCGCGGCCATGGTGTCGGCGCTGGCCTGGTCGATCACCAAGGCCGCCACAGGAAAGCTGATCAGGGCGCCGTCGGGATCGAACACCAGGTGATCCACCTTGGCCATATCGGCGCTGACCGGGCCGAACAGGGTCTGATAGGCCTCGTGGGCCAGGGCCACGTCGAACCGGGGCAGGGTGTTTGCAGTATCGAACGGCTTGCGCAGGCGCGCGACCAAGGTCTCGGCCGATACCCGGCCCAGCGGAACGGCATAGGGCCGGACCGTGTCTCGGGTGATCATAAGGCCATAGCCGCGCGCGCCGAGCAGAACGATCTTCACATAGGCCTCGCCCGGGTTCAGCGCCTTCTGCATCTGATCGAGGCTGGCGGTGGCTATGACCAACTGGCCGTAGCGCGGATTGGCGGCCAGCAGCTGGGCCTCCAGCGCACTGGCTTCGGCGTTGAGCGCCTTGAGCTGGGCGTCACCCTGGGCCTTGGCCGCGCCGGTGTAGGTCTTGGCGTCCTGCGCATCCTGGATCGCGCTTTCCTGCACGTGGATGCGGCGACGGGTGTCGTCCAGCGCGCGGGCGATGCCGGCGGAGGCCCCGCCCCCGGCGTTGAGCCGCGCCGAGAGCCGCGCCACCGTGTCGGCGGTCGCCTCGGACACTACGCTCTGGACGGCGGTGAAGAAGCGCTCGTCGTAGGCCCGCGCCTGGGCGGGCAGTCTCTCGCGCTGCTTGATCAGCAGATCGAGATAAGCGTCAGCCGCATCGGCCGAAGCGCCCAATGAACCGCGGGCGTCGCGGAACAGGGCGAAACCGCGGTCGTAGTCGGCCAGGGCCTGTATCACCTCGCCGCTGGCGGCCTCGGCCCGCGCATATTCGAGCAGCAGAGCCGCTTCGGTCTGGCTTCCCGACAAACCGGTCTGGCCGCGCAGGGTCTTGAGCGCATCAGCCAGGCCCGACTTGGCGGCGGCGACGTCGCCGCTTTTCAATTCCAGCCGCGCCAGTTCCGCGTCGACCTGCGCCCGCAGCCAGCCGGCAGACTTGACCAGGGTGGGATCGGTCAGCCGCGACCGGCCGTCCTCCAGGCTGCGCCGCGCGGCGGCCGCATCGCCCATCGCCGCCTGGGAGGAGCCGATCAGATAGACGGCCTGCGCGTCCTGAATAGTCAGTTTTTGCGCCTCGGTCAGGCCGCGCTGACCAAGAATACTCTGGTTGCGCGCGCGGCGGTTGAGGGCGTCGGCCAGGGCCGGGCTGATATAGATTTCATTGGACGAGCCAGACGCCAGTTCGGCGCCGAGGGCGCTGGCCCCCCTCTGCCGCACCAGGGCGCGCTGGGTCAGGGCGCGCTGCGCCAGGGCGATGGTCTGGGGAAAGTCGCGCCGGTTGCGCGCGTGCAGGGCCCGGTAGTTCAGCTCCAGAGCATCCAACTCGGGGTCTTTGACCAGGGCGGCCTGGGCGTCAGCCTGGGCGAACAGATCGTCAGCCTCATCGAACCGGCCAAGGTTGGAGGCGTTGAGCGCCCAGTTCAGATAGGCCTCAGCCCGATCGTGCGGCGCCGCCGCGGCGTCCAAGGCCAGGGCGCGGAAGGCGGTCTCGGCGTCGGCGAACTGCCAGGCCTGGTTCTGCACATAGGCCCGCTCGCGCACCAGATCGGGCGCGCGCTGCACTTGGTCGGCGGCGTCGGCCAGACTGACCGTTGATGAACCGCCGCCGATCGCGGCGGCTTCGGACTGCATGGCGACGGGCGGCTTGATCACGCCGGCCGCCACCCTGAGCCCCACCTGCAGCAGGTCGGCCAGGGGCGCCAGGCCTTCGGCCGTGACAACCGATTTTCCACGGCTGGCGGTATAGGCCAGATAGGCCGTCCCGCCCCGGGCCGAAGCGCACTGGCTTTCCAGCGTCCCCGATAGTCCGGCTAAGGACAATGGCTTGCCCTGCTGGCAATCGGCCCGGCCGCGCAGCGCCTGGCGCCACGGGCCGTCCGCAGCGATGGCCGCGTCGCCATCGCGCTCGTAAAGATAGAGCCGCCCGAGCACGCCCTGCCAGCCGCGGCATGTCACGGCCCAGGCGGTGGCGCCGCGCGCCTGAGCGGCTGGATCCTGATCGTCCTGCGCCGCCTCGCACACCGCGCCGGTCTTGGCGCTCTGGCCTAAGGGAAAGCTGTCGTAACGCACCGCGGCCCAGGCGCCCGCGCTTGGCGCAAGGGCCATAACCGCCAGGATCAGGGCCAGATACCCCCCCGCTCGCGCGCCTGTGCTCAACACGCCTGTGCTCAACACGCCTGTGCTCAAGCCGGTCCCGAAGCTGGTCATTGCGAATCCCGCCAGATTTCCTCGTTGCCCGTGCCGGTAATGGTCGGGTCAGCGGCGATGTCGTCGTCCTGGGTGCGCAGCAACAGCGATCCGGTCAGATCGGTGGGCTCGACGTCGACCACCGCGGTGGTGAACGGCGTGCACACCCCGACCTCGCCGATAGTGCAGCTGTTGATCCTGTAATTGTTGCTGCCGCCGATGCCCTCGAGCCTTACGCCCGGCGAAATGGCCGCGATCTTTTCGGTAATCGTCTGGCCGCCGGCGTCATTGTACGACAGGAACAGGTCGATCACCGAGGGCCCGGCGGCCCCGCCTCCGGTCACGCCGCCCAGCGTCAGGGGTGCGACGCTGCGCCCGGGGTTTGTGATCAATATACCGGTCGAGACGCCGGGGGCGTCGGACGTGTTCTGCTGCACGACCTTGCCGTTGGCGCGCACGGTGAGCAGACCCGAGGCGAGATAGATGCGGTTGGGCGTCGCGGGGGCCAACAGTATCTGCGGCGGCTGGCTGCGCGTAATGTTGATATTGGCCGCGCTGGCGGCCTGGACGGCGGAAATGAAGCCGGACGTGCCCAACAGGACGTCCTGCGTCGCGTTAAGCTCTACCGATTGGAAGGCCTTGACCGACGGATCGGCCACGTCGGCGGCGCTGGTCAGGGTCGCCGAGCCGATCGAACCGCTGACGAGGACCGATTTCGGCGTCCAGCCGGCCGCCTGGCTAGCCTGTCCAATCACGATCTTGGCCTGGCCCGATCCCTGGCTGGCGGCGGCGGGGGCCAGGGCTCCGGTGACGAACACGGTGTTCGAGCCGGAGGCGTAGAGGCCGAGCGTCGGGATCTTCGACGGATCGACCGCGAGGTCGCCTACCGTCATGTCCCCCAACTTGCCGCCGGTCACGCCGGCGTAGAGGTTGACCGTCGGGGCGCTGAGCAGAGCGAATGAAGCGGCGCTCAGGCCCAGGTGAGCGGCGTCGGTCGTGGCTGAACCGCCCAGGTTAAACCCGCCCACCGCCGACCGGATCGTCAGTTGGTTGGCCGCCGAAACCGCACCGGATAGCGACAGGCTGGCCGCCTGGATCGTCAGATTGCCCCCGGCCGAGCCCCCGCCGATGGCCACCGCGCCGGGGGACTGGACGATCACGTCCGACGCGGCCGAGCCGATGTGGGACAGGCGCACCGGGCCTGACAGGTTGACCGTCGCCGCGCCCGACCCGGCCTGCACCACGATGCCGCCCGAACCGGTGAGCGTGACGGATTCGGCCGAGGTCGGAACATTGGCCGCCGCTTCGCCCAGGGTGGCCGCGCCCGCGGCGGCCAGGGTGACCGATCCGCCGGCCTGGGCGCCGCGCAGCACCGCATCGCCGCCATTGGCGCTGACCTGGACCGCGCCGCCGGCGGTGGCCTGGACCACCGTGAGCGGGCCCGAAGCGCTTTGCGCGATGGCGGCGCCGGAACCGGCGGTCAGTTGGTTGATCGTGACCCCGCCAGCGAGATTGACCGTGGCCGAGGCGCCGCCCTGGACCTGAACCGTCGCGCCCGCTGGCGCGGTCACCGTGTTGGCGGCGGTCGGCGCGGCGCCGGCGTCGGCGCCGAGGACCGCGTCGGTGGAAGCGACAACCGACAAGGCGCCCGCGCCTTGCAACGTCGCCTGCCTCAGCCGCGCGGCCCCGCCCGCGGCGTCGACCGTCAGGTTGCGGCCAGCGGTCGCCGACGCCACCAGGATGTCCCCGCTGCTGGAAGTTACCGAGGCGTCACGGGTGGCCGAGACCAGAGCGATGTTGATCGGACCGCCGACCTGGACCACGGCGTCGCCGAGGCCCAGCGCCGGACTGCCGGTCGCGATGACTTGCAGGGGTCCGCCCACGGCGACCGTCGACGGGCCACCGCCGCCGAGCAGCACATTGGCGCCCTGGATCACGGCGCCGCCGCCCGCCTGAACCGAGGCGACGTCTGCGGCGCCGTTAGCCACTTTCACCGAGACCGCGCCTGCGGCGTTGGCCAGGGCGATCTGGGCGGCGGTGTTTAGATTGACGACGACGTTGCCAGTGGTCGACCAGACGGTGGCCGTTCCGGCGCCGGTCGCGGTGAACGACAGGCCCGACGAACTGAGCCCGAAGGCCGCGCCCAACACCGCGTCGCCGCCGGTCGCCTTGACCGTCAGGACGCCGCTGGAGCCCGTCAAGGCCGCCGACGCCAGCTGGGCGCCCCCGCCGCTCGCGATCACCGCGATATCGCCGCTGCTGGACGCCGAGCCGACCGTGGCAGCGACGCCGGCGGTGACCGAAACTCCCGCGCCGTTGAGCGCGGCGCCCGCGCCGCTGAGCGTGCCGGCGCTGGCCAGTTGCAACGCGCCGGCCGAGGTCACGGCGCCGGATACCGTCAGGGAGGAGGCGTCGGCTACGGCGAGCGTGCCGCCGCCCGCGTTGGCGAAGCCGGCGAGGACACCGATGGAGTTGGCGCCGCCAAAGGTTGCGCCGCCCACGGACGATCCGGTCAGTGTGGTAGCGCTGATCGACGCGCCGTTCGCGCCGATCGCGCCGCCGGCCGTGGTGGTCAGGGTTCCACCAAC
This sequence comes from Caulobacteraceae bacterium, assembly GCA_035524315.1. Classification (GTDB taxonomy): domain Bacteria; phylum Pseudomonadota; class Alphaproteobacteria; order Caulobacterales; family Caulobacteraceae; genus BOG-938. The sequence continues at coordinate 17,025 of DATKPD010000069.1, forward strand.
GCCGATCGCGCCGGCCAAGGTGAGGCCGCCGCCGGACGTGAAGATGGCGTTGCCGCCCGTGTTGGACAGGTTGCTCACGCTCAAGGCGCCGGCGTCGGTCACAGCTACCGTCCCGCCGCCGGTGTTGGTCAGGCCCGAGACGGCGGCGATGGCGTTGCCGCCGTTGGCGAAGGACGCGCCGCCAAGCGACTGGCCGCCCAGATCGCCGACGGTGATCACCGCGCTGTCGCCCAGCACCGCGCCGGCCGAATTGACGGTCAGGGCGTGGCCGGCGGCGGTGATCGCGCCGCCCAGGGTCAGGGCGCCGGCGTCGGTCGTCAGCGCGATGTCCCCACCCGCGTTCGACAGGTTCGAGGCGGACAGCGCCTGGCTGTCGCGGATCGCCAGCGCGCCACCGCCCGTATTGGCGAAATTCGCGACGGTATTGAACGTGTTGCGGTCGGTCAGGGCCGCGCCGCCGACCGAGCCGCCAGATAGCGTGGCAGCGATGATCGCGCCGGCCCCGGATTCGGTGAGGGCGCCCCCGGACGACAAGGTGACGGTCTGGCCGGCGGCGGTGATCGCCCCGGTTACGCCAAGCGCCCCCGCGTTGGTCACGCTGATCCCGCCCGAACCGGTGTTGTTCAAGCCGGCGATGTCGGTGATTGCATTGGCCTGGGTAAGGCTCACGCCGCCGCCCGAGGAGCCGGTCAGGCTGGCCGCGCTGATCGCGCCCGCCGTCTGGGTGATCGCGCCCGTGCCGGCGACCAGGTCCGCCGTGGTCGCGGTGATGACGTTGCCCGCAAGATTGAGGTTGGCGGCCCCGATCAGGGTCACGCCGCCCGTGGCGGACGACACCGGGCCGTTGACGGTGAGGTCGCCCGCGAGCGTCTCAAGCCCCGCGAAGGTGTGGCCCTGAACCGGACCCGTCACCGCCAGAGCCCCGCCGCTGACGAAGATGGCGTAGCCCGTGTCGGACACGTAGCTGCCCAGGGTGGTGATGGTCGCGTTGACGTCCAGGTTGCCGGCCGAGTGGGCGTTAAGCGTTCCGGCCGTCAACGAGCCCGACACCTGATTGATGGCTCCGGCCGCATTGAGCGTCACCGTCTGGCCAGCCCCGCCGAGCGAGCCGTTCAAGTCGATGTCGCCCGATCCGGTGGTGGTGAAGGCCACCGCGCCGGTAGCGGTCAGCGGACCGTTGAAGGTCAGGGTCTGCGCCGCGTTGGTCAGGGCGAAGGCCCCGCCGCTGGAAAACGCGCCAAGCCCCGACACCGCGTTGCCGCCCGTCAAGCTCACGTCGCCGCCCGAGGAGCCGGTCAGGCTGGCCGCGCTGATCGCGCCCGCCGTCTGGGTGATGGTTCCGGCGACGTTGAGGGTCAGCGCCTGGCCGATCGCATCGAGTCCCGCGCCCAGGCTGAGCCCGTTGCCGGCGCCAGTGACCGCCAGATTGACGGCCCCGCCCGTGTTGGTCAGGCCCGCCCCGCCCAACGCCAGGGCCGCGTTGTCAGTCAGGGCGAAGGCCCCGCCGATGTTGGTGAACCCGCTGAGCGTGTCGATCGCGTTGGCGCCGGTGAGATTGACGCCGCCCGTCGAGCCGCCCGTCAAGCTCCCCGCCGCGATAGTCCCCGTCGTTTCGCTGAGAGCGCCGCCGGCGTTGAGGGCGACGGTCTGGCCTGGCGCCGATATCGCGCCCGAGATGACCATCGCCCCGGCGTTGGTCAGGCTGATTCCGCCCGCGCCGGTGTTGGTGAAGGCTCCAAAAGCGCCGATGGCGTTGCTGGCGGTCAGGGTCGCGCCGCCGACTGACGAACCGGTGAGCGCGCCGGCGTCGATCCCCGCGCTCTGGGCGATGGTTCCAGCGGAGACCAGGTGCAGCGTGTAGATCCCGGCGTTGATCACCCCGCCGAGGGTGATGCCGTTGGCCGCTGCGCCCGTGGTGGTCAGGGTGATGTCGCCGGCGGTGTTCGAGAGGCCCGCCGCGCTCACGGCCAGGGGGGCGCTGTCGGTGAGGGAGAAGGTCCCGCCGGTGTTGGTGAAGGCGCCGAGGGTCCCGATAGCGTTGGCAGGTCCGGTCAGACTGACGCCGCCGACCGCCGAGCCGGTCAGGGTCGCCGCGGTTATTGCGCCCGAGGCCTGGCCGATCGTTCCGCCGGTGCTGAGCGAAACCGTCTGGCCCGACGCATTTATATCACCCGCCAGGTTGATCGCCCCCGGCTGGCTCAAACTGATTCCGCCCCCGCCGGTGTTGACGAAGGGCCCAAACGCGCCAATCGCATTCCCGACGTTGGTGAAATTCGCGCCGCCGACGGAGGAGCCGGTCAGGGTCGCCGCCGTAATGCCCGCGCTCTGGCTGACGCTTCCCGCCGAGGTGACCGTGACCGTCTGGCCCAAGGCGTCCACAGCGCCGAGGAACTGCACCGCTCCGCCGGTGGTGATGAAGGTCGAGGCGCCCAGAAGGGCGGTGACCGCGCCGACCTTCAGCCCGTTGCCGCCTTGGAGCGTGAGGTTGGCGCCCGCGGCCAGGGGCAGCCCGCTGGCGTCGAGCAGGCCGGTGGCGGTGAGGGTCAGGTTGCGGCCGGCCACCGGCTCACTGGCGGGGGTATAGGCGCCCAGCACGTTGAAGGTCACGTCGCGCGGACCGACCACGCCCGTGGCGGCGGCGTTGAACGACGCGCCGGTCAAGGTGTAGTCGCGACCGAGGGCGATGCTCGTCGGCGTCACCGCTCCGGTCGCCGCCAGTGTCAGGTCTCGCCCAGAGGACACGGCGTCGGCGACCAGGCCTCCGGCCGTCGCCTGGAGCGCCACGTCCGAGGTCGCACCCGTGGCGGTCACAGCGCCCAGATTGAGCGACACGCCCTGGGCCGAAACCGACCCGCCCGTGGCGCTGAGCGCCCCGGTCACGGCGAGCGCCCCGCCCGAGGCCGTCAGGTTGGCGGCCCCGGCGCTGGCGGCGGCCGAACCCAGGCTGAAGCCGCCTGTGCTCACCGTGCCCGAGACCGCCTGGCCAGAAATCTGAGTCAGGGCTGCTGCGCTGTCCAGGTTGACCGTCGCCGTTCCCGCCGCAGCCAGCACCTCGGCGGTTCCCGAGGAAGCGCTCGCAAAGGTGTTGGCCCCGGTGATCGCTCCGGCGGTGGCGGCGCCCAGCACCGCGTCGCCGGCCGTCGACTGCACGAGCAGCGAGCCGGTTGCTCCGGTCAGGGCCGCAGAGGTCGCTGAAACCGCGCCCGGCCCGGTGACGGTGAGATTGCCGTCCGCGCTGAGGGCGCCCGCCGCGATGGTCGTCGCGCCGGCGCTGGCCACGGCGGCCGGCGCGATTCCGCCACCGCCGTTGGCCAGGTCCGATCCGGCGGTCAGGATGATGTCGCCGTTGGCGGTTCCGGCGGCCGTGGCCGTGATATCGCCCGGCGCCACGACGGCCCCGACCACCGCGTTCTGGTTGACCGCAGCGATATAGACGTTGCCTGCCGTGGTGGCGGCGCCGAGGCTGACCGGCGTGGTCGAGGCCGTGCCGTTGGCGGCAGCGCCGACCACGAACTGGTAGAGGTCCAGATCGCCGCTGGCGTTCGGCGCGAATTGGATGGTGTAGCCGTTGGTCGCGCCGTAAAGGACGTCGCCGCCTGGGTTGCCGATGGTCGCGCCAGCCTGGGTGATTACCGACGGCGACACCAGGGCAAGCGTGCCGCCGGCGGCGGTGATGCTGGCCCCGTTCTGCACGGTAACCGATACCCCGTCAGTGGATAGTCCGAAGCTGAAGCTGTTGGAGCCGCCGGCCACGAAGGCGCTGTCAGCGGTCGACAGGGGCGATGTGGTGGCCACCAGGCCGCCGAGGTTGACGATGGCATTCGCCCCGAAAATCACCCCGTTCGGATCGAGGATCCACACGTTGCCGCCGTACGCGCCGCCCACCAGGCCCGACAAGGTCCCATTGATGCTTGCGGCGTTCGTGTCGCCGGCGAGAGGTATCACCCGGTTGAGCACGATGTCGCTGCGGCTGTTGAACAGAAACTTGGCGGTCTCGCCCGAGGCGATATCAAACTGTGACCAGGCGATGATCGTGCGTGCGCCATTCAGGGTGATGTCGGATTCGCCGGCCGAGTTGGCTACAGTGGGCGTCGCCCCGCCTGTCGCGAGCGAATTTGTCGCGAGGTTGGCGTTGTTGAGCACAACCCCTCCCTGAAGCTTGAACCCGGCCACCTGGGCCTGGGCTGGGGCTGCGGCTGCGAGCGCCGTCAGCGCGCCGCAAAGGGCGCTGTACGCGAGCAGCCGCCCACGGGCGCGAATCGGACCAGCGGCGACCCCGCCGTTCCCGTCTCGCTGGACCCTTTTCGGCGACCGCTTCATCGTCGTTCCCCTAGAAGAAGCTGGACACAAGATTGACCAGCGCACGGTCGGGCGGCCGACTCTTGGCGTTGGCGCTGATCTTGTCGAAGGGGTGGGCGTAGGCGATGTCGAGGCTGACCCGCTGGGTAAGCCGGAACCTCAGGCCGCCGCCGGCGGAGCGCACGGTCAGGTTCTCGCCGCCGATGTTGAGATTGTTGCTCTTGGCGATGTCGTAGAAGCCATAGCCCTGCACGTTGAGCCAGCGCAGCGGCTGGATCGGCTGGATCGGACCGGCGCGCAGCTCGAACGTCCCCGAAACACCGGTGTCGCCTGTCACCGACGACGGGTCATAGCCGCGTCCAATGGTCAGGTTGCCCACCGCCAGCTGCTCGTAGGTCAGCAGCGGGGTGTCGGTATATTGGGCCTCGAACGCCATTTCGGTGGAGATCAGGCTGGTCCATTGCTGGGTGGCCGTGCCGTCGGCGCGGAACACCAGGGCGTCGGCCCGCCCCTGCAGGCGCGACAATCCCGCCTCGCCCGGCCGGCTGGCGCCCAGGATCTCCAGCCCCTTGCGGATCTGCAGGTCCAGATGCCCGTCGAACTCCCGCCCGAAGGGAAAGCGGCGAATGTCGGCGTCGGCGCGGCCATAGAGGATGCGCAGGTGGTCGTCGTTGAGCGCGCCGCCCGACCCAAAATCAGTAGACTGATCAACGTAGTCGAACCCGCCGGTCAGGTTCAGGTTGTTGCGCCGCGAGCGCCACAGCGGATAGACCGCCTCGAACGAGCCGACCAAGGATTTGCCGTAAAGGTCCAGAGGCGCGACGTTGGCCCCCGGATGGGTGCGGCCATAGGCCACCGACAACCGGCCGAGCCAACCGTCCGAACCGACTCTCGCCTCTTCCACCAGTTGCAGGACCTGCTGCTTGTCGTCGAACAGCGTCGAATAGGCGACCAGGGTGGTGCGGTCGCCGAACCGGGTCACGCCGTTCAGATCGCCGCGCACCAGACCGCCGTAGGGCCCAAGGGACTGCGAACCGAAGTTCTGCGCATCGACCACCATGTCGACCGGCTGGCGGGTCACGGTCACATCCAGATCCACCGCGCCGCGGCCCTGGGGCGAGGGTCGCAGAGCCGCCGAAATGCGCATGCCCGGCACATCGGAGGCCAGCAGCAGATAGCGTTCGGCGGTGCGCAGATCGAACGGGGTCAGGCCCCGCAGCTTTTCGATATAGTCTTCGACCTTCGACTGGGCGGCGCCGGCCTCGCCGTGCACCCGCACCGCGGCGATACGCGCTTCGACCACGGTGAGCACCAGCTTGCCGCCGGCGATGCGCTGTTCGGGGATCTCGACCCGCGCCAGGAACCCCCGGCGAAAAAAGATGTCGGCCGCGCGGTCACGGATCGCGCAGATCTCGGCGACCTTGATGGTCTGGCCGATCAGGGACGCGTAGGCCCCCTCCAAGGTCTTGGCCTTGACCGCCGTGGCGCCCTGAAACTCGACCGCGGTCAGGGTGAAGGTCAAAGGCGAATCCGCCATCGGGCAGGCGCTATGCTCGGGCGGCGCCAATAGATCGCCGCCGCGATTTTGCGGTGGGGCGGCCTGGGGTTGCTGGGCGGGATTGAGCTGCTGCGGACTGGGCAAGGCGCGCGAGACGGTCTGCCCATGCGCCATAGCCGGCAAGCAGACGGCAAGCGCCATCGCCACGAAACCAGCCGTTCTTTGCCCCAACCGCACCATTTTGGGCGGATTCCCCTTCAGTTCAGTCGTTGCCCCGGCGCCCGTGGGGCGCCCGGGGTCGAGGCGCGGCCTAGTTCAGCCGGCGGGCCTCGACGCGCCGGTTGGCTGGCGAAGTCGGATCTTCAGGAACCGCCAAACGGCTGGAGCCGTAGCCCCTGGCCTGCAGCCGCGAAGCGTCCACGCCCTGCGCCGCCAGGAACGCCGCCACCGCATCGGCCCTGGCCTGCGAGAGCTTCTGATTAAGGTCATCCGAACCCGTCGCGTCGGTATGGCCTTCGATCTCGAAGCGGGCGTCGCCTAATTGCTGTGTGCTCAGGGCTTTGGCGAACACCTTGGCGTTGGCCTGGGCCTGGTCGGTCAGTTCGGCCGAGCCCAGCTTGAAGGTGATCAAGAGGTCGCGGTGAGGCGCGGACGCCGGCGCCCGCGCCGGGCCAGCCGCATGCATCGCCGGCCCCGATCCGGCAGGGCGCGGCCCGCCGGGCGCGGCGCGAGTGGGCAGACTGAAGCCGCGCGTGTCCTTGTTGGGCTGGCAGATTCCATCCTCGTCCGACGACTGACCGGGCGGACAGGCTGAAGGCGCCTTGTCCGACGATTGGGCAAAGCTGTTGACCACATCGCCGACGCTGTATTGTGGGGCCGGAGCGGCCGCAGCAATACCCGCTATGGCCGAAATCGCTGTCGATAAAATCAACGCGCGCATAAGTGCCCCCCTAGTTCAAATCCTTACAGTCCTTTACCCTTCTGTAAGCCATGGTTCAAGTTGGCGCCGCTAGATGGCGCCCAAGCAAGTCGGATGTATAGCATTAGGCGCGAATTCTGCTGAAATGGCCCGGCCGCCGCCCTGAACGGCCGCCGCGCGGGGGAGAGTCCAAGGCATGCCAGCCACATCGGGATCGCTGAGCGACCTCGCCACCGTCGAGATGGACCTGCCCGCCGGCGTGAGCGCGGACCTGAAGGTGGAAGGGCTCAAGTGCGTCGAGAGCCTGAACGAGCCTTACCTCGTCCTGCTTGACCTTTTCGTGCCCAAGGCGGCGGCGGGCCAGCCCGAGGCGGCGTTTCAGAAGCCATTGCGAATAGACTTCTCCTCGGTGCTGGGGCGCCTTGTGAAGGTGCACGTCGAGCCCAGCCAGGCCCTGGCCGCGGCGGGCGGCGGCAAGAACCACGTGCGCGAGTTCAACGGCCTGCTGTTCGAAGCCGAGGAGACGGGCGAGGACGGCTATGGCGTGCGCTATCGCCTGACCTTGCGCCCGTGGCTGTCGCTGCTTGAAGCCAACAAGAATTCACGGATATTCGCCGACAAGACGGTGCAGCAGATCCTGCAGTTGTTGTTCGAAGAAAACGGCGCGGCCCAGGACGCCGCGGCCAAGGCCGGCTTTAGCTTCAGTTTACAGAACGAGATGCCGGCGCGGCCGTACTGCGTCCAGTACCGGGAGAGCGACTTCGACTTCGTCTCCCGCCTGATGGAGGAGTACGGCATCGCTTATTATTTTGAACACACCAAAACGGGCCATGTGATGCACATGGTGGACACGACATCGGGCCACGGCAGCGCGCCCTCGATCGAGTACGTCCCGATCGGCAACGTGCGCGGATTTTCGCCTGAGCCGTGCCTGTGGCGGTGGGACGAGCACGTCGCGCCCGGGGCGGGTAAGGTGACGTTGCGGGACTATGAGTTCCGGCTGTCCGACAATCGCGACGACGCGACAAAATCCGAGGACGGAAAGACGCCGCACGACGCGGCCGAGATCTACGATTTTCCCGCCGGTCATCGGCGCGTGGACACGGCCGATCAGGTCGGGCTGGGCACGACCCTGGCCAAGGTGCGCCTGGAGGCCGCGCGGGCGCGGCGCCGGCGGTTCGTCGGCGAGGGCGACGCCTTCGTGATCGCCAGCGGCAAGCGCTTCACGCTCAAGGGCCACGAAGAAGGCCGCTACAATCAGGAATATCTGGTGTTGTCGGCGACCTATGTGCTGAGCGGACGCAGCGTCACGGCCGGGGCCGGTCAGGAAAGCCAGCACGCGGTGACGATCGAGGCGATCCCCACCGACGTGACCTGGCGGCCGCAACTCAAGACCCCGCGGCCGGTGGTCGGGGGCCCGCACGTGGCGTTCATCGTCGGCACGGACGACGAGAAGGAAATCCTGACCGATCAATACGGCCGCGTGCTCGCGCGTTTCCCGTGGGAGCGCCAAGGCTTCAACACCTGCTGGCTGCGCGTGTCCGAGAGTTGGGCCGGCGCCGAGGTCGGCTCGTTCATGCTGCCGCGCGTGGGACAGGAAGTGCTGATCGACTTCATGGAGGGCGATCCGGACCAGCCGATCATCACCGGCCGGGTCTATAACGCCCAGTCGACCCATCCGCAGACGCCGGTCGAGAACAAGACGCGCTCATACATCCGTACACGGACGGCGTACGGCGAAAGCCGGTCCAACGACTACGACGGCGCGGTGGCCCAGCCCGACCAGTCGGGTCCGGGCTATAACGAGATCATGTTCGAGGACAAGTCAGGCAAGGAAGTCGTGGCCCTGCGCGCACAGCGCGACATGACCGTGGACATCCGCCGCGATGAGACCCGCACCTTGCAGCGCGACCAGACCGAAACCATCGGCCGCAACCGCACCAGCCTGATCCAGACCGGCGACGAGACCCACACGGTCGACAAGGGCAAGCGCACCGAGATCGTCGAGGGCGACGACACCTTGACCGTGCGCACCGGCGACAGCGCCCTGACCGTCAAGTCGGGCAACCTCTCGCGCACCGTGTCGCAGGGCAATATGAGCGCGGCCGTATCGGTCGGCGACTACAGCCTGAAGTGCGACGCCGGGCAGATCACCCTGGAGGCGGCGACCTCGATCACCCTTAAGTGCGGCGCCAGCAAGGTGACCCTTACGCCCGAGGGGGTCAGCATCGAAGGCACCATGATCAAGGCCGAGGCGACCGCCCAGCTGTCGACCAAGGCCGGCGCCATGGCGCAGCACGACGGCGGCCCGATGATGGTGATCAAGGGCGCCATGACCATGATCAACTGACGGGGCGGGCATGAGCGAGTGGAACCGGGTGAAGTGGTCGCAAGCGCGCCAGATCGCCCAGCAACTGAAGTGGGAAAATCCCGAGGCGTGCGGCGACGCGGCGCCCAAGGCCTATTTCGACACCCTGGTGGCGGCGGGCCGCCTGATCGAGGCGACCGCGTTCCTGGGCCTGGCCCTGCCGCGTCTGGAAGCGGTGGCGTGGGCCGCGCGGGCGGTGCGTGATCTGTCGCAGGGGCAGGACCGGACCACGCCCGAAGCCGCCGCGCTCAAGGCGGCGCTGCTGTGGCTGCAGGATCCGACCGACGAGCGCCGTTGGGCGGCGTGGGACGCGGCCGAGGCGGCCGATCCAACCAGCGCCGAGGCCTTGGCGGCGCGCGCAGTCTTCTTCTCCGGCGGATCGATGGCGCCGCCGAGCGTGCAGCCCACGCCCGTGCCGAAGGACGTGGCCGGGGTGTTCGCCGCCGTCGCCGTTCAGGCCGCATCAGCCCGCGCGCCCGACAAGGCCCAGGCGCTCAAGGCCTGTCTCGCGGCGGGCGACGCCCTGGCCTCCTCCGGCGTTTGAACCCAAGGACCCGATGTCGCTTACCCTGACCATCGTCAACGTCGACAAGCTGGACAACGGCGAACCCGTGCGCATGGTGCTGGACCGGCACGGCTTGATCATCGGCCGCAGCCCACATGCCGACTGGAGCCTGCCCGACCCCAAGTCGTACATCTCCTCGACCCACTGCGAGATCGACTTTTCCGGCGGCGTCTATCTGCTGACCGACAAGAGCACCAACGGCGTCTATGTGAATGGGGCGAGCGAGCGCCTGTCGGCGCCCCACACGATCCGCGACGGCGACGACATCCTCATCGGCCATTACCGGCTGAAGGCTCAGCTCGCGGGCGAGGCGGCGGCGGCCCAGGCCCCACGGGCCGCCTCCACCGACGCCTGGGGCGCCTGGGGTCCCTCCCCCGCCGCCGCGACGGGGTCCAACTTCAGCCCGCCTGCCTCGGCCGTTCCGCCGGCCAACGCTGCGTGGGGCGAGCTGTCGCCCGCGCCGTCGCCGTCCGGCTGGGGCCGCGACGATGCCGCCGGCGGGCCAGGACCGGCGGTGTCGGGCCGGGGCGCCATGTCCCAGGC
>DATKPD010000070.1:0-7130 GCA_035524315.1 Caulobacteraceae bacterium
GCAGGGGCAACCCCGCGCCGCCGCGGCTCCTTAGGGTCTGACAGGTGCATCCATGAGTCAGATATCGCCGATACCCAGCAACCTGGTGGCGCCCGCCGCGCCGGAGTCTGCGACCGGCTCGCTCGCCAATACCGTGACGGCTCCGGCCGCCGCGCCGTCGTCCGTGACGACGCCGCCCAAGACCAGCCCCGCGCCCGCCGCCAACCCCACGCCCGATCAGCGCCTGCTGATCCAGGAGACGGGGGAATTGGGCGTGCTCGTCTACACCGTGGTCGACCGGGCGTCCGGCACGGTCATCAACCAGATCCCCTACAAACAGGTCGAAGAGCTTGGCGCGCAGGACAAGTACGCGTCGGGCCAGGTGATCAGCACCACGGCCTGAACAAGGTCCTTGTGGCCCGAGAGCCTGACGATCAGGCCTTGTTGCCGCCCCATCCTTGAGCGATGCCATAGGCGTCGGTTCGCTTGGATGGAGATTCCCATGACGCGGCTTATTATCGTCGCGTGCGCCGCGGCCGCCCTGCCGTTCCAGTCGCTGGCCGCCGAGACCTCGCCGATCCTGCCAGGTTATTGGGAAAGCACCGACACGGTCACCTCGCCGATCCAGCAGAGCAAGACCTCGCGCAAGTGCATCACGGCGGACCAGATCGAGTCCTACCTGACCGGGCCCGTCAACAACCACTACCGCTGCCGCTACAACGACCGAAAGCTGGACGGGCATAATTTCAGCATGACCGGCGATTGCGTCGACTCCAGCGGCATACCGGCCAAGGTGGCGATCGAGGGCGTCTACACCCCGACCAGCTTCACCATGAACGGCCGCATCCGCATCGTGATCGGGGGGCTGGGCATTCCGGTCAGCGCCTCGACCGACGCGCACCGCATCAGCGCCGAATGCCCGCCGCCGGGCGCGCCCCCCGCGCCCGCGCCCGATGCGCCGTCCGCGCCGGGGCCGTCGGATTCGGCGCCGCCCCCCGCGCCCTAAGCCGCCAGCTGCTGCTTGACCCGTTCGGCCAGGATCTTGATGTCGAGCGGCTTGGGCAGGAAGGTCACGCCAGTCTCGCCTTCGAGCAGGTCGGAGAACTCGGCCTCGGCATAGCCGGAGATGAACATCACCGGCGCCTCGCCCAGGAACTTGCGCGCCTTCTTCAGCAGGGTCGGCCCATCCAGGCCCGGCATGATCACGTCGGAGATCAGAAGATCGATCTTGCCGGCGTATTCCTCGGCCAGGACCAGGGCTTCCTCGCCGTCGGCCGCCTCAATCACCTCATAGCCGCGCGCGCGCAGCAGCCGCGCCGCCACCCCGCGCACCGCGTCCTCGTCCTCGACGAACAGGATGCGGCCGGCGCCCGACAGGTCGCGCGCGGCGGGCCGGGCCTTAGGCGCCTCGACCACGGGCGCGGCGAGCGCCCCGGCCACCGGCTCGTGCACGGGCAGGAAGATGCGGAACGCGGCGCCTTCGCCCGGCGCGCTCTGCACGTGAATCCAGCCGTCGGCCTGCTTGACGATGCCATAGACCGTGGCCAGGCCCAGCCCGGTGCCCTCGCCCACCGCCTTGGTGGTGAAGAACGGCTCGAAGATCTTGGCCTGGATGTCCGGGCTCATGCCCGGCCCCGTGTCGGCCACCTCGATCAGGGCGCAGCCCGCGGCCGGGGCCGCGCCATAGCCGAGCGCCATGGCTTCCGCCTGCGACACCCGGGCGGTGCGGATGCGCACCAGGCCGGGGACGTCGCGCCCCTGGCTGCGCATGGCGTCACGGGCGTTGACGGCCAGGTTCATCACGGCGGTTTCGAGCTGACTCTTGTCGGCGCGCACCAGAGGCAGGTTGCGGCCGTACTCGGTCTCCAGCTTGACGTCCTCGCGCAGCAGGCGGCGCAGCAGCACCTCGAACTCGCTGATCAGTTCGCCCAGGTCGAGGATCTCGCGCTGCACGGTCTGCTTGCGCGAGAAGGCCAGGAGCTTGCGCACCAGGTCGGCCGCGCGCACCCCGGTCTGACGGATCTCGTTGAGCCCCTCGTAGGACGGGTCGCCCACCGGGTGACGGAGCAGCAGCTCGTCCAGGCGCAGCTGGATCGCGGTGAGCAGGTTGTTGAAGTCGTGGGCCACCCCGCCCGCCAGCTGGCCGATGGCCTGCATCTTCTGCGACTGCGCCAGTTGCAGCTCGAGCTGCTTCTGCTCGGACACATCGACCAGATAGGCCAGGGTGCGGCCCTGCAGCCGGGTCAGGTGCAGTTGGGCCGTGCGCGGCGGATCGAGCGCCAGCTTGACCTCGACGGCGCCCGGACGGACGGCCTGGATGCGGGCGAGCACCTCCGCGCGGCTGGCGGGCTCGAACAGCGGGCCGAGGGTCGCGCCCTCGCGCGCCCGGCCCTGGCTGATGCGCTCCAGGGCGGGGTTGACGCCCAGGATCAGCGACTCGAAAGGATCCTCGCCGTCGAGCACCGCCGCGCCGAAGGGCGCAGCCTCGGCCAGGGGATCGAGCCGCGCCGCGTGGGCCGCGGCGGACCGGGGCAAGCTGTCCCGCACTTCCGGCGCGGGCGCGGCCTGAGCCGGCGCGCTGAGCCGCACCAGGAGGCTGCGCTCGTCCAGGCGCGAGACGCTGACGCGCCACTCCTGTCCGCCCAGGGTCAAGGCCGCCAGGGCCGTCCGATCGGCGCGCGAGGCCTTGAGCGCGGCGAACAGCGCCGCCCCGCCGTTGGACCTGCCGAGCCGGCGCATAGCGCCCGGGATGGCCCGCCAGGCGGCGTTGGCGCTCATGGGCCGCCCATCCATCGACAACAGGGCGCTGGGCTCGGACAAGGCGTCCAGCCACTGCGCCGCCTCCAGGCCGACGCCCGCGGGCGGCTGGCGGAACACCAGCAGGGCCAGGAACGCCACCCCGGCGATGCCGAGCAGCAGCAGCGCGGCCGCGCCCATCACCGGGCCGGCGGTGGCCATGGGATAGAGGGCGGCCATGATCGCCGCCAGGAAACAGGCGGCGCCCGCCAGCATCAGCGGATCGGGGCCGCGGCGCGGCGTTGACGGATCGCGTCCCTTGACCGGTTCGCTCATGACCACCCTTCGGCTGGAGCCCTGTGGCCCGCTCGCGAATCAATATCCGAGGATAGCGCTAAACCCGCGCCCGGCGCGCGCCCCGGCGGCCCACGCCGAGGATGAAGCCGATGATCTTGGCGACCGCCTGATAGTGTTCGGGCGGAATGACCTGGTCCATCTCGACTGTGGCGTAGAGGGCGCGCGCCAGGGGCGGATCCTCGATCACCGGCACATTGTGCTTCTCGGCCACCTCGCGGATCTTGAGCGCCAGGCTGTCCACGCCCTTGGCCACGCACACCGGCGCGGGCGCCTCGCTGGTGTCGTAGCGCAGGGCCACGGCGAAGTGCGTCGGGTTGGCGATGATCACGGTGGCCTTGGGCACCTTCTGCATCATGCGCCGCTTGGCCCGCTGGAGGCGGATCTGCCTCAGGCGCGCCTTGACGTGGGGATCGCCTTCCGACTGGCGCAGCTCTTCCTTGATGTCCTCGCGGCTCATGCGCATGCGCGCCATGAAGCGCTGCCGCTGGAGCACCCAGTCGGCGATGGCCCCGACGCCCAGAACGCCCAGCACCGAAAAGAATAGCGCCTTGAGCGCGTCGACCATGAACGGACCCATGGCCATCGGATCGAGCAGGCTGAGGTTCGCCATCTGATCCAGCCGGGGCTTAAGCGCCAGGTAGCACACCACCGCGATCAGCAGCACCTTGGCCAGGGACTTGGCGAACTGAATCCAGCCGTCCAGGCCGAACAGCCGCTTGAACCCGCCCAGGGGATTGACCTTGTCGGTGCTCGGGGCAAGCTTTCCCGGCGCCCAGATGAAGCCCGTCTGGATGATATTGCCGGCCGCCCCCGCCACGCCCGCCGCGACCATCACCGTGATCAGGAACGGCCAGGCCGCCCCGGCCGCCATCTTGGCCACGCCGACCGCCCCGCCGTGATCTAGTTGGAACGAGTCCGGATGGGCCACGAACGGCAGGAGCGCGGTGACCATGTTGCGCGCCATGGCCCCGCCGCTGATGGCCAGCACCGCGACAGCGGCGCTCATCGCGGCCCAGGGCGGCAGGTCGGGGCTCTTGGCCACGTCGCCCTGTCGGCGCGCCTCGTCCAGCCTTCGCTGTGTCGGCTCTTCGGTTTTCGACTGCTGGTCGCTGTCTTCGGCCATCGCGCGCGCCTAGGTGAACATGCGCACGAACGCCTGGTAGTGATCGAGCCACACCAGGCCGATCGCGCCCAGGCTGAGGGCGAACAGCGACAGGCCGAACAGCACGTGCAGCGGCGTGGCCACGAAGAAGACCTGGAATTGCGGCATCATCCGGCCGACCAGGCCGATGGCCACGTTGAACACCACCGAGAACACCACCACCGGCGCCGCCAGTTGCAGCCCCAGGGCGAAGGCCTGGCTGAAGGTGCGCACGGCCACCGTGGCCGCGTCCATCAGGGGCACGGCCTTGACCGGCTGGAACAGCGAATAGGACCGGGCGATGGCGCCCAGGAACAGGTGGTCCAGGTCGGTGGCGAAGATCAGTGCGATGCCCATCATGCTGAGGAAGCTGGACACGCTGGAGCCGGACTGGGCCTCCAGCGGATTGGCGGTCTGGGCGAAGGACAGGGTGGTCTGGATCGAGATGGTCTCGCCGCACACGGCCAGGGCCATGGTCATCATCTGCAACAGCAGGCCCAGCATGATGCCGATGAACAGTTCCTTGATCACCTGACCGGCCATCACGCCCAGGGCGCCCGGCAAGGGGGGCAGGTAGGGCCCCGCGATCGGGCCCAGACACAGGGCCAGAAGGAAGGCGAACGACGCGCGCGCCATCATCGGCACGGTCTGCTCGCCCAGCGCCGGCATGAGCATGACCATGGCCGCCACGCGCATGAAGATCAGGCCCGTGTGGTAGATGTCACCCGGCAGCGCGAAGGGCGACACGCCGCTAAAGCCCGGCGATGCGGGTGGCGATCTGGGTCATGAACGACGACATCAGCGCCCCCATGATCGGCAGGAACACCAAGAGGGCCAGGAACACCGCCAGGATCTTGGGCGCGGCCACCAGGGTGGCTTCCTGAATCTGGGTCAAGGCCTGCAGAAAGCCGATCACCACCCCGACCACCAAGCCAACCAGCATGATCGGCGCGCACAGCTGGATGGTCAGCCAGATCGCCGACCGACCGATATCGAGAACTTCCGGCCCGCTCATTTCGACTCCCGCCCGCGCCGGCCACGGCGGCAGGCGCGCAAGGTTAACGACAGATGCGAGGGTGCACGGATTCGCGCATTAGATCGTCATGGCCATGATCTCCTTGTAGGCGGAGATCACTTCGTCGCGCACCGCGAGCACGGTCTGCAGCGTGGTCTGAGCCGACGAGATGGCCGTGACCACATCGACCAACTGGGCCTTGCCCTGTACCTGGGCCGACATCTGCGATTCAGCCGTGCGCGATGACTTGACCGCTTCGTCGATCGCCCCCTGAACCATGTGGGCGAAGTCCTGCCCGGGCGGCGGGGCGGAGGCGGACGCGCCTGCGGCGGCCGAGGCGAGCGGACTGGCCTGGGATTGAACCGCGGCGTAGGCCTTGGCGGCGATCAAGGGCGAGATCATCGCTCAGCCCTCACTTCTTGAGCAGGTCGATGGTCGACGCCTGGATCGCTCGGGCGGTCTCGACCACGCTAAGGTTGGCCTCGTAGGCGCGCTGGGCTTCGCGCATGTCGAGCGACTCGATCAGGGGATCGACGTTGGGCATCTTCACGTAGCCCTTGGCGTCGGCCGCCGGATTGCCCGGCTGGTATTCGTTGCGGAACGGCGTCTTGTCGGGACTGATGCGGGTCACATGCACGCCCTTGGCGCCGGCCTGCACGGTCATGGTCTCGAAGATCGGCACCTGCCGCCGGTAGGGGTCGCCGCTGGGGTCCTTGGCTGTGGAATCGGCATTGGCCAGGTTCTCGGCGATGATGCGCATGCGCGCTTCCTGGGCGCGCAGGGCCGAGGCCGCGATGACCTGGGTGACGTCGGTCGGTGGGTTCACATCCGCCATGGCTCAACCTCCTCGCCGATCAGCCCTTGCCCGGCTCTTGGGCGGCCATCTGCAGAAAGCCCATAGCCTTCTGATAGATGCCCACAGCGATGTCGTAGTCCGACCGTGTGGTGTTCATCTTGGTCATTTCCTGTTCCAGCACGACCTGGTTGCCGTCGAGCTGGGCCTCGTCGTCTGGCGCCCTGACCGGAGCGAAGGCGCTGGAGTTGTCCTGCCCCTTGAGCGCGATCCGCGCGCCGCCCGAGTCCCCGCCCCCCGCCGCCGGTTGGGGCTGGGCCAAGGCCAGCTTGCCCCCGCCCGCGCCGGTCTTGCTGGCTGTGAAGGGCTTGAGGTCCTGCGGCACGAAGCCCGGCGTCGAGGCGTTGGCCACGTTCTGGGCGATCACCTGCTGACGCTGGTTAAGATAGCCCATCTTGCCCTTGAGCATCGCGAACAGCGGGATGGATTCGATATCCATGGTCGGCTCCGACTCCTGCGGCGATCCAGCGGCCGTTTGGACGGCCTTCCGGCATGCGCATCGGAAAGGGTGAACGAATAGGGTTAACGAGACCTTTCGGCGCACCCCCGCCGGGTTAACGGACCCGACGCGAATCTGGCTATGAACGGCCCATGGGCCTGGTTCAGATCCTCAGCATGCTCGCGGCCCTCGCCGCGACGCTCGGCTTGTTCGGCCTGGCGGTGTGGGCGTTCCGCCGGTTCGTCCCGCAGGGCTTCATTCCCCTCGCCCCGCCCACCCGGCGACGCCTGGCGATCGTGGAAAGCCTGATGCTCGACACCCAGCGCCGCCTGGTGCTGGTGCGACTGGACGACCAGGAGCGCCTGATCCTGCTGGGCGAAGGCCAACTGCTGTCCGCCGCGCCCGCCCCGCAGGAGTCGTCATGATGCGCTGGTTGTCCGCCTGGATGTCCGGCTGGCTGGGGGGCTTGCACAAGGAAGACCTGCGCCACGCCGCGGTGATGTCGGCGATCAGCGCCCTGGGCATGGGCCTGTTCCCTGCCGTGGCGGCGGCCCAGGCGCTCAACGTCAACCTGGGCGACGGCGCGGGCCTGACCGACCGGGTGGTGCAG
>DATKPD010000071.1:0-15156 GCA_035524315.1 Caulobacteraceae bacterium
AATGCGTTTGGCTTGACGCTCGATCACGTGACCATCGGCGTGGCCGACTTCGATAAGGAAATCGACTGGTATCACCGGGCCCTTGGCTTGCAGCCCAACACGGTTTTGCACACGCCCAAGTTCGAGGCCCAGAAAATGACCGGCCCGGGTATCCGGATCGACCTGATCCACCAGGACGGATCGGTGCGGCCGACGCCGACCATGGGCTTCGACAAGCAGGGCTACATGCACGTCGCCCTCGTCTCTCCCGACCTTCAAACGCTCTACGATCACCTGACCGGCATGGGCGTGGCGGTGGAGGCGAACCGCGACAAGAGCGGCAAGCTGATGGTGATCACCTTCCAGGACCCCGAGGGCAACGCCGTCGAGGTCTTGCGCAACTAGGCGCGATGCGCCGGCAGATGCAGCACCCAGACGGCCAGGCTTTCGATCCCCGTCGCGATGATCTGCACCCCGACGCACAGCAGCAGGAACGCCACCAGCCGGGACAGGACCCGCGCGCCGCCGGCGCCCAGTAAGGCCACGATCCGGTCCGACGCGCGGTAGGACGCCCACACCAGCACCGCGACCGCGACCGCCGCCGCGCTCATGCCCGCGAAGAAGCCCAGGGCCCCGCCCGACTCGGGCCGCTGGGACGACAGGGCGATGGCGACCGAAATCGAGCCGGGCCCAGTGGTGAAAGGCATGGTCAAGGGAAAGAAGGCCACATCGCCGGGCAGCTGCGCCGGCGCCGCATCGACCGCCTTGCGCCCCTCGTGCTGCTCGGGAGCCATCAGCAGCTCCCACGCGCGGTTGGCTACCACCAGGCCGCCGGCCACGCGCAGGGCGCCGAGGCTGACCCCGAAGAAGTTGAGCACATAGCCGCCGAGCCAGAGCGAGCCCAGCAGGATCAACGCCGAATAGACGCCGATCTGACCGGCCAACCGCCGCCGCTCGGCGCTGGGCTTGCCCTCGGTCACCTGGTTGAAGATCAGCGACGAGCCGACCGGATTGACGATCGAGAACAACGCCGGAAAGGCCAGCAGGAACGCCCCGACCGCGTCGCTGACAGGAAGCGGATCAAAACTCATGACCGGAGACTAAGCGACGTCATAAGCGACCGCCAGAAATCTCGATCACGCGCAATAGATTGGATTTGTCTCTACAGAGCGAATACAGCTTCGATGTTGAAAATATTGCAAAATCGATTGTGCGCGAGGAGCCGCCATGGCCAAGGGTCAAAAGAAGAGCAACCGCGAAATTCGCAAACCCAAGGCGGATAAGCCCAAGCCCGTCGCCGCCGCGCCCTCTTTCCTGACGCCTCCCTCCAAGAAGAAGTAGCCGCTCCAAGCCGGCTGATATCGACGGCGGCCGGGCCTAGTCCGCCACGCAGCCCGCGAGGCCGTCGGCCTTCACCAGCCCGGCCCGCGCGGCGATGCGGCCCGCGCGCTTTTGCACATAGGCGCCCGAGTGCACCGCCTTCCACTTCAGCGGGCTGGGCAGGATGGCGATCAGATGGTCAGCCTCGGAGCGGTTGAGCTCCCTGGCCGAATGGCCGAAGTAGGCCTGCGACGCCGCCTCCGCGCCATAGATGCCCGGGCCCATCTCGACCACGTTCAGATACACTTCCATGATCCGCCGCTTGCCCCAGATCGTCTCGATCAGGACCGTGAAATAGGCTTCGAGCGCTTTGCGCACATAGGTTCGGTCGGGCCACAGGAACACGTTCTTGGCCGTTTGCTGGCTGATGGTCGAACCGCCGCGGATCTTGCCGTTCGGATGGGCCTGGTCGCGGGCGTAGGCCTTTTGCATGGCGGTGAAATCGAAGCCATGATGGCGGCAGAAGCCGGAGTCCTCCGAAGCGATCGCCGCCTGGACCATATCGGGCGAGATGTCGTTCAGCCCGCGCCAGCGGTAGTCGAGGCCGTGACCCTGGGCCGCGCGCACCAGCATCAGGATCGTCGCCGGCGGCGGCGCAAACCGGTAGATCACCGTTAGCCCGACCGGCAGGACCACGCCGAGGATCAGCGCCCAGCGCAGCAGCCGGCCCAGCAGCGAGCGCCGGCCTTTCTTGCGCTTGAGCGGCGCGTTGGCGCGGACGCGGGCGCTGGCCGAAGCCTGCTTGTCCTTCATCGCTCCTCGGAAGCTCGCTCGGGGCTGTGGATCAGGGCCAAGCTAGACTGCTTCGGCCGCCCGTCGTCAATCGAGCACCGGCATCTGGATCACGCCGGCCGCGCCGTCCTCGTCGCCCCAGGCGAGGCGCTGGCCGTCACCGGTCAGGGCAAGCGCCGTGATGGGCGGCCCCTTGTCCTGGCGCAGGGCGTGGAGGCGCCCGCCGCCGGGCTTGAGGGCGAACAGCCGCCCGTCGTCACGGCCGCCGGCCAGCACGCCGGCGACGCCAACCACCCGCTCCACCAGGGCCTTGTCGTCATAGGCGACCTCGGCGGCCTGGCGGCCCATCGGCCCGCTCGGCCCGGTGAACGGCCACAGCACCGCGCCCTGGGCGCCGCTTGTGGCCAGGATGTCGCCGCCGGCCATGAAGGCCATGGACTTCACCTTGGCCGGATAGCCGGCCATGCGCATGTCCTTGCTGTCCGACAGGCGCCAGGCGTGCAGTTGGGCGTCCTGAAGGGTGGTGACCACAAAGCGGCCGTCAGGCGAGAACATCACCCCGGTGTGGATGCCGGCCCACTTCAGCGCCACCGGCTTCTGCCCCGCGATGCGGGCGTACCAGACGGTCGGACCGCCATAGCCCGCCACGGCCAAGCGAAGCCCCTTAGGATCGAAGGCGACGCCCAGCGCCGTGGTCTCCTGGGGGAAAGCGCGCGCGAACTTGGCGTCGCCGGCCGAGATCACCCGCACCTCCTTGCCCGCGCAAAAGGCGATCAGGCTCGAGGCCGCGCTGGCCGCCGCCGCGTCGATCCATCGCCCCTTGACCTCGGCCAGGGCCTCGGCCCCCGAAGGCCGCGACCAGACCAGCCGCCCGTCGTCGCCGCCGGTGATCACGCCATCGCCCGAGGGGTGAAGGACCGCGCATAGCACGCCCGCGTCCGGATGAGCGTCGACCGAAGCGCCGTCCTCGAACACCACGCGCCCGTCGCCCAGGGCGAACACGGCCTTGCCCGCCGCATCGAACAGCGCGGCCACGACATAGGCGTCGAAATTGAAGCTGAGCATCCGCCCCCTACCCGCTCGCCCCGGCGGACGCCGAGACCCTGTTCCGTTCAAGCCATTATGGGATAGCCGCCGTCAGTGGCCAGCCTTACGCCGCGCAGGCCTCGAAACCGGCCTTGAGGGCGGCTTCGTCGAGGTTGCGGCCGATGAACACCATGCGGCTGTAGCGTGGCTCGTCCGCGCGCCATTCGCGCTGCAGGTCGCCCTCCAGCATCATGTGCACCGCCTGAAACACCAGGCGCTTGTCCTCGCCCTTCACGTCCAGGATGCCCTTGGCGCGCAGGATGTCCGGACCCTGCTCGCTGGTGACCTTGTTGAGCCAAGCGGTGATCTTGCGCGCATCCACCGGCTGGTCGAGCCGAAGGGAAATCCCCCTGATGCCGGCGTCGTCGATATGGTTGTGGTGATCGTGGTCATGGTGGTCGTGGCCATGATGGTCGTGATCGTGGTGGTCGCAGTGCTCGTCGTGCACGTGGCCTTCGTGGCCGTGCGGCGGGTTGAGGAACTCCGGCTCCAGGTCGAGGATCCGGTCCAGGTCGAAGCTTCCGCGGCCCAGGATCGCGTCCAGCGGCACGTTCGAGCGCACGGCCCGGTGGATCGGGGCCAGGGGATTGAGCCGGCGGATGCGCGCCTCGATCAGGCGCAGGTCGTCCTCGGACACCGTCTCGGTCTTGTTGAGCACGATCTGGTCGGCGAACGCGATCTGCTCGACCGCTTCCTTGGAGTCCGACAGGCGCAATAGAATGTGCTTGGCGTCGACCACCGCGGTCACCGAGTCCAGCTTCGCCTTGGCCCGCACTTCCTCGTCCATGAAGAAGGTCTGGGCCACCGGGCCCGGGTCGGCCAGTCCCGTGGTCTCCACGATGATGGCGTCGAACCGGCCCTTGCGTTTCATCAGGCCCGAGACCACCCGGATCAGGTCGCCGCGCACCGTGCAGCAGACGCAGCCGTTATTCATCTCGAACACTTCCTCATCGGCCCCGACGATCAGGTCGTTGTCGATGCCGATCTCGCCGAACTCGTTGACGATCACGGCGTAGCGCTTGCCGTGGTCCTCCGACAGGATGCGGTTGAGCAAGGTGGTCTTACCGGCGCCAAGATAGCCGGTGAGCACGGTGACGGGGGTCTGACTCATCTTGCCGGTGTTCCAAACTTTGTTACGGGGACCGGGTGCGATATAGTGTGTACCCGCCCCGCCCGCAAAGGCTGCGGCCCGACGGCGAGTTCGCGTTGACTTGGAAGCGCGGCTGAGTATAGTCCGCGCCTCTCGCCCGCGGGCCATCTCGCGGGCGCATTCATTTTTTGCTGCGCGCCGCAGAAGCCTATCCATCCAAGGCGCGCCGGACGTTTGAGGCTAGACCCATGTACGCGGTGATCAAGACCGGCGGTAAACAATACCGGGTGCAGGCCGGCGACCTGTTGGTCGTCGAGAAGCTCGACGGCGACGTGGGCGCGGAAGTGGCCTTCAACGACGTCCTGTTGGTGGGCGAAGGCGCCGACGTGATCGTGGGCGCGCCCCTGGTCGACGGCGCCGTGGTCAACGCTACCCTGATCGAGACCCGCAAGGGCGACAAGGTGAAGATCTTCAAGAAGATCCGCCGCCAGGGCTATCGCCGCACCAAGGGCCACCGCCAGCACGAGAGCGTGCTGCGCGTCACTTCGGTGGCGGGCCAGGGCAAGGAATCCAAGTGGGACGGCGTGGTCGACCTGACCCCCAAGGCCGTGCTCGACGCCCGCGCGCGCAACCTGAAGATCGAGGTTCCGGTCGCCGCCGCGCCTGCGCCGGTCGCCGAAGCCCCCGCCAAGAAGGCCGCCCCTAAAAAGGCTGCCGCCAAGACCGAAGCCTCGGCCGAGGCTGCGCCGGCCAAGAAAGCCGCGCCCAAGGCCAAGGCCAAGCCCGCTTCGGACACCGAAGCGTAAGTATTAGGAGAGCGCGACAATGGCTCACAAGAAATCCGGCGGCTCTTCGCGCAACGGGCGCGATTCCGAAAGCAAGCGCCTTGGCGTCAAGAAGTATGGCGGCCAAGCGGTGCTGGCCGGCAACATCCTGGTCCGTCAGCGCGGCACCACCTTCTATCCGGGCGACAACGTCGGGCTGGGCCGCGACCACACCCTGTTCGCCAAGGCGACCGGTGAGGTGAAGTTCCAGACCAAGCGCGGCAACCGCACCTACGTATCGGTGCTCCCGGCCCAGCCGGCGCAAGCCGCCGAATAGGCGCGAACGCATGACCGTTCGCGCCGCGATCATCGCAGCGCGACGGACCGAAGATTTCGCGGGGAGTCCGGAGCGCCGGACTCCCCGTTTTCGTTTGGGCCCCACAGCGACGCCCCGGCGAAACGGACGTTCCCGCACAGAAGGAACGATCATGAACGCCTCTCTCATCGAACCGGACATCGTCACCGAGCGGCTGCGTCTGCGGCGACCGGCGGAGACCGACGCCCCGGCCATCGCCAGGCTGGCCAGCGATTACGCTATCTCCAGCATGACCACCCGCATGCCCTATCCCTACGACCTCGCCGACGCCCGCGCCTTCATCGGCTACGTCCAGGCGCTGGACCCCGCGCGCGAGGCCGTGTTCGCCATCGAGCACCGCGACGCCGGCCTGATCGGCTGCCTGGGCTTTCACCGCGACGGCGCGGGCCGGCTGGAGCTCGGCTACTGGCTGGGCCGCCCCTACTGGGGCAAGGGGCTGGCCACCGAGGCGACCAAGGCCGCGCTCAAGTGGGCGGCCCGGGACTGGGGGCGCCGTATCGTCTACTCGGGCCACTTCGCCGACAACGCGGCCTCGGGCGGGGTTCTGGTCAAGTCTGGGTTCATCTACACCGGCGTGATCGAGCCGCGTTTCTCGCGCGCCCGGCGCGAGCCCGTGGCCACGCGCATGATGGTGTGGCTGGCATGATGCGCGTCCGCTCGACGGCGGGCCACTGCTAGGACTAAACAGGCCCATGAAGTTTCTCGATCAGTGCAAGATCTACATCCGCTCCGGCAACGGAGGCGGCGGGGCTGTGTCGTTTCGCCGGGAGAAGTTTATCGAGTACGGCGGCCCGGACGGCGGTGACGGGGGCTGCGGCGGCGACGTATGGATCGAGGCGGTCGAGGGCCTCAACACCCTGATCGATTACCGCTATCAGCAGCACTATAAGGCCGAGACCGGCGTGCACGGCATGGGCCGAAACCGCGCCGGCGCCAATGGCGCGGACGTCGAGCTGAAGGTGCCGGTCGGCACCCAGGTCTATGAGGAGGATCAGGAGACCCTGATCGCGGACCTCGACCATGCCGGCATGCGCGTGCTCCTGGCGCGCGGCGGCAACGGCGGCTTCGGCAACACCCACTTCAAGGGTCCGGTGAATCAGGCGCCGCGCTTCGCTAATCCCGGCCAAGAAGGCGTCGAGCGCTGGCTGTGGCTGCGCCTCAAGCTGATCGCCGACGTGGGCCTGGCGGGTCTGCCCAACGCCGGCAAGTCGACCTTCCTCGCCGCCGCCTCGGCCGCGCGGCCCAAGATCGCCGACTATCCGTTCACCACCCTTGTTCCCAACCTGGGCGTGGTCGACCTGTCGCCGCAGGAGCGGTTCGTGATCGCCGACATTCCCGGTCTGATCGAGGGCGCCTCGGAAGGCGCGGGCCTCGGTGTTCGCTTTCTCGGCCATGTGGAGCGCACTGCCGTGCTGATCCACTTGATTGACGGCACACAGGACGACGTGGCGGGCGCCTGGCGCACGGTGCGCGCTGAACTCGACGCCTATGGCCAGGAGCTCAAGGGCAAGACCGAACTGGTCGCGCTCAACAAGATCGACGCCCTGGATCCCGAGGCGCGCAAGGCCAAGGCCAAGGCGCTCAAGGCCGCGTGCAAGCGCCCGGTGCATCTGGTGTCGGGCGTGTCCGGCGAAGGGGTCAAGCCGCTGCTGCGCGCCGCCTACGCCGAGGTCGCCAAGCGCCGGGTCGCCGAGGGCCGCGCGCCGGACGAGGACACGCCCCAGGGATGGCGTCCGTGAGCTCGGCCGCCGCCCATATCCGCCACGCCCGGCGCGTGGTCGTCAAGGTCGGCTCGGCCCTGCTGGTCGATGGCGCCAGCGGCGAGCCCAATCGGGCCTGGCTGTCGGCCCTGGCCACGGACGCCGCGCGCCTGACCAAGCGCGGCCAGCAATTGCTGATTGTCTCGTCCGGCGCGGTCGCGCTCGGCCGCCGGCGCCTCGGCCTGGGGCGCGGTCCGCTCGACCTGCCGCAGAAGCAGGCCGCCGCCGCTGCGGGTCAGAGCCTCTTGATGCGCGCGTGGGAGGAGGCGTTCGAGCCGGTCGGCCTGACCTGCGCCCAGGTGCTCCTGACCCGCGACGATACCGAGGTGCGCCGCCGCTGGCTCAACGGCAAGGCCACCTTGGACACCCTGATGGCGCTGGGCGTCGCCCCGATCATCAACGAGAACGACACCGTCGCCACCGAGGAAATACGCTACGGCGACAATGACCGCTTGGCGGCGCGCGTGGCCCAGATGATCGGCGCCGACCTGCTGGTGCTGCTGTCGGACGTCGATGGCCTCTACACCGCCGACCCCCGCGTGGATCCGGCCGCCCGGCGGCTGGACGTGGTGGCCGATCTGACCGACGAGATCGAGGCCATGGCCGGCGAATCCAACGCCGCCGCCGGGGTGGGCGTGGGCGGGATGGGGGCCAAACTGGCCGCCGCGCGCATCGCCCGCAGCGCCGGCTGCGCCACGGTCATCACCCTGGGCCACCGGCCTGAGCCGCTAATGGCGGTGGAGAGCGGGGCCGCCGCCACGCTGTTCGAGCCCTCGCTCACCCCCAGCGCCGCCTACAAGCAATGGATCGCCGGCTCGCTGTCGGCCCAGGGGTCGATCACGATCGACGCCGGCGCGGTCAACGCCCTGCGCTCGGGCAAGAGCTTGCTGCCCGCCGGGGTGCGGATGATCGAGGGCCGCTTCGATAAGGGCGACGCGGTGCGCGTGCTCGATCCCGCCGGCCGCGAGGTCGCGCGCGGCCTGTCGCGCTACGACGCCGCCGAGGCCGAGAAGATCATGGGCCTGCGCTCGGACGCGATCGAGGCGACGCTGGGCTACACCGAAGGTCCGACCCTGATCCACGCCGACGACATGGCCCTGGCGACGCGGGCCGTGCGCGCCTGACCGAATCCCGGCTTCGCCTGTTTGCATAACTCTTTCGACCGCTTATGACCGCGCCATGACCGCCAAACTCACAAGTCTGACCGCCGGCATGCCGATCCCGTTCGGCGGTGATCGCGTGGCGCTCGTGTCCGCCGATTTGGCCGCGGCGTTCAAGCCCGGCGACCGCCTGGTGGTGGTGCAGGAGACAGGCGCACTGCTGCACATCCCCGCCGGGGTGCACGACATCGCCTCGGGCGCCGTGGCGCGGGCCTACGACGCGTTCCGCAAGCTGGGCGAGGTCGGCGATGAAGCGATCAGCGCCTTCTTCGAGGCCTTCGCCGCCAACCTGGAATCGCCCGCCATCTGGGCCGAGATCGCCCGGGCCAACACGCGCGACGTCGAGGAGGCCCGCGCGCGCGGCCGCTCGACCACGCGCCTGGCGACTGACGAGCGCATGCGCGCCGACATGGTGGGCGGCCTGCGCGGCTGGCGCGACAGCCCGGTGCGCCGGGGCGCGTCGCTGGAGCGGATCGAGCACGACGGCTGGAGCGTCGAGCAGGCCACCGCGCCCTTGGGCGTGGTCGGGTTCGTGTTCGAGGGCCGGCCCAATGTGTTCGCCGACGCCGCCGGCGTGCTGCGCGGCGGCAACACCGTGGCCTTCCGCATCGGCAGCGACGCCCTGAGCACCGCCCAGGCGATCGTGGCCCACGCCCTTGAGCCCGCTCTGGAGCGGGCCGGCCTGCCGATCGGCGCGGCGACCCTGGTGGAAAGCCCCTCGCGCGCGGCCGGCTGGGCCATGTTCTCCGACCCGCGCCTGTCGCTGGCGGTGGCGCGCGGCTCGGGCGCGGCGGTGGCCGAACTGGGCGCGGTGGCGCGCCAGGCCGGCATCCCGGTGAGCCTTCATGGAACCGGCGGCGCCTGGATGGTGGCCGACCGCGCCGCCGATCCCGAGCGCTTCGCCGCGGTGGTCGAGAACTCGCTCGACCGCAAGGTGTGCAACACGCTCAACGTCTGCCTGATCGTGCGCGAGCGGGCGCCGCAGCTGGTTCCCCTGTTCCTCGAGGCCCTGACCCGCGCGGGCGAGCGGCGCGGCCAGGGCTGCAAGCTGCATGTCGCCCAGGGCGACGAGGGCCTCCTGCCCGAGGGCTGGCTCAACACCCTGACCACCGTGCGCCGGGCCGAGGGCGATGTGCGTGAGCTGCGCGCCGAAATCCTGGCCACCAGCCAACTGGGCCGCGAATGGGAGTGGGAGGACACGCCGGAGGTCAGCCTGAAGGTGATCGACACCCTTGACGAGGCGATCGCCCTGTTCAACCGCTACAGCCCCCAGTTCGTCGCCAGCCTGATCTCCGAGGACTCTGAAGCGCATCAGCGCTTCTACGACCACGTCAACGCGCCGTTCGTCGGCGACGGCGTCACCCGCTGGGTCGATGGGCAATACGCCCTGAACCGGCCTGAGCTCGGCCTGTCCAACTGGCAGAACGGCCGACTGTTCGCGCGCGGCGCGGTGCTGGCCGGCGACGGAGTGTTCACCGTGCGCAGCCGCGCGCGCCAGACCGATCTGGGCCTGCGCCGCTGATGTGGTCCGCCGGTCCCGCCCCGCGACGGCCGATCGGCGGACGCCCCCAGATGCTGCGCCCCGGCTTCACGCTGATGCGCGGCCAGCGGGTTGGGCTGTTCGGCGGCTCGTTCGACCCCGCGCACGACGGCCACGCCCATGTGGCGGAAACCGCCCGCAAGCGCCTGAAGCTGGACCGCGTGATCTGGCTGGTGTCGCCGCAGAATCCGCTGAAGCCGCAGTCGGCCAAGCTGAAAAAGCGCATGGCCAGCGCCCGCAAGTGGGCGCGCGGCCCGGCCATGATCGTTTCCGACGTGGAAAAGAAGATCGGCTCGACCTACACCATCGACACCCTGCGCGCGCTCAAGGCCCGCTTTCCCGGCGTGCGCTTCGTGTGGATCATGGGCGCGGACAACCTGCAGACCCTGCATCGCTGGCGCGGCTGGACGCAGATCCTGCACGAGGCGCCGGTGGCGGTGATCGCGCGGCCGACGTCGGCCATCAAGAGCCGCTTCGCCCCAGCCGCGGTGCGCTTCGCTCATCGCCGGCTGCACTCGCGCGAGGCGCCCCTGCTGGCCCGCCGCGCCCCGCCCGCCTGGCTCTACATGCGCGCGCCGCTGAACTACAGTTCGTCCAGCGCCATCCGCGCGCAAACGCCCCCGTGAAACCCCGCCAATTCTGTGATAGGGTGATGATATTGTTTAGGGGAGCCTGACTCTGACTCGTAAAGCCGCGCCCAGCGCGCCCGACGCCGAACCGAAGCCCAAGCGCGCGCCGCGCGCCAAGAAGGCCGCTCCGGTCGTCCTGCCCTCGCTCGAGGAGATCATCCTCGCCAAGCTGGACGAAGACAAAGCGCAAGACATCGTCATGATCGACCTGAAGGGCAAAAGCTCGATGGCCGACGCCCTGATCGTGGCCTCAGGCCGCTCGCAGCGCCATGTCGGCGCCCTGGCGGACCACCTGCTGCGCGCGCTCAAGACCGCCGGTCTGGGCAAGGTTCCGGTCGAGGGCCTGCCGGCGTGCGACTGGGTGCTGCTCGACGCCGGCGACGTGATCGTGCACCTGTTCCGGCCCGAAGTGCGCCAGTTCTATAACATCGAGAAGATCTGGTCGGTCGACACCCCGTCGCGGCACGCCGTCGCGAACTAAGCGCGCAGCGCAGAAAAGCTTGAACCACGAAGGACACGAGGAACACGAAGGGCTCGGCGCTTCTTGGTGTCCTTGGCGTCCTTCGTAGTTGATGTTCTTTTGAGCCGCTCCGCCGTTAGATGATCATCACCCTCCTCACTGTCGGCAAGCTCGGGCGCGCGCCCGAGGCCGCCTTGGCGCGCGACTATGCCGAGAGGGCCACGGCGTCGGGCCGCGCCCTGAGCCTGGGCCCCGTGGAGGTGCTCGAGGTTGAAAGCCGGAAGCCCGGCAAGGCGGCCGAGGGCGAGGTGCTGCTGGGCCATCTGAAGGACGCCTACGTCATCGCGTGCGACGAGCACGGCAAGACGCCGACTTCGCGCGCCTTCTCGGAGCGCGTGGCCAAGCTGCGCGACGAGGGCCGCCGCCGCCTGGTGCTGATCATCGGCGGCGCCGACGGCCTGGCGCCCGAGGTGCTGGCCCGCGCCGACGAGACCCTGGCCT
The DNA here is from genome assembly GCA_035524315.1 of Caulobacteraceae bacterium. Taxonomy (GTDB): domain Bacteria; phylum Pseudomonadota; class Alphaproteobacteria; order Caulobacterales; family Caulobacteraceae; genus BOG-938. The sequence goes on from DATKPD010000071.1 coordinate 11,458, forward strand.
TCGGTCCTCAGACCTGGCCCCACGCCCTGGCCCGCGCCATGCTGGCCGAGCAGGTCTATAGGGCCGTAACGATCCTGGCCGGCGGGCCGTATCATCGGGATTGAGCAAAGCACGGGCCAAAGCGTTCTTGGTCAAACGGAGCGACCGACATGCCCAAGATCACGCCCTTCCTGTGGTTCCACGATCAGGCCGAGGCGGCCGTGGACTTTTATGTCTCGGTCTTTCCCAACTCGAGGATCACCCGGGTGCTGCGGACCACCGCTGAGGGCCCAGGACCGGAGGGTTCGGTGCTGGCGATCGATTTCGAGCTGGATGGCCAGCCGGTCACGGCGCTCAACGGCGGCCCCTACCAGACGCTGAGCGAGGCGTTCTCGTTCGTGGTCCACGCCAGGGACCAGGCCGAGGTCGACCGCTATTGGGAGGCGCTGTCCGAGGGCGGCCAGACCAACGTCTGCGGCTGGACCAAGGATCGCTTCGGCCTGTCGTGGCAGGTCGTGCCCGATGGATTCCTGGATCTAATGGCCGACCCGGACCCGCAACGGGCCGCCCGAGCGATGCGCGCCATGATGCAGATGACCAAGCTCGAGATCGGCAAGCTGCGCGAGGCCGTCGCCGGATAGGCGGCGGGCCTTTACGACCTTAGCGTTTTTCCCATTGATCCCCTATATGTCCGCCGGATGAGCCGGCCGTTTCTCAAGATGAACGGCGCGGGCAACGACTTTGTGGTGGTCGAGGCCCGTCGTCAGCCGTTCGCGCCCAACGCGGCGCAGGTCCGCGCGATCGCCGATCGCCGCGGCGCCTCGGGCTGCGACCAGTTGATCGCCATCGAGCCCTCGGGCAAGGCCGACGCCTTCATGCGCATCTGGAACGCCGATGGCGGCCAGGTGGACGCCTGCGGCAACGCCACGCGCTGCATCGGCTGGTTGCTCATGCGCCAGCGCGGAACCGACCACGTCACGCTGGAGACCAACGCCGGTCTGATCGCGGTGCGCGCCGCGGGCGATCCATACCAGGTGACGGTCGATATGGGCGAGCCGCGGCTTGGGTGGGATCAGATCCCCCTGGCCGAAGAGATGGACACGCGCGGGATCGAACTGCAGGTCGGGCCGATCGACGCGCCGCTGCTGCACACGCCCGGCTGCGTCAGCATGGGCAATCCGCACGTGGTGTTCTTCACGCCCGACGCCGAGGCCGCGCCGGTGACCCAGGTGGGGCCGATGATCGAGCATCACCGCCTGTTTCCCGAGGGCGTGAACGTCGGTTTCGCGCAGATCAAGGCCAAGGACCGCATCCGCCTGCGGGTTTGGGAGCGGGGGGCGGGCCTGACCAAGGCGTGCGGCACCGGGGCCTGCGCCGCGCTGGTGGCGGCTCACCGCCGGGGGCTGACAGGACGCAAGGCCGTGGTCGAGATGGACGGCGGCGATCTGACCATCGACTGGCGCGAGAGCGACGGCCATGTGCTGATGACCGGCCCGGTCGCCGTCGAGTTCGAGGGGCAGCTCTCGTGAGCGCGGTCCTGGCCCGCGCCCGGCCCACAGAATCGGATCTCAACGTCGTCACCTTCGGCTGCCGGCTGAACGCCCACGAGAGCGAGGCGATCCTGGCGCGCGCCCGCGCCGAGGGTCTGCAGGACGCGGTGGTGTTCAACACCTGCGCGGTCACCGCCGAGGCCGTGCGCCAGGCGCGCCAGGCGATCCGCATGGCCCGCCGTGAACGGCCGGACGCACGCATCATCGTCACCGGCTGCGCCGCCCAGATCGAGCCTGAGACCTTCGCCGGCATGGCCGAGGTCGATCAGGTGCTGGGCAACGCCGAAAAGGCCGAGCCCGGCGCCTATGCCGGAGCGATCCGCGCCCGCGTGCGTGTCGGCGACATCTTCGCCCATCCGCCCAAAGCCGATCCCCGCGCGCCCGGACTGACCGAACGCGCCCGCGCCTATGTCGAGGTGCAGAACGGCTGCGACCACCGCTGCACCTTCTGCGTGATCCCCTATGGCCGGGGCGGATCGCGCTCGGCGCCGGCCGGCGACGTGGTGGAACAGGTGCGCGGCCTGGCGGCCCAGGGGTTCGGCGAGGTGGTGCTGACCGGCGTGGACCTGACTTCCTGGGGCCAGGACCTGCCGGGCCAGCCGACCTTGGGACAGCTGGTCGCGCGCATCCTCAAGCTGGCCCCCCAGCTGAAACGGCTGCGCCTGTCCTCGATCGACGCGGCCGAGATCGATCCCGACCTGATGCGGGTGCTGGCGGAGGAGCCGCGTCTGCAGCCCTATCTGCACCTGTCGCTGCAATCGGGCGACGACATGATCCTTAAACGGATGAAGCGCCGGCACAGCCGGGCCCAGTCGCTCGACCTCGCCGCCGCCGTCCGCGCCGCCCGGCCGGACCTCGCGCTCGGCGCCGACCTGATCGCCGGGTTTCCCACCGAAACCGACGACATGTTCGACAACACCCTGCGCCTGATCGAGGACGCCGGCCTGTCGTTCGTGCACGTCTTTCCCTTCAGCCCGCGGCCCGGCACGCCCGCCGCCAAGATGCCCCAACTCGATCGCGGCCTGATCAAGGCCCGCGCGGAGCGGCTACGCCAGGCGGCCGACCAGGCGCTGAACGCGCACCTGGATCGGCAGGTCGGGCGCCGCGTTCACGGACTGGTGGAAAAGCCGGGCGTGGCGCGCGCGGAAGACTTCACTGAGCTTAGGGTCGAGGGCGACGCCGCACCGGGCCAGATCCTATCCCTGCGCGTGACCGGCCACGACGGCCGCCGCGCCCACGCCTCTATCCTGGCCGCCTGAATGTCCGACGCTTCCGACGCCCCCATGTTTGATGCCAATTCCGTGCTCGCGCGGATGTCGAACGCGCAGCCGAGCCTGTTCAGCCGCCTGAGCAAGGGGCTGTCGAAGTCCTCCACCCAGCTGACCCAGCAGGTGGTCGCTGTCCTGACCAAGGTCAAGCTGGACCAGGAGCGGCTCGACGCCCTGGAAGACCTGTTGATCGAAGCCGATCTGGGGCCCCAGGCGGCCGCGCGCGTGACCGAGGCGTTCGGCCGCAACCGCTTCGGCCGCGAGATCACGGAGGACGAGATTCGTCAGGGCCTGGCCGAAGCCATCGCCGCCGAGCTGTCGCCCCACCAGGGCCGCTTCGATCCGCTGGGCTCGAGCCGCAGGCCGTATGTGGTGCTGTTCGTGGGCGTCAACGGCTCGGGCAAGACCACAACCCTCGGCAAGATCGCCGCCGACCTGAAAGGCCGCGGCGCCAAGGTCATGCTTGCGGCGGGCGACACCTTTCGCGCGGCGGCGATCGAGCAGCTCAAGGCGTGGGGCGAGCGGTCCGACGTTCCGGTGGTGGCCAAGCACATCGGCGGCGACGCGGCGGGCCTGGTCTATGAGGCCTTGGAACGGGCCAAGGCCGAGAACATCGACGTTCTGCTGATCGACACCGCCGGGCGCCTGCAGAACAAGACCGCCCTCATGGACGAGCTGGCCAAGATCGTACGTGTGCTGAAAAAACTCGATCCGACCGCGCCGCACGAGACCCTGCTAGTGCTGGACGCCACAGTCGGTCGCAACGCCCTGTCGCAGGTCGAGGTGTTCGACCGGATCGCCGGGATCACGGGCGTGGTCATGACCAAGTTGGACGGTACGGCGCGCGGCGGGGTGCTGGTGCCCGTGGCCGAGGCCTCGCACGCGCCGATCAAGTTGATTGG
>DATKPD010000072.1:0-29805 GCA_035524315.1 Caulobacteraceae bacterium
ATCGCAAGGCTCGCATCGGCGTGGACGAGTACAGGACAGGCGTATGAACAAGGCGGCGGCGGCCGGGATTTCCAGGGCTTGGCCCAACTCTTTTTTGCGTGATCGCAAGGCTCCGGGGCGCTTGGCGGCGCGTCGGCGCGCGTGGATCGGTCCGCTGCGCACCGTATGGCCCTATCTGGGCCTGCTGTTGCTGGTGGTCAGCCTGGCGGCGGTGGTGGCCGCGCCCCTGTCGGGCGCCCTGGTGCAGCGCTGGTCGGACAATGACGCGCGCTCGCGCTCGCAGTTGATCGACCGCGCTGTCGGGCCGACCCTGGCGCAGGCGATCGCGGCCGCAGACTGGCCGCGCGTCTCGGCCTTGTTCGCGGACGCCGCCGCGGACGAGCACGTGCTGGCCCTGGGCGTGTGCAGCGCCAATGGCGAGCTGCGCGCCGCCACGGCCGGCCTGCCGGGCCATTTTTCGTGCGCCGAAGCACTCAAGCCCGGGTTTTCGCGGCGCTGGCGCGGGGGCAAGCTGGTGCTCAGCGGCTCATTCCCCTTGGGGCCCGCCGCGCGCGGCGACCGTCTGGTGGTCCTTCAGGACGTGAGCTTCATCAATACCCGCAGCGGCGAGGCCCAGGCCCTGGCGCTGGCGGTGCTGGCGGCCACCGCCCTGGCCATGGCCGCGGCGGCGACCCTGGCGGTGGTGGTGATCACGCGCCGGTGGATGGGATCGCTGCGGGTCGCCGTGGCGAGCGCGTCGGGCGCGCCAGAGGCCCAGCATGGGGGCGACGCCCACGCCGGCGGCCAGGACGCCTTCATGACCGAGGAGATCCGCCGGGTCATCCGCGCCTTCGACTCCGGCCGCGCCGCCGCCGAACCGTCCGAAGTCGACTGGACGCCCGCCAGCCTGCAGTCGGTGCTGCGCGAAGTGCTGCCGGGGGCCGAGGTGATCGTCCTGGCCAACCGTGAGCCCTATATCCACAACCGCACCGAGGACGGGATCATGTTGCAGACCCCGGCCAGCGGCCTGGTCTCGGCGCTGGAGCCGGTGATGCGCGCGGCCGGCGGCGTGTGGATCGCCCACGGCAGCGGCACCGCCGACCGCGAGACGGTCGACGCCACCGACGGCCTGATGGCGCCGCCCGACAATCCCGCCTATCGCCTGCGCCGCATCTGGATCAGCGACGAGGAGCAGGACGGCTACTACTACGGCTTCGCCAACGAGGGCCTGTGGCCGCTGTGCCATATCGCCTTCGTGCGCCCGATCTTCCGCGAGAGCGACTGGAACGCCTATCAGGCGATCAACCAGCGCTTCGCCGACGCGGTGGTCGAGGAAGCGCGCACCGAGGACCCGGTGGTGCTGGTGCAGGATTACCACTTCGCCCTGGCGCCGCGCATGATCCGCGAGCGCCTGCCCAAGGCGACCATCGTCACCTTCTGGCACATCCCCTGGCCCAACGCCGAGACCTTCGGCGTGTGCCCCTGGAAGAACCAGATCATCGAGGGCCTGCTCGGCTCGACCATCCTGGGGTTCCACACCCAGTTCCACTGCAACAACTTCATGGAGACGGTCGATCGGTTCGTCGAAAGTCGCATCGACCGCGAGCACTCCTCGGTCAGCCTCGGCGGCGACGAGACCCTGGTGCGGCCCTACCCCATCTCGATCGCCTGGCCGGCGGCGGCGCTGGAGGGCCAGCCGCCGATCGAAGCGTGCCGGGCCACGGTGCGCGCCGCCCATGGACTGGACCCCGACACCCGGATCGCCGTGGGCATCGAGCGGTTCGACTACACCAAAGGCATCCTCGACCGGCTGCGCGCGGTGGACGCGTTCCTCGACGCCCACCCGCAATGGCGCGGCAAGTTCGCCTTCATCCAGGTGGCCGCCCCGACGCGCAGCAAGTTGCCGAGCTATGGGCGACTACAGGAGGAAGCTCTGGAACTGACCGAGGCGATCAACGCCAAGCACGGATCGGAGGACTATCGCCCGATCCATCTGGTGGTGCGCCATCACGAGCCCAAGGCGGTGTTCGAGCTGTTCCGGGCGGCGGACTTCTGCGTGGTCTCAAGCCTGCACGACGGGATGAACCTGGTGGCCAAGGAATTCGTCGCGGCGCGCGACGACGATCAGGGGGTGCTGGTTCTATCGAGCTTTACCGGCGCGGCGCGCGAACTGTCCGAAGCCCTGATCGTAAACCCTTACAATCCGGCGGAAATGGCCGCGGCGTTCGATCAGGCGCTGCAGATGCCGCCGGTCGAGCAGCGCGAGCGCATGCGGATGATGCGCGAACATGTGCGGGCGCGAAACGTCTACCGTTGGGCCGGCACGATGCTGACCGACGCCGCGCGCACCCGTCAGCTCCAGCGCATCCACGCCCTGGCGCAGCAGAGCGCCTGACCAGGGCGTGGATGCGCGGTTAAGCCGGGAAGCGTTGGCGCGGTCAGGCCTTAAGGCCGCCTTCGACCTTGAGGGTCTTCATGGCGTGGCGCAGGTGCGAGCGGTGCGCGGCGAGCAGCAGCAGCGGCGCCAGCAGACGCACAGCCAGCCAGCCCGGCTCGACCTGGCCCGACAAACGCTCCGCCGCCGCCAGCAGAAGGCCGCCGACCGCCGCGGCCAGCGGGGTGAAGGCCACCGCCAGGTCGCGCTGAGCCCGCATCACCGGCTGGCCATGGCGGTCCCACTGCAAGGGCGCCCACGCGGTGGGGTGCATCCGCCGCCAAGCGCGCAGCGACAGGGCCGCCATCGCCGCCAGGCACAGGCTCCACAGGATGTCCGCTCCCAACCCGTTGGACAGCAAGGCGCTCCACAAGGGCCCGTCCTCAAGACCGGCCATACGCACGTCGAACATCAAATCGGACCTGCACGCTAAAGGATTGAGGGCACGCTAGACGGTAACCTGCGTACCCAACTCGACCACGCGCCCGGGCGGAATCTTGAAGAATTCCGTCGGGTTTGCCGCATTCTTCATCAGGAAGATAAACAGCTTGTCCTGCCACAGCGGCATGCCCGAGTTGGCCGCGGGCACAACCGAGCGGCGACCGAGGAAGAAGGACGTGGCCATGATGTCGAACTTAAGGCCGTATCTGCGGCAGGCGGTCAGGGCCTTGGGCAGGTTGGGGCTTTCCATGAAGCCGTAGTGCAAGGTCACGCGCTTGAAGTCGTCGTTGATCGACTCCAGCGTCAGGCGATCCGCCTCGTCCACGCGGGGCGTGTCGGCCGTGACCACGGTCATGATCACGTTCTTCTCGTGCAGCACCTTGTTGTGCTTGAGGTTGTGCATCAGGGCCACCGGCGCGGTGTCGGGCTCGCCGGTGAGGAAGATGGCCGTGCCGGGCACGCGGTGCGGCGCGCGCGCCTTGAGGATCTCCGCCAGCTCGGTCAGGCTGACGCTGTCGCGGCGGGACTTCTCGGTCAGAATCCGCACGCCCTGCACCCAGGTGGCCATCACGCCGAAGAGGGTGCCGCCGATCAGCAAGGGCACCCAGCCGCCCGACAGGATCTTCAGCGCATTGGCCGCCAGGAAGGTGGTGTCCAGGATCAGGAACGGGGTGATGAACGCCACCGACACCCACAGACGCCACTTCCACAGGTAGCGCACCACGATGAAGGCCAGGCTGGTGGTCACAACCATGGTCCCGGTCACCGCTAGGCCATAGGCGTGGGCCAGGTTGTCGGAGGTGTGGAACAGGGCCACCAGGGCCAGTACGCCCAGCAGCAGCAGGAAGTTGATCTGCGGCAGGTAGATCTGGCCGGCCTGCTTCTCGGAGGTGCGCAGGATGGTCATGCGCGGCACCAGGCCCAGTTGGATCGCCTGCTGTGTCAGGGAGAAGGCGCCGGTGATGACCGCCTGGCTGGCGATGATGGTGGCGCCGGCGGCCAGGATCAGCATGGCGATGCGCAGTTGGGCCGGCACCATCAGGAAGAACCAGTCCTGGTTGACCATCGTATGGCCGTTGGCCAAGGCCAGATCGACCGACTTGAGCGCGAAGGCGCCCTGGCCAAGGTAGTTGAGCGCCAGGCACGGCAGGGCAAAGAACAGCCATGCGGCCTGGATCGGCCAGCGGCCGAAGTGTCCCATGTCGGCGTAGAGCGCTTCGGCCCCCGTCACGGTGAGGAACACCGAGCCCAGCACCAGGAAGCCGACGAAGCCGTGGCGGATCAGGAACTCGACCGCGAAGTGCGGACTGAGCGCCATCAACACCCCGGGTTCGTCCAGGATATGCAGCGCCCCGGTGGCGCCGATGGCCAGGAACCACAGGACCATGACCGGGCCGAACAGGGCGGCGACCTTGGCGGTGCCGCGCGCCTGAGCCACGAAAAGCATTACCAGGACAACCGTGGAAACCAGCATGATGGTCGAGGTGTGGATGTGCCCGTGCAACTGCGGCACGGTCTTCATCCCCTCCATGGCCGACAGCACCGAGATGGCCGGCGTGATCACCGCGTCGCCATAGAACAGCGCCGCGCCGATCACCCCCATCATGAACACAAAGGTGGTGCGTCGGCCAAGGGCGCTCTGGGCCAGGGCCATGAGCGACAACACCCCGCCTTCGCCGCGGTTGTCGGCGCGCATCAGGAACAGCACGTACTTGACGGTAACGACCAGGATCAGCGCCCACAGCGCCATCGACACCACGCCCAGCACCCCGGCGCGGCTGGCGCCGTCCTTGAGCGCCTCTTCCATGGCCGAACTGAAGGCATAAAGCGGACTGGTGCCGATGTCGCCGTACACCACGCCTATGGCCCCGACCGACATGGCCAAAAAGCCCGCTGGCTTGTGCGGCGCGCTTTCGCCTGAATTGTGGGAATCCGCGGCGGGGACCGCTGAGGGGGTCGCCGTATCCGTTGGCGAACCAGAGGCTTGGAAAGCCATTCAATCTCTCCGGAGGCCGCGCCTGTACGATGGGACAGGGCCGCGCCACTGAGTGCAGCGGCGGGCGATTACGCCCTTTTCCCGTCCCCTTCAATCGTCACCTTGATCCACGCCGCCACAAGGGCCGCGGCACAAGGCCATTGAACCCCCGGCCAGGAGGATTACCTTGGTCGTAGATGTCTGACAGCCAACGATTTCCGGTCGCCGCCCACGCCCTCGCCTATTTGGCGCACAAGGGCGCGTTTTCGCCGCAGGCCGCCGTATCGAGCGCCGAACTGGCCTGTTCGATTCCCACGAACCCCGTCGTCGTGCGCCGGGCCACAGCCATGCTGGCCAAGGCCGGCCTGATCGGCACGCGCACCGGCGCGGGCGGCGGCGCCTGGCTCTTGCGGCCGGCGGAGACCATCACCCTCGATCAGGTGCTGCACGCCGTGAACGGCTGCGCCCATCTCGGCGAGCCGCCGGCGGGGGCTCAGGGTTGCCCCGTGGGCGAGCGCATACCCAAGGCGGTCAAGCACGCCCTGGACCAGGTGGACCGCGCCGCCCGCGAAACCCTGTCGCGCGTGACCGTCGCTGACCTGCTCAAGGCCGAGGACGCCGTCGAGGCCGCTTAGGCGCACATGCGCGCGCATGGCGAAACGCTCCAAACAGGGGTATAGGCGCGGCTTGCATCACATCGACGATCGTCCGGCCGGGCCGGCCTGAGCGGAAGGAGCCCTCTTTTGCCTGAAGACACGCCCCTGCGCGCCGATCCCCGCCTGATCCTCGCCCTCGACGTACCGACCCGCGCCCAGGCCGAGCAGCTGGTGGAACAGTTGGGGGACGCGGTCAGCGTCTACAAGATCGGTCTGCAGCTGCTGGCCGGCGAGGGCATGGCGATGGCCCGAAGCCTGAAGGCCGCGGGCTTTGACCTGTTCCTCGACTGGAAGCTGCACGACATCGGCGCGACGGTGGAGAAGGCGACGGCGGCGGTGGTCGCCTCGGGCGCCTGCGACCTGTTGACCGTTCACGCCGAACCCCAGGTGCTGGCCGCCGCCGTGCGCGGGCGGGGCGGCGACAAGCGCGCCCGCATTCTGGGGGTCACCGTGCTGACCAGCCTGAACGAGGATGATCTGAAAGATCTGGGCTATGGGCTCGGCGTAGGCGCCCTGGTCGAGCGGCGCATCCGGCAATGCCTGGACGCCGGCGCCGATGGGGTGGTCGCCAGCCCGCATGAAGCCGCCATGGCGCGGCGGATCGGCGGACCCGACTTCCTGGTGGTCACGCCCGGCGTGCGGCCCACGTGGTCGGGCCGGGACGATCAAGCCCGCGCCGCAACGCCGGCCGAGGCGCTCAAGGCCGGGGCCAGCCACCTGGTGTGCGGCCGGCCGATCGCCGCGGCGCCCGATCCGCGCGCGGCCGCCCTGAAGATTGTCGAGGAAATGGCCGACTAGACCCTTATCGGCGACGCCCGCCGCCGCTCCAGCCGGACATGCCGCCCGAGCCGCCGCCGGAAGACCCCCAGCCAGACATGCCGCCTGAACCGCCGCCGGAGCAGCCGCAGCTGGAGCCGCCGCCGCCGCGATGACCGCCGCCCCCGCCGCCGCCGCCGTGAATGAAGAAGCCGCCGCCGATGGTGATGCTGCTGGAGATGTTGGCCGATACGCTCGACGAGGACGTCGCCGAACTGAAGCTCGAACTGTTGGCATTGCCCGAGCCGCTGCCGGAGCCATAGCCGGAACCACTGCCCGATCCCGAACCCGAGGCGCGCATGCCGACGAAGCTGAAATAGCCGCCGTTCGCGCTGGTCCCGATGGTTTCCTGGCCATTGGACGGTCCGCCGCCGCCCCCGCCGCCCCCCGCGATCACGCTTGGGCCGACGCCGCCATCGACGAACAGGTCGCCGCCCGGCGCCTCGGCTTCAGGCGGAGGCGCGGGCGGCGCGAAGGGCACATACTGACAGCTGAGCACCCGCTCGCCCGAAGCCGCCACAGGGCAGGCGCGCGGGTACTCATAGCCGCCGCTCGTATAGGCGTAGCTTTCACTGGAATATTGCCGCTGCTCGACCTTACCGCCCCAGGTGAGATAGCGCGTGGCTGGCGCGGGACGCGGCGCGGCTTGCGCATAGGCGCCCCGGTCGTACCCCTGCTCGGCGTAACCCTCCTGTGCATAGCCCTGCTGCGCATAACCCTGAGACCGTCCGCAGGCGCCGCAGGCCTGTGTGGGGGGCGGGGCGTAGGGCGCGGGCTGAGCCGCGTATTGCGGCGGACCCTGGAGAGGGCGCGCGGATTGCGGCGGCGCGCCATAAAGCGGCGGCTGGCCATCGCCGGCGCCGTAGCGGTCGCCGACGTAGGTCTGGGCGAACGCCGGCGCGGCGGAAGCCGCCAGAGCCGCCCCCAGGACCCCCGTCAGGACCGAAATTCGCGTGACGCGATTAACCATACTCAGGCTCCAGGCCGCCTTCCAGGCCTGGAAACCTAAGAAAATTGGGGGTTTGCCGCGAGCGGATGCATCCGCAACATGAATCGCATGCAACCGGTTGGGGAGTCTGTGCCGAAACGGGTCGGCCGGTACGCGGCAAAGGCTTAAGACGCCAGATCAGGCGGCCGAACGCGGGTCCGTAACCCCCGATCGGGAACGCCCGCGCCCTTAGAAGTCGACAGCCAAGCCCTTTCGCTCCCAGTCGCCGAAACGGGTCGGCTCCAGGCCCTGCGGCCCGCCGTTCTCATGCGGGGGGGCGGGGGCCGTTTCAGCCTGCGCCGCCTGGCGACGCGCTTCGGCTTCCTCCAGCGCGCGGCGCGCGGCGGGGCTCAGCGCCTTGCCGGGCGCGGCGCCGGCGACCTCGGCCGTATGATCGGGCTCGCTCATCGCCCCATGGTTACCCACAGGCGCGCGGCGTAACAAGCCCGGGGCGGCCCATCGCCGGGTCCTTTTGGGGCGAGAGTCAGTCTATGCACACGCCATGCGCCGCGCCTCCGCTCCCATCGCCGTGCTTGCCGCCGTGCTCGCCCTGGTCCAGGCGCCAGCCGCCGTCGGCGCGCATCGCCCGCTCCCTCGGAAGGCCCAAAAGGCGGCGCCCCACAAGCCGGCTCCGCCACGCCTGACGCCCGAGCAGGCGCGCCAGCAACGCCAGGGGGAGGCCATGAACGCCCGCGCCGCCCGGCTGAAGGCCGACATCGCCGACCTGAAGCGCCAGCTGGTGCAGCTGGGCGTGGCCGAGGCCGGCGGCGAGGCGGCGGCCAGCGACAAGAAGGCGCGCCTGGCCCAGCTGAATGCCCAGGAACAGACCCTGACCGACAGCATTGCGGCCCGCCAGACCGCTATCGCCCACCTGATGGGGGCGCTGGAGCTCTATCGCCGCAACCCGCCGCCGGCCTTCCTGGTCCATCCCGGCTCGGCCAAGGACGCCGTGCGCGCACAGATCCTGGCGCGGGCGATCGCCCCGGAGCTGGAATCGCAGAGCCACGCCATCGCCGCCCAGATCGAGGATGTGCGGCGCCTGCGCCGCGTGGCCGAGGCGGCGAGCGACGACCTGATCCAGTCTGAAAGCAAGCTGGCCGACCAGAAGGCCAGGATCGAGGCCCTGATCGACCAGAAGACCGCGCTGGAGCAACAGCTGGACAGCGGCGGGGCGGCGGCCCAGGCGGCGGCGCGGGCCCTGGCGGACGCCTCGGCCGCGCCGGCCGCCCTGATCGCGCGCCTGCCTCAGATCCAGGGGCACAGCCAGCCCGCCGGCGCCGCGCCCGCCGGCTTTATCGCCCCGGTTCAAGGCGCGCTGGTCGCCACCTACGGCCAGGCCAACGGCGCGGGCCACGCCCAGGGCATGACTTGGCGCGCGGCGCCGGGCTCGCCAGTGCTGGCCCCGGCGGCAGGGACCGTGGAATACGCCGGCCCGCTCAAGGGCTATGGCGTGGTCTTGATCTTGCAGACCGGCGGCGCATATCATCTTGTCTTAGCGGGCCTTCAGGCAGCCAGCGAGACGACCGGCCAGTCGGTCGCCGCGGGCGAGCCGATCGGTCGAATGGCGGACGATGCGGCTGCTCCCACCGATCTGTACCTGGAAGTCCGGCGCGATGGCGAGCCGGTCGATCCCGCCCGCTGGCTGGGTTCGCCGCGTCGCTGAACAGCCAAGCCCGTCACGCGAATTTTCAAAGCAACCCCCGTATGCGTCTTCAAATGGGCGCAAAACCGACCTAAGGCCATGGCATGCGTAAGACTCTCCTGATCGGCGCCTGCGCCTTCGCCCTGGGGGTCGGCTCCACGGCCTATGTGTTCCAGGTCGCCCGCGCCGCCCAGCCACGCTCTGAGACCTACAAGATGCTGGAGTTGTTCGGCGACGTGCTGTCGCGCATCGACACCCAGTATGTGGAGCCGGTCGACGACAAGAAGCTGATCCAGGCCGGCATCGACGGCATGCTGACCTCGCTCGATCCGCATTCGGACTATCTCAATCCCGAAGCCTTCAACAACATGATGGACCAGACCCGCGGCGAATACGGCGGCCTGGGCATCGAGATCACCAGCGAAGACGGCGTGGTCAAGATCGTCACGCCCATGGACGACACCCCCGCCAGCCGCGCGGGCTTGCTGGCCGGCGACTATATTACCGCCATCAACGGCCAGAGCGTGGTCGGCCTCAATCTGAACGACGCGGTCGAGCAGATGCGCGGCAAGGTCGGCGAGCCGATCACCTTGTCGATCGCGCGCGAAAACCACGACCCCTTCGACGTCAAGCTGATGCGCGAAGTGATCAACGTCAAATCTGTCAAATACCATCGCGAGGGCGACTACGGGTACCTGCGCATTTCCTCGTTCGACGAGAAGACCGGCGCCGAGACCGAGGCCGCGGTAAGGGACCTGCAGGCCAAGTCACCCAAGATCAAGGGCCTGATCCTGGACCTGCGCAACAACCCCGGCGGCCTGCTCGACCAGGCCATCGCCGTGTCGGATGTGTTCCTCAACGGCGGCGAGGTGGTGTCGCAACGCGGCCGCGACCCGCTCGATCCCAAGCAGGTGCAGCGCTACAACGCCAAGCCCGGCGGCGACCTGCTGCACGGCTTGCCAATCGTGGTGCTGATCAACTCGGGCACCGCCTCGGCGGCCGAGATCGTGGCCGGCGCCCTGCAGGACCGCCACCGCGCCGAACTGGTCGGCCTGACCAGCTTCGGCAAGGGCTCGGTCCAGACCCTGATTCCGCTCAATAACGGCCTGGACGGCGCGCTCAAGCTGACCACGGCGCGCTACTACACCCCGTCGGGCCGCTCGATCCAGAAGACCGGCATCACGCCCGACCTGGAAGTGGCCAAGACGCGCGAGGAAGCCCAACTGATCGCCGACCACACCTTCCAGTTCTCCGAGGCGTCCTATCGCAACGCGCTTAACGCCGACGAAGGCAAGACGCGCGCGGCCCCGCATGAGCCGGCCGAAGAGCCTCCGGCCAGCTTCGACGAGAAGACCGGGGACTTCCAACTCACCCGCGCTGAGGACGTGCTCAAGTATGGCGGTGTGGCCAACACGCCCAAGCTGCCGACGCCGACGCCCAAGCTGGCCGCGGTGCTCGAGCGCAAGGCGCCGGGCAAGCCGCCGGTGGTGGCGCCCAAGGCCGACCCGGCGACAGCCGCCCCCGCGGCGGCGCACTAGCCTTTCGGCTTCAGGTCCGGACGGCTGGCCAGGAAGGCCGCGCGTTCCGCGGCGGTCAGCACCTTGGCCTTCTTTTGCCGCGAAACCTTGGGCGTGGGCGCTGCGTAGGTTTGGGCCGGCGCGGCGGGCTTCAGGTCCGAAAGCCGTTTGATCGGAGGTTTCATAGCCCTTGTTTAGGTTGCGTCGGCCCAAGGCGAAAGCGCCTGACCATGACATGTTCTTATCAGCCTGTTTTCTCGCCACGGCCTGGGACCGGGCAGGCATAAGTCAAGCCGCCAAGGCCGACGGCGTCGCCAGGCTGGCGCCCGCCGCGCGCGGGTTCATAATTGGCCATCTCAAGCGATGGAGCGCGCCGTGACCGACATCCCCATCATAGACGTGTCGCCGCTGCGCTCAGACATCTTGGCCGAGCGCATGGCGGTGGCCGCCCAGCTGCACGAGGCCTGCCGCGACACCGGCTTCTTCTACGCGGCGGGCCATGGCATGGACCCGGCGCTGATCGAGCAGGCGTTCGCGGGCTCACGACTGTTCTTCGCCCAGACGGCCGAGGCCAAGCGGGCGCTCGACCTCAAGCGATCGCCGGCCAACTACGGCTACGGCGAACTGGGCAGCGAGCAACTGCAGCCCGATCGCCCGCCGGACGTGAACGAGTCCTTCAACATCGGCCTGGAGCTGCCGCCCGGCGATCCGGCGTTGGCCGACCCCGGCTCGGGCTACGGGCCCAATCTGTGGCCCGACCTGCCTGGCTGGCGCGAGCAGATGCTGGGCTATTTCGACGCCTGCCTGGATCTGGGGCGACTGATCCACCGGGGGTTCTGCCTGGACCTGGGCCTGCCCGAGGATTTCTTCGCAGACAAGCTCGACCGGACCCTGGCGGTGCTGCGGCTGCTGCATTATCCCGCCAGCCACGGAAAGACCGCGCCGCGCCAATTCGGCGCGGGCGAGCACACCGACTACGGCAACCTGACCCTGCTCACCGTCAACGGCGTGGCCGGCCTGCAGCTGCGCAAGCGGTCCGGCGAGTGGGTCGACGCCCCGCACGTGCCGGGAACCTTCATCTGCAACATCGGCGACTGCCTGATGCGCTGGACCAACGACATCTATGTGTCCACCCCGCACCGGGTGCTGCCGCCGGCCGACGAGCGCTATTCGATCGCCTTCTTCCTCGATCCGAACGCCGACGCCGACGTCCGCACGATCGAGGGCTTCGGGGAAAGCAAGTATCCGCCGATCCGCGCCGGCGACTATATCAAGCAGAGGTTCGACGAGACCTACCCCCACCGGGGCGAGGCGGCTGCCTAAGTCCGTGAGCGGAGGCTCCGCCGAGGGGGTTCAGGCGTCCAGATAGACCGACGGCCGGCGCGGCGGCGGGCCTGACGCCGAGATCGGCGCCAGGATTGGCGCAGGGCCCTGGGGCGGCGTCCGCATCATCCAGTTGACCCGCTCGACCACGTCCGCGCCGCTGAACGGCTTGACAATGCATGAGCGCGCGCCCAGCCGCAGAGCTTCCTGCAAGCTCTCGGGCGTCATGTTCTTGCCCATCAGCAGGAAGGGGAAGTTGAGCAGGTTCTTGCGACGCAGTTGGTCCAGCACGACCGAGGCCCCAAGCCCGCTCAGGTTCAGGTCCAAGACCATGGCGGTCGGGCGGGCGACTTTGGTCATGTCGATCAATTCGTCGCCGCCGCGGCACACGAACACGCGATAGCCGGCCAGCTCCAGCCGGATCTGCAGCAGTTCCAGCACGGTGCGGTCCGTGTCGGCGACGACAACGCGGGCGGAATTGGCGATCATGAACGGGGGCCGCTGCCGAACGCGGTCAAAGCGGTTCGATCAGAAGAGGTCGACATCGCCGGCCGCCTCGCCATCGTTGATCCCCTTTTCGTCGCCGCCAAGCGCCACCGTCATGCGATCGGCCAGGGCGCCCAGGGTAATTCCGCCCAGGGCTTCGTCGACCTGGGCCGACACGTCGGCGGGCACCTTTTCGCTCATCTTGCGCGCGAATGATGACAGTCCAGTCAACTGTTGGCTGAGCAGGTCGACGGTATGCATGCCGTCGCGGAATTCGGCTTGCTGTTGGGGAGACAGCAGCCCCATGACCCTGCCGAGCATGGCGTCGAGCATCAGGCAGCGCGCCGCCGCCAATTCCATTTCCCAGGCCACGACATCGAAGGTCGTCGCCACAGTCGCCTCAAGACGCGGATTGGCCAATAGGGTCAAGCTGGTCCCCTTCATAACTGTGGGAAGAGTGTTCAGGGCGGACTTAATGAAGCCTAAACGGCGCCAGCGAACGGGAGTAAATTTCTTGTTCCTGAAAGGACAATGACCGTTCTGCGGCGCCGGATGCCTCTTGGTACAACCGTTCCGGTTTAGTCGTCTTCTTCGATCGGCGCGCCCTCGGCCCCCGCGTCGGGAGTCGCGAACTGGCGCACCGCCACGATCTCCGCGCCCGGAAACGCCTGCATCACCGAGCGAATGAACGGATCGGCCTCGATTTCGCGCCGGGCGGCCAGGCGCTCGCGCTGTTCCCGTTCGTAGAGACTCTCGCCGCCGCCGCCGCCTTCAGCCGCCACCAGCCACGGTTGACCGGTCCATTCCTTGAGCTTGACCGCCAGGCGCTGGGCAAGGTTGTTCGGGGCGCCGGGGGCCGGCTCGAAGGCGATCGCGCCGGGACGGAACGAGATCGGCCGCGCGAACTTGGCCAGGTCGAGCTTGAGGGTAATGTCGCGCTTGGCGTCGATCAGGCGCATCACATCATCCATCGACTGCAGGACGATCTGGGCGGCCGGCTCAGGCGCGCTCTGGGCCAGGGCGCGGGCCACCGCCGTCGCCCCGCCGCCGCCGCCAGACGGCCGGGAAGCCGATCCGCCGCCCGGCGCGCCGCCGCCGACAGGTTCGCCCGACTGCAACGCTTTAAGCGCCTCTTCGGGACCGGGCAGGTCGGCGGCGTAGCACAGACGAATCAGGGCCATTTCGCAGGCGCCGGCCGGATCTGGCGCGCGGCGGCAGTCCTCGTGCGCCTTGAGCAACATCTGCCACAGGCGCGCGAGTGTCCCGGCCGAAGCCGCCGCGCCGATCGCCGCCAAGCGCGCGGCCTGGTCGGACGGCAGAGCCAAAGCGTCGGGCCCGATGGCCTTGGCGACCGAGGCGCCGTGGGCATGCTCCAGCAGGTCCAGCAGGACCACCGCCGGATCGGCGCCGAACCCATGAAGCGCGCGAAAGCTGTGCAGGGCTCCCCCCGCGTCGCCGCGCATGACCTGCTCGAACAGGGCTATGGTCTGGGCCCGGTCGGCCAAGCCCAGCATGTCGCGGATAGCGGCCGCGGTGACGGTCTGGCCGCGTTCGGCCTGGACGATGGCCTGATCGAGCAGCGACTGGCCGTCGCGCACCGAGCCCTCGGCCGCGCGGGCGATCAGCAGCAGGCCCTCGTCCTCGACCAGGGCCCCTTCGGTCTTGCAGATGGCCTCGAGGTTCTTGACCAGAACGGGCGGTTCGACCCGGCGCAGGTCGAAGCGCTGGCACCGGGACAGGATCGTCACCGGCACCTTGCGAATCTCGGTGGTGGCGAAGATGAACTTGGCGTGGGGCGGCGGCTCTTCCAGCGTCTTGAGCAGGGCGTTGAACGCCGCCGTGGACAGCATGTGCACTTCGTCGATGACGTAGACCTTGTATCGGGCCTCGACCGGCGAATAGCGCACCGAGTCGAGCAGCTCGCGCATCTCGTCGACCTTGGTGCGGCTGGCGGCGTCCATTTCCAGCACATCGATGTGCCGGCCCTCAATGATCGAGCGACAGTGCCGTCCCTCGATCGAGAGATCGACCGACGGCTGGTGCACGGTGTCACTCTCATAGTTCAGCGCGCGGGCCAGCAGGCGCGCCGTGGTCGTCTTGCCCACCCCGCGCACGCCGGTCAGCATGAAGGCATGGGCGATGCGGCCCGAGGCGAAGGCGTTCTTCAGCGTGCGGACCATGGCCTCCTGGCCGATCAGGTCCTCGAAGGTGCGCGGCCGGTACTTGCGCGCCAGCACCTGGTAGTCGGCGTCGGGTAAGGGAGCCGCCGCGGCGGGCGCGGGCGCTGGGGTCGCGGCGGCGGGCGGATCGCCGAACATGGAAAAGGTCTGGTCGTCGCGCTCGTCTTCCGGCGCCGGCGCGTCCCAGGGCGGCGCTTCCGTCTCATCGGTGAAGGGCGGACGGTCGGCGGACATCGGTCTTTCGTCGAGGAAGCGGTGGAGACTGGACGACGACCCGCAGCGAAACTCGTTACGGCTGCTTCCTTCCGGACCTGACCGGGTTGGCGAGGACTACGCCCGCCGCCAGCCTCCGCACCCAATATCGGGCGCCAGGCGAGCGGGCGCAAGGCGCTGTGCGCCTGAATCGCGCACGCCGCTCGCGCGCCGCTTGACGGCGTCTGGTCGGCCAGGCCGCGGATCGTGCGCGGGAGGCCTTTGCCGTGCCGGCAGGCGTGCTATGGGGTCGCTGATGTCGGACGCTTCCCATCAGCACATCTTCTCCGGCAACCGCCTGGACCGCGCGGGCGGACAGCGCGGCGACGCCGACTGGCTGGCCGCCCGGATCGCCGATCCCGCGGCGGTCAGCCTGGTGCTGTGGAACGGCCGGCCCCTGCTCACGCACCTGCCCGACGGAACCTTGACCGCGGCGCGCATCGACGGCGGCTTGGCGCGGGCCCTGGCGGGCGGCCTGGAGACGCTGGTGTTCCTAGGCCTGGGTCCGCAAGGTCCGGTGCTGGCGATCGACCTGGACGGCGAGACCGATCCGGCGGAGGGGCCGCTGCAGGGCCTGGGCAAGTTCCACGACCTGCGCGCCGCCCTGGCCTCGTTCCCGGCCGAGGACGCCAATCTTGTGGGAACCGCGCGCAGCCTCTTCGAGTGGCGGCGCAAGCACCGCTTCTGCTCGGCCTGCGGGCGGCCCAGTCGCGCCAGCGACGGCGGCTGGAAGCGCGTGTGCCCCAACTGCAAGACCCAGCACTTTCCGCGCGTGGATCCCTGCGTGATCATGCTGCCGGCGCGCGGCGAGCACTGCCTGCTCGGGCGCCAGGCGTCCTGGCCGGAGGGCCGGTTCTCGACCCTGGCCGGGTTCGTCGAGCCTGGCGAATCGGTCGAGGAGGCCTGCGCGCGCGAGGTGCGCGAGGAATCCGGCCTGACCGTGACCGGCGTGCGCTATCACTCCAGCCAGCCTTGGCCCTTCCCCTCCAACCTGATGATCGGCCTGATCGCCGAGGTGGCCGAAGGCGAGGCCGCGCCCGATCTCGAGGAACTGGAAGCGGTGCGCTGGTTCACCCGAGCCGAGGCGCGCGATCTCCTGGACGGCAAACTGCCAGGCGTCACTTCGCCCGCCCCGGTGGCCATCGCCTACCATCTGATCCGGGCGTGGGTGGACGACGGCGCCTAGAGAAGTCGTCCAGGCGGGATCACCCCGCCACAGCGGCGCGATACGGGTCAGCCGGATAGACGCCGAGAATCTCCAGCCGCTCGCAGAAGAAGCCCAGTTCCTCCAGCGCGAGGGCTACGCCAGGGTCCTCAGGCCGGCCATCGACCTCGGCGTAGAACTGGGTCGCGGTGAAGCGGCCGTCCTCCATGTAGCTTTCCAGCTTGGTCATGTTGACGCTGTTGGTGGCGAAGCCGCCGAGCGCCTTGTAGAGCGCCGCCGGAATGTTCTTCACCTTGAACAGAAAGGCCGTGATGCAGGCCGCCCCCTGCGGCGGACGGGCCGGATCGCGCGACATGACGATGAAGCGCGTGGTGTTGTTGTGCTCGTCCTCGATGTCCTCGGCCAGGATGTGCAGGCCATAGATCTCGGCCGCCAGGCGGGGAGAGACCGCCGCGCGGTGGGGGTTCGGGTGTTCGGCCAACTCCTTGGCCGCGCCGGCGGTGTCCGACGCCGAGACCAGCTTCAGGCTCAGCGCGCGCAGGCTCTTGCGGCATTGGGCGAGCGCGATGGGCATGGAGGCGGCCTCGCGCAGGTCGCCCAGAGTCACGCCTGGATTGGCCATCAGCTGGAAGCGGATCGGCTTGAAGCGCTCGCCGACGATATGCAGACCCGAGGACGGCAGCAGATGATGCACGTCGGCCACGCGGCCGGCGATGGAGTTCTCGACAGGGATCATGCCCAGTTCGGCCGCGCCCGACTTCACCGCCTCGAACGCTTCCTCGAAGGTGGCGCAGGGCCAGGGCTCGTAGTCCGGGAAATGGGTGCGGCACGCTTCGTCGCTGTTGGCGCCCAGTTCTCCCTGGAAGGCGATTTTCGGCTGGCTCATGGGGCTTCCGTGCGCACGGCGGCGCGGGCTTTGTCGAGGTCGGCCGGGGTATCGACCGAGATCGGCGGTTTGTCGACCACCGCGGCCCAGATCGACAGGCCGAGCTCCAGGGCGCGCAGCTGCTCAAGCTTTTCGCGCTGCTCAAGCGGCGAGGGCGAGGCGGCGTTGAACCGCTCCAGCGCCGCGCGACGGTAGCCGTAGATGCCCACGTGCCGCCAGATCGGGCCCGGTCCATAGAGGGTCGAGCGCGTGAAATAGAGCGCCCGCCCGCTGGCCGCACCGGGAGCCAGGGCCAGCACCGCCTTGACCACGTCCGGATTGCTGCGGTCGGCCTCGGAATCCTCCGAGGCCACGACGGTGGCGATGTCACACGAGGCCTCGCCGGCCAGCAGGCCCGCGCAGGCGTTGAGCACCGCAGCCTGCACGAACGGCATGTCCCCTTGCAGGTTGATCACCACGTCATGCCGCCCCTGTGGATCGAGCGCATTCAGCGCCGCCAGGATGCGGTCCGAACCGGACGGAAGGGCGGGATCGGTCAGCACCGCCTGGCCCCCCGCCGCATGCACGGCCTGGACGATCTCGGGGTCGCCCGCGGCCACCGCCACCGGCCCGACCCCCGCCGCCTCGGCCGCGCGAAGCACCCGCACGATCATGGGCAGCCCGCCGATATCGGCCATGGGCTTGCCGGGCAGGCGGGTGGCGGCCATGCGGGCGGGAATGACGACGATCGGGTTCATGGTCGGGTCGGGGCTGGAGCGGAGCGGATGGGCGGGTTTTTCAGCGAATCGCCTCGTTGGGTCGCGGGCGGCATGCGGGCCGGGTTGCGCCTTGGGCGGTAGCGTGTAAGACAGCCTCAAGCAAGATAAGGTGCGGGAGGTCAGCGATGATTCTCCAGACGCCAGAAATCGGAGGAGATCGTAGGGCCCATGGGTGAGCTTACGTTCAATAAGGTCGCCGGAGCGGTCTTGGCGACCGCGCTGGCCATCGTTGGCCTCGAAGAACTTTCCTCCATCGTCTACCAGACCGAGCCGCTGAAGAAGCCGGGCTATGACGTGCCGATCATGGTCGAGGCCGCCGGCGGGGCCGCGGCGCCCGAGGCGCCCCCCGACTGGGGCACGGTCCTGCCCACCGCCGACGTCGCCGCCGGCCAAGCCGCCACCGCCGCGTGCCAGACCTGCCACAACTTCGCCAAGGACGGTCCCAACATGACCGGGCCGAACCTCTATGGCGTGGTCGGCCGCAAGCCCGGCAGCCACCCGGGCTTCGCCTATTCGCCCGGCATGGTGGCCGAGGGCGACAAGCTCGGCGCCTGGACCTACGACGAACTCAACACCTTCCTCAGCGGCCCGCAGGCCTATGTGCAGGGCACCAAGATGACCTTCGTGGGCCTGAAGAAGCAGGACACGCGCATCAATGTGATCGCCTATCTGCGCAGCCTGAGCGACTCGCCGGCGCCTATCCCGCCGCCGGCGCCCAAGGGCGCGGCGCCCGCATCCGCGGGTCCCAGCGCCGCCCCGGCCAGCGCGGCGAGCGACGCGGCCGGCAAGGCGGCTTCGGGCGCGATGGCGGCCCCCGCCGCGCCAAGCTCGGCGCCGGCGGGCGGATCGTCGGCCAAGCCCTAGGGGCGGCGGAAGTCGGTCGCGGGGCCCACGCGCGCCAGCGCCTCGGCCAGGGGCTCGATGCTGACGGCCATGGCCCCGGCGTTGGCGTGGATCAGGCGTTCACCGTCAAGCATCAGGCCCACGTGGCCGCGCCAGAACACCAGATCGCCGCGCCGCAGCGCGCCTTGGTCCACGGCGCGGCCGAGTTGCGCCTGCTGATCGGAATCGCGCGGGCAGGCCCGTCCACAGGCGTAGAGCGCCTGCTGCACCAGCCCCGAGCAGTCCAGGCCCAGACTCTCGCGGCCGCCCCACTGATAGGGCGCGCCCAGGAACCGCTCGGCCACGCCGGCGGGATCGGTTTCGAACTGGCCGAGCGGCGCCAACTGCTGCGTCGGCGCCCAGCCGCTGTCGGCCAGGCGCGAATAGCGCCCCTCCTCGGCCTCCACGCGCACCAGGGCGTTGAGGCTGAGCAGGGCCACGGGCGCGGACTTCAGATCGGGCGCGCTGAAGGCGTAGGCGCGCAGGGCCGCGACGCGGTGGGTCGGCGCGGGCGCGCCCTGGGCCAGAAGGCGAATGTCGACATAGCCCACGTAGCCGTCGCGGCGCGCCTGGCCAAAGGCCCAGTCGCCTTCGAAGGCCAGCACATCGAAGCCTTCGCCGAACAGTAGCTGGTCGAGCTGCTCGGCGGCGGCCTCGGGCGCCTTGCGCAGGCCGGCGGCCGGCGCGACGCAACGCCAGGGCTGCACAGGCGCATAGGCCACGGCCGGGACCAGGCCCTCGAGCCGGGCGTCGACAAGGCCGCCCAGGGCCAGGGTGAGGCGCGGATCGCTCACGCGTAGCGGGCCTGGAGCAGGTGGAACAGGGCCCGGATGGTCTGGGCCTCGCCGCCGGCTGGCCATCCCGGACGCGGCTTGGGGTTCCAGGCGTAGATATCGAGGTGCAGCCAGGGTCCGGGCGGAGCGAAGCGCTGCAGGAACAGGGCCGCCGTGACCGAGCCGGCCTGGGCCCAGCCGTCCGGGTCGTTCTTGATGTCGGCGATCTCGCTGTCGATCGCGGCGGCGTATCCGGCCCATAGGGGCATGCGCCATAGCCCGTCGCCCACCACCCTGGCGGCGGCTTCCAGTTCGCCCGCCAAGCCGTGGTCGGCGGTGTAGAAGGGCGGCAGCTGCGGCCCCAGCGCCGCGCGGGCGGCTCCGGTCAGGGTGGCCAGGTCGACGGTCAAGACCGGGTCGAACTCGGCGGCCCGCGCCAGGGCGTCGGCCAGGATCAGCCGGCCCTCCGCGTCGGTGTTGCCGACCTCGATGGTCAGACCCTTGCGCGAGGCGATCACGTCGCCTGGCCGCATGGCGTCTCCCGAGATGGCGTTCTCGGCCACGGGCATCAGCAATACGAGCCGGACCTTCAGCCCGGCGGCCATGACCATGCGGCCCAGCGCCAAGGCGTGCGCGGCCCCGCCCATGTCCTTCTTCATCAGCCCCATTCCGGCCGAAGGCTTGATGTCCAGGCCCCCGGTGTCGAACACCACGCCCTTGCCGATCACCGCCACGACTGGATCAGCAGGATCGCCCCAGGTCAGCTCGATCATGCGCGGCGCGCGATAGGGCGCCGCAGCGCGCCCGACGGCGTGCACGGCGGGGTAGTTGGCGGCGAGCAGCGCGTCGCCGGCGACGACCGATACATCCGCGCCAAACTGTTCGGCGATCTCCCGCGCGATGGTCTCGATCTGCAGGGGCCCGAGGTCGTTGGCGGGTGTGTTGATCATGTCGCGCGCCAGGGCGCAGGCATGGGCGATGGCGCGAGCCCGATCGAGCCCGGCCCCTTCAGGAACGATCAGTCGCGCGCGCGCCGCCTCGCGCGGAGCTTTGTAGCGATCGAAGCGGTAGGCGCCCTGGGCGAAGGCGATGGCCAGTTCGTCCGGATCGAGGCCCGGCGGCCAGGCGTCGAGGCGATAGTCGCGCGCCGGCAACTGCGCCGGCAGGGCGCGCGCGGCCTGGGCCCGCCAGCCGGGCGTGTCCTCGCCCGCGCCGATCACGAACAGCACCCGCTCCAACGCGCCGCCCGCGTCCGGCAGCTTGAACAGCTGTCCCGCCTTCCCGGCGAACCCGGCCAGCGTCGCCAAGCCGTTTACCGGCGGCGGCGCGGCCTCCAGCCAGGCGCTCGCTTGGGCCTCGGACAGGATCGCAAGCGGAATCGGATCGGTCGCCTCGGCGGCGGGGATCAAGGAGTCGAACATGCGGTTTCCGGCGGTCCCTTCGTCTGTCGGCCGCGTCCACCTTCGGGCGCGGTAAGATTTCGTCAAGCTTAACGCTTCGTTGAGATGGGCGCGCGATCCTCGGACCGGTCGCCTGTCGGAGCGTCGTCGATGTGTAGCAAGCTGAGGTCCGCCGCAACCGCCCTCGCCTCGCCAAGCGCGCTGGCGTCCGGAGCCCTGCTCGCCGGCGCCCTGATCCTGGCCGCGCCCGCCCTCGCCTCGACCCCAGCCGGCGCGCCCGCCGCCGCGCAGGTCCAGGCCGCCGGTCAGGCCAAAACCGCGTCCAAGCCGGCCAGCGCCGACGAGCGGGCGGCGGCCGACCGCCTGGGACCATTGGCCCAGGCCGCGTTCTGGTCCAACGAGCTGACCAAGAACCCCGCCGACGCCGAGGCCGGCGTGAAGCTGGCCGGCACGCTGCGCCAGCTGGGCAAGGCCCAAGAGGCCTACAACACCGTTCAGCAGGTGCTGGCGCTCAGCCCCGACAACGTTGAGGCCCTGCTCGAATCCGCCCGCGACGCGATCTCGGGCCAGCAAGGCTTCTATGCGGTGGCCCCCGCCAAAAGGGCGCTGCAGCTGAAGCCGCGAGACTGGCGCGCGGCCTCGCTGCTTGGGATAGCCTACGAGCAGACCCGCCAGCCCGACCTGGCCCTGGCGGCCCATCAGCAGGCCCTGGCCTTGGCGCCGGACAATCCGATGGTGCTGTGCAACCTCGGCATGTTCCTGGCCGGCGCCGGCGACAGGGCGCAGGCCGAGAGCCTGCTGCGCAAGGCGGCGGCCCAGCCGGGCGCGACGCCGCAGATCCGGCTCGACCTGGCCCTGATCCTGGGGCTTGAAGGCAAGCTGGCCGAGTCCGAGCGCTTGCAGCGCGGCGACCTGCCGCCCGACGCGGCCGACAACAACATGGCCTATCTGCGCGCGGCAACGGGCGCCCAGGCGCCGACAGCGGGCCCGTCGGCCGCGGCCCTCCCGCCGGCGCAGGGCGGCGACAGCGATCGCAGCTGGAACGCCCTGGCCAAGGCCCAGGCGCAAGACCAGGTCCCGATCAACTAGATCCTTGAGAAGACCCAGGCCGGAGCCGGCGCCCAGCCGCTCGTCAGGGATGGTTGTGCTTGAGGGTGTCGGTCACCCGGATGATCGCCGGGCCGAGAATGACCACGAACAACACTGGCAGGAAGAACACGATCATCGGCACGGTCAGCTTGGCCGGGAGGGCGGCGGCCTTCTTCTCCGCGGCCGACATGCGCAGCTCGCGGTTTTCCTTTGACATGACCCGCAGGGCGCTGCCGAGCGGCGTGCCATAGCGTTCGGCCTGAATCATCGCCGTCGCCACCGACTTGATCCCCGGATAGTTGACCCGCCGCGCGAGGCCCTCGTAGGCCTGCCTCCGCTCGGGCAGATAGGACAGCTCGGCCACCAGCAGCGACAGCTCCTCGGCCAGCTCGATCGACGACGAGCCCACTTCCTGGCTGACCTTCTGGATCGCCGCTTCGATCGACATGCCGGATTCCACGCAGATCAGCAGTAGGTCGAGCGCGTCGGGAAACACCGCCACAATGCTGGAACGCCGCTTGGACGCCAGGTTGGAGATGTACAGGTTGGGGGCGTAGAAGCCGATCATGAAGCCGCCGAACACCACCACCAGCTTGGTGTTGGTGGGCAGGCCGAAGTTCTTGATGAAGAAGATGTAGAACCCGACCAGGGCCGCCATCACGAACGGCATGACGAAGCGGAAGAAATAGAAGGTCGAAAGAGGCTTGGGGCCGCGGAAGCCCGCCTCGGCCAGGCGGTCGACCACCTTGGGGTCTTCCAGCAGCCGAGACAGCTGCAGCCGCTCGACCACCTTCTTGTACATGCTTTCGTCGGTCTGCCGCAGGCTGCCGCCGCCTTCCTTGGTCATCGCCTGGCGCGAGCGCCGACGCAGCTCCTCGCGCCGGTTAGAGACCGACTTCAGCCGCACTTCCAGGGAGTCGCGCTTGGTCAGCGGCATGGCCAGGGTCACGACGGTGGCGAACGACAGGCCACCGACGCCCAGGGTCAAAAGGTTGGTCGGATCGGCGAAGAATTCGACGAAGTCTGTCATGACGGGCCCATTGGATGCGTCATTACATTTTGAAGTTGATCATCTTGCGCATCACGAAGATGCCCACGCCCATCCACAACGCCGCCCCGGCCAGGTCCACGTGCCCGCGCGGGTCGGTGAACATGATGTTGAGATAGGTCGGGTTGGTCATCTCGATCAGGCCCATGACGATGGGCGGCAGGGCGCCGATGATACAGGCGGACGCCACTGCCTCGCTGGCCAGGGCCTTGACCTTCTCGCGCATCATCCGCCGGCCGCGCACCACCGCCGACAGGTTGGCGAGCGCTTCGCCGAGATTGCCCCCCGCCTTCTGCTGGATGTTGAGCACGATGGCGAAGAAGCGCAGCTCCGAGATAGGCGTGCGCTCGACCACCTTTTCCAGCGCCTGGTCCATCGGCATGCCGAGCGAGAGGTTCTCGACCAGCCAGCGGAACTCGCCGGCCAGCGGTTCGGGAGATTCCTTGCCGATCACCTTGAGGCAGTCGTGCAACGGCAGACCCGACTTGATCCCTCGCACGATGATGTCCACGGCGTCGGCGAAGATCAGCACGAACTTGGCCATGCGGCGCTTGGCCAGGAACCCGAGCAGCCACAGCGGCAAGCCGAAGGTGGCCACGAAGAAGACCAGGGCGGCGATCAGAATCGACAAGTGCGCGAACAGGGCCACGCCGGCCGCCACGGCGCCGAAACCCGCGGCGCACAGGCAAAACATCGTCGGCTTGATCTTGAGCCCCGCCTGATGCAGCCGGTTGGCCAGGCTGAAAGACGCGGCCCGTTGCTTGCGTTCGTTGTCCTTCAGTGTTCGGACGATCTGTCGCCGACGCTGGCTGGCGTCGAGCTGACTCGCGCGCACCGCGGAGCGCTGGACCTTGTCGTTGCGGCTGCGAGGAGCGGCGATCGCCTGGGTGCGCTTGGCGGCGCGCTGGCCCTGGCCCGCGGTCACGACCACGAATCCGACCCCGCCGACGACGATGAAGGCCAGGAGCGCGGCGGCGAGGATCATCAACACGGCCGTTACTCCGCTGCGTCCAGGGCGTCCGCCAGTTCGCGCTCGAGGCCGAAGTAGCGCGCGCGGTCCCAGAACCGGGGACGGGCGATGCCGGTCGAGCGATGGCGGCCGATCACACGGCCCTCGGCGTCCTCGCCGGTGATCTCGTAGACGAACAGGTCCTGGGTCACGATCACATCGCCTTCCAGCCCCACGACCTCGGTGATGTGGGTGATGCGGCGCGAGCCGTCGCGCAGGCGGGCGGCCTGGATGATCACGTCGATCGAGCCGACAATCATTTCACGGATGGTTTTGGTGGGCAGGCCATAGCCGCCCATGGTGATCATCGATTCCATCCGGCTCACGGCCTCGCGCGGCGAGTTCGCGTGCAGCGTGCCCATCGAGCCGTCGTGGCCGGTGTTCATCGCCTGCAGCAGGTCGAACGCTTCCGGTCCGCGCACTTCGCCGACGATGATCCGTTCCGGACGCATCCGCAGGCAGTTCTTGACCAGATCGCGCATGGTGATCTGGCCCTGACCTTCCAGGTTGGGGGGCCGGGTCTCCAGGCGCACCACATGCGGCTGCTGCAGTTGCAGTTCGGCGGCGTCCTCGCAGGTCACAACCCGCTCGGTGGGGTCGATGAACGCGGTCAGGGTGTTCAGCAAGGTGGTCTTGCCCGAGCCGGTGCCGCCGGAGATCAGGATGTTGCAGCGCGAGGCGCCGATAACGCCCAGCACGCGCGCGCCTTCTGGGCTGATCGATTTGTATTCGACCAGGTTGCGCATCGTCAGCTTGTCTTTTTTGAACTTCCGGATGGTCAGCGTCGGCCCATCCAGCGCCAGGGGCGGCGCGATCACGTTGACGCGCGAGCCGTCGGGCAGGCGCGCGTCGCAGATCGGCGAGGATTCGTCCACGCGCCGGCCCACCTGGGACACGATGCGCTGGCAGATGTTCATCAGCTGGGCGTTGTCGCGGAAGCGCACATTGGTCAGCTGGACCTTGCCGCCCACTTCGATGAACACCCGCGCGGCGCCGTTGACCATGATGTCGGCGATGTCGTCGCGGCCCAACAACGGCTCGAGCGGTCCGTAGCCGAGAACGTCGTTGATGATGTCCTGGACCAGGTGCTCCTGTTCCGCGACCGACATCGACACGTTCTTGATGGCGACCAGTTCGGCGACGATGTCGCGGATTTCCTCAGCCGCGCTCTTGGCGTCGAGCTGCGCCAACTGCGACAGATCGATGGTGTTGATCAGCGCGTTGAAGATCGTGGTCTTGGTCGAGTGGTAGTAGTCGCTCTGAGGTCGGACGACCTCTTGCACCGGCGCCTGGGCGGCGCGCAGCTGCTCCAGCCCCGCGGCGGCGACGCCAGCGCCCGCAGGCGGGGTCGGCGCCTTGGGACGCTGGGGGGCGGGCGCGGCGGCCGACGCAGCGGCGACGGCGGCCGGGGCCGGCGGCTCGACCGCGCGCGGCCGCACGGCCATCGCGGCCGCGCCAGCAGGCGCCGGCGGCGGCGCCGGAGCCCTTTCGGCCTGTTCGCCTGCGCGCTTACCGAACACTCCGCGGGCTCCTATTTACGCTTCAACAATGAACTCAGCAGTGACGGCTTGGCCGGCGGCGGCGGCGGCTCGCGCCGGCCGATCAGCTGGGCCAGATGGTTGACGCCCTCCACCACGCGGGTCTTGGCGTTGACCTCCTCCAGCATCTGGCCGTTGTTGGCCGCCTGGCCGAACAGCTTGGGATCGAAGGGCAGGCACAGGGCCGGCGTCAGGCCCAGGGCCTCGCCGAAGTCCTTCACCGGAATTTCCGGCCGGCCCTGAATGCCCACCTGGTTGAGCACCAGTTTGGGCGGACCGTCGTTGGGCCGGCCCTGGCGCATCAGATCAACCAGGTTCTTGGCGTTGCGCAGGCTGGCCAGTTCGGGTGTGGCCACCAGGACCACGTCGTCGGCGGTCAGCAGGGTGCGGCGCATCCAGTTGGACCACAGGTGCGGCAGGTCGAACACCACAAACGGGGCGGTCGAGCGGATCTTGCCCACCACCTCCTCATAGGCGTCGGAGGTGATGTCATAGTCGTCGTCCAGGGTGGCGGGCGCCGCGAACAGGTTCAGCCGGTCCGAGCAGCGCACCATCATGCGCTCCAGCAGCACCGGGTCCAGACGGTCGGGCTGGGCCAGGGCGTTGGCCACGCCTTGCAGCGGGTCCTGGTTGAAGTCGAGGCCCGCGGTGCCGAACGGCAAGTCCAGGTCGACCAGGACGGTGTTGGCCTGCATGCGCTCGGACAGGGCGTAGGCCAGGTTGTGGGCCAGGGTGGAGGCCCCGACGCCGCCCTTGGCGCCGACCACCACGACCGAGCGTCCGATGAAGGGCGCGGACGGATCGGCGTAGAGGCTGGCAATAGCGTTGATCAGCAGCAGCGGATTGAGCGGCGGGACCAGATATTCACTGACCCCCCTGCGCATCAGTTCGCGGTAGAGGGCGATATCGTTGGCCTCGCCGATCACCAGAACCTTGGTGCCGGGGTCACAGACCTCCGCAAGGCGGTCCAGGCCGCTCAGCAGGCCGGGACCCTGGTCGGCGCTTTCAACGACGATCAGGGAGGGCGTGGGCTGGTTCTGGTAAAGGGCCACAGCCGCCTGCAAACCGCCGTCGAAGGCGGTCGCCGTGGCGGTCGACAAGCGACGGTCTCGCATGGCCGCCTCGGCCACCGCGCTGGTGCCGGCCTGTTCGCAGAACAGATGGATGGCGATGCGCGGCACCGAGGCCGTGATCATGCCTGGATCGATATCCAGCGGCAGGGCCGAGCTGGCCACGGCCGGCGTCGGCCGCACCGGGGGCGGCGCTTCGGGCGCTCCGGGCGCGGGCGCGTCGAAACGGAAGGCGTCGTCCTGGACGGCGCTGGCCTGCTCAGCGAAGGGATCGTAGAGCGGCGCGTCGAACGCGGTCTCCGGCTCGGGGCCGAGGGCTGAATCGTCAAACGCCAGTCCGGCGTGCGCGGCCGGCGAGAACCAGGCGCCCTGGCCTTCGGGTGCGCCGAACTCGTCGTCCGCGGCGAAACCCGGCGCCTCAAGCTCGGGAACCTCGGCGTTTGGAATGTCGGATTCAGGCGGCCCGAAAGCGAAGGGATCGAAGGCGGCCGCCTTCAGCGCGCTCTCGCGCTCCAGGGCCTCGATCTCGTGGGGCGCCAAATCGGGCTCTTCCAGGATCACGCGCTGGTATTTCGGGGCTTCCGGCTCGGCGGCGTCCAGTTCGAAGGGCTCGATCTGCAGGAACGCCCGATCGGAGGAATCCTCTTTAGGGGCGGCGACGTCCAGTGACTGGAATTCCTCGGCGTCGAGCGTGGAGACGCTGTAGGCGGGCGCGCCTGGCTCGGCGGGCTCGAAGGCGAAGAACTCGCGCTCATCCAGCTTGGGCGCGTCGAAGCCAAACCCGTTGAAGTCTGGGGCGTCAAAAACGGGCGCCTCGAACGAGGACGCCTCAAGCGGAGCGGCGTCGACCGGGGTCGCTTCCGGTTCCGGCGCCTCCAGCGGGGGCGCTTCGACCTTGGACTTCAGGAGGTTGCGTCTGGGCCTGCTCATTGGCCGCCCCCGACCGCGCTGGTGATGGCGCCCGAGGCCTTGCTGTCGCTGGCCGCGGAGGTGGTCTCGCCCTTTCGGTAGGACTGCATCACGGTGATGCGGCGCCCGGCGTCAGCCGATCCGTCCGTTCGCGGCTGATTCAGGTCGGCGGGGTCGGCGATCATCGCCGCCAGATTGGCCGTCTCGGCGCAGCCGAAGTTGGACTGGACCACATTGGCCTCGGTGGCGGTCAGGTTTTCCCAGTTCTTGCCGCAGCTCGCCACCTCGGCCTCGTAGCGGGTGAAGCTGACCTTCAGCGGCGCCTTGGGGTCGCCCTTGGAGTCGTAGCCGGCCAGCTGGATCGCGGCGGCGGGAACGCCCGCGGCGATCAGATGAGCACGCACGGCCTGGACGTCCTTATAGGCGACGGCGGGATCGGCTGGCGTCTGGGGTTCGCTGATCATGATCGACTGACCGCCGCTGTCGCGCCAACGGTCGGCGGCGGCCTGAACGGCGGCGTCCTGCGCCGGCGACAGGCCCTCGGCATGGATGGCCAGCAGGATATCATCGGGCTGGGCGTCGGCCCTGAGCGGGTAAAGCTGGCCCGGCGTGACGGCCGACTTGGCCAGGTTGTTTTCCGGGTGCTGGCAACCGACCAGCACGAGGCTGGCCAAAGCCGCCCCGGCGAGGGCGAAGGCGCGCGACATAGCCTTGATCCCGCTACTGGATGACATAGCCGTACGGCCCCTGATAGGTGCGCCCGGCGACCGCAGCCGGCGGCGTTTTGTAGACCTTGTTCAGATGGCCCAGCAGGTCGGTCTCCATGTCGCCGGCGGTCTGCAGTCCGTCGATTGGCGTCTGCAGCTTGTCGGGCGAGGTTGACTTGACCAGGTAGGGCGTGACGATGATCACCAGCTCGGTTTCGCCCGACAGATAGTCGCGCGACCGGAACAGGGCGCCGAGAACCGGCAAGTCCATCAGGCCCGGCAGCGAGGACAGATCCTGTTGGGTTTCCTGCTGCATCAGGCCCGCGATCATCATGGCTCCGCCGGACGGCAGCTCGACCGTGGTTTCGGCGCGGCGCACCTTGAGCGCGGGAATGGTGAGGCTGGCCGATCCAGTCGAGCTGCTCGACCCCGACGAGGTGCTGGTCGAGCCGCTGGTCGCCAGGGCGAAGGCCCCTTCGCTGGTCAGTTCGGACACTTCCGACGACACCTTGAGCGAGATCAGACCGCCGGACATGACCACCGGGGTGAAGCCGAGACCGACGCCGTAGGGCTTGAATTCGATAGTCGTCCGGCCGGTGTTGTCCTCGCCGGTGGGCACCGGATATTCGCCGCCGGCCAGGAATTTGGCGGATTCGCCCGATACCGCGGTCAGCGTCGGTTCGGCCAGGGTGCGGACCAGGCCGACCTGCTCGAAGGCGTCGATGGCCGACGAGGCCTTATTGAGGCTGTTAGAGCCCGAGGTGGTCTGGGTGGTGGCGATGGTGGCCGGCCCGCCGTTGGTGCAGCCCGAATGACATACATAGGGCAGGTCATAGGAGTTAGTGTTGGGATCCCAGGCCTTGATCTCGGGTTGCTGGGTGGTGTCCAGGTTGTAGCCCGTTCCTTGCAGGCCCCCGAGCAGAGCGCCGTTCACGCCCCAACTCGCGGCCGTCCCGAACAGGAATTGCGGGCTGCCCACCGAGCCGACCGTGGCCGAAAGATTGAAGCCCAGCTGCTTGATGATGCTGCGCTGCATCTCCACGACGCGCACCTTCAGCATCACCTGCTCCTTGCCGGCGATGCTGATCATATTCACCACCTGCTCGGGCTTGGCCACGAAGCGTTCGGCGAGGCGTTCGGCCTTTTCCGCGTCGGAGCTGTTGGGCACCTGCCCGCTCAGCACCACGGAGTCGTTGACCGCATCGACCTTGATGGCCGTGCCCGGCAGGATGCGCGCCAAGGTTTCGGACAGGGCGGTCGTGTCCTGCGACACGGTGATGTCCAGGCTGAGGATTCGCCGCCCGGCGGCGTCGAAGAACACCGCGTCGGTCTGGCCCGAAGCTTCCCCCATGACATAGATGCGCCGGGGCGAACGCAGCACCGCGTCGGCCACGGTGGGATTGGTGACCAGCACGTCGCGCGCATCGACCGGCAATTCGACGATGGCCGATTTGCCCTTGGGCAGGGTCAGGGCGTGCGATCCGCTGCCCTGGGCGGACAGGTCGACCCGCACCACGCCGTCTTCGCTGCGCGCGGTCTGGCTCGACCCGCCGGCGAGGGCCGCGCCCTGGGCGTAGCCGAGCACCGGCCAGACCAGGGTGGCGGCCAGGCCGGCGACCGTGGCGACGAACTGAAGGGGTCTATGCTGGCGGAGGCTCATTGGGCCACCCTTACCTCGGTGATTTGCCCGGCGCGGTAGACGCGGACCACGTCGCCGGTGTCCGGGCCTGCCAAGCCGGCCCGGCCACTGGGCCCGCTGGCGTCGGCCAGCGACCGCAGGATCAGGATCAGGTCGCCCTGGGTCAGCGATCGCGTCAGCGTATCGACGTCGGTGGCGGGCACCTGCAGGGTCGCTGTGCTGCCGACCATGGAAGCCTGCTCC
>DATKPD010000073.1:0-2077 GCA_035524315.1 Caulobacteraceae bacterium
GCCGACGCTGCGATGGTGACGCTGTAAGGGAGGAGCTGCTGGGTCCTCGGGCTTCCGCTTCGCTCCACCCGAGGATGACGGCTGTGCGCTAACCAAGTTCGTTCACGGGGCCTCAAGTGGCGCGGGCCTAGAGTGGGCCGATGCATCGCGCGCCCTCATCCGCCTATCGCCTGTTCGGCGGCACGCTCGACGCCCTGGCCGCGCCGGGCGGCGGACGGCTGATCGTCACCCCCAACCTGGACCACCTGCGACTGCTCGCCTGTTCCAGGGCGCTGAGGCGAGCCTATCGGTCCGCCGACGTGGTGCTGAACGACAGCCGGTTCCTCGATCGGCTTTGCCTCAACGGCACGGTGCTGACCCTGCCCGGGTCGGAGCTGGCGCCCTTGATGCTCGAGCGCGCGCCGGCCGGCGCCGCGGTCCTGGTGATCGGTTTCAACGCGGCGGTGAAGGCTGACCTGACCGAGCGTTACCCCCGCCTGCGCTTTTCCTTCGCCGAACCCTCGATGGGCTTCATCCGCCGCCGATCCGAGCGCCGCGCCCTGGTGCGCCTGGCGCTGCAGACCGCGCCGGCGATGCTGTTCATCTGCACCGGGGCGCCCCAAAGCGAGCTATTGGCCGCCCAGATGAAGCGCGCGGGCGTCAAGGCCGACATCCTGTGCTGTGGCTCGGCCTTCCATTTCCTGGCGGGAACCCAGCCGCGGGCGCCAATGGGGGTGCGCCGGCTGGGCCTGGAATGGTCGTGGCGCTTCCTCACCGAACCGCGCACGCGCCGGCGCTACCTGGCCGACGCGGCCTTCCTGGCGCGCAACGCATTCGCCTTCGGCACCCTGGGCGTATGCGGCCAGGCGCGCTTTTCCCGCTACCAGATCGGCTTGCAACTTTAGCCGGCTCATACGCCGCGCGCGCCCTTGAGAAACGCGGCGGCTGCGGCTTTGGGCTGGCCGTTGTCGTCGAACAGCAGGGGCGCGTCGGTTCCGTCGCCGGCGTTGGGCGCATGGCGCAGCCACGAGTCCTGGTCTCGAACGCCCCAGGTGGTGAAGCCGTAGCGCTGGGCAGAGGGCAGGGCGGCCAGGGCCTCGGCCGCCTCGCCTGCGAGGCGGGCCTGGGCCTTGAGCTTGTCGGCCCGGCTCATCAGGCGCGGATGCTGCAAGGTGACATCGAACTCGGACACGTGGATTTTCAGGCCGGTGGCGGCCAGATCGCGCACGGCGGCGGTGATCGCGCCCGGCTGAAGGTCGGGCTGGACATGCGTCTGGGTGCCCAGCCCGCCCAGCGGGGCGCCGCGCTGTTGCAGCTCCTCGACCAGGCGCAGGAAGGTCGCGCGCTTCTTGGGATCACTCTCAAGGTTGTAGTCGTTGAGAAACAGCACCGCGCCGGGATCGGCCCGGCGCGCGAAATCCAGCGCGATGGACACATAGTCCATGCCGAACACCTTGCGCCACAGGCAGTCGCGGTAACCGTCGCCGTCCTCGGCCACCGGCTCGTTGACCACGTCCCAGCCCACGGCCTGACCGGCGTAGCGGCCGGCCACCGCCAGGATGTAGTTGCCATAGGCGCGCTCGAATGCGGCCCGGTCGCCTGAGAGTTTCTCGAAGGCCGCGGGAGAATAGATGTACCAGATCAGGTTGTGGCCATGCAGGCGCAGGCCGTGCTCTCGGGCGAAGGCGGCGATCAGGTCGGCCTTGGCGAAGCTGAAGGTCCCGTCGGGCTGGAGGATCTGCTCCATTTTCATCTCCCAGTCGGCGGTGACCTGGGAGAAATTGGCCAGCAGCACCTCTTGATAGGCCGCGTCCTCCAGTCCGCCGACCGAGATGGCCGCGCCGACAGGGAAGGGCGCGGTCTTGAGCGGCGGAACGGCGACGGGTTGGGCGGCTACCGCTTGCGCCTGGCCGCGGCATGCGGCCATGGCCGGCAGCATCAGTCCCGAGGTCAAGATCGCCCGGCGCGACGGTTGGCTGAGGTTCATGCGGCCCATGCTGTATGCGCCGGGTTGATTTTGCGTTCCTGCCGGCTCGCTCACCGGAGCGACGACTGTGACGCTAGATCGATTCTTACTAGAAGCGAGTCTCTGGGGCGT
>DATKPD010000074.1:0-84634 GCA_035524315.1 Caulobacteraceae bacterium
ACCCCCGTGGAGCCGCCGAAAAAGGCCATGGGCAGCAAGACCGCCGTCAGCACCAGGGCGATGCCGACCAGGGCCCCGGTGATCTCGTCCATGGACTTGCGCGTCGCTTCCTTGGGCGAGAGGCCTTCCTCGTCCATGATCCGCTCGACGTTTTCCACCACAACGATGGCGTCGTCGACAAGAAGCCCGATGACCAGCACCATGCCGAACATGGTCAGGGTGTTGATCGAATAGTTGAACGCCGCCAGCACGGCCAGCGTGCCCAGCAGCACCACCGGCACAGCGATGGCCGGCACCAGGGTGGCGCGCCAGCTCTGCAGGAACAGGAACATGACGACCACCACTAGGGCGACCGCCTCGAACAGGGTCTTGATCACTTCCTGGATCGAGATCTTGATGAACTGGGTGTTGTCCACCGGGAACGACATGTGCACGCCCGGCGGCAGGCTCTCCTGCAGCTGCAGGGCCCGGGCGCGCACGCGCTCGGCTGTGGTCAGGGCGTTGGCCCCCGGCGCCAGTTGCACGCCCATGCCCGAGCCCGGATGGCCGTTGAGACTGACAGTCACATCATAGGTGTCGCTGCCCAATTCCACGCGCGCCACATCGCCCACGGTGACCACCGCGCCGTTGGCCTCGGTCTTGACCACCACCTTGCGGAACTGTTCGGGGGTCTGCAGCTGCGACTGCGCGGTGACGGTGACATTGAGCTGCTGGTTGGCGGGACTGGGCAGGCCGCCCAGTTGCCCGGCCGGCACCTGGAGGTTCTGGGCCTGCAAGGCGGCGATCACGTCTCCCGGATTGAGCGTGAAATTGGCCAGCTTGAACGGGTCGAGCCATATGCGCATGGCGTGCTGGGCGCCGTACACGCCCACCGTGCCCACGCCGTCGACGCGTGCGATCGGGTCGCGCAGCACCGAATTGAGAATGTCGCCCAGATCCTGGCTGGTGTAGTGCCCGGTGGGGTCGTCCAGAGCCACCACCAAAAGGGTGTTGACCCCCGCCTTGGTCACGGTGACGCCCTGTTGCTGCACCTCGGTGGGCAGGAGCGGCAGGGCCGCCTGCACCTTGTTCTGCACCTGGACCTGGGCGATGTCGGGATTGATCCCGGCCTGGAAGGTGGCCGTGATCTGCACCGCGCCGTTGGAGGACGAGGTCGAGGACAGATAGAGCAGGCCATCCAGCCCGCTCAGCTGCTGCTCGATCTGCTGGGTGACCGAGTTCTGCACCGTCAGGGCCGACGCCCCCGGATAGTTGGCCGAGACCGAGATCGTGGGCGGCGCGATGGTCGGATACTGGGCGATGGACAGCCCCTTAAGGGCCACCAGCCCCCCCACCATGATCAGGATCGCCACGACCCAGGCGAACACCGGTCGGTCGATGAAGAAGCGCGACATGGCTCTGGCCTCAGCCTTGCGGCTTGCTGGCCGGGGCGGCGGGCGCCGAGCCGGCTGGCACGGCCTTGACCGGCGTGTCGTCGTGGACCTTGAGCAGCCCCTCGACGATCAGCTGATCGCCGGCCGCAAGGCCGCCGGTCACCAGCCACTTGTCGCCCACGGTCGGGCCTGTGGTCAGATTGCGCAGATGCGCCTTGCCGTCGGCGCCCACCACATAGGCGGTCGGCTGGCCGCGCAGGTCGCGCGTCACCGCGCCCTGAGGCGCCAGGATCGCATTGGGCTGCACCGCCTCGGTCACCACGGCGCGCACGTACATGCCCGGCAACAGCACGCCGTCGGGATTGGGCACGATGGCCCGCAGCGCGACCGTGCCGCTGGCCGGGTCCACGGTCACGTCGGTGAACTGCAAGACGCCCAGCGTCGGATAGTCCGAACCGTCCTCAAGCTTCAGATGCACATCCAGGCCGCCCTTGCGCGATGAGCCCGACGCCACGGCGCGACGCAAGGCCAAAAGGTCGGCCGATGACTGGGCGATGTCGACATAGACCCTGTCCAGCCGCTGGATGGTGGACAGGGCGGTGGTCTGCTGCGCCGTGACCAGAGCGCCGGGGGTGACCGTGGAGCGGCCGATGCGGCCGGAGATCGGCGCGGTGACGCGGGTGTAGTCCAGGTTGATCTTGGCGGTCTTCACCGCCGCCTTCTGCTGGTCGATGGTCGCCGCGGCCTGGCCGGCGGCGGCGCGGGCGTCGTCATCGTCCTGCTGGGCGATGGAGTTGGTCTTGATCAGCTGGTCGTAGCGCTCGGCCTTCAGGCGCGCGGTGCGTTCGGCGGCGATGGCGCTGGCCAGCTGCGCCTGGGCCTGGGCCAGGGCGGCCTCATAGGGCGCCGGGTCGATCTGGTACAGCACCTGCCCCTCGTGCACGTCGCCGCCCTCGGTGAACACGCGCTTGAGGATGATGCCGCCCACCTGCGGACGCACGTCGGCCGTTTCGATTGCACTGGTGCGGCCGGGCAGCTCCACCTGAATCTGAGCGGTTTGCGGCTGGACGGTGATCACGCCCACTTCCGCAGGCGGCATCTGCGGCGGGCTCTTAGCCCCGCAACCGGCCAGCACGGCGAACGCGCCCGCCGCCGATAGCGGCCACACAAATGCTCTCGATGCGCGTACCAACGCTTCGCGTCTCCGATTGCCAAGGGCGATTACCCAGCTGCGGCGCTTCGCTATAAGCCGCGGCCGCACGCTTGTCCTAGCGCCTTTTCGGACATGACCGATTTGACTTGCCTGATTATGTCCGGTTCGTTTCAACCGGCGCAAGCAACGCCAAACGCACACGCGATCGCGCCGAGCCGCCCCTTTTTGTCCCACGGAGAGCCTGAATGAACAGCCTTTGGTCGGACGCCGACGCCGAGGCGATGGTCGCCCGTTACGCGGCGCGCGGCGTGGCCCGGGACCTGGCCCTGCGGGTTTATTCCAGCCGCCTGCTTGGCGCCGATCCCGCTCTGGTCCAGCACGGCGGCGGCAACACCTCGCTCAAGACGCAAGAGACCGACGTGTTCGGCGCCCAGGTCGAGGTCCTGCGGGTCAAGGGCTCGGGCTGGGACCTGGGCGACATTGAGCCGGAGGGCCTGCCCGCGGTGCGCATGGCGCCGCTCTTGAGCCTGCGCCGGCTGAACAGCCTGTCGGACGAAGGCATGATCGCCGCCCAGCGCTCGGCCATGCTCGATCCGGCCGCGCCCAACCCCTCGGTCGAGACCCTGCTGCACGCCTGGATCCCCTACGCCGTGGTCGATCACAGCCACGCCAACGCCGTCCTGGCCCTGACCGACCAGCCGCGGGGAGAGGCGCTGGTGCGCGAACTTTACGGCGAACGTCTGGCCGTCGCCCCCTACTGCATGCCCGGCTTCTCCCTCGCCCAACTGGCCGCCGAGACCTTCGAGCGCCATCCTCAGAGCGAGGGCATGGTGCTGCTCAAGCACGGCCTGTTCACCTGGGGCCGCGACGCCAAGACGTCGTACGCACGCATGATCGAATTCGTCGACATGGCCGAGCAGCGCCTGGCGCGCGCCCCCCGCCGGCCCCGGACGCCGGCGGCGCCGTTGAATTCGGCCGCGATCGCCGAGGTCGCCCCAATCGTGCGCGGCGCGCTCAGCCGGGCCTTCGCGCCCATGGTGCTCGAGCACCGCGCGGGCGAGCGCGTCCTCGACTTCCTGGCGGGCGAAGAGCTGCGCCGATACGCACAGGCGGGCGTGGTCACCCCTGACCACGTGATCCGCATCAAGCCGTGGCCGCTGATCCTGCCGACGCCAGAGCCGAGCAAGCTCGACGCCTTCGCCCAGGCGGTTCAGACAGCCGTCGACGCCTACGCCGCGCGCTACCGCGCCTACTTCGAACGCCACAACGCCGCCGCCGAGCCCAAGAAGACCATGCTCGACCCCATGCCGCGCGTTGCCCTGGTCCCGGGCCTGGGCCTGTTCGGCGCGGGCCGTTCGCGAAAGGACGCGGTCATCGCCGCCGACATCGCCGAAACCACCATCGCCGTGGTGTCCGCAGCCGAGGCCATGAGCCAGTTCGAGAGCATCAGCGAGGCCGACACCTTCGAGATGGAATACTGGTCGCTGGAGCAGGCCAAGCTGGGCGCGGCCAAGCCCAAGGCCCTGGCCGGCAAGGTCGTGGCGGTTACAGGCGGCGGCGGCGCGATCGGCGCGGCCACTGCCCGCGCCTTTGCCGCGCTGGGCGCCGAAGTGGCCGTGCTCGACCGCGACGCCGACGGCGCCAAGGCGGCGGCCGCCGAGGTCAAGGGCATGGCGCTGGCCTGCGACGTGATCGATCAGGCTCAAGTAGCCAGCGCCTTCGACGCCATCGCCGCGCGCTTCGGCGGGCTCGACATCGTGGTCTCCAAGGCCGGCGCGGCCCTCACCGGCAAGATCGGCGAGCTGTCCGACGACATTCTGCGCCGCAGCTTCGAGCTGAACTTCTTCGCCCATCAGAGCGTGGCCCAGGCGGCCGTGCGCATTTTCCGCCGCCAGGCCATGGGCGGGGTGCTGCTGTTCAACGCCTCCAAGCAGGCGGTCAATCCTGGGCCCGACTTCGGCCCCTATGGCCTGCCCAAGGCCGCGACCCTGGCCCTCATGCGCCAGTACGCGGTCGACCACGGGGCCGAGGGTATTCGCTCCAACGCGGTCAATGCCGACCGTATCCGCTCAGGCCTTCTGACCGAGGACATGGTCAAGGCGCGCTCGGCCGCCCGCGGGGTCAGCGAGCAGGTCTATATGTCGGGCAATTTGCTTGGCCGCGAGGTGACCGCCGAAGACGTGGCCCAGGCCTTCGTCGATCTGGCCATGGCGCAGGCGACCACCGGGGCGGTGCTGACCGTCGACGGGGGCAATATCGCCGCGGCGATGCGCTAGGCGGCTGGGCCGCTTCAGACCGGCATTTTGCGCTTGGTGAACTCGCGGCCTAACTGCGCCGCCTTTTCCGAGCCGCCCATGATCATCGCCCCGTCCTTGATCTGGGTGATGGCGTAGTTTGGATCGTTCGGATCGGCGCTGGAGGCATTTAGGAACCGGATGTTGTTCTTCTTGCACTCGGCCAGGACGCGTAAGCGCACCTCGGCCAGGGTCTTGGCCTGGTCGGCTGAGGCCTTGACCCGGCCTGACGCGTCTTCCGGATAGGCCGCCAGGCCGAACAGCGACTGGGTGTTGTCGGTCGGGCCCCACTCGGCGAAGGCCAGGCCCTTGACCGCCAGCACCTCGGCCATGTTGGCGTCAGCGTAGCGGTCCTCGATCTTGACCCCGATCATCAGCTCGCCGCGCGGATTGAGCGGCCATACGTCGCCCACGTGCATGTAGTGATTGAGCGACACCCCCCACACGTCGAGCACGCCGCCGGGCGGCTGGCCGCGCAGGCCTGGCCGCTGCAGCTTCGGTGTGTCGGGGTAGTCGATCTCGAAGCGCGCGGCCATCTGGGCGTAGACCTCGATCGCCTTGGGGTCGCGCGCGTGGCAGATGTGCACAGCGTGGGCGCCGATATCGAACAGGTTCTTGATGATCCAGCTGTTGGCCAGGGCGTAGGGCTCCGACAGGCCGGTGACCGGCGGCTCGACGATCACCGTCGGGGTGGCGTGGCCGCTGCGGGTCGGTCCGCCGTCCTTCAGCCCGCGCATGAAGTTGGCGAAGGCGGTGAAGTCGAGCGGCCCCTGCTCCAGGTCGTAGTTGATGCAGTCGGCGTAGGTTTTGGCCATGCGCCGGCCATGCTCATAGGGATCCATGCCCAGCTTCAGGCCTACCCCGGTGTAGTAGACGGGCTGGCCGTCCTCCCACAGTTCGATCGCCTTGTTCAGGCGGCGGGGCCTGTAGCCCAGATCGACGCTGGAGGGCTGCACGCCGCTATTGACCGAGGGACCGGCGCCTGGCCCGCCCGCGTTCGCCGGCCTGTCCTGCGCCAAGGCCGCCGTGGCGGCGACGCCCGCGCCCACGCCCAGGCCCGCCGCCAAAAGGTCCCGCTTCCTCAGATCCACGGCCATCCTCCCTGTCTTTGTTTGGGAAGAAGCCTAGCGCGAACGGATCAGGCGCGCCCAGCCGCGGCGCGACGCCGTGCGAGATCGCCTCTCAGGGGCTGAGAGGCGGTTGAGTCCTTGGCTGAAAAGCGGCGGCTTATTCGGCCGGCGCGAGCGACCCCATCTCGCCCTTGCCGCCCTGGGCGCGCGCGTCTTTGCGTTCCTTGAGGAAGGCGAAGAACTCCACGCCTTCGCGCAGGCGCCGCTTCATCATGTCGAAGTCGGTCAGCATTTCCCACACGATCGCGGCGATCTTGCTCGGGCGGAAGTAGAAGGCGCGGTAGAAGTCCTCGACCGAATTGAAGATCTCTTCGTGGCTCAGGTGGGGGTAGTGCAGGGGCGCGATCTGAACGCCCTTGTCGTTGACCAGCTCGGCCTCGGCCTCGTTCAGCCAGCCGTTTTCCACCGCCTGATTGTAGAGGAAGGTGCCCGGATAAGGCGCCGCCAGCGAAACCTGGATGGTGTGCGGGTTGATCTTGCACGCCCAGGCCTTGGTCTTCTCCAGGGTGTCGCGCGTCTCGCCCGGCAGGCCGGCAATGAAGGTGCCGTGAATCTTGATGCCCAACTCATGGCAGTCCTTGGTGAACTGCTCGGCGACCTCGATCCGCATGCCCTTCTTGATGTTGTGCAGGATCTGCTGATCGCCGCTCTCATAGCCGACCAGCAGCAGGCGCAGGCCGCCCGCCTTGAGCTTTTCCAGGGTCTTGCGGGGTACATTGGCCTTGGCGTTGCACGACCAGGTCACGCCCAGCTTGCCCAGGCCCTCGGCGATCTTCTCGGCGCGCGGCAGATCGTCGGTGAAGGTGTCGTCGTCGAACATGAACTCCTTCACCTGCGGGAAGGCCCTCATCGCGGCCGCGACCTCATCGACCACATTCTGCACCGAACGCGTGCGGTAGTGGTGGCCGCCGATGGTCTGGGGCCAAAGGCAGAAGGTGCAGCGGCTCTTGCAGCCCCGGCCGGTGTAGACCGACACATAGGGGTGCTTCAGATAGCCGATGAAGTAGTCCTCGATCTTCAGGTCGCGCTTGTAGACGTCGATCACCGAGGGCAAGGCGTCCATGTTTTCCAGGACCGGCCGGTCGGGGTTGTGATGGATCTGGCCCTCGGCGTCGCGATAGCTCAGGCCCAGGATTTCCGACCAAGGGCGCTCCTCGGCCACCTCCAGCACGGTGAAGTCGAACTCGTTGCGGCACACGAAATCCACCGCCGGCCCGTCGATCAGGCTCTCGTCGGCCTTAACCGCGACCTTGGCCCCGATCAGGCCGGCCTTGAGCCGGGGATTGGCCGCCTTCATCGCGGCGATGCACTTCACGTCCGAATCGAACGACGGCACCGAGGTATGCACCACCAGAAGGTCGAAGTCGTTCGCCTGGGCCACCACCTCGGCCAGCTGGATTCCGGCCGGCGGCGCGTCGATCAGCTTGGAGTTGGGCACCAGGGCGGCGGGCTGCGCCAGCCAGGTCGGGAACCAGAAGGACTTGATCTCGCGTTTCGCCTGATAGCGCGAGCCCGCACCGCCGTCGAAACCGTCGAAGGAGGGGGCCTGGAGAAAGAGGGTGCGAAGCATGCTGTGTCCTGGTCAGGTCGCGGACGGACAGCAAAGGTCCGATCCCGGCCGATTGAAGCGCGAACCGTGGCGATTGCGGCGGCGGGCGGGCCAATCCGCGCAATCTCGCCCGACCATATACCGCGCCGCAGCAGCCGCCAACTGAGCCCGATCGTTTCCGATTCACAAGGCTGAACTTGGGCGCCAAACCGCCCCCGTGCTGGCCAAGCGAAGATTCGCCACTAAGGTAAGACGCATGAGGGATGCCTTGAGGACTGCCCAGAAGACGCCCCCGCGCGGGGCCCCGCCACGGCGCATGCGTACGGCCCTGGCCGCCGCCGCCCTGCTCGCCCCGGCCGTGATCGCCCTGGCTGCGCCCGCCGCCGCCAGGGCCGCGCCGGAGGACCCGTGGGAGCCGGCCAACCGCACCTTCTACATGGTCCACCGGGTGCTGGACGACAACGTGTTCCGCCACATCGCCGACGCCTTCCGCCTAATCCCGGAGCCGATCCGCAAGGCGGTGCGCAACATCATCTCCAACCTGGGCGAGCCGGGCGTCGCGGCCAACGACATGCTGCAGGGCCACCCGGACGTGGCGGTCAAGACCGCCGGCCGCATGCTCGCCAACACCACGGTGGGTCTGGGCGGCATCATCGACGTGGCCCAGACCATGGGCCTGCCCCATCACGACAACAATTTCGCCGACACCTTCGGCCGGTGGGGCGTGCCGACGGGCCCCTATCTGTTCATCACCATGATCGGCCCGACCGACGTGCGCGATGGCCTGGGCTCGATCGCCGACACCCTGACCGATCCGTTCACCTGGAGCCGGTTCTATCATCGCTGGACGGCCATCGACGCGCGCGACGTTTGGAGCGGCGTCGACGAGCGGGCCGAGGCGGCGGGCCAGCTTCAGGCGATCGACAACATGTCGACCGACAGCTACGCCACCTTGCGCTCGCTCTATCTGCAGAACCGCGCCCAGGTGATCGCCGCTCCGCCCGGCGCGGACACCAGCGCCGGCGCGCTGCAGTCCCTGCCCGATTTCGGCGCGCCCGCCCCGACCGATCGACCGCCCGAAGGCGCCGCGCCCGCGTCAGGGGCCGCCGGCGCCTTGCCCCCGTTCGATGCGTCCCCGAGCGCGCCGCCCCCGACCCCCGCGCGGCCCATGTCGGAGAAGGACGATGGCCAGGTGATGAGCCATGGCGGCGACGCCAAGCTGCTCGCCGCCCTCGCCTCGACCTCCGAGCCGAACCTTTAAGGCGGCCAGTAGAGCCGTCGTCATTCCAATGCTAGTCCTGCCCGGCCGGACGGATTCCCGGCTTTAGCGAAGGTCCAAGGCGTGCGGGGCGATCGGGTTCTGGTGACGGGAGCGTCGGGCTTCGTCGGGTCGGCGGTGGCCCGGGCGCTCAAGGCCCGGGGCGCCGAGTTGGTGCTGCTGGTGCGCCCGACAAGCCCCACGGCCAACTTCGAGGGCCTGGGCGCTCAGATCGAGCACGGCGACATGACCGATGAGGCCAGCGTCGAGCGCGCGGCCCGCGGCGCGCGTTATCTGTTCCAC
Organism: Caulobacteraceae bacterium; assembly: GCA_035524315.1. Lineage (GTDB taxonomy): Bacteria > Pseudomonadota > Alphaproteobacteria > Caulobacterales > Caulobacteraceae > BOG-938. The sequence goes on from DATKPD010000074.1 coordinate 9,061, forward strand.
GTAGCCGCCGACTACCGCATCTGGGCCCGCGATCCGGAGGAGATCGTGCGCGCCAACCGTCTGGGCGCGGCGGCGGTGATGCGCGCGGCCCAGATCGCGGGGGTGGAGCGCATCGTCTACACCTCCAGCGTCGCCACCCTCGGCCCGTCTCCCGGCGCCGACCGGAACGCGCCCGCCGACGAGACCGGCGCCCTGACCGAACAGACCGCCGTCGGCGCCTACAAGCGCAGCAAGGTGATCGCCGAGCGGATCGTCGAGCGGATGGTCGCCGACGAGGGCCTGCCGGCGGTGATCGTCAATCCGTCCACCCCGATCGGCCCTTGCGACATCAAGCCCACGCCCACCGGCCGCATCATCGTGGAGGCCGCGCTCGGCCACACCCCCGCCTTCATCGACACCGGGCTCAACCTTGTGCACGTCGACGACGTCGCCGAGGGCCATATCCAGGCGCTGGAACGGGGCCGCGTCGGCGAGCGCTACATCCTCGGCGGCCAGGACGTGGAACTGAGCCGGTTCTTCGCCGACGTCGCGGGCCTAGTGGGACGCAGGCCGCCCAAGATCAAGCTGCCGCGCGGGCCGCTCTATCCCCTGGCGGCCGTGTTCGAGGCCGTGGCCCAGATCACGGGCAAGGAGCCGATGCTGACCGTCGACGCCCTCAACATGGCCAAGAGGCGCATGTTCTACACGTCGGCCAAGGCCGAGCGCGAGCTGGGCTATCGCGCGCGGCCCTATATCGAGGGGATCAGGGACGCGCTCGCCTGGTTCCAGGCGCAGGGCTACTGCTGATGGCGCTGGTCCTGATCCTGGGCGCCCTGCCGCTGGCGATCTGGCTCGGCCTTCTTACGGCGCACGGCGGGTTCTGGCTGTGCGGCGAGCGCGACGACCGCGACGTTCCGCCGGAGCCCGCATCCTGGCCCAGCGTGACCGCCGTGGTTCCGGCGCGCGACGAAGCCGACGTGATCGCCCGCTCGATCGGCGCCCTGCTGGCCCAGAACTATCCGGGCGACTTTCGCGTGATCCTGGTCGACGACAACTCCAGCGACGGTACAGCCGAGGCCGCGCGCGCCGCCGCCCTCGCGCTGGGCCGCCCCGAGCGGCTGACGGTGCTGAGCGGCGCCCCTCTGGCCGATGGCTGGACGGGCAAGCTGTGGGCCGTCAGCCAGGGCGTGGCCGCCGCCACCGCCGATGCTTCGCCCAAGTACCTCTGGCTGACCGACGCCGACATCGGCCATGACCCGGGCAACCTGCGCGCCCTTGTCGCCCGCGCCGAGGCCGGCGGCCTCGTGCTCACCTCGCTCATGGTCGAACTGCACTGCAAGACCTGGGCGGAGCGGTTCCTGATCCCGGCCTTCGTGTTCTTCTTCCAGATGGTCTACCCATTCGCCAAGGTGAACCGGCCGGGCAAGACGGCGGGGGCGGCGGGCGGCTGTATGCTGGCCCGCGCCGAAGCCCTGGCCGCCGCCGGCGGCATCGCCGCCATCCGCAAGGCGCTGATCGACGACTGCGCCCTGGGCGCTCTGATGAAGCGCCAAGGGCCGATCTGGCTGGGCCTGACCCACCGCGCGCGCAGCCTGCGGCCCTACGACACCTTTGACCAGATCGGCCGGATGGTCTCGCGCTCCGCCTACGCCCAGCTCGACTATTCCCCGCTCAAGCTGCTTGGCGTGATCGTGGGCATGGCGCTGCTCTACATGGCTCCGGTCGAGGCGGCGCTGATCGGCCACGGCCTGGTGCGTTGGCTCGGCCTCGCGACCTGGCTGCTGATGGCCCTCTCGTTCCAGCCCATGCTGCGCTTTTACCGCATGAGCCCCCTTTGGGGCCTGGCCCTGCCGGCGATCGGCGCGGCCTACACGGTGTTCACCGTGCAGTCGGCGGTTCAGGTGTGGCGCGGCGAAGGCGGCTTGTGGAAAGGCCGCGCCCAGGCCATGGCATAGCTTCATGACGCTCGCCCACGCCAACGCTTCGGACCTCGCCACCGGCAAGGGCTCGACCGACGAGAACTTCCCGGTCGCCTCGGTCCTGATCGCGCCGCGCCACCGGCCGGTGGTGCTGGCCTTCTACGATTTCGCCCGCGTCGCTGACGATGTGGCCGACAGCGACAGCGCCGAGCCGGACGCCAAGCTCGATCTCCTGGAGGCGATGCGCGCCAGCCTGGTCGGCGAGAGCCAGAACAACCGCGAAGGCGTGGTCCTGCGCCGGACCCTGGCCGAGCACGGCCTGACCGACCAGCACGCCCTCGACCTGCTTGAGGCCTTCCGCCGCGACGTGACCAAGCTGCGCTATGACGACTGGGCCGACCTGATGGACTATTGCCGCTATTCGGCCTCGCCGGTCGGGCGCTTCGTATTGGACGTGCACAGCGAGGATCGGGCCCTGTGGCCGATGAACGACGCCCTGTGCAACGCCCTGCAGGTGATCAACCACCTACAGGACTGCGGCAAGGACCGTCGCAACCTTGACCGCATCTATGTGCCCCTGGACCGCCTGGCCGCCGCCGGGATCGGGGTCGAGGCGTTGGACGCCGCACAGGCATCGCCGGCCCTGCGCGGGGTGATCGCCGATCTGGCCCGCCAGACCTGGGCCCTGCTCGAGATCTCGCGGCCGTTCGCACGCAAGGTCAAGGATGGGCGACTGGCGCTGGAGATCGGCGTGATCCAGGCCCTGGCCGAGGACCTGTGCCGGGGCTTGATGACCAAGGACCCGCTATCGCAGACCGTGCACCACTCCAAGCCCAGAATGGCGCTGCTGGCCCTGGGGGCCATGGCGCGCACCGGCCTGTCGCGCCTGGGAGGCCGCGCATGAGCGAGGTGATCGGCGCGCCCGACATGAAGGCTCTGGAGGCCAAGGTCTCTGGCAGTTCGTTCTACGCCGCCATGAAGATGATGCCGGCCAACAAGCGGGCGGCCATGTTCGCGATCTATGCCTTCTGCCGCGAGGTGGACGACATCGCCGACGACCTTCACGGCGACCGGGCCGGGCGCGCGGCGGCGCTCGACGGCTGGCGCGCGGACCTGGCGGCCCTCTATGGCGGCGGTCCGGCCGGACGGGCGGCGTTTCTCATCGAAGCGGTCGAGGGATTCGGCCTGAAGCAGGACGACTTCCTGGCCGTGATCGACGGCATGGCCATGGACGTGGACGGCGATATCATCGCGCCCGACCGCATGACGCTGGATCTCTACTGCGACCGGGTGGCCAGCGCCGTGGGCCGCCTGTCGGTCAAGGTGTTCGGCATGCAAGACAAGCCGGGCGTCGACCTGTCGCACCATCTGGGCCGCGCCCTGCAGCTGACCAACATCCTGCGCGACCTGGACGAGGACGCGGCCATCGGCCGGCTCTACCTGTCCAAGGAAGCCTTGACCGCGGCGGGCATCGAGGCGACCGATCCGCTGGTGGTGGTGTCCGATCCCCGCATCGACATGGCCGCCCAGGTGATCGCCGCCACCGCGCGGGTGCACTACGACGCCGCCGACCGCATCATGAAAGACGCCAAGGTCGGCGACATGCGCGCGCCGCGCCTGATGCGCGTGGCCTATGGCCGGATCCTGGAACGGATGCAGGCGAAAGGATGGGCGCCGCCGCGCCGCCGCGTCAGCCTATCCAAGCTGGAAAAGCTGTGGGTGGCCCTGCGCTACGGACTGCTGGCGTGAGCGGACGGTCCACGGTGCATGTGGTCGGCGCCGGCCTGGCCGGACTATCGGCGGCCACGCGCCTGGCCGAGCGCGGGGCGACCGTGACGCTCAGCGAGGGCGCGGCCCAGGCCGGCGGACGCTGCCGGTCCTATGTCGATCCGCAACTGGGCCTGACCATCGACAATGGCAACCACCTGGTCCTGTCGGGCAACCGCGCGGTGATGGCCTACCTCAAGCGGCTGGGGGCCCAGGACCGCCTGGCCGGGCCGGCGACCGCCGACCTGGCGTTCATGGACCTGCGCGACGGCGTGCGTTGGCGCCTGCGGCCCAACGACGGGCCCCTGGCCTGGTGGGTGCTGGCCCAGGGTCGGCGCGTGCCGGGCACGGGCCCGGCCGACTATCTACCGCTGGCGACCCTGCTGGCCCGTCATCCGGGCAGGCGCATCGACCAGGTGATGCAGACCTCCGGCGTCCTGTGGGACCGCCTGCTGGAACCCTTCTTCCTGGCCGCGCTCAACACTGAGGCGGTCGCAGGCTCGGCCGACCTGGCCGGCGCCATTGTGCGCGAGACCCTGGCCAAGGGCGGCCAGGCCTGCCGTCCGCGCATCGCACATCCGACCCTCGCCGCCGCCTTCGTCGAACCGGCCCTGGCCTATCTTGAAGCCAGGAACGTCCCGGTCAGCTTCGGCCGCCGCCTGCGCCGGCTGCACGTCCAGGACGGCCGCGCCCACGCTCTGGAGTTCAGCGACGGCGGGGTCGCGCTTTCGCCGGGCGAGACGGTGATCCTGGCCGTGCCGCCCTGGCAGGCCCAGGACCTGATCCCCGGCCTTCAGGCGCCCGACGAATTCCGCTCGATCGTCAACGGCCACTTCGCCCTGCCTGCCAGCGCGCGCAAGCCCGCGACGCTCATCACCGGCCTGATCGGCGGGACGGCCGAATGGCTGTTCGTGTTCGAGGACCGCGTGTCGGTCACCGTCTCAGGCGCGGACGCCATCGTCGATCACAACCGCGAAGACTTGGCCGCGCGCCTGTGGTCCGACGTGGCGCGGGTGCTGGATCTGGGCGATCGACCCCTGCCCGCCTGGCAGATCGTCAAGGAGCGCCGCGCCACCTTCGCCGCCACGCCCGAGCAGGACGCCAAACGCCCCGGCGCGCGCACGGGCCTGTCCAACCTGCTTCTGGCCGGCGACTGGACGCAGACGGGGCTGCCCGCCACCATCGAGGGCGCCCTGCGATCGGGCGAGACGGCGGCGAAGGCGGCCGGCGCCTAGAGCGCGGCCGTCACTCCAGCCCCGCCACCACCGGATCCCGCTGGGTCAAGCCGGGCAGATCGCCTTTGACACGGCGCGGCCCTGGCCGCCGTCGTCGCTGGTCGCTAAGCTGCCATCGACGCTGAATCGCGGAGCGAGCCGATCGTCGGGTCTCGGACAGGAAAGCTTCGCCCCGCGCGCGCCGCCCGGACCACGGCCGCGGGCTGGATCTTGTCGGCCCTTTGGCACCTGCTGGTGCTGGCGATCCTGGTTCAGGAAGTCCATCCCTTCCAGATCCCGCAGGAGACCCCGACCGTCTCGGTGCAGTTGATGCCGCCGCTGGCGCCGACGCCGCCCCAGCCGGAGCCCAAGCCGCCCCTGCAGCGGCTCGAACCCAAGCCGGCGCCCACACGGGCGCCGCCGATGCGGGTGGACAGGCCGGTCGCGCCGGTCGCGGCCAAGCCGCTGACCACGCGGACCCTGACCGTCCCGGCCCTTCCCGATATCGCCCCGCCCGCGCCTGAGGCCCTGCGCACCGCCCACGCCGTGGCCAGCCAGCGTATCCAGATCGACCGGCCGCCGTCGGTCGCCAGCGCCCGGCCAGCGCTGAGCCGGCCGCTGGACACGACCGCGCCGCCGGTAGTGGCGCCCACGCCCTCGCTTACCCCGCCCGCTCCTGTGGCCCCGCCGGCCCCGACGCTCGCCCCCGCCGCTCCGGCGGCTCCAACAGCCGCCCCCGCCCCGGTCGCGCCGCCCAAGCCGGTGTCTATCGCCCCGCCGAGCGACGTGGCCTCGCACAGGGCCGCGCCGATCCCGGTGCTGACCAACGACCAGACCGCGCCCGGGCCGATCGAGATCAAGCCGCCCGACCGCCCACAGGAGCCGGGCCGCGCAGGCGCCCCCGCTCTGCCGCCTTCGGACGGCGGGACGCCGGTCGGCGGAGGCGGCGGAGGCGGAAGCGCGGGCGGCGGCGGTGCGACTCGCGGCCCCCGCACCGACTTCAACGGCCCCATCGCCGGGTTCGAGGAGAAGGGTCTGCGCACCACCCTGGGCTGTCTCAACCCGGAGACCTACCACCTGACCCCCGCCGAGCGGGAGGCCTGCCTGCAGCGGGTCGCTCACGAGACGCGCGGCCTGAAGGATCTTGGCCCCAACATCCCGCCCGACAAGAAAGCCGAATACGACCGCCAGGCCGCTTGCCACGAGGCCAATCGCGGCGGCGCGGTCCCCGATCCGGCCGACAACATGGGCCTGGGCGTGGTGCAGCGCCTGCGCGACTGCGGCCCGGGCGACCGCTGATCACCCCTCCGCTTCGACAGGCAAGTCCCGCCGCGCCGAGCGGCGGCCGGCAAACTTGGCCTTTCGCAGGCGCCGCAAAATGAATTAGACCCACGCCATGGACGACGCTGGCCGTATTGACCCATCCGCTCCTGCGCCTGCGCTTGCCGCCGTCGAAAGGCTGGTGTCGCGGGCGACCGACGCCCTGCTGGCGGTGCAGAAGCCCGATGGGCACTTCGTGTTCGAGCTTGAAGCCGACTGCACCATTCCTGCCGAATTCGTGCTGCTCAAGCACTATCTGGGCGAGCCCGAGGACCTGGAGCTGGAGCGCAAGATCGGGGTCTATCTGCGCCGCATCCAGGCCGAGCACGGCGGTTGGGGTCTCTATCATGGCGGTGCGTTCGACATCTCCGCCAGCGTCAAGGCCTACTTCTGCCTCAAGATGATCGGCGACGACATCGAGGCGCCGCACATGGTCCGCGCGCGCACCGCGATCCGCGCCCATGGCGGGGCGATGGCGGTCAATGTGTTCACCCGCATCCAGTTGGCGCTCTACGGCGACATGGACTGGCGCGAGATTCCGACCATGCCGGCCGAGATCATCATGCTGCCGCGCTGGTTCCCCATCACGCTGGGCAAGATGAGCTATTGGGCGCGCACCGTGATTGTGCCGCTGCTGGTGCTGCAGGCGCTGCAGCCGCGCGCGAGGAACCCTCGCGGGGTGCACGTGCCCGAGCTGTTCGAGGACGTCACCCCCGCGCCCCGCGCGTCCAAAGGGGCCAACCTCAAGAAGACCTGGATCGTCGGCTTCAACGCTCTCGACGTGGTGCTCAAAGGCCTGGTCCCCGTCTGGCCCAAGGGCCTGCGCCAACGCGCGATCGCACGCTGCCGCGACTGGGTGATCGAACGGCTCAACGGCGAGGACGGCCTGGGCGCCATCTACCCTGCCATGGCCAACAGCGTGATGATGTTCGACGTGCTTGGCTTTGCACCGGATCATCCGCAACGCGCCATCGCCCGGAAATCGGTCGAGAACCTGTTGGTGGTCAAGGATCACGAGACCTATTGTCAGCCGTGCGTGTCGCCGGTGTGGGACACGGCCCTGGCCGCCCACGCGCTGATGGAGGCCGGCGGACCCGAGGCCGAGGCCAAGGCGCTGGACGCGCTCAAGTGGCTCAAGCCCCTGCAGGTGCTCGACGTGAAGGGCGACTGGGCCGAGGCGCGGCCCGACGTGCGGCCCGGCGGCTGGGCCTTCCAGTATCGCAACGACCACTACCCGGACCTGGACGACACCGCCGTGGTGGCCATGGCCATGGACCGCGCCCGTCACAAACTCCAGCCCGGCGAGACTTACGACGAGGCGATCGCCCGCGGAACCGAGTGGATCGTCGGGCTGCAGTCCAAGAACGGCGGATTCGCCGCCTTCGACGCCGACAACACCTATTACTACCTCAACAACATTCCCTTCGCCGACCACGGGGCCCTGCTCGACCCGCCGACGGTCGACGTGGCCGCGCGCTGTGTGTCGCTGCTGGGCCAGCTTGGCGAGCGGCCCGAGACGTCGCCGCGCCTCAGGCACGCGCTCGACTATCTGGAGAAGGAACAGGAAGCCGACGGCAGTTTCTGGGGCCGCTGGGGCGTGAACTACGTCTACGGCACATGGTCGGCCCTGTGCGCCTTCAACGCCATCGGGCTGACCCTCGAGGCGCCGGTGGTGAGGAAGGCGTGCGACTGGCTGGTCGCGATCCAGAACCCGGACGGCGGCTGGGGCGAGAGCTGCGACAGCTATGACCTGGACTACAAAGGCTATCAGCCGGCCGCCTCGCGCGCGTCCCAGACCGCCTGGGCTTTGCTTGGCCTGATGGCGGCGGGCCTGGTGGAGCATCCCGCCGTGGGGCGCGGCATGGCCTGGCTTGAGGCCCATCAGAACGAAGAGGGGCTGTGGGACGAGGCGGACTACACCGGCGGCGGTTTTCCGCGCGTGTTCTATCTGCGCTACCACGGCTACCGGAAGTTCTTCCCCCTATGGGCGGCCGCCCGCTACCGCAATCTGATCAAGGGCAACACGCGCGAAGTCGCGTTCGGCATGTGATGATCCTCGCGGCGGTGGGCATGTTGCGCGAGGCCCGCATCGTCGCGGGAGCGCAGGTGCGCGCCGTGGCCGGCGGCGGACGCGCGGACCTCCTGGCCCAGCGCCTGGCGGCCGCCGCCCACGGTGCTTCGGCCGTGCTCAGCATCGGCGTCGCCGGTGCCCTCGCGCCCAGCCTGACGGTCGGCGACGCCCTGATCGCCAGCGAGGTGGTCTCAGGCGGACTGCGCTGGCCCACGGACGAGGCGTGGTCCGACCGCCTGGCGGCGGCCCTGCCCGGCGCTCACCGCGGGGTCGCCTTCGCCTCGGACGCCATGATCCTGGCCGCCGCCGATAAGGCCCTTTTGCATGCTCAGACGGGGGCCGCGACAGCGGACATGGAAAGCCAAGTCGCCGCGCAATTCGCGGCCGAGCGCGGCTTGCCGTTCGCGGTGATCCGCGTGGTCTCAGACGCGGCCGGCGCCAGCCTGCCGCGCGCCGTGACGGTGGGCCTGCGTCCGGACGGCGGCATGAACCTCCCAGGCGTCCTGGCCGACCTGGCCCGCGATCCGCGCCAGATCCCGGTCCTCATGCGCGTCGGCCGCGACGCGGAGACCGCGTTCAAGGCGTTGCAGGCCCTGGCCCCGCGGCTCGTCGCTTAGCAGGCCCAGACGTAGCGGCCGATCGGCGCGTCCCACGTCCACTGACCGCACGCCTGACGGGTGGCGACGGACGGTTCGCCCTGGCCGCCGGCGGCGCCGCCGTAGGCGGGCGCGGGCGCGGCTTGATAGGTCTGGGTCTGGCCATAGTCCTGCTGCATGTAACCTTGCAGGGCATAGCCTGGCTGAGCGTATTCGGGCGCCGAAGCGGGCGGATAGCCGCCCGCGAGATAGGCGGACTCATTGGCCTGATAGCCATAGTCCGCGCCGTAATCCGGGGCGGAGTAGCTCTCCCCCGGCGTATAGGCGTAGCCGCCGTCATAGGCCGGATAGCCCGCGTAGCCATAGGCGCCGTAGCCGCCGTAACCGCCGTCATAGGCGCCGGCGATGGCCGCGCCGGTCACGACGCCCAGGCCGAACCCCGCGCCGCCGCCGTAGCGGTCGGAGCGCCGCTCGCCAGCGTACCGGGCGGAGGCGCCAGCAGCCGGCCTCGCCCACGCGCCGCCGGCTTGGCGATAAGCGGGCGCGGATCCGATGACGCGGCCCGGGACGGCGCGCGGTGCGCCGACGACCGGACGGCCCGCCGCGTGAGCATAGGTTTGCGCCAGGGAGGACGCTGGCAAGGCCAAGGCGCAGACGGCGACGAGGGCGAAGGCTGTCTTCATGGACCACACTCCTGAAAGGCGCGGTCCGGCGGCGCCGGTCGCGAACGATTAACGATTAACGCACCCCGCTAGAGCTCGATCCAAATACACCCGCCGGGGGAACCTTGGCCGTCGCGGCGCGCTCCCCAGCGGCATTTCTGCGAAAGGATATTGGACATGGCCAGCGAGGGCTTTCACGTCCCGCTCGACAAACTGAGCGAGCACACCAAGACCATCCACTACGCCATCAGTTCGCTGATGGAGGAATTGGAGGCGGTCGACTGGTACTATCAGCGCGCCGACGACACTGCCGACGCCGAGCTCAAGGCCGTGTTGCTGCACAACGCCCACGAGGAAATGGAGCATGCCGCCATGGTGCTGGAGTGGCTGCGCCGCGCCGACCCCGTGGTCGACAAGAACCTGCGCGAATACCTGTTCCAGCAAGGCTCCATCGTCGGACGCGAGCACGAGGCCGAAGGCAAAGACGGCGGCTGAGCGACGCGCTCAAATTAAAGAGGCGGCCGCGAGGCCGCCTCCGGGCGCCCGCTTAGTAGCAGGCGGCGTTTCTCCACACGTAGCGGCCGTAGTATGGGCTCCACACCCAGCCGCCGCAGTTGTAGCCGTATCCCGGGCCGTAGCCGTAATAGGGATAACCGCCGATCAGGGCCCCGGCCGCCAGGCCGCCGAGGAACGCGCCGCCATAGCCCCAGCCGCCGCCGCGATCATAGCCGCCGCGATAGCCCTCACCCCCACGATAGCCGCCAACGCCGCGGAAACCACCGGCGACTTGGCCGCCGCCATGGGCCCCCCCGCCGCCATGCGGAGCGGCCAAAGCCGCCACGGGCGCGGTCGCCAGGGCCGCGGCGCTCAGGAGCGCAAGAATGGTTTTCATATTAACCTCCCTTTGGAGGCCTGGGAGCCGCCCCATGCGGCCGAAGGTCTCTGATCGTGGCCACCCTACCAAGGCCGGCATGAACCCTTGCTGAATGGATGTCCCAGCATGTCGTTGCCGCGTGAATCATTTTTCACGTCGATTTGTGGAGAGCGGCAACGAGCCATAAGCATAGATCTCGGATTTACAAGGATGGCTGTTTTGGTCAGGGCCGATATTGCTGAAACCGGATGATGTGAACGGAAGGCGCTTGTCCTTCCAATCCAGTCTAGTCTCGAGTGCTCACAAGTTAACCCGCACGGTACCGCCCACGTCACGCGGGTTTCCAGAGTCGCCCTGCACCAGCTCGGTCGGTTTGGTCAGGCCCACAAGGTTAAGAGATCAGGGCGTGTTGAGCAGCTTGGGCGCCCCCGACTGCAAGTCGGCGCCGACATCGCTTGGAGCCGTGCGCGTCGGTTCTGTAACAGCGTTTGCCGCAGTTGCGTGAACGCCTCCGAGCGACCATAGCCCAGCCGGACCTTGACCATCGCCGACCCCGCCCGCCATAGTCGCGTCGATGGGGATGGAGTTCCCCGAAACCACCCCCTCGGGGTCGATGACTCCTACCGCAAGCCGACTGCGGTGGAGCTGTGTCCGACGCCCGCCGCGCCACTCGATCGGCGGGTTTTTCATGCCCGCCCCAACGGAGCGTGAATGTCGTTTTCGACCTGTCTTCTGGTGATGCTGGGCGGGGCCCTGGGTTCGCTGGCGCGCTATCTGGCGGCGCTGGCGGCCGCACCCATCAGCGGCGAGTTGCCGCTCGGCACCATCGCCATCAACATCTTCGGCTCGTTCGTGATTGGCTTCTTCGGCACGCTCACCCTGGCGCACGGCCGCTATCCGGTATCGGAAAACATGCGGCTGTTCGTGATGGTCGGCGTGTGCGGAGGCTTCACGACCTTCTCCTCGTTCAGCCTGCAGACGCTCGACCTGCTGCGCGCGGGCGCGTTTGGTCGGGCGATCGTCAATGTGGTCGTGTCGGTGGTGCTGTGCGTGCTGGCGGTCTCAGCCGGACACCTTCTGGCCGCCCGGCTCAACGGCGGCGCCCCCGAGATCGCACAGATTCCGATCGAGGAAGAGGCCTGACGCGCGGAGGGCGCCGACGCTGCCGCGCCGACGCCCCCGGATGAGCGGCTGACGGCTGCGCTTACATCGCGCCGCCGGCGCCGCGAACCATCAGGGCCGCGCCAGTCCACATCAGCGTGGGGTGGCGGGTGTACTTCGCCACATAGGGGGCGCAGGCCGCTTGGCGGGGCTGGGGCTTGAGCACCGGGCCATCGTTCGTCAGCTCCATCGACTGCTTGTTGGCCGGGTCGTACTTGTTCCACGCCGGCAGGCCCGGACCGTTGGGATCGCCGGTCTTGGCGAAGTTGGTCCAGTACTGCTGCATGATATCGGCCTGCTTGCGCTCGGCCGGGTCGGTGATCTCGTCGTAGCCAAACACGTAACGCAGTTCCGACCCGTGCGAGGCCGGATGCCCTGGCGTGGTGATGGTGAATTCCCACTGATAGGTCGGCGCGATGGCGCTGTGCACGTCCGAGGTCATGCCCACCGAGCAGCGGTGGTTCAGGTCCACGCCCAGCTGCAGGTCCGGCTTGCCATAGGGCGGATAGGACGAGATCTGGTTCGGCCCAGGCGTGAGGCCGTAGATCTGCTCAGCCTGCTTCAGCAGGTCCGGATCGTGGGGATAGAAATATTCCAGCAGGGTCTTTTCCCACGCCAGGGTCTGTTCCGGCGTGGCGTCCTTGGGCAGGTTGCCGACGCCGGCCGGAGCGGAACTGGAATCCACGCCCGTGCTGCCCACCATCAGCGGGATGGCCAGCTCCTTGTGCTCCTGCCACACCTTGGTGGTCGGATAGGGGATCACATAGCCGTCTGCGCCTTCGTCATAGGCCTGGCCGCCATGGTTCTTGAGCAGCTCGGTGCGTACCGCCACCCCAAGGGCGTTGTCGAACGTCGAGGCCGGCAGGCTGCGCATGAAATTGATCTGGTCGGTGGCCGGGGCGTGGACCAACTGCGCCGTCACCTTGCCGATCTCTTCCATTTCGGCCTCGGTCAGGAATGGCCGCACCGACTGGAAGGGCGAGCCGCTGTGGATAATCGCGCGGTGGATCAGGCCCTTTGTCAGCGGCGTGGACATCAACATCGACACCATGTGGGCGCCGCCCGACTGGCCCATGATGGTCACATTGTTCGGGTCCCCGCCAAACTTGGCGATGTTGTCGTGGATCCAGTGCAGCACGGCGATCTCGTCGTACTGGCCGTAGTTGCCCGAGGCATGATGCGGCGACTCAGCCGTCAGTTCGGGATGGGCCATCATGCCCAGCAAAAGGCCGCGGTAGTTGGCGCTGACCAGGATCACGCCGTGGCGCGCCAGGCTTTCGGCCCCAGCCTTCAGCGCGCCCGACCCGCCGGCCAGTTCGCCGCCGTTGATCCACAGCATCACCGCCTTGGGCTTGCCGGCCGGGGGCCAATCCGGCGCCCAGACGTTGAGGTAGAGGCAGTCCTCGATGTTGCCTTTGGCCGGGCTGCCATCGCGTGGAACCTCGCCGCAGCCGGGACGGAAGGCGCTGGCCTGCAGCACGCCGGTCCAGGGCGCGACCGGCTGGGTTTCCCGCCAGCGCAGCGCGCCGACCGGGGGCGCGCCGTAGGGAATGCCCTTGAACACCGCGCCGCCCGGTCCGGGCAGGAACTGGCCCTGAATCTGGCCGCCGGTTACGGCGACCACCGGGCCTGTCGGCGCCTGCGCCCGCGAGCCGTGAGCCGCGACCAAGCACAGCGAGGCGGCGAGCATGCCGCAACCGAGCAGCCATGCGGCCGGCCCGGCCAGAGCGGATTTTTTCAAGCGGCGTGAGAACATATTACCTCCCTGCAGTCACACGTTGGGGCCGTGATTTTCCAGATCGCCGCTCGAATGGACGCGTCGCAAGGCGGAGTCTGGATCGCCCGACCAAGGTCGAATGACTGTCCATTCCAATCCTCCCTCAGCCGGCGCGCGGCGTGGCGCCTCGTTCTCAAAATAGCGCACAAAATTGTTGACCTTAACGCTACGGCATCCGAATGCCGGGAGCAATGGTTTGCTCGGCGGCCGAAGCATTTGGCGCGATGACGGGGGCGCGCCGGCGCCTTAGGCTGGCTGGAACCGAGCTGAAACACGCGGGCGCGCCCGCCGTTCAGGTTGACGCCGGAAGGGAGTTTAACCGTGCCACGCACGCCCATCAGGATTGGACCTCCACCGGGTCAGGGGTTCGCGCTGAGCCTGGCGCTGGCCATCGTCGCGGCCTGTCCGTGGCGAGCGGCGGCGGAGACACCGACCGCTCCGCCCTCCGCCGCGGCGCCCGCGAGCGACCAGAACAGCGTGATCGTGCACGCCTCCAAGAAGGCCTACGATCGCCAGATTCAGGATTTCGTCGATCAGGCCGCCGCCAAGACCCGCATCGGCCAGTTGTCCCGCTGGAACGACAGGATTTGCCCGGTCACCGTCGGCCTGACCCCCGACCTCGACGCCTATGTCTCTGACCGCATCCTCGCCCTGGCCAAGACCGTCGGCGCGCCCGCCGGAGAGCTTAAGTCCTGCCGCCCGAACATGGTGGTGGTGTTCTCGCCCGATCCCCAGGGCCTGCTCGACAAGGTGCTCAAGACCAAGCCCCACCTCCTGGGCTGGCATTACACGGACGCGGAAGCCAAGCATCTGGCGGTGGTGGATCATCCTGTCCAGGCCTGGTACGCCACGGCCACGCAGGACTATCACGGGCGGGTCACATCCGACGATCCGTCGTTCGACTGGACGCCGGTCACCGACGCCCAGGACATTCTCGACAACGCCACCGCCGCCGAAGGCAGCCGCCTGCGCTCGGGCCTACAAAGCCAGTTCGCCAGCGTGCTGGTGGTGGCCGACACCTCAAAGATCGTCGGGCGAAACCTGGGCGCGGTGGGCGACTACATCGCGGTGCTGGCCCTGACCCGGGCCAAGGACCAGGGCGGCTGCCGCGACCTGCCCTCCATCACCGAGCTGTTCTCGCCCGACTGCGCGGACTCCAGCATCGTGCTGCAGGCCACGGCCGGCGATCTGGCCTATCTGCGCGGGCTCTACTCGGTCAATCCCACCCTCTACGGCGACCTGCAGCAGGGCTCCATAGCCTCGGAAATGAAGGCCTCGCTCAAGGCTCGCTAGCGCGCCTTTCCCTGCGAACAATCTTAGCGGTCATCTGGCCATCGCACGCCATTCAGGCCAGGATGCCGCGCTCGCGCCGACGCCTGTCGGTCGCCACGAACAAAGCTCAAGCGGGAGACGCACATGAATTCGAGATGGATCGCTTTTCTGGCCGGAACCGGCGCCGCCCTGGCCGCGGGCACGGTTGCTCTGGCGGCGGGAAGCGGCTTTCCCGGCGACAACGGCAAGCCCGGCCTGGACGGCATCATGCCGCCGCCCGCCCCCCCGCGCCCGCCAGGCTCCGCCCCGCCCGCGCCCCGGCCGGTGGCGCCCGCGCCGCCCATCGCCGTGGCTTTGCGCGCCGCCCAGGCGATCGCCGCCGGGTGCAAGCAGTTCCCGCTCGGCGTGGTGGTGGTGAACTCGGCGGCGCAGCCCATCCTGGTCTACATCCCCGACGGCAGCCGGGCCGATCACACCTACATGGCCCTGCGCAAGGCCTATTCGGCGGTCACCTTCGGGGTCAACACCTCGGCCATGGTCAAGAAGGCCCAGACCGACCCGGCCGTGCAGGCCCAGATCCACGCCGATCCCAACCTCATCGCTTATTCGGGCGGGATCCTGCTCAAGTCGGGCGACAAGATCGTCGGCGCCATCGGCGTCAGCGGCTCGGAGCCCGGCGCCCACGACGAGGAATGCGGCATGATCGGCGTGGCCGCGATCAAGGACGACTTGAAGTAGCGACTTGGCTCCTCGCGGCGCTTGGCGTCGCGGGGAGCCATGGCCTAAGACAAGCGACGGATAATCATCGGGCCGGCCAGGCCCCAGCAGAGGGCGGCCGATGGCGTTGTTGGTCTTGAGCGTGATCGGCAGCGACCGGCCGGGACTGACCCAGGCCCTGGCCGCTGCGGTCCTGTCCGCCGGCGGCAACTGGCTGGAAAGCCGCCTCAGCCAGCTCGGCGGCCTTTACGTCGGCTCGGTTCTGGTCGAGCTGGAAGGCGGGGGCGTCGAGCGTCTGCGCTCGGCGGTGCGGTCGGTCGACGCCCAGGGCCTGGAGGTGCGCATCGCGCCGGCGGTCGAGGCCGCCCCCGCCGTGGCCCAAGGCGCGGCCGCGGGCGACGCCCTCGGCTTCACCCTGGTCGGCCAGGACCGGCCGGGGATCGTCAACCAGGTAACCGGCGTGCTCAGCCGCCTCGGCGCCAATATCGAGACCTTCGAGACCTGGGTCGACGCCGAGCCGCACTCAGGCGCGCCGCTGTTCCATATGGATGCGCGGCTGCGCCTGCCGCCCGGCCTGAGCGCCGGCGGGGTCCAGGCCGCGCTGGAGGACATCTCGGCCGAGGTCATGGTCGACATCTCGCTGACCCCTGCCTGAGGCGCCCATGACGCCGCCCCTGCCATGAGCGGCGTCCTGGCGAACTGCGACCGGGCTGCGGCCATGGCGCGCCCGCACGGCCCATCGTCCCATCCTCGCCTGGTGCTGGCCGCCACCATCCTGGCGTCGAGCCTCGCCTTCATCGATGGGTCGGTCGTCAATGTCGGCCTGCCGGCGATCGGCCACAGCCTTCGCGCGGACGCCGGCGACCTGCCGTGGGTGATCGACGCCTACCTGCTGCCGCTCAGCGCCCTGCTGCTGTTCGGCGGCGCGGCCGGGGACCGCTATGGACGGCGTCGGCTCCTGATCTTGGGGACCGTACTCTTCGCCCTGGCCTCGACGGCCTGCGCCCTTGCGCCCAGCCTAGCGCTCTTGCTCGCGGGCCGCGTCGCGCAGGGAATCGGCGCGGCGCTGTTGATGCCCAACAGTCTGGCGATCCTTGGCGAGGCCTTCACCGGCGAGGCGCGCGGCCGGGCAATCGGCGCCTGGGCGGCGGTAGGGGCCATGGCCGGCGCGATCGGGCCCGTGCTCGGCGGCTGGCTGATCGACGCGGTCGGTTGGCGGGCGATCTTCTTCGTCAACCTGCCCGTGGCGGCTGGCGCGATCTTCTTCGCCTGGCGCTTCGTCGCGCCGACGCGCGATCCCGACCCCGCCCCGCTCGACGGCTTAGGCGCGCTGCTGGCCACCCTCGGCCTGGGCGCCCTGACCTGGGGCCTGACCGTCGGCGCCGGACCCGCCGGCTGGACGCCCTTGGCCGTCGGCCTACTGGGCGTCGGCGCGGCCGCGAGCGCGGCGTTCCTGGCGGTCGAACACCGCTTGGGCGAACGGGCCATGATACCCCTGGCGCTGTTCGCCTCACGCGATTTCGTCGGCCTGACCTTGCTGACCTTTCTCGTCTATGGCGCGCTCGGCGCCCTGCTGGTGCTGGTTCCCTATGAACTGATCCGCGCCGTCGGCTATTCGGCCACGGCGGCGGGCGCCGCCCTGCTGCCCTTTCCGTTGGTGATGGCCGTCGTCTCGCCCGTCACGGGCGCGCTGGCCGGCCGGGCTGGGTCGCGCCTGCCCCTTGGCGTGGGATCGCTGCTGGTCGCGGGCGGCTTTCTTCTGGACACCCGCATCGGACCGCCAGGAGGCTTCTGGACCACCCTGCTGCCCGCCATCCTGGTGATCTCGCTCGGCATGGCCGGCGTGGCGGCGCCCTTGACCACGGCCGTGCTGGGTTCGGTCGACGCGCGCCACACAGGATCGGCCTCGGGCCTGAACAGCGCGGTCGCGCGCACCGGGGGCCTGGTGGCGACGGCCTTGCTCGGCGGGGTGCTTTCGGCGTCCGGCGCCGCCTTGACCCAACGCTTTCGCTTGGCCCTCGTGGTCGGCGCGCTCGCGGTGGCTGGCGGCGCCGCCAGCACCCTCCTGCTCAGGCGCCAGCGCGCGACTTGAAACAGCGAATGGCCGAGGCGGCCACCGCCATCGCCTTGAACCCGGCGCGCCCAGGGCCTATCTGGCTCAGCAGTCAGTTTCGAGGGCACAGATTTTGGCCACGCCCCATTACGCCACGTCCGAGGCGTTGGCCCACCTTCCCACCCGTCTGGGTGGGCGCCGAGAAGTCTCGCGCACCGAAGATACGCGGCCATGAGCGCCCAGGCGGCCTCTGACCGGGCGCAGCCAGCGCCCCTGACCGGCGCGGCGCTTGGCGTCACCGCCTTCGCCCTGGCCCTTGGCACCTTCATGCAGGTGCTCGATTCCACCATCGCCAACGTGTCCTTGCCGACCATCGCCGGCAACCTCGGCGTGTCGACCGACGAGGGCACCTGGGTCATCACCGCCTTCGCCGTGGCCAATGGGGTCAGCGTGCCGCTGACCGGCTGGCTGATGGGCCGCTTCGGCGTGGTGCGCACTTTTGCCGCCTCGGTCCTGTTGTTCACCCTCGCCTCGTTCCTGTGCGGCGTGGCGTGGAGCATGCCCAGCCTGATCCTGTTCCGCCTTCTGCAGGGCGCGGTGTCGGGGCCGATGATCCCGGGCAGCCAGGCCCTGCTGATCTCGATCTTCCCACCGTCCAAGCGCGCCGTAGCGCTCGGCATCTGGTCGATGACCGCCCTCATCGGCCCGATCAGCGGGCCGATCCTGGGCGGCTACATCTCCGATAACTACCACTGGGGCTGGATTTTCCTGATCAATGTGCCTGTGGGCCTGGGCTGCGCCCTGGTCACCTGGAACGTGATGCGCACGCGCGAGACGCCGACGCGCAACCTGCCGATCGACGTGGTCGGCCTGGGGCTCCTGGCCTTCTGGGTTGGCTGCCTGCAGATCGTGCTGGACCTGGGCAAGAACGCCGATTGGTTCAACTCGGGTATGATCGTGGTGCTGACGTTCTGCTCGGGCGCGGGCTTCGTCGCCTGGCTGATATGGGAGCTGACCGAGGCGCATCCGGCGGTGAACCTGTCGCTGTTCGCCAACCGCAACTTCGCGCTGGGCACCCTGTGCCTGTGCCTGGGCTATGCGCTGTTCTTCGGCAACAACCTGCTGCTGCCCCTATGGCTGCAACAGCAGCTCGGCTACACCGCCACCTGGGCGGGCCTGGTTTCGGCGCCCAGCGGGGTGGTTGCGGTTCTGATGACCCCGTTCCTGACCCGCTTCGCCAGCAAAGTGGATGCGCGCTGGATGGCGACCCTAGCCTTCGGGGCCTTCGCCGTGTCCTATTTCATGCGCGCGGCCTTCACCACCTACGCGGACTTTCCCCACTTGGTGGCGCCGATCCTGGCTCAAGGGGTGGCGATGAGCGTGTTCTTTCTCGCCCTGCTCAACATCTCGCTCGATGGCATACCGCCTGAGAAAATCCCCGCCGCCAGCGGCATCTCCAACTTCGCCCGCATCACCGCCGGCAGCTTCGCGGCCTCGCTGGTGACCACGGTGTGGGACCGGCGCGAAGCCCTTCACCAAACCCATCTGGTCGACGTCATGGGCGCCTCATCCGCCGCCCTGACCGGCGCCCGCGCCCAACTAGCCGGGGTAGGGTTGAGCGATCCGCAGAGCGTCAGCGCGGTCGCGCGCCAGGTGATCGGCCAGGCCTACATGCTGTCAGCCAACGACATCTGCTTCTTCTGCGGCTGCGCCTCGGTGGCCATGATCGGCCTGATCTGGCTGGCGCGAAAGCCCGGCGCCCTCGCCGGACCGGTGGCGGCGGACTAAGCGCGCGAAGCAGGCCAATCGCGGTTCGCCGGGCCGCGCCGGGCTCGCATGACCGCCCCACTCACGCCGTCATCAAACTTTGATTGGCGCTCGAAGACCAAGCCAGCCAACGCCTTCATCTGACGTCGCAAAGAGATCGCATGCTTGTCCGTTTCGGCTACGAGATTACCGTCCATTGCTGGGAGCCCACCGCGATGGTCACCCTCCTCCAGATTCGCGAAGGGCGGGAGGCGGATATCCGGTGGGCGCAGGCCTTCACCACCGACCCCCTTATCGACGTCCGCACCGGGCGCGACCTGTTCGGCAACGCCTGCTGCCGCTTTGTGGCGCCGCCGTGCAATCTGACCCTTAGAAGCGACGCGATCATGGAGGTCAGCGACCATCCGGAAGTCCATGCGCTGGAAGCCGAACAGCACGCCGTGGACGATCTGCCCGACGCCTGCCTGGGCTACCTGTTAGGCAGCCGCTATTGCGAAACCGACCGCCTGAGCCAGCTCGCCTGGGACCTGTTCGGCCACATCCCGCCGGGCTGGGCGCGCGTCCAGGCCATCAGCGACTTTGCCCACGCGCGCATCGCCTTCGATTACCAGGAGGCCCGGTCCACGCGCACGGCTCACGACGCCTACCACGAGCGCAAGGGCGTGTGCCGTGACTTCGCCCACCTCGCCATCGCCCTGTGCCGCTGCATGAACATTCCGGCGCGCTATGTGAACGGCTATCTGGGGGACATCGAGGTGCCGCTGCGCCTGCCCATGGACTTCAGCGCCTGGCTGGAAGTCTATCTGGGCGGCGAATGGCGGCCGGTCGATCCGCGCAACAACATGCCTCGCATTGGGCGGATCCCGATCGCCCACGGGCGCGACGCGGCGGACGTCGCCATGATCACCTCGTTCGCGCCCCACGCCCTGAACCACTTCCACGTCTGGGCCGAGCAGGTGTGGGCGCCGGATTACGCCCTGGCCGTGCACGCCTAGGCGCTGGGCCGACGTAACGCTCCTGCGACAAGGACACCATACTTCCGACACCTCGCCCGGTCCAAACTGCTGCGATCAGTTGTGGAGCGGCCCGTGGCGCGATCGCCTGTCGTGGATTTCAAACGAATGCGCGCCTTGACGTTCGGCGCGATGGCCGCCCTGCTCCTCGCCGGGCCGGCCCTGGCCGACGGACCGATCGCCACCGCGCCGGCCTCCGGTCCCACGGCCCCCGAGCCGACCACGCCCGTCGGCGCCCTGCCCCCGACCGCCGCCGCCGTCTCGCCCGACCCGCAGCCCATGGCCATGGGCCCGTGCGGCCCGGAAAAGATCAAGCCCGACGGCGCCCTCGACACCGCCCCTCATGGTGAAGTTGAGGCGAGCGTCGGCACGAACGGCTATCGCCGCATCGCCGGCGCGGTGTGCCAGCCGATCGGCCAGGACGGCTACGTCGCCATCAGCATCAGCGACGCCCAGGGCGGCGGTCGGCGGCGCTAGGCCCTCGGCCGGCAACCGCTGGGGGGCGGCTGAGGCTGAGGGACCTATTTGCAGAGCTGAGTTCGCGGTGATCGATTACAGCGGCGAGCCCATCGCCATCGAGGCCGGCGCGGGCTGCGGCCTGACCTCCGCCACCGACACGCTGACCCTCAAGCTGACCCTGTCGCGCGACCTGAACGAGCGGGCCGCCGACCCAGGCTGCCCCTACTCCGCCGCCGCGCGCCCGCGCTCCGGCTCCTGCCCGTTGGGCACGCCGCAGCGGGCCAGCACTTCGCGCAGATCGCGGATGGGCGGGAAGACCTCGTTGTTCCAGTCCGCGCCCTGGGCGTCGTGGGCGGCCTGCTCCATCTCCACGATTTCCTTGTCCTCGCGGAAGATGTTCTCGGTGAACATGGTGATGAAGGGCCAGGCCAGGTCGATCACCGCGGGAATCTTGGGCCGCTTGACCGACAGATAGCCAAAGGTGCGGTTGGTGCGCTGTTCCTTGTCGAGCGGGGTATAGCCCAACCACACATGCAGCACCGGTTCGCCGTCGCCGACCCACACCTTCAGGTCCTGATAGGGGTATTCAGTGCGGATGGTCATCAGGTCGGCGTTGTCGCCTTCGCCGCGCTTGCGCACCACCCCCAGGATGGCGGCCTCGCCCACCGTGCCCTGCCCCTCGGTGCGGCTGAAGGTGTAGTCCACCTCGGCCCAGTCGGGGCCATTGCGCCGGCCCAGGCACTTGGCCTTGATCATGCCCATCTGCCTGCGGTGCAGGAACTGATGGTTCATGTCGAACAGGTTCTCGTGCATGAAGGTGTAGTGGGCCATCACCTCGCGGTTGAGCTGGCGGGTCTTGTAGTCGCCCTTGGCCTTGGACCCCAGCGACGCCGGCAGAGCGTGCACGTCGGCCAGGGCCGGGTCGCCCGGGAAGATGAAGATCAGGCCGTCAACCTCACGGCAGGGGTAGGCCTTGACCCCGTTGGGCAGGCGCTCCTTGCCGAGATAGGGCACGTCCACGCAGGCGCCGGAGGCCGCGTCATAGGCCCAGCCATGGTAGCCGCACTTGACCGTGCAGCCGGCCACGACCCCATGGGTCAGCGGCACCTGACGGTGGGCGCAGCGGTTCTCCAGCGCGAACAGCTTGCCGTCCTTGGACCGCACCACGGCCACCGGCTCCCCGGCGTACTTGCGCGCGATCATCTTGCCCGGCTCGACCTCCTCGGACCAGGCGATCGGATACCAGAAGTCCGGGTGGCAGTCGGTCTTGCGCAGATCGACGCTCGGCGCGCTGGGTTGGTTGGTCACTGCCGTCATGCCGCCTACCCCTAATCCGACTCCAGCACTACTCCGCCGCCTCGACCACGCTCTTGCTGGCGCGGGGGTTCTTGGCGCGGATTTCGGCGAGCTTCTTCTCGACGTGGGTCGAGAACACGAAGTCGGCCGGGCGCTGGTTCTCCAGGGAAATATCCTTGGCCATGGCCCCGTCGGTTTTGATCCCGCGCAACTGGACCGAAAAAAGCTTGAGCGGGTTCTTGACCGAGTCGGCTACCGCCGAGCCCTCGAAGCCGCAGTGGACCATGCAGTCTGCGCACTTCTCGTAGTTGCCGACGCCGTAGTCGTCCCACTTGGTGTCGTTCATCAACTCGGCGAAGGTCTTGGTGTAGCCTTCGCCCAGCAGATAGCAGGGCTTCTGCCAGCCGAACACGGTGCGCGCCGGCATCGACCAGGGGCTGCACTCATAGGCCTGGTTGCCGGCCAGGAAGTCCATGAACAGGTCCGACTGGGTGAACGACCACGCCTTGCCGCCCTTGCCGCGCTTGAGGATCTCGCGGAACAGGGTCTTGGTCTTGGTGCGGTTGAGGAAGTGCTCCTGGTCGGGCGCGCGCTCGTAGCTGTAGCCGGGCGAGACGGTAATGCCGTCCAGGCCCATGGCCGTCATCTCGTCGAAGAACCTCGCCACGCGCTCAGGGTCGGATCCCTCGAACAGGGTGCAGTTGATCTGGGTGCGGAAGCCCTTGGACTTGGCCAGCTTGATGGCCTCGACGGCTTTGTCGTAGACGCCGTCCTCGCACACCGACTTGTCGTGCATCGCCTGGTCGCCGTCCAGGTGGATGGACCAGGTGAAATAGGGCGAGGGCTTGTACTGGTCGATCTTCTTGGCCAGCAGCAGCGCGTTCGTGCACAGGATCACGAACTTCTTCTTCTTGATATAGCCCTCGACGATGCGCGGCAGGTCGCGGTGCAGCAGCGGCTCACCCCCGGCGATCGACACGGCGGGCGCGCCGCACTCGTCGATCGCGGCCATGCACTGCTCGTAGCTTAGGCGCTGGTTGAGGATCTCGTCGGGGTAGTCGATCTTGCCGCAACCCGCGCACGCCAAGTTACAGCGGAACAGCGGCTCCAGCATCATGACGATGGGATAGCGCTTCTTGCCCTGCAGGGTCTGCTTGACGATGTAGGCGCCGATCCTCGCGGACGGGATGAAGGGAAGGCCCAAGCCGTTACTCCTGTTAGGCCGCCTCGAAGTCGCTGGGCTCGTCCCGCAACTCCGCAGGCAGACGGAATTCAATGGTCTCTTCGACGCCGGCCAGCGGCACCACCTCGACCTCGCCGAATTGGCGCAGGCGCTCGATCACGCCCAGCACCAGTTCCTCCGGGGCCGAGGCGCCGGCGGTGAGGCCCACCGCCGACTTACCCGTCAACCACGCGGGGTCGATGGCGCTGGCGTCGGCGATCAGATAGCTGGGCAGACCCTCTTCCTTGCCGATCTCGCACAGGCGGTTGGAATTGGAGCTGTTGGCCGCGCCGACCACCAGGATCATGTCCGAAACCTTGCACAGGTCGCGCACGGCCTGCTGGCGGTGCTGGGTGGCGTAGCAGATATCCGAGGTGTTGGGGCCGGTCAGGTCCTTGAAGCGCCTTTGCAGGGCCGCGATCACGCCCTTGGTCTCATCGACGCTGAGGGTGGTCTGGGTCACGTAGGACACCGGCGCGTCGTCGGGCAGCTCCAGCTTGGCCACATCATCCTCGGTCGAGACCAGGATCACCGGGCCGTCGACTTGGCCCAGCGTGCCCTCTACCTCGGGATGGCCGGCGTGACCGATCAGGATCAGGGTGCGGCCGCGCGACACATAGCGCTTGCCCTGGGCGTGGACCTTGGACACCAGCGGGCAGGTGGCGTCGAGCACCGGCAGGCCGCGCTCGGCCGCCTGGTCCACCACCTTGCGCGCCACGCCGTGGGCGGAAAAGATAGTCATGGCCCCGTCGGGGATCTCGGCGATTTCCTCGACGAACACGGCGCCCTTGGCCTTGAGGCTGTCGACCACGTGTTTGTTGTGCACGATTTCGTGGCGCACATAGACCGGCGCGCCGAACTTCTGCAGCGATTTCTCGACGATATCGATCGCGCGCACCACGCCGGCGCAGAAACCACGGGGTTGAGCCAGGATCACTCGCATAGGCCAAACTGCTCCCTCGCCGGCGCCCGGTCCCGGCCTGCCGGGACACGGAATCGTCCAGACACGCCGCTTACGCAACTGCGAAATGTCTCAGCAAAGATATTTAGGGTCAAATCTTTCCGTTCGCGAGCCCCCCGGCGACAAGGCCGGACGGATCGCTTATATAGGCCGCAATAGCAGTTCTCGATGGTTTGAGCATGCAAGACCACACTCACGTTCGTCCCTGGCGCATGATCCAGCGGCGTCAGTGCCGCAAAATCCGGGTGGGTTCGGTCGAGGTGGGCGGCGACGCGCCGATCACCGTCCAGTCCATGACCAACACCCTGACCGCCGACGCCAACGCCACCATCAACCAGATACGGCAACTCGAAGAGGCCGGGGCCGACATCGTGCGGGTGTCCTGCCCCGACCAGGAATCGACCGAGGCCTTCGCGGTCATCGCCAAGGCGGCCAAGGCGCCGCTCGTGGCCGACATCCACTTCCACTACAAGCGCGGCGTCGAGGCGGCCAAGGCCGGCGCGGCGTGCCTGCGAATCAACCCCGGCAACATCGGCGGCGAATCGCGGGTCAAGGAGGTGATCCAGGCGGCGCGCGACCACGGCTGCTCGATCCGCATAGGCGTGAACGCCGGCTCGCTGGAAAAGGAGCTGCTGGAAAAGTACGGCGAGCCCTGTCCCGACGCCATGGTCGAGAGCGCGCTCAGCCACGCCCGCATTCTGCAAGACCACGACTTCCACGACTTCAAGATCAGCGTGAAGGCGTCCGACCTGTTTATGACGGTCGCCGCCTACCAGCAGCTGGCCGACGCGATCGACTGCCCGCTGCACCTGGGCATCACAGAGGCCGGCGCCCTGCGCACCGGCACGGTCAAGTCCGCGATCGGCATGGGCGCCCTGCTGTGGGCCGGCATCGGCGACACCATTCGCGTGTCCTTGGCCGCCGATCCGGTTGAGGAGATCAAGGTCGGCTTCGATATGCTCAAGTCGCTGGGCCTGCGCCACCGCGGCGTGAACATCATCGCCTGCCCCTCGTGCGCCCGTCAGGGCTTCAACGTGATCAAGACGGTGGAGGCGCTGGAAGAGCGCCTGGCCCACGTGGCCACGCCCCTGTCGCTGTCGATCATCGGCTGCGTGGTCAACGGCCCGGGCGAGGCCCTGATGACCGACCTCGGCTTCACCGGCGGGGGCAAGGGCTCGGGCATGATCTATGTGTCTGGCAAGCCCGACCACAAGATGGACAATGACCAGATGGTCGACCATATCGTCGAGCTCGTGGAGACCCGGGCGGCCGAGATCGAGGCCGCCAAGGCCAAAGACCTGCAAGCGGCGGAGTAGGGCGTCTTGAGCGAAACGAGCGTGGCCGAGCGCGGCGTGGCCGCGCCGGATGTGTCAGCCATTCCCTCCGCGCTGGCGCGCGCCTCGGCCGAGGTCGAGGCGGTTCTGGAAGCGGTTCTGCCCCAGCCGGCGGCCTATCATGCCCGCGTGCAGGAGGCGATGCGCTACGCCATCTTCGCGGGCGGCAAGCGCCTGCGGCCTTTTCTGACCTTGCAGTTCGCGGCCCTGTTCGGGGCGCAGGGCGAGGGGGCGGGCCGCGCGGCGGCGGCGATCGAATGCCTGCACACCTATTCGCTGGTGCACGACGACCTGCCGTGCATGGACGACGACGATCTGCGGCGCGGCCGCCCGACCACGCACAAGGCCTTCGACGAAGCCACCGCTGTCCTGGCCGGCGACGCCCTTCTGACCCTGGCCTTCGAAATCCTGGCCGATCCGGCCACCCACCCCGATGGCGCGGTGCGCTCGGCCCTGGTTCTGCGCCTGGCCCAGGCGGGCGGACACGAGGGCATGATCGGCGGCCAGATGATGGACATCGCGGCCCCCAATCACAACTTCGGCGCGGACGAGGTGATCACGCTTCAGCGCATGAAGACCGGCGCCCTTTTCGAATTTGCTTGTGAAGCGGGCGCGATATTGGGCCAGGCCGGCGCGGACCAGCAGGCGATGGCCCGCCACTACGCCCGCGACATGGGCCTGGCCTTCCAGATCGCCGACGACCTGATCGACGTGCGCGGCTCGGTCGAGCTGGCCGGCAAGGCGGTTGGCAAGGACGAGGAAAAGGGCAAGGCCACCCTCGTCGGGCTTCTGGGCGTCGAGGGCGCCGAGGCGGAAGCCGCGCGCCTAGCCGCCTCCGCCGCCGAGCGTCTGTCGGGTTTTGCCGCCGAGGCGGAACTGCTTCGGGCCCTTCCCTATTTCCTTCTGGATCGGGCCTCCTAAATAGCCGGTCTTAAATCCTGGGTATTGACGCCCTTCACCCGTCGTTCAGCCCGGATATGGCTGATTGCGGCCAAGAAACACGACCCGCGGAGATCCCACATGTCCTCCCTGACCTCCAAGACTTTCGCCCTGCGCCTGGCCGCGGCCAGCGCCTTTGCTTGCGTCGCCCTGGCGCCGGCCCTGGCGCCCGTGGCCGCCTACGCCGACGCCTCCGAGCCCGCCGCCCAGCAGATCGACAGCTTCGACAGCGCGCTGATCCGCACCATGAAGACGTCGGGCGGTCCCGAGGCGCGCGCCAAGACCATCACCCCGGCGGTCGAAGCGACCTTCGACTTTCCCACCATGCTCGGTTTCGCGGTCGGCCCGAGCTGGGCCACCGCCTCGGCCGACGACAAAGCGGCGCTGACCGCGGCGTTCCGCAAGTTCACTGTGGCGAGCTACGCCAAGAACTTTTCGGGCTACAGCGGCCAGAAGATCACCGTCGACCCGAACGTCCTGACCCGCCTGCCCGACAAGCTGGTCAAGACCACCCTCAGCGACGGCTCCAGCAATGTCGTGCTCGCCTACCGGATGCGCCAGTCGGGCGGAATCTGGAAGGTGATCGACGTGCTCTACAATGGCTCGATCAGCCAGCTCACCACCCAGCGTTCGGATTTCTCGGCCACCGTGGCCTCGGGCGGCATCAAGGCATTGATCGCCAAGCTGGACGGCCAGACCCAAAAGCTCATGGCGGGCTAACGCTTCTTCCTCCCCAAACGCGACGGAGGATCAAGCCAGGGGTTCAGCGACCTTCACCTTCGGCGGCGGGCCCATCAGCGCCGGACCGAAGAACAGCACCGTGGCCAGGGTGAAGGCGAGCGAGATCAGGAGCAGGCGGCCCATGCTCGCGGTGCCCGGATGGCTGGAGATGATCAGGGCGCCAAACGCGATCCCCGTGGTGAGGCCGCTGAACAGCACCGCGCGCGCCAGGCTCGAGGTCAGAAACCCGGTCTTGCCCGCGCGCCACGCCATCACCTGGTAGATCTGGAACGCCACGCCGATACCGAACAAAAGCGGAAGGGCGATGATGTTGGCGAAGTTGATCGGCTCACGCAGCACCACCGTGGCGCCCAGCGTGAGCAGGCCGGTGAAGATCACCGGGGCGATGGTGTAGAGCACGTCCTGCACCCGGCGCAGAACCAGGAACAGCAGGATGGTGATGGCGATCAGCGACAGCACGCCGGCTTCCTGGAAGGCGCTGACGATGGTGTCGCCCGCTTGCACGATCGACACCGGCCCCCCGCTGGCGTTGGGCGCCACGGCGCTGACCGCCTTGGCGAACTTGCGGATCTGCGCGTCGTTCAGGTCGCCCCCCCTGGGGAACACCTCAACGCGGGAGCGTCCGTCGGGCGCCACCCAGCTGTGCAGCACGTCCGAGGGCAGGCTCTGCAATGTAATGGGCTGGGCCTGCAGTGTTTGGCGCAATTGGCCGAGCAGCACGTCCAGAGGCTGGGACACCGCCGCGTCGGCCGCCGCCCGGTGCGCGGCAGGCCCCGTCGCCAGGGCCTGCAGGGCCGAGGCCAGGGTCAACATGTCCTGGGCCGCCGCACTGCGGTCGGCGCCCGCCGCGCTCCTCAGGGCGGTGGCGGTCTGAGCCAGACTCGCAGCCAGCTCGGCGTCGCTCGGCGGGGGAGCCACGCCAAATGGATTGATGGTGGTGTCCAGCAAGGTGTTGGCGTCGGCGATCGCCGCCAGCTTGGGCTGCTGCTCCGACAGGGGCGGCAGGAAGGTCGACAAGGTCAGGGCGTAATTGACCTCCGGCAGTGTCTCCAATTTCGCTGAGAGGGCGTCGGCGGCGGCGACTGAAGGGGTCAGGATATCGATCGTCTCGGGCGACTGCGTCGGATCCTTCATCAGGTCGTTGAGCGTCGACATCGACTCCGACTTGGGATTCTTCAGGTCGAGCGGATTGGAGTCGAAGCGCACGAATGGCATCAGCGCCAAGCACACCAGCGCCACCGCGCCGTTGGCCCACAGGATCTGCTTGCGATGGCTGTGCATCGCCGCATCGAGCTTGCCCAGCCGCTCAAAGCCCGCGCGCGCGCCGTCCACCGGCGGGTTCAGCAGGTGCAGCAGGGCCGGCAGCACGGTCACCGCCAGCACGAACGCAACCACCATGCCCGCGCCGGCGATCAGGCCCAGTTCCGACACGCCGACATAGGTGGTGGGCATGAAGGCGAAAAAGCCCACAGCGATGGCTGCGGCGGCCAGAGCCAAGGGCACGCCCACCTCGGTTCCCGCGGCGATCAGAGCTTCGTCGCGGGTGGGCAAAATCAGGGTGTCGGCGCGGTACTTGACCGCCACCTGGATGCCGAAATCCACCCCGAGGCCGACGAACAGCGGGATGAACGCTACTGAGATCAGGTTGAACCGGCCGACCATCAAAAGGCCGAGGCCGGCGGTGATGACAAGGCCGAGCAGGGTCGTGCCCATGATGGCGCCCGTGACCAGCACTGAACGCGTGGCCAGCCACAGCATCACCAGCACCGCCGCCAGCATGGCGATCAACATCGGCTCGGCCCGGTCGGCCAGACTGGCGAACTCCTCGTCCGACAGCGGCACCGATCCGGTCAGACGCACGCGCACGCCGTGGGCCGGATCCAGGCCCGCCGCCGCCGCCGTCTGGCGAATGGCCTCGCTCGCCGCCGCGCCGGGCTCCAGCGCCGAATAGTCCATCTTGGGCCGCACCAGCACGAACTTGCGCGCCGCCGATTGCGGGCCCGCGCCCGAGAACAACGCCTGCCACGAGAAATAGGTCGGCTGGCCGGCGGCCGCGCTCTGCATGGCCGCCGTCAGCCCCTTGACCGGCTTGTCGATGTCGGCGGCCTTGGCCGAGCCCTGCTGCACGCCCATCGCCATGGTCTGCAAGGCCTGATCGACGCCGCGCAGCGAAGGATCGGCCGCCAAGGGCCCCAGGAACGGCTGGGCCGCAATCAACTGGTTGAGCGTGCCTTGCACTTGGTCGAGCGGCAGCAGCAGCAGCCCCTCGCGGTTCCAGAACGGGCCGCCGTCGGGCCGGCTGACGCTGAGCACATAGTCTTTTCGCTGTGCCAGTTTGTCCGCCAGGGTCTGGGCCGCGCGCTCGGCCAACTCCGGCGTCTGGCCGTCGATCACCACGGCCGTCACGTCGCCCTGATCGGGGAAGGCCTTGCTGAAAGCGATCCCGTTCTGGCGCCATAGCAACTTGGCCGAGATCAACTGCTCAGTGTCGGTGGTCATGTTGAAGTGGCCGGTCGCATACCAGCCGGCCGTCACGGCGGCGATCACGCCCACGAACACCGTCAGCCGCGCGTGGCGAAGGCTGAACGCGACCACCTGGCCGAGCTTGGACGGCGTGTGCGCCATGATTGTTCCTCTCGCGGCCCCGATTTGGGCCCCGCCGCTATAGATTGGGGAAATACCGCAGCTTGATACGCAGGGCCAAGGGCGTCGCCGGGTCGAAGTCGAAGGCGGCCATGTTGAACCGCGGCGGGGTCACGCCCACCGGCGCGTCGTTGGAAAAGCCCACCCCTTCGAGCGGCACACCCAGGGGCCCGCGCCGCAGCACGTTGCGGTCGTCATCGTCTTGATAGACCTCCGCCGCGTAGGTCCCGGCCGGCACGTCGGGCACGCTCACGATCGTGACGCCCTGATGGGCGGGCGCGTCGGCGTGGTAGGGACACGCTTTGTGCGCGTCGGCGAAGGTCTGGCGGGTGCAGATCTGTACCCGGATGTGGCCGGCGGCGCGGTGGATATTCCACACCTGCACCTCGATGGGGCCGATGGCGGACGCGCCCGGCGCCGGCGCGGAATCCGGCTGCGCCCAGGACAGGCTCCAGATCGACAAAGAGAGCAGGCTCGCGGCCAGCGCGACCGCGATCGTCTTAGGAGTCATGCCTTATGGTCCGTTGGCGTCGTCGGGAGCGGGCGTCGGCGCCGCCGCGACCGCGAGTTCTGGCTTCCACAGTTGATCGGTTCGTCTTGTGCAAAACACGAACCGCGCGGAAACGCTCCGCCGGTAGATAGGTGCGCTGAGCTATATGTCAAAACAGCGACCAGCCAAACCCCTCTGGCGCGCGCGCGTTTTTTGCGTTCGCCTTGCCCCGGCGCGACCACTATGAAGACCCCCGTCATGAGAGCATGTCCTTGACCCCAGGTCTGGTTCCCCATCTCGCCGCGCTCGCCGCGCACTGGACCGGCGCGGCCCTGCTGGCGCTGGCGTGCGCGGGCGCGGTCTATGGCCTGGGTTCCGTCTTGGCCCTGCGGCGCTTTCTGAGCCGACCCGCCGCGACGCTGCAAAGTCCGACCGCGGTCACGATCCTGCGGCCGATGCACGGCGGCGAGCCGGGCCTCCAGCACAACCTGCTGAGCCTGTGCGACCAGGACTACCCCGGCCCGGTGCGCATCGTCGCGGGCGTGCGCGACGACGCCGATCCGGCGGCCGAGGTGGTGCGCGAAGCGCAGCGCCAACGCCCCGCCGCAGACCTGGTCCTGGTCGTGGATCCCGCGCAACACGGGACCAACCGCAAGCTCAGCAACCTGATCAACATGTCGGGCCAGGCCACGGGAGAGGTCGTGGTGATCAGCGACAGCGACGTGCGTCTGCCTCAGGACGGCCTGCGCCGGATCGTCGCCGCCCTGCAGGCGCCAGGCGCGGGCCTCGTGCACTGCCTTTACCGCGGCCTGCCCGCCGCCGGCTTCTGGTCCGAGATGGCCAGCCTGGACATCGACGCGCGCTTCGCAGCCAGCGTCGCAGTGGGCGAGACCCTTGGGGCCCACCCTTGCCTGGGTCCGACCATGGCGCTGACCGCCGACACCCTGGCGCGCATCGGGGGCCTGAAAATCCTGGCCGATCAGTTGGCGGACGATTACGTGCTGGGCGCGGCGGTGCGGGCTCAGGGCCTGGCCATCGCCGCGCCGCCAATGGTGATCGATCACGTGTTTCCCGAAAGGAGCCTGCGCGAGATGGTCGTGCATGAACTCAGGTGGGCCCGCACCATCCGCCTGGTGCAACCGGCTGGATACGCCGGCAGTGTGATTACCCACTTTCTGCCCCTGGCTGTGCTGGGCGCCGCGCTTACCGGCTTCAATGCGACGGCGGACCTGATCCTCGCGGTATTGTTGGCTGTCCGCCTCGGCCAGGCGTCCGCCCAGTGCCGACTGATGGGCTCGCACAAGGCGCGGCTGTGGCTTATTCCGCTACGCGACGTTCTCTCGCTGTCGGTGTTCGCCCTGGCCTTCCTCGGCGACCGCGTGGAGTGGCGCGGCGCGCGCCTGAAGGTGGCCCGCGACGGCGCCATGGCGGCCTCGTGAGCGCCTCCGCCGCCCATCCCTCGGGCCAACCGGCGAAGTCGCGGGCGACGGCGATCCTGGCCGGGGTGATCGGCTTGACCATCGCCATCGGTGTGATCGCCTATTTCAACTTCGGCCAGGTGCTGGCCGCGATCCGCCCCATCGGCGCGCGCGGCTTCGTCGCCATCATCGTGGCCCAGGTCGCCTTGTTCGTCCCCCTCGGCCTGGCCTGGCAGATGGCCGGCACGCCCAGGGCCGGCCCGTCGTGGGTGTTCATGTGGGGCCGGCTAATGCGCGAGGCGGCCTCGGACGTGCTGCCCTTCTCCCAGCTCGGCGGCCTGGTTATCGCCGGGCGGGTGGCCGTGCTCGGCGGCATTGGCGCGGGCGAAGCCTTCGCCTCCTCGGTGATCGACATCACCGTCGAGATCGCCGCCCAGCTGATCTACACCGTGGTCGGCATCGCCATCCTGGTCGCCAGCCTGGGCGCGGGCCACCGCAACGGCCCGCTGCTGTGGTCGCTGGCCGCGGTGCTGGTGCTGGGCGGGCTGGTGGTGTCGGGCATGGTCGCCACCCAGCAGAAGGGCCCGGCCTTCTTCGAGAAGGTCATGAGCAAGGTGGCGCCGAACGCCGCCGAGCACGCCCAAGACGCCCATGTGGCCTTCCAGGCGGCCTATGCTCAACGGGGACGCCTGTTCGCCAGCCTGGTGCTGCATCTGATCGGGTGGTTCGGCGGGGCGTTCGGCGCCTGGCTGATCCTGGGCTTCATCGGCCGGCCCCTGCCCTATTCCTCAGTGGTGGCGATCGAGAGCGTGCTGTTCGCGGTGCGCAACGCCGCCTTCATCGTGCCCAGCGGCCTGGGCGTGCAGGAGGGCGCCTACGCCTTGCTCGGCCCGCTGTTCGGTATTCCTGTCGAAGCGGCGCTGGCCCTGTCGCTGATCAAGCGCGCGCGCGACATCTCCATCGGCGTGCCGGTCCTGCTGCTGTGGCAGGCCCAGGAGAGCGCGCGCTTGCGTCGCGCCGCGCCGCCAGAACCGGAGGTCCAACCGTGAAGGTCGACGGCGTGCCCTATCGCACCATCTGGCGCGTTCCCGGGGCGCGCGCGGTTGAGGTGATCGATCAGACCGCCCTGCCGCACGCCCTGGTCACGCGCACCCTGGCCACCGCCGAGGACGCCCGCCGCGCCATTGCCGACATGATCGTGCGCGGCGCGCCCCTGATCGGCGTGACCGGCGCCTATGGCCTGGCCCTCGCCGCCGAAGCCGACGCCTCCGATGCGGGCCTGACGGCGGCGGCCCACATTCTGGCCGAGGCGCGGCCCACGGCGGTCAATCTGCGCTGGGCGGTCGCGCGCGCCGCCAAGGCCATCCTCGCCCGACCGCCGGCCGAGCGCGCCGCCGCGGCCTGGGCCGAGGCCGCCGCCATCGCCGAGGAGGATGTCGCCGCCTGCGCCGCCATCGGCCGTCATGGCGCGGCGCTGATCGAGGCAGCCCGAAAGGGCGACGGCCCGGTCAACATCCTGACCCACTGCAACGCCGGCTGGCTGGCGACGGTCGACTGGGGCACGGCCCTGTCGCCGGTCTACGCCGCCCACGACGCCGGTGTCCCCGTCCACGTTTGGGTCGACGAGACCCGCCCGCGCGGCCAGGGCGCCGCTCTCACCGCATGGGAGCTCGGCCGCCACGGCGTGCCGCACACGGTGGTGGCCGACAACGCCGGCGGCCACCTGATGCAGCACGGCCGGGTAGACCTGTGCATCGTCGGCTCAGACCGCGTGGCGGCCAACGGCGACGTGTGCAACAAGATCGGCACCTATCTCAAGGCGTTGGCCGCGCACGACAACGGCGTGCCCTTCTATGGCGCCCTGCCCTTCTCCACCATCGACTGGACGCTGGCAGAGGGCCGCGACATCCCGATCGAGGAACGCGGCGGGCGCGAGGTGACGCACCAGTCGGGCCTAGACGAAGGCGGCGTGATGCGCACCGTGCGCCTGACCCCGGCCGGCAGCCCCGCCGCCAATCCCGCCTTCGACGTCACGCCCGCGCGCCTTGTCACCGCCATCATCACCGAGCGCGGCGTCTGCCCCGCCAGCGCCGAGGGGCTGACGGGGCTTTATCCGGAGGCTTAGGCGGCTAGGGAGCCGCCGCGGGCGCCGGCGCGGCCGGGGCTGCGCCGCCGGCGGCCTCGGCTTCCTGCTTGGCCAGCGCTTTGTTGAAATTCGCCTCGGCCTTGTCGGTGAACGCCTTGTAGCCCTCAGGATCCTCGAAGGCTTCCTTGTCGCCGGCCTGCAGCTTGGCGTACTTGGTCGGCAGGTCGAAATAATAGCCGTGCGCGCCGACATAGACATCGACCGGCAGCGAACGCATCACCGCGAAGGCCTTGCGATAGTCGGCCACGATGTTCGGATATCTGGGATTATTGATCAGCGGGTTGGGGCCGCCGCCGTTGAGCAGCGGGCCGCCGACGATCACAACGTGGCGCGGCTTGCCGTTCATGGTGTCCATGAAGGTCCAGGTCGTGTCGCCCTTGGTGTGGCCAGGCGTCAGATGCGCGGTCAGCGTCAGGTCGCCGAGCGTCACCGTGTCGCCGTCGTGAAGGACCTTGTCGACGTGGGTCGGCTCATAATACTCGCTGGGCTTGGCATAGTAGTGGTAGTCGAGCTTGCCCCCGGATTCGACCACGTCCGCGTCGCCCTCCATTACATAGTATTTGGCGCCGGTGGCCTTGATGATGTCCGGCATGCCGCCGTCGTGATCGATGTGGGCGTGGCTGATCAGCAGGATCTTGATATCCTTCAGATCGAAGCCGGCGTCCGCGATGGTCTTCTCGAGCATCGGGGTGTTGTAGGGGAAGCCCGTGTTGACCAGGATCAGGCCCTTGTTGGTCTTCAGGATATAGGCCCCGAGGTTGGCGCCGCCCACGTACCACATGTGGTCGGTGATCTGGAACGGAGGCCACGGCGTGCGATTCGGATCGGGCTTCGCCGCACCGTCGGCCGGAGCGGCGGCGGGCGCCTGAGCCGGCGCCTGCGCGTTCGCCACGCCAAAGCCCAGGCAGGCCGCGGCCGCGCCGATCAGGGCGATTTTGGTTATCCCGGTCATCCATTTCCTCCATCCGGCGTTGCGCCGGTTAACGCCTGCCGCCCTTCGGCGACCATGGCGCTCGTCAATGACAAAAACGCGGCCAACATGCTGGGTCCGCGGGACGAGAACAAGGGGTCTCGCCTCCCGCCCAGGGGCGCTGCACCGCACCTTCACTAGACACCGCCGGGGCTGTGAATCCGCCATGGCGCGGCGGCCGTGGTTGTCG
This sequence comes from Caulobacteraceae bacterium, assembly GCA_035524315.1. Taxonomy (GTDB): domain Bacteria; phylum Pseudomonadota; class Alphaproteobacteria; order Caulobacterales; family Caulobacteraceae; genus BOG-938. Next base: position 44,032 of record DATKPD010000074.1, read on the forward strand.
ATTTCCGCCGCCTCGGCGGGAGATCGCCGCTCAGCTCCGTGGACGAGGTCGGGCGCTCGGTGCGGGCGGCTCGATGAGGGCCTAGGCGATCACCCGCCGCGTGGCCCGCGCCAGGGCGGCCTCGGTCTGGCCTTCCACCGGGTCGAAGCTGTCGGGCCGGGCCATGTCCCATGCGGCGCGGTAGAAGGGATGAATCGAGGCGCCGTTGATCAGCTCGCCCGGCTGCAGGAACACGTGCAGCTCGGAAAAGGGCCGCACCTCGGTCTTGGTCACCCGGCGCAGCAGGTGATAGGGCCGCAGCTGGCCCGGGTGCTCCAGCCCCGCCGCCGCCAACATCTCCGCCAGGGCCTTGAGCGTGTTGCGATGGAAGTTGAACACACGCTCCGCCTTGTCCTCGACCACCAGGGCCCGCTGTCGCGTGGGGTCCTGTGTGGCCACGCCCGTGGGGCAGCGGTTGGTGTTGCAATGCAGCGATTGCACGCAGCCGATGGCGAACATGAATCCGCGCGCCGCGTTGGCCCAATCCGCGCCCATGGCCAGGACGCTGGCGATGTCGAAGGCGGTCACAATCTTACCGGCCACGCCAATGCGAATCTTGTCGCGCAGGCCAGCCCCGACCAGGGTGTTGTGCACCAGGAGCAGCCCCTCGCGCATGGGCATGCCCAGGTGGTCGGTGAACTCCACCGGCGCCGCGCCCGTGCCGCCCTCGCCCCCATCGACCACCACGAAGTCTGGGATGACGCCGCTGGCCAGCATGGCCTTGACCATGGCCATGAACTCCCAGGCATGGCCGATGCACAGCTTGAATCCCACCGGCTTGCCGCCCGACAGCTCACGCAGTTGGGCGATGAAGGCCATCATCTCCAACGGGGTGGAAAAGGCGCTGTGGCGCGAGGGCGAGACGCAATCCACGCCCGTGGGCACGCCGCGCGTGGCGGCGATTTCCGGTGTGACCTTCTCGGCAGGCAGGATGCCGCCATGGCCCGGCTTGGCCCCCTGGCTGATCTTAATCTCGATCATCTTCACCTGGTCGGCCTTGGCCTGGGCGGCGAATTTGTCCGGATCGAAGCGCCCGTCCTCGGTGCGGCAGCCGAAGTAGCCCGAGGCCACCTCCCACACGATGTCGCCGCCGTATTCACGGTGGTAGGGACTGATCGAGCCCTCGCCGGTATCGTGCGAGAAGTTGCCGAGCTTGGCGCCCTTGTTGAGCGCGCGGATCGCCGCCGCGCCGAGCGAGCCAAAGCTCATGGCCGAGATGTTGAACACCGAGGCCGAATAGGGCTGTGCGCACTGGTCGCCGCCGATCGGGATGCGGAAGCTGGCGGGATCCGCCTTGGGCGCGGGCCGGGTGGAATGGCCGATAAACTCGTAGCCCTCCTGGTACACGTCCAGCAGGGTGCCGAACGAACGCTCGGAGCCTTCATTCTTAGCCCGGGCGTAGACCACCGAGCGCTGCACCCGGGAAAAGGGCGCGGCGTCCTCGTCGGACTCCATCAGGTATTGGCGGATCTCCGGCCGCACCAGTTCGACCAGCCAGCGGACGTGGCCCAGCACCGGATAGTTGCGCAGGATCGAGTGATGGGTCTGCGCCACATCATGCACGCCCACCGCCGTCAGGGCGAACGCCAGGACGCACACCGCGTCCTCCCAAAAGGGCTTGTGGCTCCACATCACGTCGCAGGTGAGCAGGAAGACCGCCGCGCACAGGGCGAAGGTGACGTAGCGGCCGATGTTCATCAGGGTCATGGGCGCGTCCTGGCGGTCGGAACCTTGCGCCCGGGCGCGGCCGCGCCAGGGCTGGGATCGGGCATGGCGGGCGGGGTCACGACTGCGGCGCGACCAGCGAGAAGAACGCGCCCTGAGGATCGCGGCACTGGGCGATCACGCTGCCGCCGGGCACCGGCGCGGGACCGTGCAGGATATGGCCGCCGCCCGCCTTGACCCGCTCGACCGCCGCGTCGATCTCGGGCACGTTGAAATAGAAGCCCCAATAGGACACCGGAATGTGCGGCGGCCGATTCATCATGCCGCCGATCGCTTCGCCCTCGTGGCCGAACATCTGGTAAACGCCCATCTCGCCCATATCCAGCGCCTCCAGCTTGGACCAGCCGAAGTGCTTGGCGTAGAAATCAAAACCGGCGGCCGCGTCGCTCGATATGAGCTCGTGCCAGCCGACATAGCCGGGCGCGCCGGGCGCCGGCTTCGGCGGCTCCTCGCCCTCGCCGCGGAAGATGCATAGCGCCGCGCCCTGGGGATCGGCGACCACCGCGAAACGGCCGACCCCGGGGATGTCCTGCGGGCTCTTGAGCACCTTTCCGCCGTCCGCGGCGTAGTCCGCGGCCATGGCGTCGACGTCGTTCACCGCGACATAGCCGGTCCAGCACGGAGGCATGCCAGGAGGGACGTCCTCAGGCATGGCCATCAATCCGACGACGCCGCGCTCGCCCACCAGGAAAAGGGTGTAGGCTTGGCCAGGCATGCCGCTGTCCCTGGCGGTCCAGCCGACCACCGAGCCGTAGAAGGCCTGGGCGGCGTCGGGATCGGGGGTCATCAGATCGTACCAGACGAACGCACCTTGGGTGGTCATGGCGGCTTCCTCCGTCGCAGGTCAGCTATTGAGCCCGTTGTCGGCCCGTGCTCCGCAATAGTCCAGCCGGGCGACCGCAGCGTGACGGTGAATTCACCCGCCCAACAGCGCCTCGCGGCACGCGGTCAGCACCCGATCCACGCCCAGGTCGCGCAGATCCTCGGTCTTGAGCCACTGCATCCGGGCGCGCGGCGCGCAGTGGCCGGGGTCGGTCACTCGCGACATCAGCATCACGCCCGGCGCCCCGGCATAGGCCATCAGGTGGGTCGGGCCGCTGTCGTTGCCCACCGCCAGCGCCGCGCGGCTGGCCAGCGAGGCCAGTTCGACCAGGCTGGTCCGGCCGGTCAGGTCGGTCGCGCCCGGCGCGCGCGCCGCGATGGGCGCGAACAACGCCGCCTCGGCCGGGCCGCCGACCACCGCGACCCGCATCCCCTGTGCGACCAGCGCCTGGGACAGTTCCGCGTAAGCCTCGACCGGCCAGCACTTCTCAGGTTTGACCGTCGAGGCGCCGGGAGCCAGCAGGGTGAAGGGCGAGGCCAGACCAAACCGCGCCATCAGCGCCTCGGGCTCGGCGCCCGGCACGCGCGCGGCCCAGCTCAGATCGGGCCCCGGCGCCGCGCCCAGGGCGTAAGCCGGCCCGGCCCCCGCTACATGCAGTTGGTCGGCCAGGCGGTCGAGATTATGCAAGGCGTCGCGGTCGGGCCGCGTCTGCCGGTGCGAGGCGCCGGGCGATATCCCGGACCACTCCGGGCGCCGCGGCCAGAAGCCCAGCAGAAACCAGCGCGAGCGGCTGGAGGTCTGCAAGTCGTAAACCCGTCCGTAGCGCTGGTCCCGCAACCGGCGGAACAGGGCCAATGTCGCGCCAAGGCCCGAGGGCCGGCCGTCGGTCTCGATCCGGTCGAACAGGCCGCTAGCGCGGGCCAACGCGGCGTAGGACGGCGTCGTCAGCAGCGTGATCTCGTCGGCAGCGTGCGCCTGCCGAATCTGACGGAAGGCCGCGAACGCCTGGACAAAATCGCCCAGGGCTCCGAGCTTTATCACCAGAATGCGCATGCGAGCCCTTTATCACTGCCTCGGCTAAATCAGCCAGTGCGCGCTGTTGACAGGCAAAACCGCCCGGGCGCCCATAAAGAACGTCGCGGGCCCTTGTGGCCAGGGCCCCGGCGACGCTAGCTGTCGTGCGCTCGCGCAACGCCCTCGAGGAGCTACCCCCTGTCGGTCATCGCCGCATTGCATCACGTCACCCGGTACAAATATGACCGGCTGGTCGAACTGGGCCCCCAAGTCATTCGTCTGCGCCCGGCGCCGCACTGCCGCACGCGGATCCCCAGCTATTCGCTGACGATCGAACCGGCCGAGCACTTCATCAACTGGCAGCAGGACCCGCACGGCAACTGGCTGGCGCGGCTGGTGTTTCCCGAGCGCACGCGCGAGTTCAGCGTCAGCGTGGACCTGACCGCCGAGATGGCGGTGATCAATCCGTTCGACTTCTTCGTCGAACCCTACGCCGAGATGTTGCCGTTCCAGTACGCCGACGACGTGAAGAGCGACCTGGCGGCCTATATGACCGTGGACGAGGACGGGCCGCTGCTGCAGGGCGCGGTCGACAAGCTGGCGCCCCAGGGCGAGCGCACCGTCGATTTCCTGGTCGAACTCAACGCCGCGATCCAGCGCAACGTCAGCTATCTGGTGCGGATGGAGCCGGGGGTGCAGACTCCCGACGAGACCCTGACGCTGGGCTCCGGCTCGTGCCGCGACAGCGCGTGGCTGCTGGTGCAGATGCTGCGCAAGCTTGGCTTGGCCGCCCGCTTCGTGTCGGGCTACCTGATCCAGCTCAAGGCCGACATCGACCCGATCGAGGGCGCCCAGGGCACGCGCACGGACTTCACCGACCTGCACGCGTGGGCTGAGGTCTATATACCGGGCGCCGGCTGGATCGGCTTTGACGCCACTTCGGGCCTGATGACCGGGGAAGGGCACCTGCCCCTGGCCGCCTGCCCGCACTATCGCTCGGCGGCCCCGATCACTGGCGTGGCCTCGGTCGCCAAGACAGACTTCGAATTCGAGATGACCGTTTCGCGTCTGGTCGAGCCGATCCGCATCACCCGCCCGTTCGAGGAAGCGAGCTGGGTCGCGCTCGACGCCCTGGGCAACAAGGTCGAGGCCGATCTGGTGGCGCAGGACGTGCGGCTGACCATGGGCGGGGAGCCTACCTTCGTCTCGATCGACGACTTCGAATCCGCAGAATGGAATACGGCCGCCCTGGGCGAGGCCAAGCTGAAGCTGTCGCACGATCTGCTCGCCAAGCTGCAGGCCCGCTTCGGCGCGGGCGGCATGCTGCACTACGGCCAGGGCAAGTGGTACCCGGGCGAGCCCCTGCCGCGCTGGGCCCTGGGCCTTTACTGGCGCAAGGACGGCAAGCCGGTGTGGCGCGGAACGCCCGTCTCGCCCGAAGAGCGCCCGGCCACGATCGCGGACGCCCAGGCCTTCGCCAAACGCCTGGCCGACCGGCTAGGGCTGGACCCCGCCCACATCCTGCCCGCGCGCGAAGATCCGCTGCACTGGATCAAGACCGAGAGCGATCTGCCCGAGAACGTCGACCTGGCCGAAGCGGACATCGACAACAAGGACGCGCGGACCGGCTTGGCCAAGGCCATGGCCGGCGGCCTCAGCCAGCCCAAGGGCTTTGTGCTGCCGATCCGGCGCGCACAGAAGAAAGCCGAAGGCAAGGGCTGGGTCAGCGAGGCCTGGCGCTTCAAGCGCGAGGCGCTGTTCCTGTTGGCGGGCGATTCGCCGATCGGCCTGCGCCTGCCGATGGGCGGCCTGCCGCACGTCGCGCCCGAGGACTATCCCTACATCTTGCCGGTCGACCCTTACGAGGAGCGCGGCCCCCTGCCGACCTTCGACGAGGCGCCGACCGCTAAGAAGCCTGCGGCGCAGGTCAAAAGCGCCATCGTGCGCACGGCCCTGACGGTCGAACCGCGCGACGGCGCGCTCTATGTCTTCATGCCCCCCGTGGCGCGCGTGGAGGACTATCTGGAGCTGGTCGCCCACGTTCAGGCGGCCGGGAAGACCCTGCCGATCCGCCTGGAGGGCTACACCCCGCCCGACGATCTGCGGATCGGCGTGCTCAAGGTCACGCCCGATCCCGGTGTGATCGAGGTCAACGTCCAGCCGGCGTCCAGTTGGAACGAGGCGGTGGCGATCACCACCGGCCTGTACGAGGACGCTCGCGCCTGCCGCCTGGGCGCCGACAAGTTCATGATCGACGGCCGCCACACCGGCACCGGCGGGGGCGCCCATGTGGTGCTGGGGGGCGACAGTCCCGCCAACTCGCCCTTCCTGCGCCGGCCGGACGTACTGAAAAGCCTCCTGCTGTTCTGGCAGCGCCATCCCTCGATGTCGTACCTGTTCTCGGGACTGTTCGTCGGCCCGACGAGCCAGGCGCCGCGCGTGGACGAGGCGCGCCACGACGCCCTCTACGAACTGGATATCGCGCTGTCGAACATCCCGTCCCCAAGCGAAGCGAAGGGCGAGGCCAAGGGCGAGACGCTCCAGCCCTGGCTGGTCGATCGGCTGTTGCGCAACCTGCTGACCGACGTGGCGGGCAACACCCACCGCACCGAGATCTGCATCGACAAGCTCTATTCGCCCGACGGCCCAACCGGCCGGCTGGGCCTCTTGGAATTCCGCGGCTTCGAGATGCCGCCGGATGCGCGCATGAACCTGGCCCAGATGCTGCTGATCCGCGCCCTCGTCGCCTGGTTCTGGAAGACGCCGCAAACCGGCAAGCTGGTGCGCTGGGGCACAGCCCTGCACGACCGTTTCATGCTGCCCCACTTCGTGTGGGCCGACTTCCTGGACGTGTTGAGCGAACTGCGCGAGGCAGGCTATGCGTTCGACCCGCACTGGTACGAGGCCCAGCGCGCCTTCCGCTTCCCGGTGCACGGCGAGGCGCAGTACGGGGGTGTCGCGCTCGAGTTGCGCCACGCGCTGGAGCCATGGCACGTGATGGGCGAGGAGAACACCGGCGGCGGCACGGTGCGGTTCGTCGATTCCTCGGTCGAGCGGCTGCAGGTGATGGCCTCGGGCTTCAACGCCGAACGACACGTGATCACCTGCAACGGCCGCGCCCTGCCGATGACCTCGACCGGTGTTTCGATGCAGGCAGTGGCGGGCGTGCGCTTCAAGGCTTGGAAATTGCCCAGCGGCCTGCACCCGACCCTGCCAGTGGACAGCCCCCTGACCTTCGATGTGGTCGATCGCTGGAATAACCGCTCGCTCGGCGGCTTCGTCTATCACGTCGCCCACCCCGGCGGTCGCAGCTACGACACCTTCCCGGTCAATTCCTACGAGGCCGCCGCCCGCCGCCGCGCGCGGTTCCAGGCGCATGGGCACACGCCGGGGGACATCGCGCCGCCGTCGCCCGAGTCGACGCTGGAATTCCCCACGACGCTCGACCTGAGGACGTCCATTGGCCGCTGACCTCGCCAGCGCCGCCCGGCGTCCCGACCTGCCGGCCGCGGCCGCCAACCGCTTGTCCGGATGGCTGCGCGACTACCGGCCGTTCGTGGGCATACCGGACGAGCTGATCGACCCGATGGGGCGCCCCCGCGACTACTGGCTGAACTTCCTGGGGGCCTTCGCCGAATATCCCGAGGGCGAGTTCCGCAGCCGCTTCAGCCTGTCGACCCGACACATCCGCGACACGGGCGTGTCCTATCGGGTGCACGGCGAGGAGACCGAGCGCACCTGGCCGCTCAATCCCCTGCCGCTGATCCTGAACGAGGCGGAATGGACCCAGATCGCCGAGGGCGTGGCGCAGCGCGCGCGGCTGATGGAAGCGCTGCTGCAGGACATCTACGGCGAAGCCAGCCTGGTGCGGGACGGCGCCCTGCCCGCCGCGGCCCTGACCGGCAGCCCCGACTTCATCCGCCAGATGCGCGGGGTCAAGCCGCCGGGCGGACGCTTTCTGCAGCTTTACGCCGCCGACATTGGCCGGGGTCCTGACGGCCGCTGGTGGGTGCTGGACGACCGAACCCAGGCGCCGTCGGGCGCGGGTTACGCCCTGGAAAACCGTCTGGTCCTGTCTCGCGCCTATCCCAACCTCTACAATCGCGCCAACGTGCGGCGGCTCGCGTCGTTCTTCGACGGCATGCGCCAGGGCCTGGCCGACACCGCCGATCGGCAGGAGCCGCGCATCTGCCTTCTGACACCCGGACCGTTCAGCGAGACTTATTTCGAGCAGGCGCACTTGGCCCGCTATCTGGGCTTCCTGCTGGTCGAGGGCGACGATCTGGTGGTGCGCGACGGCAAGGCCTATGTGCGCACCATCGCCGGTCTCAAGCGCGCCGACGTGCTGCTGCGCCGGGTCGACGCCGACTTCCTTGATCCCCTGGAGCTCAACAACGCCTCGCAGCTGGGCGTGCCCGGCCTGCTCGAAGCAATCCGTCGGGGCGGCGTGGCCGTGGTCAACATGCCCGGCTCGGGCGTGCTGGAGTCGCGGGCCCTGCTCGGCTTCCTGCCGCGCCTCTGCCGGCGGCTCTTGGGCGAGGAGCTCAGGACGCCCAATGTCGCCACCTGGTGGTGCGGTCAGCCGCGCGAGCGGGCCCTGGTCGAGAACGACATGGACAACGTCGCCATCGCCAGCGCCTTCAACGCCACGACCGCCGGCGATCCCTTCGCCAAGCCGCGCATGATGGCCGATCTGACCGACGCCGAGCGACGCGATTTCCGCCAGCGCTTCAAGGACCGTCCTGAGGACTTCGTCGGCCAGGAGGTGGTGCGCCTGTCGACCACCCCGGTGCTGCGCGAGGGCCGCCTGGGGCCCGCGCCGTTCGTGCTCCGGGTCTACGCCGCCTGGACCCCCGAGGGCTTCAAGATCATGCCCGGCGGCTTCTGCCGCACCTCCGACCGGCCCGACATGCGCGCCATTTCCATGGGCGAAGGCGCGCGCACCGCCGACGTGTGGGTCATCTCGCAAAGCCCCGTGGAGACCGTCTCGCTGCTGGCCCCGCGCGACCAGGTAAAGGTCCAGCGCATCACCGGCCATCTGCCGAGCCGCGCGGCGGACAACCTGTTCTGGCTCGGCCGCTATCTGGAGCGCGCCGAAGCGACCTTGCGCCTGGTGCGTAGCCTGTGCACCAGCCTGATGGACTCCGAGGCGGCCCTGCACACCGCCGGCGAGACCCTGGCCCGCCTCCAGCAGCTACTGATCAGTTGGGGCGCCCTGAGCGACGAGGCCCTGGGCGGCCGGGCCGTGGACGCCGCGCGTGCGGCTCTGCACGACGAGGACGCCGCCGGCTCGGTGATCCACCTGCTGCGCTCGTCCCACCGCACCGGGGCCAGCATGCGCGAGCGTCTGTCGCCCGATTTCTGGGCCCTGCTGCTGCGCCTGGAAACCCATCTCAGCACCGGCCTGGACGCCTTGTCCGAAGCCGACATCCTGCAGCAGGTCGAAAGCGCCCTGCAGATGCTGGCGGCGCTGGCGGGCCTGTCGCAGGAAAACATGAACCGCGTGGCCGGCTGGCGCTTCCTGGACATGGGCCGGCGCGTGGAGCGCGGAATCAACATCTGCCGCTTCACCCGCACCCTGGCCAGCGGCACCTCGACCATCGACGACCTCGATCTCTTGCTGGACCTGGCCGACAGCCAGATCACCTACCGCGCGCGCTATCTGGTCGGCCTGGCCCTGACGCCGGTGCGCGACATGACCATGCTCGACCCCTTCAACACCCGCTCGCTGGCCTTTCAGCTCGGCGTGCTCAAGACCCATCTGGCCGAACTGCCTTCGCTGCTCGGCGACGGCATGCTGGAGGAGCCGCAGAAGGTGCTTGTGGCCTTGGCCGCCGAGGTCCAGACCGCCGACGCCGACGATCTGGACGGGCCCAAGATGCTCGGCTTCGAACAGGCCCTGATGAAGCTTTCCTCGGCCGTGGGAGACCGCTATTTCCTGCAGGGCGCTAACGCCGTACCGACCGTGAAGCTTGCCGGCTTGGCCTGACCCGAAACCTTGATCTACGACCTACGCCATAAGACCACCTACAGCTACGGCGCGCCCGTGGCCTTCGCCCGGTGCGTGTTGCGCCTGACTCCGCGCGTCTCTTCGCGCCAGACGGTGCTGGCCAACGAGATCATCATCACGCCGCGCCCCTCCAGCATCCTGGAGCGGGTCGGCGCCTTCGGCGAGATCACCCGCACCGTCATCGTCGATCAGCCGCACCGCGCCCTGGTGATCGACGCCCGCTCGCGAGTCGACGTGCATGCGCGCCAGATCGACCCCAACGCGCCCAGCGAGACGTGGGAGACGGTGCGCGAAAAAGGCCGCGCTTCGGACGACCTGGGACCCGACGGCCCCGCTTCGTTCCTTTATCCCACCTCGCGCACGCCGATCACGCCGGTGATCACCGAATACGCGCGCCAGAGCTTCTGGCCCGGGCGCCCGATCGTGCAGGCGGCGAGCGAACTGATGAACCGCATCCGCGCGGACTTCGTGTACGATCCCGAGGCCACCACCGTGCGCACGCCCGTCGCCGAGTCCTTCGCCCACCGCCGCGGCGTGTGCCAGGACTTCGTGCACATCATGATCAGCGGCCTGCGCGGCCTGGGCCTGCCGACCGCTTATGTCTCGGGCTATTTGCGCACCCTGCCCCCGCCAGGCCAGCCGCGCCTGGAAGGCGCCGACGCGACCCACGCCTGGGTGTCGTTGTGGTGCGGGCCGGACCGGGGCTGGATCGGCTTTGACCCGACCAACGCCGCCTTCGCCGACAACGACCACATCATCCTGGCCATCGGCCGCGACTACGCCGACATCGCCCCGATCGACGGCGTGATCCTGGCCCCGGGCCGCCAGACCCTCAAGGTCGAGGTCGATGTGGCCCCGAGCGACGAGGCCGATCGGCTGTTGTGAGGCGCGAGCGCCACAAGTCGGACAATCAACAGGCCGCCAGGTAGTCCGCGCCGGCCTTGGCGATGACGCCGTCCTGGGCCGAGGTCATGCCCGAGACCCCGATTGCGCCGACCAGTTCGCCGCGATAGGTCAGCGGCAGCCCGCCCTCGATCGGCGTGGCGCCTGGCATGACCAACATCACCTGGCGCCCGCTGGCGACCGCCTCTTCCAGCGCCTTGCTCGGGCGCTTGAACATGGCCGCGGTGCGCGCCTTGGCCTGCGCCACCTCGACCGATCCGGTCTGGGTTCCATCCATGCGTTCCAGGTAGTGCAGCAGGCCCGCTTCATCGACGATGGCGATCACCACCGTCCACCCGTTTTCGACGGCCTTGGCCTGGGCCGCCGCCGCGACGGCCTTGGCGTCGGCCAGGCTGAGTTGGGTCTTCACGATCATCGCCGTCTCCCGGAACTGTGGTCCGAGAAGCTTTAGCCGCTTTGCCCGTGCCGTCCTACCGTTCCCCCCGCCGCTGGATAGCGGATTCCGTCGCCTGGGGGCGGCTTCGGCGCCGCGCGCCCGGGCCAGCCTATTCGGCGGCGGACATGCGCGCGGCGGCGGGGCCGGCCAGCACCGGTTCGCCCCCCGCCGAGGCGGCGGGATGCTTGGGCTCGTCCTTCTCGAAGATGCGGCGCACCCGGTCGAGGTAGACGTAGATCACTGGCGTGGAGAACAGCGTCAGCACCTGCGACACCAGCAGGCCGCCGATGATGGCGTAGCCGAGCGGCTGGCGGAATTCCGAGCCGGTGCCATGGCCGATCACCATCGGCACGCCGCTGAACATGGCGCAGGCCGTGGTCATCAGGATCGGGCGCAGCCGCTGGTGGCACGCCTCCTTGACCGCGTCGACCGGGTCCATGCCCTGCTCGCGCTCGAGCTTGAGCGCCACATCGACCACCATGATGCCGTTTTTCTTGACGATGCCGATCAGCAGGATGATGGCGATGATGCCGATCACGTTCAGGTCCTGCCCCGCCGCCATCAGGGCCAGAAGGGCGCCCAGACCCGCCGAGGGCAGGGTCGACAGGATGGTCAGGGGGTGGATGTAGCTTTCATACAGCATGCCCAGCACCACATAGACGGCCAGCAGGGCCGCCAGGATCAGCAGGGGCTCGGAGGAGAGCGACTGCTGGAACGCCGCGGCGTTGCCCTGGAACGAGCCGGTCAGGGTGGCCGGCGCGCCGAGCTTCTCTTGCGCCTGCTCGACCAGCTTGGTGGCGTCGCCCAGAGCCAGGCCGGGACCCAGGTTGAATGAGATGGTGGCGGCGGGAAACTGGCCCTGGTGGTTGATCGAGAGGCTGGCGGTGGCGTTGGGGTCGAACTTGAGAAACAGCGACAGCGGCACGGTCTTACCGGTGACCGGCGACAGCAGCCGCACGTCGTTGAACATGTCCGGCGTGGCCTGCAGCTTGGGCGGGCCCTCCAGCACGATGTGATAGGAGTTCAGCTGGGTGAAGGTCTGGGCGATCTGCCGCTGACCGACCTGGTCGTAGATGGCCGCGTCGATGTCGGCCGGGGTGATGCCGAAGCGCGCGGCCGCCTCGCGGTCGATGGTCAAGTTGACCGCGCTGGCGCTCGACTGCTGGTCGGAGTTGACGTCCTTCAAGCCGGGGATCGCCTTCATCGCGGCCAGCAGCCTGGGCGCCCAGGTGTTCAGTTCGGTCAGGTCGGCGTCGGACAGGGTGTACTGGTACTGCGCCCGCCCGCCACGGCCACCGACATTGATATCCTGCTGCTGCGACATGACCACCTGGGTCCCGACGACCTGGGCCAACTTGGGCCGCAGCCGATTGAGCACATCCGTGCCCGAGGCGGTGCGTCCTTCGTCCTGCGGCTTGAGCGACAGGTTGATGCTGCCCGAGTTGCCGGCGCCCAGGAAATACAACACCCAGTTCACGTCGGGATCGGCGGCGGCGATCTTGGCCACCTGGGCGGCCTTCTGCGAGGTGGCCGCGAAGGAAGCGCGCTGCGAGGTCAGGATCTGGCCCTGCAGGAAGCCGGTGTCCTGCTGCGGAAAGAATCCCGTCGGCACGGTGGCGTAGAGGAACAGCGCGAAGCCCGCCGTGGCGACAAACACCGCCAGCGTCAGGCGCGTGTGGCGCATGACCACGTCCAGGCCCTTGGCGTAGCCGCGTTCGATCCTGAGGAATCCGACCTCCAGCGCGTGCAGGATTGGGTTGTGGCTCTCGTCGGGCTTCTTGAGGAACCTGCCGCAGAGCATCGGCGTGAAGGTCAACGAGAGGAACACCGAGATCGCCACCGCCACGCTGACGGTGAAGGCGAACTCGCGCATCAGCCGCCCGATGATGCCGCTCATGAACATCAGCGGGGTGAACACCGCGATCAGCGAGATCGAGATGGTCAGGATGGTGAAGCCGATCTCGCCCGCGCCGGCTAGGGCCGCGTCCAGGGGCTTCTCCCCTGCCTCGATCTTGCGCCAGATCACCTCGACCATGACGATGGCGTCGTCGACCACGAAGCCAACCGCGATGGTCAGGGCCATGAGCGACAGGTTATCGAGGCTGAAGTTGAGGGCCAGCATCGCTGCGGCCGTGGCCAGCAGCGACAACGGGATCACCGCGCTCGGGATCAGGGTCGCGCGCACATTGCGCAGGAACACGAAGATCACCCCGACCACCAGAAAGATGGTGATCAGCATGGTGATCTCGACGTCCTTGACCGAGGCGTTGATGGTCTGGGTGCGGTCAGCCAGCACACTCAGCTTGATCCCCGGCGGAATGTCGTTCTGCAACTCCGGCAACTGCTGGTTGATGCGCTTGACCGTGTCGATCACATTGGCGCCGGTCTGCTTGTAGATCAGCAGCAGGATGGTCCGGCCCGACCGGGGATCAACCTCGGTGTTGGCCGCCCCCGGCAACTGCCATGCCCCGCCCTGGTTGTTCTCCACATCGGCCACGGCCTGGCCCACGTCGCGCACGCGAATGGGCGCGCCGTTCTTGTAGCCGATGACGACATTATTCCAGTCCGCCGCCGAGGTGAGCTGGTCATTGGCGTAGACGGTCGAGCTGGTGGTCGCGCTGATGATCGAACCCTTGGGCGCATTGACCGTGTTGCTGCTCAGCGTCGTGCGGATCGCGTCCATCGACAGGCCAAGCATAGCCACCTTGCGCGGATCGATCTGGATGCGCACCGCCGGCTTCTGCACACCGCGGATATCAACCAAGCCGACGCCCTGCAGGCGAGAGAGCTGCTGAGAGAAGATGTTGTCGGCGTAGTCGCTGACCTCGCGCAGGGGCAGCACGTCAGACGTCAGGCCCAGCATCAGGATCGGGCTGTCAGCCGGATTGACCTTACGGATGGTCGGCGCGTTGGGCAGGTTGGTGGGCAGTTGGCCCGAGGCGGCGTTGATGGCCGCCAGCACGTCCTGAGCAGCGGCGTCGATGTTGCGCGAAAGGTCGAACTGCAGCACCACCTGGCTGGAGCCCAGCGTGCTGGACGAGGTCAACTGCGTGACGCCGGGAATTTGCGAGAACTGGCGCTCGAGGGGCTGGGCCACGTTGGAGGCCATGGTCTCGGCACTGCCCCCGGGCAGCACGGCATTGACCTGGACGGTGGGGAAATCCACCTGCGGCAGGGCCGACACCGGCAACATGAAGAAGGCGACTGCACCGACCACGAGGAACGCGGCGGCCATCAGGGAAGTCGCGACCGGACGTCTGATGAAGGGGGATGAAAGGCTCACGAGTCCTGGCGCCTTCGCTTGCCCGAACCGCCCCCGCCCGAACCCGCGCCTGCCGCCCCGCTGCGGACCTGCACCGTGGCGCCGGGCGACAGCGACAGCTGCCCGTCGGTGACCACCGTATCGCCAATGTTGACGCCCTTTTGGATCACCGCCGTCTGGTCCTGCACAACCTGCACCGCGACGGGATGAATCTGGACCTTGCGATTGTCGCCCACAACATAGACGAAAGACCCGTTCGGGCCTTCGTTGACCGCGACCGAGGGGATGGTCACCGCGTGCTGCAGGGTCTGCAGCGTCAGGCGCACATTGACGAACAGGCCCGGCCACAGCTTCTGGCGATCGTTCTTGAAGCGCGCCTTCAGCTGGACGGTGCCGCTAGACGGATCGACCCGGTTGTCGGCCACCATCAGGTCTCCGGTGTCGAGCAGTTGACCCGTTTCCTGGCTGTAGGCCTGGGTCTGCAGCGGCTTGGTAAAGCCGTCCGACATCTGGGCCAGGCGCTGGAAGTCGCCTTCGGGCACGGTGAAGGTTACGGCGATCGGGGTGATCTGGTTGACCACCACGATGCCCGTGGCGTCGGTGGTCGACACCACATTGCCCGGATCGATCAGACGCACGCCGACGCGGCCCGCCACCGGCGAGACGATCTTGGTATAGTTGACGTTGACCTGGGCGGCGGCCACCTGGCCCTGGTCGATCAGCACCACGCCCTCGTCCTGCTTGACCAGCGCGCTCTGGGTGTCGACCTGCTGGCCGGAGATCGAATTGGTCTTAGCCAGGGTCTGGTAGCGCTGCAGGTCGAGCTTGGCGTTGGTCAGGAGGGCCTGGTCGCGCGCCAGGGCGCCCTGAGCCTGCATCAGCGCCGCCTGATAAGGCGCGGGGTCGATCTGAGCCAGCAGTTGGCCTGCCTTGACGAAGCTGCCCTCGGCCACGGGCACCGACAGAAGCTTGCCGTTGACCTGGGTGCGGATCAGATCGCTCTGCCACGCCTGCACGGCGCCGATGGCCGAGATTGTGACCGGAACGTCCTTATAGGCGGCCTTGGCCACGATCACTGGAACGGAGGGATTGCGGTCGGCTTTCGCCTGCTTCTTTGGCCCGAACAGAGCCCATAACCCCAGGCCCACGGCGACCACGCCAAGGACCATGAATACAATACGAGACCGCGACGGGGTCTTCATTCCATTTTTCTCGCTACACCGCCGGCGGACGGCCATTGGAACATCGATGCAATCGCGCCGAAGGGCTGGTCATCCGCGGCCGCGCGGAACCTAGGGTCGGAGTGCAACACATTCATTGCGCGCCTTCGTCCACTTGATTGCGGGATTGTAGCTATTTGGAAACACCGGCTTAAGCAAGGCGCACCCGGGCCGGTTCGCTTTCACTCTGTGAGCGACAGCCCGCGAAAACCGGCCGGCGCGGGGGCCGAGCCCTCCGCAGACAGGCACGCGGACCGCCGGACAACCGCGATGGGGTCTCAGGACCGCTCCAAATGTCCGAGCCTGTGGCAGGCGCCCAAACTTAAGGCGCCGGCGCCGCCCGCGCCCGCCATCCCCTTGGATCGGAAGACCTATCAACAGGACCGATGGACAAGGGAAAATCCCCACGGTCAAGGTCGGCCGCGATGAACCTGGCCGTGCACCCGCCGACCTCCTGCCCGCACGCCGCCCTGCAGCGGGCGACCGGGGTCGGACGTCTGCGCGTGGGGGCGCACGCCGGCGGCGCCCGCCTGAAGACGCTATTCCAGCAAGGCTCGGCCAAGATCCGATTTTGCGCCAGGTCGGGCGAAGCGGTCCTGATCAACACTGCTGGCGGCCTGGCCGAAGGCGACCGATTGTCGTGGGGCGCGACGCTCGACGACGGGGCCCGCCAGACGATCACCACCCAGGCGTGTGAAAAGGTCTATCGCGGCGCCCGCCGCGAACGTGACGGCGTCGAGCCCGGCGCGCCGTCGCGTGTGGACAGCCGGCTCGAGGTCGGCGCGGGAGCGCGGCTCGACTGGCTGCCGCAGGAGACCATCCTGTTCGACCACGCGCGCCTCGAGCGCCAGCTGGAGGCGGACTTGGCCGAGGACGGCCAACTTCTGGCCGTGGAGGCGGTGGTTCTGGGTCGGCGCGCCATGGGCGAGGTCGCGGCGCGGGCGCGGCTGCACGACCGCTGGCGGGTGCGCCGGGCGGGCCGTACGATCTTCGCCGACGATACGCGGCTCTATGGGACTGTCGCGCCCACGCTGGAGCCGGCGCTGCTCGACGGCGCGGGGGCCTATGCCTCGATCCTTCTGGCCGCTCCCGGCGCGGAGGCTTGGCTGGACCCGGTGCGCGCGCTGCTGCCAGCGCGCGCCGGCGCAAGCGCCTGGGACGGCAAACTGTTCTGCCGCATCCTGGCTCAAGATGGCCGCGCCCTGCGGCGCGCCCTCGTTCCCGTCTTGACGACCCTGCGCGACGGCGCCCCCCTGCCCCGCCTGTGGTCCATCTGAGAGCCAAGCCCGATGAACTTGACGCCCCGGGAAAAGGATAAGCTGCTGATCAGCATGGCGGCCATGGTGGCGCGCCGGCGGCTGGAGCGCGGGGTCAAGCTCAACTACCCCGAGGCTGTCGCGCTGATCGCCGACTTCGTGGTCGAGGGCGCGCGCGACGGGCGCACCGTGGCCGACCTGATGCACGCCGGCGCCCATGTGATCACCCGGGCGCAGGTGATGGAGGGCGTGCCCGAGATGATCCACGACGTGCAGGTCGAAGCCACCTTCCCCGACGGCGTCAAGCTGGTCACCGTCCACGAGCCAGTGCGGTGAGCCGATGATTCCCGGCGAAATCATCCCCGCGGACGGCGAGATCGTCCTCAACGCCGAGGCCGAGGTCGTGACGCTGGAGGTCGCCAACGCCGGCGATCGGCCGATCCAGGTCGGCAGCCACTACCATTTCGCCGAGGCCAACCCCGGCTTGAGGTTCGACCGCGCGGCCGCGTACGGCATGCGCCTGGACGCGCCCTCCGGCTCGGCGGTGCGCTTCGAGCCGGGCCAGACGCGCGAGGTGCGGCTGATCCCCTTCGGCGGCAGTCGGCGGGCCATCGGCTTTCGCGGCGACGTGATGGGAGACCTCTGATGCCCTTCATCCTGTCGCGCGCCGCCTACGCCGACATGTACGGCCCGACCGTCGGCGACCGCGTGCGGTTGGCCGACACCGAACTGTTCGTCCAGGTCGAGCAGGATCTGACCCTCTATGGCGAAGAGGTGAAATTCGGCGGCGGCAAAACCATCCGCGACGGCATGGGCCAGAGCCAGGCCACGCGCGCCGAGGGGGCGGTCGATACGGTGATCACCAACGCCCTGATCATCGACCACTGGGGCGTGATCAAGGCCGACGTGGCCCTCAAGGATGGGCGCATCGCCGCCATCGGCAAGGCCGGCAATCCCGACATCCAGCCGGGCGTCGAAATCGTCATCGGCCCGGGCACCGAGATCATCGCCGGCGAGGGCAAGATCCTCACCGCTGGGGGCATGGACGCCCACATCCACTTCATCTGCCCGCAGCAGATCGACGAGGCGCTCTACAGCGGCGTGACCACCATGCTCGGCGGCGGCACGGGCCCCGCCACCGGCACCAACGCTACCACCTGCACCCCCGGCCCCTGGCACTTGGCGCGTATGATCGAGGCGGCCGACGGCCTGCCGATGAACCTGGCTTTCGCCGGCAAGGGCAACGCCTCCCATCCCGCCGCCCTGGTGGAACAGATCATGGCCGGCGCCTCGTGCCTGAAGCTGCACGAGGACTGGGGCACCACGCCCGCCGCCATCGACTGCTGCCTCACGGTCGCCGACGACCACGACGTGCAGGTGATGATCCACACGGACACAATCAACGAAAGCGGCTTCGTCGAAGACTCCATCGCCGCCTTCAAGGGCCGCACAATCCACGCCTTCCACACCGAGGGCGCCGGCGGCGGCCACGCGCCCGACATCATCAAGGTGTGCGGCCTGCCCAATGTGCTGCCGTCCTCGACCAATCCGACGCGGCCCTACACCCGCAACACGCTGGACGAACACCTCGACATGCTGATGGTGTGCCACCACCTGGACCCGTCGATCCCCGAGGACCTGGCCTTCGCCGAGAGCCGCATCCGCAAGGAGACCATCGCGGCCGAGGACATTCTGCACGACCTCGGCGCCTTCTCGGTGATCTCGTCCGACAGCCAGGCCATGGGCCGCGTGGGCGAGGTGATCATCCGCACCTGGCAGACCGCAGACAAAATGAAGCGCCAGCGCGGCTCGCTGCCCGGCGACGGCGCGGCCGACAACAACCGGGTCAAGCGCTACATCGCCAAGTACACGATCAACCCGGCCATCGCGCATGGCGTGGCCGCGCATGTCGGCTCGGTCGAGCCTGGCAAGCGCGCGGACCTGGTGCTGTGGACGCCGGCCTTTTTCGGGGTGAAGCCCGACCTGGTTCTGCTGGGCGGCGTGATCGTCGCCGCCCCCATGGGCGACCCCAACGCCTCGATCCCGACGCCGCAACCGGTGCACTATCGTCCCATGTTCGGCGCCTATGGCCGCGCCCTGACCACAACCTCGGTCACCTTCGTGTCGAAGGCGGCGCTCGACGCGGGACTGCCGGGCAGGCTGCAGACCGCCAAGCTGATGCTGCCGGTCAAGAACACCCGGGCGATCACCAAGGCTTCGATGATCCACAACAGCTCAACGCCCACGGTCGAGGTCGACCCGGAGACCTACGAAGTGCGCGCCGATGGCGAATTGCTCACCTGTGAGCCGGCCGAGGTGCTGCCCATGGCGCAAAGGTATTTCCTGTTTTGAGCCCGATCCGCATCGTCGAGGTGCTTGAGCCGGGGTGCTGGAACGGCCCGATCGCCGATCACGTGACCCTCGACTACGAGGGCCGGCACCGGCGGCGCATCGTGCTGACCACCGATCACGGCGCGCGCATCCTGCTCGACCTGCCGCACAGCCGCCTGTTGCCAGGCGGCGCGGGCCTGATGCTCGAGGACGGGCGCAAGGTCATGGTGATCGCGGCGCGCGAACCCTTGATGCAGGTTCAGGCGCGCGACGCCTCCGCGCTGCTGCGCCTGGCTTGGCACATCGGCAACCGGCATCTGGCCGCCCAGATCGAGCCCGACCGCATCCTGATCCGCCGCGACCCGGTGATCGCCGCCATGCTGCGGGGCCTGGGCGCGCGGCTGAGCGAGGTCGAGGCGCCGTTCGATCCTGAGGGCGGCGCCTATGGCGGCGCGCATCAGGCGCACGATCATGGCCACCCCCACGCGCACAGCCACGATCACGATCATCATCACCACGAGCACGCGCATGAGCCTTGAGCCGCGCCGGCCCGTCGATGTCGAAGACGCTGTCGCGTCCAGCTTGTTCGCGTGGTTCTCGCCCGCCTTCCCGGTGGGAAGCTTCGCCTATTCGAATGGACTGGAAGCAGCGGCCGCGGAGGGCGTCGTGGCCAACGAGCGCGACCTGGCCGCATGGCTGGAAGCGGTGCTCGGAGTCGGCGGCGGATGGAACGACGCGGTGCTGCTGAGCGCCGCGCATGGCCTGGCCCACGCAGGCGACGCGCCAAGCCTGCGCGACGTTGC
Organism: Caulobacteraceae bacterium; assembly: GCA_035524315.1. GTDB lineage: Bacteria > Pseudomonadota > Alphaproteobacteria > Caulobacterales > Caulobacteraceae > BOG-938. The sequence goes on from DATKPD010000074.1 coordinate 63,854, forward strand.
GGGCTTGGCGGCGGCCTTGACGCCTTCGCGCGAGCGTCTGGCGGAGACGGTCGGCCAGGGCGAAGCGTTCTTGGCGGCCGTGGCCAACGGCTGGCCACATGCGCGCTGTCCCGTCCTGCCGGCGCGGACGCCCTATCCCGTCGCCGCCGGCGCGGCCTGCGCCCTGATCGGTGCGCCGCTTCGCCTCAGCCTCACCGCCTTCCTCACCGGCTTCTGCGCCAATCTGGTCGCGGCGGGCGTGCGCCTGTCCCTCACTGGCCAGGCGGGCGGGGTGCGCATCCTGTCGGGCCTCGGCCCGGTAATCGTCGAGACGGCGGGACGCGCGGCGGCCTCCAGCCTGGACGACCTGGGCGGCTGCGCCTTCGGCTCGGACATCGCGTCCCTGCGCCACGAGACGCTCAACGCAAGGCTGTTCATCTCATGACCGCGCTCAAAACGCCCCTGCGCGTCGGCATCGGCGGGCCGGTCGGCTCGGGCAAGACCACCCTGGTCGAAAAGCTGTGCAAGGCCATGCGCGGGCGCTGGTCGGTGGCCGTGGTCACCAACGACATCTACACCCGCGAGGACGCCCTGATCCTGGCGCGCCTTCAGGCTCTGCCCGAGGACCGCATCCTGGGGGTCGAGACCGGCGGCTGTCCCCACACCGCCATCCGCGAGGACGCCTCGATCAACCTGGCCGCTATCCGCCAGATGAGCGAGCGGTTCCCCGACCTGGACGTGATCTTCATCGAGTCCGGCGGCGACAACCTGGCCGCCACCTTTTCGCCCGACCTGGCCGACCTGACGCTTTATGTGATCAGCGTGTGCCAGGGTGAGAAGATCCCGCGCAAGGGCGGGCCGGCCATTACCCGTTCGGACCTCCTGATCATCAACAAGACTGACCTGGCCCCCCACGTCGGCGCCGACCTGGAGGTCATGCGCCGCGACGCCCAGGTCCAGCGCGGGGCGCGGCCATTCGTCTGCACCGACCTTCTGCGCAACCAGGGGGTTGAGGATGTGATCGCCTTCATCGTCGAGCACGGCGGGGTCGAGCCCTGGCCCGCTGTGGACGCGCGCGCATGACCCTGGCTGAGGGGCCCGAGGACGGCGCGGATCTGATCCACCGACGCTCGCTCGTGCGCCTGGGCGCGGACCTGCGCGAGGGGACCCTGACGGCGCGCGCCCTGCTTGACCACTATCTTGAGCGGATCGACCGCCTGGACCCGGAGATCAACGCCTTCGTCTTTCTGGATCCCCTGGCCGGCATCGCCGCCGACGCGAGCGACGCGCGTCTGCGAGCCGGCCAGCCGCTCGGACCGCTCGACGGCATACCAGTGTCGATCAAGGACAATCTGCTGGTCAAGGACTGTCCTGCGGTGTGGGGCTCGCCGCTGTACGCCGACTATGCGCCAGATCACGACGAGACGCCGGTGGCGCGGCTGCGGGCGGCGGGCGCGGTGTTGTTCGGCAAGACCAACACGCCGGAGTTCTCGCTGCGCGGCTTCACCGACAACCCGGTGTTCGGCGCGACCCGCAACCCCTGGAACCTGGACCTGACGCCGGGCGGCTCCAGCGGCGGAGCGGCGGCGGCGGTCGCGGCCGGCCTGTGCCCGATCGCGCTTGGGACCGACGGCGGCGGCTCGATCCGCCGCCCGGCGGCGCACACCGGCCTGTTCGGGCTCAAGCCCAGCCTGGGCCGCATCGAGCGCGGCGACGGCTTTCCGCCCCTGATGTTCGATTGCGAGGTAGTGGGTCCCCTGTCGCGCGGAGTCCGGGATGGGCGGCTGCTGTTCGAGGCCCTGCGCGCACACAAGCGCACCTGCCCCAAGCTGGGGCCGCTCAAGATTCTCGCCGTCGAGCGGTTCGGCGACGCGCCGGTCGAGCCCCTGCTGCTCGAGCGCTTCCGCCAGGTGGCGGCCGACCTCGAGGGCCTGGGCCACACGGTCCGGTTCGGCCGGCTGCCGTTCGAGATTGGCGACGCCATGCTGGCCTGGCAGGCCCTCACCTCCGCCAGCCTGTCGTGGCTGGCCGAGCAGGAGCCGCGCTTCATGGAGGAGGCGTCCTCGGAATTCGTCGATCAGGCCAAGGGCGGGCGCAACCTCTCGGCCGCCGACTATGTGGCCCTGACACAGACCCTGTTCGAGTTTCGCACGGTGGTGCGCCGGGCCTTCGAGCGAACGGACGTGATCATGACGCCCTGCGCCGCCGCCCAGCCTTGGCCGATCGACCGCCCCTATCCGCCCGTGATCGACGGCCAGAGCGTGGGGCCGCGCGGCCATGCGGTCTATACCGCCTGGGTCAACGCGTGCGGCCATCCCGCCGTCGCCTTGCCGGGCCGGCCCGACGCCTACGGCCTGCCGACCGGCGTGCAACTGGTCGCGGCCAAGGACCATGACGAACTGCTGCTCGACCTGGCCGAGACATACGAGGGCGCGCACCCTTGGCAAGACCGTTGGCCGCCCATCGCGCTTTAGCATTCGCGTGTAATCGGCGAACTTGTAATGATCTGGCCATTTTCTCGCCAATAATCCGAGGCCACTGCTAGGCTTGGGCGGGGCGGATTCGCGCCGCGTGAGTTCGGCGTTGTTGATGGCCACCCTAGACGTTCCCCAAGAATATCTCGAACTCGCGCCGCTGGTGGTCACCTCGCCCACCACCCGGTGCGGCACGACGCTGGTTCAGCGGCTGATCTCGTCATCCGACAACGCCTTCGTCTATGGCGAGGACATCGGACATCAGATCCACCGCCTGACCGAGCAGTTCCTGGCGGTGATGCGCCACTGCGACCAGAACCGGGACACCCTCGACGAGGACTTTCACCGCGCGCTCGCCGGAACGCTCAACGAATGGCGTCCGGGCCTGGCCCCACCCGCCGGCGTGATGCTCAAGGCCTGGGTGTCGACCTACTACCAGTTGCCGGCGACCTTGGCCGGGTTCGGCCAGGCGATGGGGCGCCCGATCTGGGGCTTCAAGTGGCCGGGCGTGCCGGAGGCCGGCCTGCGGGCCATACAGTTGCTGATGCCGCGCGCGCGCATCGTCTATCTGGTGCGCCACCCCGCCGACGCGCTCAAGTCGGCCAAGGCGCGCAAGTTCGTCAAGACCGCCGAGGACGCCGACGCCTACTGCCGCGCCTGGGCGGCCAATCTGCGGGCGGCGCGGACCCTGCGGGACGACCCGCGCATGCTGTGGATGCGCTATGAGGACCTGCTGGCCGACAAGGCCGGCGCGGTGGCGCGGTTGTCGGCCTTCGCCGCGCTCACCGGCGTGCGCATGGAGGTGTTCGAGGTCAAGTTGAACACCTTCGCAGGGGACCCCGACCAGGGCCATTCGCCGACCCAGTACATCGCGCCGGCCCGATTGACCGCGGCCGACCGCGAGGCGGTCGACCGTCACGCCGGGGCCCTGATCGACGAGCTTTACGCCGACCTCGGGCGCGCCCGCTAGGCCCAAGGCGCCCCCGGCGCCTGCGTGCGCATCCCTGATGGCCTGATTTTCGCGCACCCACGCGCCAGAGCAAGCTTGTCGCTGGACGCGGCTCAATTCCCGCGCTTAGCTCCCCGCCGTTGTGCGCTGCAATAATGGGCCAAGACAATGCTGGTAAAGCCACAGAACAACGCCAACAGCCGAACCGTGGTGCGACTGCTGGGGCGCTTGCTGGGCGACGTGATCCGCGAGCAGCACGGACAGGCCCTGTTCGACCGGATCGAGGAGATCCGCCGCCGCTCGGTCGGGGAACATCGCGAGGGCGCGGTCGACGCGGCGCTGGCTTCGGTGCTGCGCAGCCTGTCGCTGGACGAGACCCTGCTGCTGATCCGCGGCTTCGCCATCTTTTCGCAGCTGGCCAACATCGCCGACGACCACCTGGCCCGACGCGAGAGCCACGCCAGCGACCTGGGCCCCCTGCAGCGCCTGCGCGAACAATGCGACCTGACCTCGCCCGAGGTGCGCCGCTTCATCAGCGAGGCGGTGCTGACGCCGGTGATCACCGCCCACCCGACCGAGGTGCGGCGCAAGTCGATCCTCGACCGCGAGGAGGCCGTCTCCGAGCTGCTCGACAAGCTTGACGGCCGCTCGCGCCTGACCAGCGACGTGATGGAGATCGAGGCTCAGATCAAGCGCGAGATCCGCACCCTGTGGCAGACGCGCATGCTGCGTTCGGTGCGCATCAACGTCACCGACGAGATCGACAACGCCCTGTCGATCTTCCGCATCACCTTCCTGACCCAGATCCCGCGCCTCAAGCGGCGCCTGGCGCGCCTGCTTAACATGGAAGGCCCGATCCCCGCCTTCCTGCAGGTCGGCTCGTGGGTCGGCGGCGACCGCGACGGCAACCCCTTCGTCAACGCCGACACCCTGACCTACGCCCTGACCCACCAGAGCCAGGCCGCGCTCGATCACTATCTGGGCGAACTGCACGCCCTGGGCGCGGAACTGTCGCTGTCCCAGACCCTGGTCCCCGTGTCCGAAGCCTTGCTCGGCCTGGCCGAGGCCGGCGGCGACCACAATCCGCACCGGGTCGACGAGCCTTACCGCCGGGCCGTGGTCGGCTGCTACAGCCGCCTGGCCGCCACCCGCAAGACTCTGCTGGGCGCCGAGCCCGCCCGCGCCGGCAAGGCCGGGGCCGACCCCTATACCGCGCCCAAGGCCCTGCAGGACGACCTGGCCGTCATCGCCCAGTCCCTCGCCGAGAACGGCGCGCCCGACTTGGCCCAGGGGCGCCTGCTCGACCTGCGCGAGGCGGTCGACACCTTCGGCTTCCACCTGGCCGTGACCGACATGCGCCAGAACTCGGCGGTGCACGAGCGGGTGGTGGGCGACCTGTTGGCTCAGGCCGGGGTGTGCGAGGACTACGCCGCGCTCAAGGAGAAGCGCCGGATCGAGCTTTTGCTGGCCGAACTGGCCAACCCGCGCCTGCTGCGCTCGCCCTACCGCGCCTATGGCGAGGAGACGCTCAAGGAGCTGGCGGTGGTCGACGCCGCCGCGCGCATGAAGAGCACCTTCGGCGAGGGCGCCATCTCGCAATACGTCATCTCCATGTGCCGCACCGTATCGGACATGCTCGAGGTGGCGGTGCTGCTCAAGGAGGCGGGCCTGTTCCTGCCGGGCGACGCCCCGCGCTCGACCATCCGCATCGTGCCCCTGTTCGAGACCATCGACGACCTGCGCAACAGCGTGGAGGTCATGGGCGCCTATTTCGACATCCCGGTCATCAAGACGCTGGTCTCCCGCCAGGGCAACCTGCAGGAGGTGATGATCGGCTATTCGGACTCCAACAAGGACGGCGGCTACCTCACGTCCAACTGGGAGATCCGCTCGGCCATCTCAAGACTGCTGGAGCTGGGCTCCAAGCGCGGCGTCGCCATGCGCTTCTTCCACGGCCGGGGCGGCGCGGTCGGGCGCGGCGGCGGCACCATGCTGGAGGCGATCCAGGCCCTGCCCGGCGGCGCCATCGCCCACGGCATGCGCATCACCGAACAGGGCGAGGTGGTCTCGTCCAAATACGGCCATCCGGTCGGCGGCCTGCAGAGCCTGGAGACCATGGTCGCCGCGGCCATCGCCGCCGACCTCAACCGCGGCGCTGACCATTTGGAGGACCAGTTCGGCGACGTGATCTCGCGCCTCAGCAGCTCGGCCTACGAGGCCTATCGCGGGCTGGTGTACGAGGCGCCGAACTTCAACATCTACTTCCGCCAGTCCACGCCCTTGATCGAGATCGCCGACCTGAAGATCGGCAGCCGCCCGGCCTCGCGCACGCCCTCGGACAAGATCGAGGACCTGCGCGCCATTCCCTGGGTGTTCTCCTGGTCGCAGGCGCGGGTCATGCTGCCCGGCTGGTACGGCGTGGGCTCGGCCCTCAGCGCCGAGATCGAGCAGGCCGGCGGGGCCGACCGACTCAAGGCGCTCTACGCCGCCTCGCCCTTCTTCCGCACGGTCATCTCCAACATGGAAATGGTGCTGGCTAAATCCAGCCTGCCCATCGCCAGCCGCTACGCCGAACTGGTGCAGGACCGCGACCTGGCCAAGAGCGTGTTCGCCCGCATCCGCGCCGAATGGCACGCCTGCTACGACGCGATCCGCGTGGTCACCGGCCAGAGCGCCCTGCTGGAGCACAACCCGGGCCTCGCCCAGTCGATCCGCCTGCGCCTGCCCTACATCGACCCCCTCAACTTCCTCCAGGTCGAACTGCTGGGCCGCCACCGCGCCGGGGAATCCGACCCGATGGTCCGCGAAGGCATCCACCTGTCGATCAACGGGGTGTCGGCGGGGTTGAGGAATAGCGGGTAGGGGTGGGCGGAGTGATGGCGGCGGGGGCGTGATAGTGCGGGGTTGAAAGCGGCGATGATCGCAGACTGGCCCATCCCAGCCCCCCTCACCCCAGCGCCTCCTTTCGATGCCCCTGCGCACAAATCAAATCGCGGCAACGGCCGGGCGCGGTTAGAACACCGCCTTGAGCCCGCGCGCGCGGGCGCTCGATATCGGTAGGAGTGGCGTAATGGCGGGCGGCTTTTTGATTGGCGCGAACGAGGTCGAGCGCGCGGAGACGTTCCAATCCTTCGACCCCTCGCTGGGGAGCCATCTGCCCACGGCGTTCTCGGTGTCGGGCCTGGACGACGTGGCCGAGGCCTGCCGCCTGGCGGCCGAAGCGTTCGACGCCTTCCGCGAGCTGGACCCCGAGGCGCGGGCCGCGTTCCTGGAGACGGTGGCCGAGCGGCTGGAGGCGCGGCGCGATGAGCTGGTCGCCGCGGCCATGGCGGAAAGCGGCCTGCCGCAGGCGCGGCTGCAGGGCGAGTGCGGCCGCACCACCGGCCAGCTGCGCCTGTTCGCGCGGCTGCTGCGCGAGGGGCGCTGGGCCGGGGTGGTGTTCGACACGCCCCTGCCCGAGCGTAAGCCCCTGCCGCGCGCCGACCTGCGCCAGCGGCGCGTGGCGATCGGGCCGGTGGCGGTGTTCGGCTCGTCCAACTTCCCCCTGGCCTTCTCGGTGGCGGGCGGCGACACCGCCTCGGCCCTGGCGGCCGGCTGCCCTGTGGTGGTCAAGGGCCATCCGGCCCATCCGGGAACCTCGCTGCTGGCCGCGCACGCGATCCGCGAGGCGGTGGCCGCGCACGGCCTGCCCGAAGGGGTGTTCTCGATCGTGCAGGGGCCGTCCAACGCCCTGGGCGGGGCCCTGGTGGCCGATCCCCGGATCAAGGCGGTGGGCTTCACCGGCTCGCGCGGGGGCGGGCTGGCGCTGGTGGCCATCGCGGCCGCGCGCCCCGAGCCGATCCCGGTCTACGCCGAGATGTCGAGCGTCAATCCCGTGATCCTGTTCCCGGCCGCCCTGGCGGCGCGGGCCGAGGCGCTGGGCGCGGGCTATGTCGGCTCGCTCACCCTTGGCGCCGGCCAGTTCTGCACCAATCCCGGCATCGTGCTGGCGCTGGCGGGCGCGGACCTGGACCGGTTCACCGCCGCCGCCGGCCAGGCGCTGGGCGGGTCCGCGGCGCAGGTCATGCTGACCCCCGCGATCCACGCCGCCTATGAGGGCGCGGTCGCACGCCGCGCGGGGCTGGAGGCGGTGCGCACGGTGGCGCGCGGGCCCGAGGCCGAGGGCGCCAACCGAGGTCGGGGCGCGATCTTCACCGTCGACGGCGCCGACTTCCTCAAGCACCCGCACCTGGCCGAGGAGGTGTTCGGCGCGTCCTCGATCGTGGTCCAGTGCGCGGACGCGGCGCAGATCGCGGCGATCCTGGAAGCGATGGAGGGCCAGCTGACCGCGACCCTGCATCTGGACGAGGCCGACCACGCTCAGGCGCGCGGCCTGATGCCGATCCTGGAGCGCAAGGCCGGCCGCATCCTGGCCAACGAGTGGCCGACTGGGGTCGAGGTGTCCTACGCCATGGTCCACGGCGGGCCCTTCCCGGCGACGTCGGATTCGCGCACCACCTCGGTTGGCGCGGCCGCGATCGAGCGGTTCCTGCGCCCGGTTTGCTACCAGAACCTGCCCGAGTCCCTGCTGCCCAAGGCGGTGCGCGCCGAAAACCCGCTGGGCCTGCCGCGCTTCATCAACGACCGGTGAGCTAAGCCGCCTAGGCGGCGGTGGCCGTCTGCGCCTGCCGGGCGACCAGGATCGACACCAGGATCGCGCCGCAGGCCGAGACCGCGATGATCGGCACCAGGGTCATCAGCACCTGTTCGGCCGAGCGGCCCGCCCCGACCAGAAGGCCGGCCAGGTGCGGCCCCGCCGCTGAGCCCAGCCGCCCGATCGCCACGGCGAAGCCCACGCCGGTGCCGCGGATGCGGGCGGGATAGCAGTTGGGCGCGAGCGAATAGAGCACGGTCTGGGCGCCGGAGATGGTCGCGCCGACCAAGCCCCCGGCCAGGATGGCGAACGACAACTGTGCGGGCGCGCCCGCCAGATAGGCCAGGGCCGCGGCGGTCGCGGCGAAAACCAACGCCGTCGACAGGGTGCGCCGCCCCCGGTCCAGCATCAGGCCCGTGGCCACGCTGCCCAGGGCCCCGAACCAGTTGAAGGCCACCTGTACGGTCGAGGCCTGGGGCCGGGTCAGCCCGCGCGCGACCATCAGCGACGGCAACCAGCCGAGCAGCAGGTACATGATCAGCAGGCCGGCGAAGAACGCCATCCACAGCAGCAGCGTCCGGCCGGCGCGCCCCTCGCCGAACAGGGCCGAGGCCACGCCGACGGACACGCCCGCGACCTTGGGCTCGGGCTTGCTGCGGGGCAGGATCCAGAGCAGCAGGGGCGCGATCAGCAGGGGCGCCGCGCCGCCGACCAGATAGACCAGCGGCCACTGGCTGGGGGCCGACGCGAGGGCCGCGATCAGGCTGGCCAGGCCCCCGCCCGTGGGCAGGCCGGCGTAGAGGAAGCCCACCGCCGTGCGCCGCTTGTCGTCGGGCACGCTTTCCACCGCCAGGGCGATGACATTGGGCAAGGCGCCGCCGAAACCCAGGCCGGTCAGGAACCGCATCGCCGTGAGCATCGGTATGCTGCCCGACGCCGCCGTGGCCAGGGAGAAGATCGCGAACAGCACCACCGAGACCACCAGAACGCCTTTGCGCCCGATCAGGTCGGACAACCGCCCGCCCGCGGCCGCGCCGATAATCAGGCCGAAGGTGCTGGCGCTGAGGAACCAGTCCTTGGCGTTGGCGGTCATATGGAACAGGGGCCCCAGCACTGGCACCGTCAGACCGGGGGCCTGCAGGCCGATCCCTTCAAGCATCGTCACCAGGCAGCACAGCGCCACGATGAGGATGGCGCGCGCGCCGGGTTGCACGGCTGTGGACGAAGCTGTCGGCATGGTTTTGCTCCCTATGCGCACAGGTCTAGCGTCACTGGCGCGCAAACGCCAAGCGCCGTTTGCCGCGCCCGCGCCGCGCGCGGCCCTCCAATCATGGTCTTCCCACCCCCTGTCGCTCTGCTAGCCTCGCCTCGGACGGTTTTGGGCGGGGCGCGGGCATGGGCAAGGGGCGGATGGAGGCCTTCAGCGACGGCGTGATCGCCGTGGCGATCACCATCATGGTGCTGGAGCTGAAGGTTCCCGCAGGGGCCAGCTTCGACGCCCTGCGGCCGATGCTGCCGATCTTCCTCACCTACGTGCTGAGTTTCATCAACGTGGGCATCTACTGGAACAACCATCACCACATGCTGCAGGCCGCCCGCTCGGTGACCGGCCCGATCCTGTGGGCCAATCTGCACCTGCTGTTCTGGCTGTCGGTCATGCCCCTGACCACGGCCTGGATGAGCGAGCATCCCCTGGCCCAGGCGCCGGTCACGATTTACGGCGTGATGCTGCTGATGAACGCCGTCGCCTACACCATTCTGGCGGTGCTGCTCGTGCGCCACGAAGGGCCGGGCTCGGCCCTGGCCAAGGCCATGGGCTCAGACGCCAAGGGCAAGGCCTCGCTGGCGCTTTACGTCCTGGGCATCGCGGCGTCGTTCGTCGCGCCGGCCGCGGCGCTGGCGCTCTATGTGACGGTGGCGATCGTCTGGCTGATCCCCGACCGGCGCATCGAACGCGTGCTCAAGGAGCGTTGACGCCGCGCCCTTAACCGTCCCTTGGCGGCTTTCGCGCTAAGGGCGGAGGATGAGCCGAACCGTCATACCCGTGCTTGTGTTCTTCCTGCTGTTCACCGGACCGGCGTGGGCGATGCTGCTCACGCGCCTGCCCGAGCGGCTGTGGCCGGCCCAGGCTCCGCGCCCGGCGGCCGACCGGCTGAACTGGTTGGTTTGGATCGCCTACATGGCCGCCCAGGCCGTGACCGGCCCCGCCCTCGGCGGCCTGATCACCCTGGCCGTCAACCAGGCGGGGGGCGGCCTGATCGTTCTGCCCTCCAGCGGCTGGGGGCTGATCCTCGGTTTCGTGATCTACCTGCTGGCGATGGACCTGGCGGAATATGCCTTCCACCGGGCCCAGCACGCCATTCCGGCGCTGTGGGCGATGCACGCCCTGCACCACTCCGACCCGCACTTCGACGCCACCACCTCGGCGCGCCATTTCTGGGCCGAACCGGCGATCAAGAGCCTGACGGTGTGGCTGGCGGTGGGCGTGCTGTTCAAGGCCTCGCCCCTGATCCTGGGCCTCTATACGGCGGCGGCCTATTGGAACGTGCCGATCCATTCCAACACCCGCCTCAGCCTGGGCCGCTTCGCCTGGCTGCTCAACACCCCCGCCTATCACCGGATGCACCACTCCGCCTCGCCCGAGCACTGGGACTGCAACTTCGCCGCCCTGCTGCCGATCTACGACGTGATCTTCGGCGGCTACCGTCCGCCGGGGCCGGCGGAACGCCCGAAAACGGGCCTGGACACCGGCGAGCGTCCCGACGGCCCGCTGCAGGCGGTGCTGTGGCCGCTGGTCTATCTGGGCCAAAGGCGCGCCGCGGCGGCCCGCGCGCTGGAAGCTGCGCCTTAAAAGGCGTCTTTGCCCCTCGCCTCCGCCGCGCAAATGACTATCTTGGCGCGATGGCGCCCGTACTGAAGATATCGAACCTGTCCAAGACCTACGCCACGGGCTTCACCGCCCTGAAGCAGGTGGACCTGGAAATCAACAAGGGCGAGATCTTCGCCCTGCTCGGCCCCAACGGTGCGGGCAAGACCACCCTGATCAGCATCGTGTGCGGCCTGACCTATCCCACCACCGGGACGGTCACGGTCGACGGCTTCGACATCGTCAAGGACTACCGCGCCGCGCGCGACCGCATCGGCCTGGTGCCGCAGGAGTTGAAGACCGACGCGTTCGAGACCGTGCGCGCCACGGTCAACCTGTCGCGCGGCCTGTTCGGCAAACCGCACGATGAGGCGCGGGTGGAACAGGTGCTGCGCTCGCTGTCGCTGTGGGACAAGAAGGACAGCAAGATCCTGGCCCTGTCCGGCGGCATGAAGCGGCGCGTGATGATCGCCAAGGCCCTGGCGCACGATCCCCAGGTGCTGTTCCTCGACGAGCCCACCGCCGGGGTCGATGTGGAGTTGCGGCGCGACATGTGGGCCCTGGTGCGCACGCTGCGCGACCAGGGCGTGACCGTGATCCTCACCACCCACTACATCGAGGAGGCCGAGGAGATGGCCGACCGGGTGGGCGTGATCAACCGCGGCGAGCTGGTGCTGGTCGAGGACAAGGTCGAGCTGATGCGCAAGCTGGGCAAGAAGCAGCTGTCCCTGCAGCTGGCAGCGCCCCTCGCCGCCGTGCCCGAGGCGCTGGCCGCCTATGGCCTTGAGTTGGCCAAGGATGGCTCGGAACTGGTCTACACCTACGACGCCAAGCAGGAGCATGTCGGCATCGCCGACCTGATCCGCCGGCTGGAGGAGCTGGGCGTGGAGTTCAAGGACCTTCGCACCCACCAGAGCTCGCTGGAGGACATCTTCCTCGGCCTGCTCAACCAACCAGCCCCCGCCGCCGCCGCACAAGACATCGCCGCACAAGAGGCCTCCGCATGAACTGGCGCGCGATCCGGGCCATCTACCTGTTCGAGATGCACCGCACCTGGCGCACGCTGATGCAGAGCGTGCTGGCGCCGGTGCTGTCGACCTCGCTCTATTTCGTGGTGTTCGGGGGCGCGATCGGTTCGCGCATGAAGGACGTCGACGGCGTGCCCTACGGCGCCTTCATCGTGCCGGGTCTGATCATCATGCAGACCCTGACCCAGAGCGTGTCCAACGCCTCGTTCGGCATCTACTTTCCCAAGTTCGTCGGCACGATCTACGAGGTGCTGTCGGCGCCCATCTCGTTCATCGAGGTGGTGCTGGGCTATGTCGGGGCCGCGGCGACCAAGGCCATCCTGCTGGGCCTGATCATCCTGGTCACGGCCTCGCTGTTCGTCCCCGTTCGCATCGACCACCCGCTGTTCATGCTGCTGTTCCTGGTGGCGACCGCGACGACCTTCGCCCTGTTCGGCTTCGTCATCGGCATCTGGGCCGGCAATTTCGAACAGCTGCAGATGGTGCCCTTGCTGATCCTCACGCCCCTGTCGTTCCTGGGCGGCAGCTTCTATTCGCTGACCATGCTGCCCCAGCCGTGGCGCACCATCACCCTGTTCAACCCGGTGGTCTATCTGATCAGCGCCTTCCGCTGGAGCTTCTACAGCCTGGCGGACGTTCAGATCGGGGTCAGCCTCATGGCCATTCTGATCTTCATGGCGATCTGTCTGTCGGCGGCGGGCTGGATGTTCAAGACCGGCTACAAGCTCAAGACCTGAAGCCCACCTATAAGCGCTAGCAAACAAAACCCCTGGCAATCCCTATCGGCATTGTCGATAAGGCCCTCCGAACGGAGGCCCTTATGAGCTCCACTCATACGTCGACCGAAACCCCGCCGGCCGCACCGCCCCCGCTGGGCGCCAAGCTGGGCGGCGCCGACTCGCACGGCCGAGCCCTGGCCAAGGCGGTGACGTGGCGCGCCATCGGCACGCTCGACACCTTCGTGTGGAGCCTGCTGATCACCGGCCACGCCAGCTGGGCCAGCGCCATCGCGGCGACCGAGATCGGCACCAAGATCTTCCTGTTCTATCTGCACGAACGGGTGTGGCGCCTGCTGCCGTGGGCGCCCAACGCCCGCCTGCGCTCACTGATCAAGGCGGTCAGCTGGCGCTTCTTCGGCAGCCTGGACACCTTCGTCCTCAGCATGATCTTCACCGGCAACGCCAAGTACGCGGTGTCGATCGCCACCGCCGAGGCCCTGACCAAGATCGCCCTCTACTACGTCCACGAACGCCTGTGGCGCCTGGTCAAATGGGGCCGCCTGGACGCGGCGCCCACCGCCGTATGACGTCAGCGCGTGCGCGTGGACTTTCTTGAACCACGAAGGACACGAAGGGCGCGAAGGTCAGTACGTCAGCCGTTTCAGGCCCCGCTTGAATAGCTCGACGTTGAAATTCATCAAAAAGCCAAGGCGACACCCAGATAGCTTGAGATAGGTCAGGACCTGAGCCTCATGGACGCGCGTCAGCGCGTCGATCGCCTTGATCTCCACGATGACCTTTTCCTCGACGAGAAGATCGAGACGATATCCGGCGTCCAATTTCGATCCCTCATACAGGATCGGCAGAACCGCCTGCCGCCTTACCGACACGCCCCGGGCATTCAGCTCGAATCCCAGACAGTGTTCATAGGCGGATTCAAGCAGCCCGGGCCCAAGCGCGCGGTGCACCTTCAAACCGGCATCCACCACGATGCGCCCGACACGCTCAATGTCTTCACCCAGACCTGGATGATTCAATCTTTTGGCTTCGCCCGAGTTGTCGGTCATCGATCCCTCTCGGTCGACAATATTCATGTTTTGTTCTCATGGCGCAATACGTCGACATGGGAAGGCCCAGGCCTTCTTCGCGCCCTTCGTGGCCTTCGTGGTTAAATGGCCGCCCCCGACGGAGCCGCCGCGCCTCAGTCCTTGGCGCGCTCGTAGTACGAGCCGTCCTCGGTCTGCACCACGATGCGGGTGCCGGGGGTGATGTAGGTCGGCACCATGGTGCGCACGCCGTTGGTCAGCACCGCGGGCTTGTAGGAGCCCGACGCCGTCTGGCCCTTCACCACCGGTTCGGTCTCCACCACTTCCAGCGTCACGCGCGCGGGCAGCTCCAGCGCGATGGGCACGCCCTCGTGGGTCGACAGGAACACGGCCATGCCGTCCTGCAGATACACCGCCAGGTCGCCCACCATTTCCGGCGTCGCCACGAACTGGTCGTAGGTCTCCGGGTTCATGAAGTGGAACCCTTCGCTGTCGCGGTAGAGGAAGGTGTGCTCGCGCTGGTCCACGAAGGCGCGCTCGACCTGCTCGGTGGTGCGGTAGCGCTCGGACACCTTCACCCCGTCGGAGATGCGGCGCATGTCCAGCTGGGTCACCGGCGTGCCCTTGCCGGGGTGGATGTTCTCGGCGTTGAGCACGATGTAGAGCTTGCCGTCCATATCGACGACGCTGCCCTTGCGGAGCGAACTGGCCTGGACCTTCACCTAATGTCTTCCTCAATTCGGCGGCCGATCGCGGCGCGCATGATTCTGCTGGAGCAGCCTTGTCCCGCGCACCTATACGATAAGCGCCGAAATCTCCAGCCCACGCGACCGAACCTGTGACCCAAGCCTGGCGCCGACCCCATCAGCACGCCCTGCGCCGCCCGCGCCTGATGACCCGCGCCCGCATCACCGCGGCCGTGCGCGCCTGGTTCGGGGCGCGCGATTTCGTGGAGATCGAGACCCCGGCCCTGCAGGTCTCGCCCGGCAACGAGACCCATCTGCACGCCTTTTCCACCGAGGCCATCGGCCCGGACGGCTCGCGGGCGCCGCTCTATCTGCGCACCTCGCCCGAGTTCGCCTGCAAGGGCCTGCTGGCCGCCGGCGAGCCGCGCCTTTACGAACTGGCGCGCGTGTGGCGCAACCGCGAGCGCGGCGCCCTGCACCATCCCGAGTTCACGATACTGGAGTGGTACCGCGCCGAGACGCCCTACCAGACGCTGATGGACGACTGCGCCGCCCTGCTGGCCCTGGCGGCGGATACGCCGGGCGTGGACGCCTTCGAATTTCGCGGCCGCCGCGTCGATCCGCGTCTTGAGCCCGAGCGCATCACCCTGGCCGAAGCGTTCGAGCGCTTCGCGGGCGTCGACCTGCTCGCCACCGTGCAAACCGATGGCGCAACCGACCGCGCGGGCCTCGCCGCCCAGGCGCAGAGCGCGGGGCTGCGCGTGGCGGACGACGACACCTGGTCGGACATCTTCAGCCGGGTGCTGGTGGCCAAGGTCGAGCCGCGCATCGGCGACGGCCGCGCCGCCATCCTGTACGAATACCCCATTCCCGAAGCCGCCCTGGCCCGCCCCAAACCCGGCGCGCCCAAGGTGGCCGAACGCTTCGAGCTCTATGCCTGCGGCGTGGAACTGGCCAACTGCTTCGGCGAACTGACAGACCCCGAGGTCCAGCGCGCCCGCTTCCAGGCCGACATGGCCGAAAAGCGGCGTCTGTACGGCGAGGCCTACCCCATCGACGAGGCCTTCCTCGAAGCCCTCGGCCGCATGCCCCCGGCCAGCGGCGGCGCCCTGGGCCTGGACCGCCTGGTCATGCTGGCCACCGGCGCCGAGCACATCGAGCAGGTGCTGTGGGCGCCGGTGGCGGAGATTTAGGCAGGGCGCGGGGCTCCGGCCGGCGTCTTTCGGGAGCACATGGCGGCCAACGCGGGTGGAAGCGGCGCTCGCGATGAAGGCTGAGGGCGGTTTGGCGCCAGTAGCGGACATTGGATTAGCTCCAGAACCTGGCCGTTCAGGGGCGGCCTACCCGCCCGATCGACCCGTTGAAGCGTCGGGAGGGCATGCCTTGCGGCCGTCTTTGAGACGGGTAAGTTCAGACGATGCACGCACATCCTGCGAGCGGAGCATTGCTGCTATTGATCGACCTTCAGCAAGCATCGATCATCCGTCGTGGGGCCAACGAAATAACCCCAACGCCGAGGTCCACCTCGCTGAATTGCTGACCCGGTGGCGCAGCGCAGGCTGGCCCGTCTGGCACGTCCGGCATGACTCGTTGGAGCCGAGATCGCATTATCGGCTGAAGCAGTCAGGGCACGAGTTCCGTCCAGGAACTGCGCCGATCGCCGGCGAGAAAATCATTCCCAAGCATACCAATAGCGCCTTCGTCCGCACCTCGCTCGAAGTCGACCTGCGAGCGTTGGGCGATAACCGCACCGTGGTTGCTGGGGTTATCAGCAATAACTCGGTTGAATCCACGGTGCGGATGGCGGGAAACCTGGGGTTCGAGACCTACCTCGTCGAGGAGGCCTGCTTCACGCTCGCGCGGCAAGACTACCGCGGCGGGTGGCGAACGGCCGAAGAAGTCCATGCCATGAGCCTGGCCGACCTCGACGGCGAGTATTGCCGCGTCCTTACGACCCAGGACCTGTTGACCACCTAGGACGGCTTAGCTGACCTGCGCCCAGCGCCATTGGCACCCGCAACGCGCTCAGGAGCGCACCAAAGCCCATCAGAACGGAGGCCGCATCCTGTCCGCCGTATTGGTCAAGAAGTCATACATAGGCTTTAGGGCCGCGATTCCCGCGACTGCAAACTACGCAGTTTAGCTCGATTTAAACAATCGAACGCGCTCCATAACCTGCCATCCCGCTCAGGTGGACTCCAAGGCTTTCAGCACTTTCGTGGGTGGTGGGAAGGTCTTGATCCGGCCATCGAAAAATCCGACAAACAACGATTGGTACTGCTAGGCCTAAATTCGAGTTGGGGTCGCGTTGTAGGTTGGCTGGGGGCTGAACATGTTCTTTCGTAGGCTAGTTTTCCCAACGCTGGCGTGCGCCGCTTTCGGGCTGGGTGCCGGGCAGCAGGCCAATGCTGCCGACATTCAGGTGTTTAGGAACGGGGCCGACCCAACGGTCGGCATTTCGATTTCGGGCGATATCGTCAATGGAGACGCCGAAAAGTTCAACGCGCTCGCGGCGACCAACGCGAATGCGATAGTATTCCTCGACAGCGCAGGCGGTCAGATCGTCCCAGCGATGGAAATTGGAAAGACGATCAAGCTGCGCGAATATCCCACGATTGTCTACAAGGGTTCAACCTGCGCTTCTGCCTGCGCGCTGATTTGGTTGGCGGGGAATGATCGCGTGATCTACACTGGGGCGCGGGTGGGCTTCCATGCTTCATACCAAGATGTGGGCGGCAAGCTCATCGAGGTGGGAACGGGGAATGCATTAGTCGGGCATTACCTGTCGCAACTAGGGTTCGATGAGCGCGCAGTGATCTTCGTCACCAGCGCAGCCCCAAGTGATATTTCTTGGCTCTCGGAAGAAAGCGAGACGGCATCGGACATCTCTTTCAGGCGGCTCACCGCTGACGAACCGACCGAGCCTTCCGGCACGCCTGAGCTATCCGATTTGATGGGCGCGGACGCAAAGAAAGCCGAGCCTAAGGCGGCTTACGATGCAAGCGCCAAGCTAGGCAGAAATGTCCGTTTCTTTGCCAACGCGCTGACGGCGGCAGGCTATAAGGCTGAGGTAAACACCTCCGATGTCAACAGCCCAAAGATTTTCACCGGCGTAGGCGGCCGCAAATTTATGCTCGGATTTAGTTCTTGCGCCGACCTTGACTGCAATTACGTGGAACTTCTTGGCGAATGGACTGATGTAACTCAGGCGCAAGCCAATTATATATTCAAGAAATACGCATTAGATGAAGTCTATGCGAGCGTTTTCTACAGCCCAAAGGACAAAACGGTTGCCGTCTATCATTACCTGATTATTGGTGCCGATGGGGTAACAAGCACGAACATGATCGAAAATCTGGAATATTTCGCCAGAGAGTTCGAGACCGTCGGCAATTTCATGAATGAAGCACCGAAGGAGTAATATGGCGCTGCTTGTTCAGCGGCAACACGCTTCCAAGCTGTCTCGGCTGAGGTCGCTTTATGCGGTGGCATGGTCTTGACCCCGAAAACCAAGCCCTCCAGCCAAGCATGCTTCGAGGCGATGTCGGGTCATTTGCGGACCGACGCGGCAGTATGCGATTCGACTACGAGCACAAGCAGCGCGCTTGGCTTGTTTCGCTTGGCGGACTTTTGTCGAATGTTGGTGCCAGTATTCTCTCGAAGCCGAGGGTTCATTTCGAGCAGGACTGGCCCGACAGGCTCATGAACAAGTTGGTTCTCGGCATACCGATGCGCTTGAGGTTGGCCGGGGAATTGCCGGCTGAACCTCCGTAAACCGGGCTCCTCGAACGGAAGAGATGCGTCGTCCGTGCGCCCCGAGATGGCCGAGCTTGGCCAGGGCGCCAACAACCGGACGTTCCCAGGTTCTGCTAAGTGTCAACAATCGCCCCACCGGCCAAATCGAGCGATAAACCGCCCATGGCCGCCCTCGCCTCGCCCAAAGCCCTCGCCGACGCCGGCCTGATCGACCCGGCGCGGGTCGCCGCGCTCGAACCGGTCGCGGCGCGTTACGCCGTGGCGATCACCCCCGCCCTCGCCGCCCTGATCGACCCGGACGACCCCTACGATCCCATCGCCCGCCAGTTCGTGCCCGATCCGCGCGAGCTGATCGCCGCGCCCGGCGAAAGCCCCGACCCCATCGGCGATGACGCCCACAGCCCGGTCCCCGGCATCGTGCATCGCTATCCGGACCGGGTGCTGCTCAAGGCGGTGCACGCCTGCGCGGTCTATTGCCGCTTCTGCTTCCGTCGCGAGATGGTCGGGCCGGGCGGCCTGGGCGGCCTGACCGGCGCCGCGCTCGACGCCGCTATGGCGTACATCGCCGGCCATCCGCAGATCTGGGAAGTGATCCTGACCGGGGGCGATCCGCTGGTCCTGTCGCCGCGCCGGCTGGACGAGATCATGCGCCGCCTGGGCCGGATCGAACATGTGAAGCTGGTGCGCGTGCACACCCGCCTGCCCGTGGCCGACCCCGAGGCGATCACGCCGGCCATGATCGCGGCGCTGCGGGCGTCGGGCAAGACCACCTATCTGGCCCTGCACGCCAACCATCCGCGCGAACTGACCCCCGCCGCCCGCGCTGCGTGCGCGCGTCTGGTAGACGCGGGCGTCGTCCTGGTCAGCCAGAGCGTGCTGCTCAAGGGCGTCAACGACGATGCGGAGACGCTGGCCGCGCTGATGCGCGCCTTCGTCGAGACCCGCGTCAAGCCCTACTACCTGCACCACGGCGACCTGGCGCCGGGCACCGCGCACCTGCGCACCACCCTGGCCGAGGGCCAGGCGCTGATGCGCGATTTGAGGGGACGTATCTCGGGCCTATGCCAGCCGAGCTATATGCTCGACATCCCCGGCGGCCACGGCAAGGTGCCGGTGGGCCCGGATTATGTGGGCGACGGCGTGGTCGAGGATCCCAATGGCCAGCCGCACGTCTATCCGCCGGCCTGAGGCCCTCAGCGGGGCATCAGCTCCACCCACAGGCGATGAACCAGGCGCAGGTGCGGGGGCGTGATGGCGGTGTTCAGATGCTCGGTGGCGTGGAAGGTCAGGCCCACCTGGTCTTGCGTCTGCCACGCGGTGGTGGAGGCGTGCACCACGCCGTCCTTGACCACGATCAGATAGGGATCGGCCGCGATCGTGTCGGGATTGACCGCGATGCGAGCCCCCGTCTCCGACAGGTCGCGGATCGTGCAGTCGGCGCTCATGGTGGTGTTCGGCAGCACCACCTTGCCCTTGAGGAACACGCGCCGACGCACTTCGCGGCGGCGTTCCGGCGGCTGTTGTCCCATGGCGGCGGCTATCGGATCATTCTGAGACATAATCGCGGTCCACACGGTCGATATCCCCCCGCCACTCGGGAGGACGCCCCCGGTCAAGCAAGGGGGGCGCCAATCGTCCGGGCCGGTTCAGTATTCCAGAACGGCGCGCGCGTAGGTCTCGACCACGAAGCTGAACGGCGCGCCCGCCGCGGTCAGCAGCACCGCCGAATGGCGCAGGACCGCCGGGGGCGCGGGGCCGACGCCGAGCAGCACCTCGGTCTCCAGATTGCGCCGGCTGAACCTGAGCGGCGCCGCCACCGCGCCGAACGGCGTGTCGGTCTGGTCGAGCGCCTGGTTCATCGCCGGCGTCAGCTTGGCCGGCAGGTACCAGTTGTCGGCCCGCGACAGCACCCGGTCGCCGCACGTCAAGTCCACGCGCCGGTAGCGCACCACCGCGCCCGGGCCCGCGTCCAGCGCCCGGGCCACCTGCGGCGGGGGCGGCCTGTCGGCGCCGGGCGCCAGGCGGGCCACGATCCTGGTCCCCGGCGCGGGACCATGTGCGTCGCACCAGGCCTGCAACACCGCCGTGGCGCTGGCGTGGCTGTCCAGCTGGTCCTCGAACGCGGCCAGGCGGGCCCGGGCCGCCACGGGATCGGGGGCAGGTCCCGCATACACCGTGGACGGGATGACAAGGGCGAGAGCGATCGCGAGCGCGGCCTGGCGGCGTCTGATCGGGCTGTCCATCATCGCCCTATCCTAGGCGCGCGGGGGGGTCGGGCAAGGCGGCGGTGGCCTGATGGCGCGCCAGCGCGGTCTGCAAGCCGTCGATCAGGGTCGCGCGCAGCGAGACGGGGGCCAGGATCTCGACCTTGTCGCCCCAGGTGAACAGGTGCCAGGCGATCTCGCGCATGCCGGCCGCCTGGAAGCGGGCGATGACGGCGCCGTCCGCCTGGGGCTCCAGGGTCTGGGTGGGATGGAAGCGCCAGCCCATCGCCTCCTCGGCGCCGTGCGGATGGATGCGCAGCACCACCTCCTCCACCGCGTCCTGGTAGATGCCGAAGCTGCGCTCGACGAAGGCCCGCAGGCTGAAATCCGTCGGCCTTGAGCCGGGCGTCGGGCTGACCGCCAGGTCGCGCACGCGGTCGA
>DATKPD010000075.1:0-30335 GCA_035524315.1 Caulobacteraceae bacterium
GTAGGCCATCGCCTTCGCGTTGCCAGCCTTCGCCAGCGTGATCGTGATCGCCGCCGTCAACGTCGTCTTGCCATGGTCAACGTGACCAATCGTGCCGATGTTGCAGTGCGGCTTGTTGCGTTCAAACTTTTCCTTGGCCATTTCAAGCTCCAGCCCTGTTTGGGCTTGTCCTCTAACTAGGGTTGGATGGGGTTAGGCGTACTTCTGGATGACCTTGTCCGCTTCGTGCTGCGGAACCGGTTCGTAGTGATCGTACTGCATCGTGAACTGAGCGCGCCCTTGAGACATGCCGCGCAGGTTGCCGATATAGCCGAACATGTTGGCGAGCGGGACGAAAGCGGTCACGACCTGGGCGTTGCCGCGCTGGTCGGTGCCCTGGATCTGTCCGCGGCGGCTGTTCAGGTCGCCGATGACGTCGCCCAGATATTCATCCGGGGTCAGCACTTCAACCTTCATGATCGGCTCGAGCAGCTTGGGAGCGCCCTTCTCGCGCAGTTCCTTGAACGCCGCGCGGGCGGCGATTTCAAAGGCCAGCACCGAGGAGTCGACGTCGTGGAAGGCGCCGTCCACCAGGGTGGCGGAGAAGTCGATCAGCGGGAAGCCGGCCAGCAGGCCGTTGTCCTTGGACGATTCCAGGCCTTTTTCGACGCCCGGGATGAATTCCTTGGGCACCGCGCCGCCGACGATCTTGCTCTCGAACTTGAAGCCAGAGCCCGGCTCGCCAGGGGCGAACTGGATCTTGACGCGGGCGAACTGGCCCGTGCCGCCGGTCTGCTTCTTGTGCGTGTAGTCGATCTCGCACGCGCGGCCCAGGCTTTCGCGGTAGGCCACCTGCGGCGCGCCGATGTTGGCTTCGACCTTGTAGGTGCGCTTGAGGATGTCGACCTTGATGTCCAGGTGCAGTTCGCCCATGCCCTTCATGATCGTCTGGCCCGACTCCTGGTCGGTGAAGACGGTGAAGGACGGGTCCTCGGCCACCATCTTGCCCAGCGCGACGCCCAGCTTTTCCTGGTCGGCCTTGGACTTGGGTTCGATGGCGATCTCGATCACCGGCGCCGGGAAGTTCATCTTTTCCAGGATCACCGGCGACTTGAGCGGATCGCACAGGGTGTCACCGGTGCGAGTGTCCTTCAGCCCGGCCAGGGCGACGATGTCGCCGGCGAAGGCTTCCTTGATGTCCTCGCGGTTGTTCGAGTGCATCAGCAGCATGCGCCCGACCCGCTCGCGCTTGTCGCGCGTGGAGTTGAGCAGGCCCATGCCGGTTTCCAGCTTGCCTGAATAGATGCGGCAGAAGGTCAGCGAGCCGACGAAGGGGTCGTCCATGATCTTGAACGCCAGCACCGACAGGGGCTCGTCGTCCGACGCCTTGCGGGTCACGGGCTCTTCGGTCTTGTAGTCGATGCCCGGGGTCGGCGGGATGTCCACCGGCGAAGGCAGATAGTCGACCACCGCGTCGAGCAGGGGCTGCACGCCCTTGTTCTTGAACGCCGAGCCGGCCAGGATCGGATAGAAGGCGCCGGTCAGCACAGCCTTGCGGATGCACTTCTTCAGCACGTCCTCGGAGGGTTCGGTCCCCTCAAGGTAGGCTTCCATGGCGTCGTCGTCGAGCTCGACGGCGTTCTCGATCAGATAGTTGCGCGCTTCGTCGCACGCGGCCTTCATGTCGGCCGGGATTTCTTCGTCGTGGTAGTTGGCGCCCAGCCCCTCGGACTCCCACACCACGGCCTTCATACGGACCAGGTCGACCACGCCCTTCAGGGCCGCTTCCGAGCCGATCGGCAGCTGGATCGGGATCGCCTTCACGGCCAGGCGGTCGCGGATGGTGCGCAGGCACATCTGGAAGTCGGCGCCGGTCTTGTCCATCTTGTTGACGAACACGATGCGCGGAACGTTGTAGCGGTCGGCCTGACGCCAGACGGTTTCGGTCTGCGGCTCAACGCCCTGGTTGCCGTCGAGCACGGCGACGCAGCCGTCCAGCACGCGCAGCGAACGCTCGACCTCGATGGTGAAGTCCACGTGCCCGGGGGTGTCGATGATGTTCAGACGATGGCCGTTCCAGAACGCGGTGGTCGCGGCGGAGGTGATCGTGATGCCACGCTCCTGCTCCTGCTCCATCCAGTCCATGGTCGCGGCGCCGTCGTGCACTTCGCCGATCTTATGGCTCTTGCCGGTATAATAAAGAATCCGCTCGGTGGTCGTGGTCTTGCCGGCGTCGATGTGCGCCATGATTCCGAAGTTGCGGTAATCTTCGATCTTGTTCAGGCGGGGCATGGGAAGCTCTGGGTAACGGGGCGTTCGGAGTGCTGCGTTCAAACGGGCGGCGCGGGCGGTTTAAACCAAACCACCCGCGCAAGGAAGGCCGCCGGAGACCCCGGCGGCGTATATCGCGCGGCCTACCAGCGATAGTGCGAGAAGGCGCGGTTGGCTTCGGCCATCTTGTGGGTGTCTTCGCGCTTCTTGACCGCAGTGCCGCGGTTGTTGGAGGCGTCGAGCAGTTCGCCCGCCAGCTTCTCGGTCATGGTGTTCTCGCCACGCTTGCGGGCGGCGGTCACCAGCCAACGGATGGCCAGGGCGCGGCGGCGCTCGGGACGCACCTCGACCGGCACCTGATAGGTGGCGCCGCCGACCCGGCGCGAGCGGACTTCGACGGCGGGGGCCACGTTATCCAGGGCGGCGTGGAAGGTTTCCAGCGAGCCCTGGTCGCGACGCTTGGATTCCAGGATGTCAAAGGCGCCGTAGACGATGTTCTCGGCGACGGCCTTTTTGCCTTCGTACATGACGTAGTTCATGAACTTGGTGACAACCAGGTCGCCGAACTTCGGATCGGGGAGGACTTCGCGCTTCTCGGCGCGGTGACGACGGGACATACGAGGTCTTCCTTATTTCGGACGCTTGGCGCCGTAGAGCGAACGGCGCTGCTTGCGGTTCTTCACGCCTTGCGTGTCGAGCACGCCGCGCAGGATGTGGTAGCGGACGCCGGGCAAGTCCTTGACGCGGCCGCCGCGTATCAGCACCACCGAGTGCTCCTGCAGGTTGTGGCCTTCGCCGGGGATGTAGCACACCGCTTCGATGCCCGAGGTCAGGCGCACCTTGGCGACCTTACGCAGAGCCGAGTTCGGCTTCTTCGGGGTGGTGGTGTAGACCCGGGTGCAGACGCCCCGGCGCTGGGGGCAGCCCTTCAGGGCCGGAACCTTGTTGCGAGCCGGCTTGGATTGGCGCGGCTTGCGGATGAGCTGGTTGACTGTGGGCATCGCTCTTTTTCGCTATGGAGGCCTGCGCCTTTCGGCCGGGCGACCTCGGAGTCCTTGGCTAAAAACACGCTTCGAGGACGTCCGACGAACAAGCAAGAACGCCGGAATGTCCCTCGGACTTTCCGGCGGCCTCTCGGCGAACCTTTGCAGGGCGCCGGTCCATCGGGCCGCAGGGACAGCGGAACGCCGGCCCGGGCCTCGAAAATGAGCGCGCTAGATACGCGCGCGGCCCCTGCGGGTCAAGTCGGGATTGGCGGGAGACCGGAGCCGCTCACGCCGCTCCGGTCCAGGCCCCATTCCCGAACGCGCGTTCCAGCTTACCAGCAGGCGCGCACGTAACGTCCATAGTACGGCGACCAGCGCCAGCCGCAGTCGCCGTAACCCCAGGCCGGACCAACGTACACGCCAGGTCTGCGCCAGCCCCAAGCCCACCCGCCGCCGCGCCAGCCGTCGCGGTCGCCGCCGCGGAAACCTTCGCCGTGGAAGCCCGCGCCGCCTATGCCGCGGGGGGCTGCGTCGGCCGCCGTCGCCGCAATGCTAGAGCCGCCGATCGCCAGGGCCGCCGCAGCGGCAATCATCGCCTTGTTCAACATGTGACGTCCCTCTCGGGTTGACCGGCCGGCGATCCATTCGCCGCCCGGCGAGCCTCAGGCCCGTTGATGGGGCGACTATGGCCGAAGCTATTTGAACAGGGTCCGAGGCGGAGGTTTAGGTGAGGTTCATGTGCATGAACGGGCCGACGGCGCCACCGATGGCGCAGCGCGCTTGGCCCCTGACCCAGCGCCCCCTGCCCCTGCCCTCAGCCCTTGCGCCCTTAGGTCGAGCCGCGAAACGCCGAGGCGCGCCGCCAGGTGGTATAATTGCGCATCGGCGTGGCGAGGGCCGTACAAGAACACTCAAACATCTTGTTAACCACGCCCCTACACCCGCCCTTAACCCTGCCCCGGCATGGGTGGTGAGTCTTGTCGAGCGGAGCGGGCGCATGACTTTCGGGCCGGAAACCATCATCGAAGGCGACTGCATCGAGGCCCTGCGCAAGCTGCCCGACCGCAGCGTGGACCTGGTGTTCGCCGACCCGCCCTACAATCTGCAACTCGGCGGCGACCTGCACCGGCCCGACAATTCCAAGGTCGACGCCGTGGACGACGAATGGGACCGCTTCGCCTCGTTCGAGGCCTACGACGCCTTCACCAAGGCCTGGCTCGCCGAATGCCGTCGGGTGCTCAAGGACGACGGCGCCCTGTGGGTGATCGGCAGCTATCACAACATCTTTCGCGTGGGCGCCACGCTGCAGGACCTGGGCTTCTGGATCCTCAATGACGTGATCTGGCGCAAGTCCAACCCCATGCCCAACTTCAAGGGCACGCGCTTCTCCAACGCCCATGAGACCCTGATCTGGGCGGCCAAGGGGCGCGGGCAGAAGCGCTACACCTTCAATTACGACGCCATGAAGATGGCCAACGAAGACCTGCAGATGCGCTCGGACTGGACCCTGCCCCTGTGCACGGGCGAGGAGCGGCTGAAGGACCAGGCCGGCCAAAAGGTGCATCCCACGCAAAAGCCCGAGGCGCTGCTGCACCGGGTGATCCTGGCCTCCTCGCGCCCCGGCGACCTGATCCTCGACCCGTTCTTCGGAACAGGCACCACCGGCGCGGCGGCCAAGCGGCTCGGCCGGCGTTTCATCGGCCTGGAGCGCGACCCGACCTATATCGAGGCGGCCCGCAAGCGCATCGCCGCGGTGATCCCCGTCTCGCCCGAGGACCTGGACGTGATGGGCTCCAAGCGCTCGGAGCCGCGCGTGCCTTTCGGCCAGATCGTCGAGGCGGGCCTGCTGCGCCCCGGCGACAGCCTGTACTGCCCCAAGGGCGACAAGGTGGCCCGCGTGCGCGCCGACGGCAGCGTGGTGATCGGCGACCTGTCCGGCTCGATCCACAAGGTCGGGGCCATGGTCCAGTCCGCCCCCGCCTGCAACGGCTGGACCTACTGGCATTTCAAGACCGACAAGGGTCTGGCGCCGATCGACGTGCTGCGCGCCAAGGTCCGCGCCGGCCTGAACTGACGCCTGCCCGCCCGCCCTGGCCAAAGATCGCGCGCCGCCGACGGAACGACCGTCGCTGCCAGGTGTTTCTCGGTCAGACTCCTATGGTTCGGGCGGAGAGCACCGATGAACGAGAATGAAATCGCGGGCGCGGCGAAAGCCGGCGTCGGCAAGGCCGAATCCATCGCCGGCCAGATCCTCGACGATCCTGGTGTTGAGCTGCAAGGCGATGCGCGCCGCGTCGAGGGCTCGATCCAGCAGATGGTCGGCGATGCGCAGACCAAGATCGCCGACGCGACCGACAAGCTGACGGAAACGGCCAACAAGGTCAGCGAGCAGGCCCGCGAGGCCTACGCCACCGTCACCGAACGGGTGCAGCAGACCGCCGATCAGGTCACGCCCTTCGTCAAGGAGCAACCCCTGCTGGCCCTGGCCGCCGCCGCCCTGACCGGACTTCTGCTGGGCCTCGTCTACGCCGGCCGCGGGCCCAAGATCATCTACGTCCGCCCGCCGCGGCTCTAGAGCGCCGCTTCAAGCCCCTTGTTGGCCAACCGGTCCGCGCGCTCGTTGAGTTCGTGGCCGGCGTGGCCCTTGACCCAGCGCCAGTCGACGTGATGACGCTGGCGGGCGGCGTCCAGGCGGCGCCAAAGGTCCTCGTTCTTGACCGGCTTCTTGTCGGCGGTCTTCCACCCACGCGCCTTCCAGCCGGCGACCCATTCGGTGATGCCGGTCTGGACGTACTTGCTGTCGGTGTGCAACTCGACCTGGCACGGTCGGGTGAGGCTTTCCAGCGCCATGATCGCGCCCATCAGCTCCATGCGGTTGTTGGTGGTCGCCGGCTCTCCGCCGTAGAGCTCCTTCTCGTGCCCGCCCCACATCAGGATCGCTCCCCAGCCGCCCGGGCCGGGGTTGCCCCGACAAGCGCCGTCGGTGAACACCACCACCTTGCCGCTCACGCGCCGGCCCCGAACACCACCAGCCCTTCGCCCGAGGCGTAGGCCGCCCGGTGCACCGCCAGCTTGCGCTCGTATTCCAGCGGGTCGTGCGGCTTGACCAGGGCGCCGGAGCCGCCCAGGCGGAAGTCGTGCAGGCGCGTGAGGAAGAAGCGCATAGCCGCGCCCCAGGCCAGCAGCGGCACGGCCGCGCGCTCCTGACCGCTCAGGGGGCGCACGCTCTCATAGCCCCCCGTGAAGGCCCGGGCGGCGGTCACGTTCAGACTGCCGTCGGGCTCGAAGCACCAGGCGTTGAGGCACACCGCCACGTCGTAGGCGTAGAGGTCGGTGCAGGCGAAATAGAAGTCGATCGCGGCGGCGAACTTGCCGCCCTGGAAGAACACGTTATCAGGAAAGAAGTCCGCATGGATTACGCCCTGGGGCAGATCGCGCGGCCAAAGCCGCTCGAAGGCGGCGATGTCGGCCGCGATCACCGCCGACAGGCCCGGCTTGAGCGCCTCGGCCTGATCCTCATAGCCCGCGAACATGCCCGCCCAGTAGGGCTGGCCCAGGGTATTGGCGCGGCTCAGGCCCGAGCCCTGGGCCGCCAGGTGCAGGCGCGCGAGCCCCACGCCCGCCTCGCGGCAGTGGGCGGCGCCCGGACGGCGCACGGACATGCCGTTCAGAAAGGTCACGATCGCCGCCGGTTTGCCGCGCATGCGCTTGTAGAGCGCCCCGTCGCGCGCCGGCATGGGCGTGGCGCTGGGATAGCCCGCGTCGTGCAACCAGCGCATCAGCGACAGGAAGAACGGCAGGTCCGCCTCGTCGGTGCGCGCCTCGTACACCGTCAGGATGAAGCGGCCGCGCTCGGTATCCAGCAGGAAGTTGGAGTTGGACACGCCCTCGGCGATGCCCTTGAACGCTACGGGCGCGCCCAGATCGAACTGGGCCATGAAGACGTCGAGCTCGGCGTCGGAAATGTCGGTGTAGACGGCCATGCCGTCTGTTGGGCGAGCGCGCGGCCGGGGTCAAGGCCAAGCCGCGCCCCAGCCGTGTCCAAGCGACCGGGTGCGCAAGGCGGCCTTCCTGGGCGAGCGCTATCCGAACAGCGCCGCCGCATTGCGCAACAGGTGGCGCAAGTCGCGGGCCCTGCTGGGCTCTGCGCCGTCGATGTCTTAGTCCGCCAGCGCCCGCGGCAGTTTGAAGGTCAGGCTTTCGCGCACGCTCGCGACCTCGCGCACCAGCACGTCGTAGCGCGCCGCCATCGCCTCCAGCACCTTTTCCACCAGGGCTTCTGGCGAGGACGCGCCGGCGGTCAGGCCGACCACGGCCTTGTCCTTCAGCCAGGCCCAGTCGATGTCCTCGGCGCTGTCAATCAGCCGCGCGATCTTGGCGCCCGAGCGCAGCGCGGTCTCAACCAGCCTGAGGGAATTGGATGAGGTCTTGGAGCCGACCACCAGTACCAGGTCGCACCCGCCCGACAGCTGCTTGACCGCTTCCTGCCGGTTGGTGGTGGCGTAGCACACGTCTTCCTTGACCGGCCCGGCGATGTCGGCGAAGCGCGCCCTGAGAACGCCGACGATATCCGCAACCTCGTCCACCGCCAGGGTGGTCTGCGTCACATAGGCCAAGGGCGCGCCCGCCGGGCTTTCGAAAGCTTCAGCGTCGCGCATGGTCTCGATCAGGCTGATCGCGCCGGGCGGCAGGCGGCCCAGCACCCCGATCACCTCCGGGTGACCCGCGTGACCGATCAGCGCCACGTGCCGGCCCTCGGCGTGATGGCGCTCGGCTTCGTTGTGCACCTTGCTCACCAGGGGACAGGTGGCGTCGAGGGTGAACAGCCCGCGCTCGGCCGCTTCGCGGAACGCAGCCTTGGGCGCGCCATGGGCCGAGAACACCAAGGGCCGGTCGCACGGGCACTCAGCCACGTCCTCGACGAAAACTGCGCCAAGCGCGGCCAGGCGCTCGACCACCGAGCGGTTGTGCACGATCTGGTGGCGCACGTAGACCGGCGCGCCGTACTTGGCCAGCGCGCGTTCCACCATCTGGATCGCGCGATCGACCCCCGCGCAAAACCCGCGCGGACTGGCCAGCCGGACCTCGACACTCGGCCGGGCGTCCCCTCTCATCACCCTACTCCGTGAACGACGCGGCGATCATTCGCCCGACAATGGACAATGCACCCTGGGTTAAGGTGGTGGCGCGCCTGTCTTGTTCCAAGACGGGCGCCGCAATCAAGCGTCCTTCGCGCCGCGTTGCGGCCTGATCGATAAGCCGGTATCACAGCCGCCCGGGCGGCCGCCGGCCGCGCTCATTTTCTCGTCGGATCGCCCATGCGCCGCCCCTTGCTTACCGTGTCGATGCTGGCCGCCTTCGCCGCGGCGACTCCGCTGCACCACGCCTTCGCCCAGGACGACGGCGGTGGCGGTGGCGGCGGCGACGACAGCGCGGACACCAAGAAGAAGGACGACTGGGGCGACAAGCAGTTGCCCCTGCCCGACGTGAACAACGTCGGCCCCTGCCCCTTCGTCAAGGTGCTGTACGACGCGGCGCGCTACGTCGAGCTCAAGGACAACCGCGAGTCGGTCGAGGCGGTCGGCTACACCGGCGAGATTCAGACCCTGTCCTCGGCCTGCCAGTACAAGAACGACGACCCGATCCGCGTGCAGATGCAGGTTCTGTTCGAGCTGGGCCGCGGGCCCCAGGCGCAGGGCTCGTCCAAGACCTACCGCTACTGGGTAGCCGTGACCGACCGTAACCGAGACGTGATCGACAAGGCCTACTTCAACCTGCCCGTGACCTTCCCGGCAGGGCAGGACCGCGTCACCTACACCGACACGCTCAAGGGCATCACCATCCCGCGCGCCAACGCCAAGGTCAGCGGCGCCAACTTCGAGGTGCTGGTCGGGTTCGACGTCACGCCCGAAATGATCGCCTTCAACCGCGACGGCAAGCGGTTCAAGCCCAGCGCGGCGCTCGCCGCCCAGGCCCAGAGCGACTCCGCGACCAAATGACCGACCTCAGACAGGCTTTGAGCGAAGCGGTCGGGGCCGCCTTCGCCTCAGCCGGACTGTCCGCCGACCTGGGCCGCGTCACGCCCAGTGACAGGCCCGACCTGGCCGATTTCCAATGCAACGGGGCCCTGGCCGCCGCCAAGAGCGCGGGGCGCAATCCGCGCGAGATCGGCGCCGCGGCGGTCGAACGGCTCAGCGCTAATCCCCTCCTGGCTTCGGTCGAACTGGCCGGCCCGGGCTTCATCAACCTGCGGCTGGCCCCTGGCGCCCTGTCCGACCGGGTGAGCGAGATCGTGGCCGACCCGCGCCTGGGCGCCCAGGTCACGCCGAGCCCGCGCCGGGTGGTGATCGACTACGGCGGTCCCAACGTGGCCAAGCCGATGCACGTGGGTCATCTGCGCTCCTCGATCATCGGCGAATCGATCAAGCGCATCGTGCGCTTTCGCGGCGACCAGGCGCTGGGCGACGCCCACTTCGGCGACTGGGGCTTCCAGATGGGCCTGCTGATCGTCGCGGCCAGCGACGAACGACCCAACTGGCGGGCGGTGGCTGACGAAACCGCGCCGGACATCGAGGCCGCCCTCGCGGACCTGGATCTGGATGCGCTCGACCGCCTCTATCCGCTGGCGGCGGGCAAGGCCAAGGCGGATGAGGCCTTTCGTGACCGCGCGCGGGTCGCGACCGCCGAGCTGCAGGCCGGCAACGCCGGCTATCTGACGCTGTGGCGCCATTTCGTGGCCGTCAGCCGCCGCGCATTGGAGCGTGAATTCGGCGCCCTCGGCATCACCTTCGATCTGTGGAAGGGCGAGAGCGACGCCGATCCGCTGATTCCGCAGATGGTCGAGGACCTCAAGGCCAAGCATCTGCTGGTCGAGGACCAGGGCGCCCAGGTGGTGCATGTGGCGCGCGAAGACGACAAGCGCGAACTGCCGCCCCTGATCGTGATCTCCTCGCAGGGCTCGGCCATGTATGGCACCACTGACCTGGCCACCATCCTCGACCGGCGCCGCGGCTTCGATCCGCACCTGGCGCTCTATGTGGTCGACCAGCGCCAGGCCGACCATTTCGAACAGGTGTTCCGTGCCGCCTATCTGGCGGGCTACGCGGCCGAGGGCGAGCTCGAGCATCTCGGCTTCGGCACTATGAACGGGCCAGACGGCAAGCCATTCAAGACGCGTGAGGGCGGCGTGCTCAAACTGCACGACCTGATCCAGTCGGCGCGCGGCAAGGCGCGCGAGCGCCTGCACGAGGCCGGCCTCGGCGCCGAACTGTCCCCCGACGCCTTCGAGGACACCGCGCATAAGGTGGCCATGGCCGCGATCAAGTTCGCCGACCTGCAGAACTTCCGCGGCGCCAGCTATGTGTTCGACTTGGACCGCTTCACCAGCTTCGAGGGCAAGACCGGCCCCTATCTGCTCTACCAGGCGGTGCGCATCAAATCCCTGCTGCGCCGCGCCGAGGCCGAGAACGCGGCGCCCGGCCCGGTGGTCGTCGCCGAGCCGGCCGAGCGTGAGCTGGCCCTGACCCTCGACGCCTTCGACCAGGCAGTGAGCGAGGCCTACGCCAAGCGCGCCCCGCACTTCATCGCCGAGCACGCCTATCGCCTGGCTCAGACCTTCTCCAAGTTCTACGCCGCCTGCCCGGTGATGGCCGCGCCCTCGCCCGAGCAGCGGGCCTCACGCCTGACCTTGGCCCACACCGCCCTGCGCCAGTTGGAGATGTCCCTCGACCTGCTGGGCCTGGACGCGCCCGAACGGATGTAAGGCGCCGCTTGGGCCCTGCCTTGGCGTGGCCATCTTGGGTCCATGCAGCTCGCGACGATCGGCTACGAAGGCCAGACCCAGGACGCCATGATCGGCAAGCTGGTCGGCGCCGGGGTTAAGACCGTGATCGACGTGCGCGCGATCGCGGCCTCCCGCCGGGCCGGATTCTCCAAGGGCGTGCTCGCCGCCAGTCTCAAGGAGGCGGGCATCGGCTACGCCCATCTGCGCGCCCTGGGAACGCCCAAGGCGGGGCGCGACGCGGCACGCAAGGGCCGAACGGCCGAAATGCGCGAGATCTATGAGGCGCATCTGACCGAGCCGGCCGCCCAACTCGACCTCCTCGAAGCCGGCCGGATCGCCCAGGCCGGCAAGTCGGCGCTGCTGTGTTTCGAGGCCGACGCCTGCCGCTGCCACCGCGCGATCGTCGCCGATCGCCTGCGCAACGCGCTGGGCCTCACGATCGAAGATCTTTAGCCTTATTTGGCCGCCGTCTGCGTTTCCGCCGGCTTCAGGCCGTCGGCCGCCTTCTCGAACGCCGCCCGGTCGGAGGGGATCAGGTCGGCGGCCCCCAGCACCACGCCCTTGGTCAGGGCGCCCTGCACATAATAGGTGTCGCCTGGATCAACCTGCAGGTTGAGGCTGTCCTTGAACTCCGGCTCCTCGGTCGCGGTGTAGGTGTGCAGGCCCGGATCGACGGTCTGCACGAAATAGGCTCCGTTGGTCAGCTTGCCCAGGGCCGCGCCGTTCTCGCGCACATTGAACCATTGGCCGGTGCCCAGCAGCGAGTGCGGCCGGAAGAACACGATCTGGCCTTTGCCCGAGGGCGGCGGCGGGATGGCGATCGGCCCTTCGGCCGGCGAAGGGGCCGCCAGCACCTGGGCGGCCAGTTCGCGTTCAGCCTTGGTCGGCCGGCCCAGCGGCGGCAGGACCGCGCCCGCCGCCAGTTGCGCCGTCGCCCTGGTCCCAGCCGGGAAGTCGACATTGCCGCCGCGCACCGCCATGCCGACAAAGCCCACCGGCCCGAGCACGATTCCGCTGATGCCGATGGCCTGGGCGGCCGCCACATTGTCCTTGCCCGCGCCCGACATGGCCATCTGCAGGCCCTGCAGCGCGATGTGGCGCTTGCCGACCTCCAGATAGCGCGCCGCCAGCACCAGCTTGGCCGCCTTGCCGCCGAACCCGGGCCCGGAGGACTGAATCACCTTACCCACGCCGGGCGTGCCCGCCTTCAACACCACCCGGCCGTTGACGATCAAGGGCGCCGAGAGCTGCAGCGCGAAGCTGTCGCCATCGTGCTGGGTGCGCGTGCTGACCGGCCCCACCAGTTCGACTGCGACCGCGGCATGGGCCGGAACCCGGCAACAGGCGGGCATGGCGGCCCAGGCGCCGACGCTCGATCCGGCGGCGGCCAGGACGGCTCCCGCCGCGACGACAACCTTCAGCCCGTTCATGGTAGTCTCTCCGCAGTCCCGTTTCGCGGCGCAGGAACGACCTTCGCCATAATCACCCTAGCGCGGCGGCGGGCAACCGGTTCCCGAGCACCGTCCGCACGCCCGTCCACAGGGCATTTGCGGGCAAATGGGCGGCGGCGCCCGCGCCGCGTTGACTCCCCCCGCGCCCGCGCCTACCGAGGGGTCGCTCTCGCGGGAGAGACCGGATTCGCTTCCGGAGCCGAAGGCGCAACCACCCCGGAAACGCTCAGGCAAAAGGACCGCGCGGGCTTACGAACGCTGGAAAGTAGTCGCCTGAGCGATGCGCGAAGGAGACTCGCCGACGGAGCAAGGGGCCTCGCCCCGAAATCTCTCAGGCTTCAGGACAGCGGGGGCGCCCTCCAGGTCGTTGCGACCCGGTAGGAGTGTTGTCCTCTATGTTCGGAGCGTCGATGAGCGAGCTTCTGCAAACCCCGCTCCACAAGGCCCACGCAGCGGCCCAGGCGCGCTTCACGCCATTCGCCGGCTACGACATGCCCGTGCAGTACCCGATGGGCGTGCTGGCCGAGCACCGCTGGACGCGTGAGCACGCGGGGCTGTTCGACGTGTCGCACATGGGCCCGGCGCTGCTCGAACTCGACGCCCCCAGCGGCGATGCCGAGGCCGACTACGCCGCCGTCGCCGCCGCCTTCGAAACGCTCGTCCCGGCCGACCTCGCCGGCCTCAAGCGCGGGCGTCAGCGCTACACCTTCCTGCTGAACGCGGACGGCGGGATCATCGACGACCTGATGGTGTGCCGACCCGAGCAGGGCGACAAGCAGGACCGCCTGTTCCTGGTGGTCAACGCCGGGACCAAGGCCGGCGACTTCGCCCTGATCGGCCAGGCCCTGGCGGGCGTCGCGACGATCACCCCCCTGACCGACCAGGCGCTGATCGCCCTGCAGGGCCCCGACGCGGCCGCTGTGTTCGGCGCGCTGGTTCCCGAGGCGCTCGGCCTGACTTTCATGCAGGCCCTCCGCGTGCAGTGGCAGGGCCGCTGGCTGGCGATCACCCGCTCGGGCTACACCGGCGAGGACGGGTTCGAGATTCTGGTCGACGCCGAGGCCGCGCCCGAACTGTGGACGCGCCTGTGCCAGGACGAGCGTGTCAGGCCCATCGGCCTGGGCGCGCGCGATTCCCTGCGCCTGGAGGCCGGCTTGCCGCTCTATGGTCACGACATGGACGCGACCGTCTCGCCTGTGGAGGCCGGCCTGACCTTCGCCCTGTCCAAGCGCCGGCTGGCCGAGGGCGGATTCCCCGGCGTGGACCGCCTCCGCGGCGAACTGGCCGAGGGCCCCGCCCGGGTGCGCGTGGGCCTCAAGGTTCAGGGCGCGCCGGCCCGCGAGGGGGCAGAGATCGTTGCACCGGATGGCCACGTCATCGGCCGCGTCACCAGCGGCGGGTTCTCGCCGAGCCTGTCGGCGCCTATCGCCCTGGCCTTCGTTCCGCCCGCGTTCGCCGCGCCCGGCACAGCCCTCGGCGCCATGGTGCGCGGCAAGGCCCAGCCGGCCGAAGTCGTCCCCCTGCCCTTCGTTCCGCACCGCTACGTGCGCCAACCCTAAAGAGATCGCCCATGCGCTTCACCAAGGATCATGAATGGATCGAACTGGACGGCGACATCGCCACCGTGGGCATCACCGCCTACGCCGCCGAGCATCTCGGCGATGTGGTGTTCGTCGAGACCCCCGAGATCGGTAAGAGCGTCAAGGCCGGCGACCCGCTGGCGGTGGTCGAGAGCGTCAAGGCCGCCTCGGACGTCTATTCCCCGGTCGACGGCGTGGTGGTTGAGGCCCAGCCCGGATTGTCCGACCATCCCGAAGCGGTCAACCAGGACCCTGAGGGCGAGGCGTGGTTCGCCAAGCTGAAGGTGGCCGACCCGGCCCAGGTCGAGGCCCTGATGGACCGCGACGCCTATCAGGCCTTCCTCGACACGCTTTAAGTTCAGGACACCGGCCATGCGCTACCTGCCGATCACCGCCGAAGACCGGGCCCACATGCTGTCGGCCGTTGGAGCCTCGGACATCGACGACCTGTTCGTCGACGTACCGGCCTCGGTGCGCCTGTCCGCGCCGGTGGACCTGCCGGCTCACCAGGGCGAAATCGCGGTCGAGCGGGCGCTGGCCGCCCTGGCCGCCAAGAACCGGCCGGCGGGCGCGGGCCCCTCGTTCTGCGGCGCCGGCGCCTATCGCCACCATGTGCCGGCCAGCGTGGACCACATCATCCAGCGCTCGGAATTCCTGACCAGCTACACCCCCTATCAGCCCGAGATCGCCCAGGGCACGCTGCAGGCCCTGTTCGAGTTCCAGACCCAGGTCGCGGCCCTGACCGGCATGGAGGTGGCCAACGCCTCGCTCTACGACGGCTCGACCGCGTGCGGCGAGGCGGTGCTGATGGCCGCACGCGTCACTCGGCGCGCCAAGGCGGTGCTGTCGGGCGGGCTGCATCCGCACTACGCGGCGGCCGTCCAGACCCTGGCGCGCGGTCCCGGCATCGCCATCCAGCAGATGCCCGCCGCCATCGACGCCGAGGCGGCGGTGCTGGAGGCCATCGACGCCGACACCGCCTGCGTGGTGGTGCAGACGCCCAATGTGTTCGGCCAGGCGACCGACGTCAGCGCCATCGCCGAAGCGTGCCGCGCCAAGGGCGTGTTGCTGATCGTGACCGTGACCGAGGTGGTCTCGCTCGGCCTGCTCAAATCTCCGGGGGAAATGGGCGCCGACATCGTGGTGGCCGAGGGCCAGTCGATCGGCAACGCCCTGAACTTCGGCGGCCCTTACGTCGGCCTGTTCGCCGCCCGCGAGAAGCTGCTGCGCCAGATGCCGGGCCGGATGTGCGGCGAAACGGTCGACGCCGACGGCCAGCGCGGCTTTGTCCTGACCCTGTCCACCCGCGAGCAGCATATCCGGCGCGAGAAGGCGACCTCGAATATCTGCACCAATTCCGGGCTTTGCGCCCTGGCCTTCACCATCCACATGAGTCTTCTGGGCGAGACCGGCCTGCGCCGCCTGGCTCTGCTCAACCACCAGATCGCCCGCACGCTGAAGGACGCCCTGGCCGCCATCCCCGGCGTCGAGATCCCGACGACGCGCTACTTCAACGAATTCGCCGTGCGCCTGCCCGCCCCGGCCGCGCCCGTGGTCGAGACCCTGGCGGGCAAGGGCGTGCTGGCCGGCGTGCCGTTCAGCCGCCTGGCGCCGGACGCGGGGCTCGACGACCTGCTGATCGTCTCCGCCACCGAACTGACGACCCTGGACGACATCGCGGCCTTCGCCGCAGCCCTCACGGAGGTCTTGGCATGAACATGCAGACCGTCGGGCGGCCCACGCGCCCCGAAACCACCGCCGCAACCGCCCCACCCACCGGCGCTCAGGGCCTGCTCCAGGCCGAGCCGCTGATCTTCGAGCTCGGAAACTGGGACAAGACCGGCGTCGACCTGCCCGAGCCGGACGCCGGCGCCGCCGACGACCTCGGCGACCTGGTCCGCACAGCCCCGATCGGTCTGCCCGGCCTGTCCGAGCCCGAGGGCGTGCGCCACTATGTGCGCCTGTCCCAGCGCAACCACGCCATCGACCTGGCGCTCTATCCGCTCGGCTCGTGCACCATGAAGCACAACCCGCGCCTGAACGAAAAGCTGGCGCGCCTGCCCGGCTTCGCCGACCTGCATCCGCTGCAGCCGCAGTCCACCGTGCAGGGCGCGCTGGAGCTGATGGACCAGCTCACGCACTGGCTCAAGACGCTGACCGGCATGGCCGCGGTGGCCCTGCCGCCCAAGGCCGGGGCGCACGGCGAGCTGTGCGGCCTGCTGGCCATCCACGCCGCCCACGCGGCCAAGGGCGAAGGCCATCGCACCAAGGTGCTGGTCCCGTCCTCCGCCCACGGCACCAACCCGGCCACCGCCGCCTTCGTCGGCTATGCGGTGGAGGAGATCGCCCAGGGCCCGGACGGACGCGTCGATCTGGCCGACCTGGCCGCCAAGCTCGACCCGGCCAACGGCGGGGGCGACGTCGCGGCCCTCATGCTGACCAACCCCAACACCTGCGGCCTATTCGAGCGCGATATCCTCGAGATCGCCCGCCTGACTCACGAGGCGGGGGCCTACTTCTACTGTGACGGGGCCAACTTCAACGCCATCGTCGGCAAGGTGCGGCCGGGCGACCTGGGCGTGGACGCCATGCACATCAACCTGCACAAGACCTTCTCCACGCCCCACGGCGGCGGCGGTCCGGGCGCGGGCCCGGTGGTGCTGAGCGAGGCCCTGGCCCCGTTCGCGCCCCAACCGTGGGTGGTCAAGGATGCCGCCGGCTGGCGGCTGGAAGAGCACGCCGTGGGCGAGGCCGCCCAGGGTTTCGGCCGCCTCAGCGCCTTCCACGGCCAGATGGGGATGTTCGTGCGCGCCTACGCCTACATGCTCAGCCACGGCGCCGACGGCCTGCGCCAGGTCGCCGAGGACGCGGTGCTCAACGCCAATTACATCAAGGCGCGGCTGCAAGACCTGATGACGCCGGCCTTCCCGGAGGGCCCCTGCATGCACGAGGCCCTGTTCAGCGACGCGTGGCTGGACGATACCGGTCTGACCACGCTCGACTTCGCCAAGGCCATGATCGACGCCGGCTTCCACCCCATGACCATGTATTTCCCGCTGGTGGTGCGCGGGGCCATGCTGATCGAGCCGACCGAAACCGAATCCCGGGCCGAGTTGGATCGCTTCTGCGACGCCGTGCGCGGCCTGGCAATCGAGGCGCTGAGCGCACGCGAGGACGAGGCGGCGCGCGAGCGGTTCAAGGCGGCCCCGGTCAAGGCTCCCCTGCGCCGGCTGGACGAGACCCTGGCCGCGCGCAAACCGCGCCTGAAGTGGACCGAGCCGGCGTAAATTCTAGGCAACATTGTCTGCAAGCTTGGCCATTGGCTCATGGCTTGCATCAACCTGCGCGTAATGTGCGGGAATGGTGCAGCCATGTACTCAGTCGATTTAGCCCAGATTTCCACTCCTATATCGGACCGCACCTCCAACGGCGCCACCGCTCGCGTCCTGACTATGCTGGCCGTGTACCTCGCCGTGACCTTGCTCGCCGGCTTGGCTATCGACCTGTGGGCGCCGAACCGGCTGAGCCTGCATCTTACGGGCCACAGCCTGGTCGTTTCCGATTTGCACCAGCACATCGTCAGGCGCGGCCTGGAGGTGCTGGTTCTTTTCCCGGCCCTGTTCCTGGTTGAGACGGCGCTCACAGGTTGGCGGGACAGTTCCCTGCGCCACCTGATCGTTCAGTGCAGCCCCTCGACCAGAAGCGACATCGCCTGCTGGGTGCTGACCAAGACTGGCGCCATGCATTTCATGATCTTGGGCTTCAGCCTCGGCGTCGCTCTGATCTCGGGCGTTTGGATTCACGACAGGATCGCCGCCTTCGCCGGCGGCATGCCTTCGGTCGCGACGTGGCCACTGTGGGCGCAGTTGCCGCTGCTGTACCTAGTCTACAGCTTCTTCGACTACTGGAACCACCGGCTGGATCATTCCAATCTGTTCTGGCCCCTGCACCGTTTCCACCATGCGGCCGACGACTTCTGCATCCTCACCGCGGGACGCGTGCATCCGGCGCTGTTCACCGGCATCGTCTCCGTAGTCCCGGCGGTCGCGCTGGGCGCCGCGCCGGACGCCCTGATCGACCTGGCCATTTTGATCTCGATCCAGCGCCAGGTGATCCATTCGCGCATCGATTCAAACTTCGGCTGGATCGGCCGGTGGGTATTCCAGTCGCCCGTCCACCACCGCTTGCACCACGTTCTGGACATCTCCGTCCAGCCGGTCGGCCACTTCAGTCTGGCGCCGATCTGGGACCATCTGTTCGGCACCTGGCGCGGCGAGGCGGACCAGACCCTGCCGATTGGCGTGGCTGCTCCCTATCGCCACGGCGCGTGGCTGTGGCCGGACCTTTGGCGCGACTATTGCGACTTCTGGCGCCGTTGCTGGCGCTTGGTCACCCGCCAGCCCCGCCTGCCCGAGCCCACATCCATTCCCTCTTAATAGGCCGGCGGTAAGCTCGGGCTCCTGATCGGAGCTCGCCCACCCCCCATGAAGTCCTTGCTTGCGCTCGCCGCCGCCCTGGCCGTCACCGCCGCCCAGCCCGCCCTGGCCCAGAACGCCGGCCAAATCGCCCGGGCCAAGGACGGCGCCTCGTGCCCCGGTTGCAACCTGTTCCAGGCCGACTTCTCCAACGCCGAGCTCAAGAGCAAGAACTTCGCCCGCGCGCGCCTGCGCCAGGCCGACCTGTCGGCCTCGGTCATGAACCGCACCTCCTTCGCCGGCGGCGACCTGCGCGACGTCAACGCCTATGGCGCGGTGTTCACCGGGGCCAATTTCGCCGGCGCCGACCTGACCAACGCCACCTTCGTCGGGACCTATCTGGAAGGCGCCAACCTGCGCGGGGCGCGCCTGAGCGGCGCCAACTTCTCCGGCGCGGAGATGGAGCGCGCCCTGGGCCTCACCCAGGCCCAGCTGGCCCAGGCCTGCGGCGACGACTCCACCAAGCTGCCGCGGGGCCTGCGCATCAGGTTCTGCTAGGCGCGCAGATCCTGCAGCGAATCATCCGAGCCGCCTCGATTCCGCCCAGGGTTAGCCATCAGTTAACCGAGTTCGCGCACTAATTCGTGATCACGCTTTGGGATCGCGATCATGCACCGCCTGATTTACGCCAGCCGCTTCACCGCCCGCTTCCCGCTCGAACGCGGCGAGCAGGACTATGCGCTGAACGCCATCATCCGCGCCTCCACGCGCAACAACCGCGCCACAGACATCACCGGCCTGCTGCTGACCTACCAGCGCCAGGTGCTGCAGGTGCTGGAAGGCCCGCGCGACGCTTTGGCCGCCGCCTATGAGCGCATCCTCAAGGACCCGCGCCACGACGGGGCCAAGCTGATCGTGATGGAAGAGGCCGCCGGGCGCGCGTTCGGCGACTGGGGCCTTCTGGCCCTGCGCGTGAACCGGGGCGACAACGCCATGGTCGACCGCCTGGAGGCCGCCCACGAGACCTTCGCCGCCCTGTCCCCGGCCGACGCCTTCCAGCTTCTGGCCGAGGTGCGCGACGTGCAGGCGCACAATCTGCTGGCCGCGATGGCCTAACCCCTTTCTCCCTTCGAGGGAGAAGGATGCCGGGTTGGCGCCCTAGACCTTGATCGGCGTCTGCACCCGGATGCTCAGCTCTTTCAGCTGACGCTCGCTGACGCCCGAGGGCGCGTTCATCAAAAGGTCCTGGCCCTGCTGGTTCAGCGGGAAGGCGATCACCTCGCGGATCGCCTCCTGTCCGGCCAGCAGCATGACGATGCGGTCGATGCCGGGCGCCAGTCCGCCGTGCGGCGGCGCGCCGTAGCGGAAGGCATTGAGCATCCCGCCGAACTGCCCCTCGACCACCTCGGGCCCATAGCCAGCGGTGGCGAACGCCTTGAGCATGATCTCCGGCAGGTGGTTCCGGATCGCGCCCGAGCACAGCTCATAGCCGTTGCACACGATGTCGTACTGATACGCCAGGATCTCCAGCGGATCCTTGCTTTCCAGCGCCTCCAGCCCGCCCTGCGGCATCGAGAAGGGGTTATGCGAGAAGTCGACCTTCTTCTCCTCGTCGTTCCACTCGTACATCGGGAAGTCGACGATCCAGCAGAA
Source organism: Caulobacteraceae bacterium (assembly GCA_035524315.1). Lineage (GTDB taxonomy): Bacteria > Pseudomonadota > Alphaproteobacteria > Caulobacterales > Caulobacteraceae > BOG-938. The sequence continues at coordinate 20,119 of DATKPD010000075.1, forward strand.
CTTGAAGACGTCCTTTTCGATCAAGGCGAGGTCCGTGCCCACCTTGGTCCGCGCCAGGCCGGCGAACTTGTAGAAGACGCCGGGATCGCCCGCGACGAAGAAAACCGCGTCACCGACCTTTAGATTTAGCTGTTCCCGAATTGCCTTTGTGCGTTCCCGGCCAAGGTTATTTGCAATCGGCCCCCGGCCCTGGACGCCAATATCGTCTGCGCCGACCGGGTGGCCCTTCTCACGCATTGCATCAACAATTGCCTGAGTGACTGTTCCCTCTTCAGCGTTCTCTTCAGTCACGAAGAAAATATATCCGAGGCCTTTTTGGCCTTCGCCCTGCGCCCATGAGTTCATTCGATCACAAAAAGCCCGAGACCCGCCGCCGGGCGCTGGAATAGCCCACACTGCGTTCTTGGGATCGGCGTCCAGGATTCGCGCGAAGACGCCAAAGCCGCCGCCGCGGAAATGCTCGGACACGTCCTGCATCTGGAGCGGGTTGCGCAGGTCCGGCTTGTCGGTGCCGTACTTGGCGATCGCCTCGCGATAGGGAATGCGCACGAAGGGATAGGGCGTGACCGTCTTGTCGCCCTTAAACTCGTCGAACACGCCGTACAGCACCGGCTCGATCGCGGCGAACACGTCTTCCTGCGTCACGAAGCTCATCTCGACGTCGAGCTGATAGAACTCCAGCGACCGGTCGGCCCGCAGGTCCTCGTCGCGGAAGCACGGCGCGATCTGGAAGTAGCGGTCGAAGCCCGACACCATCAGCAGCTGCTTGAACTGCTGCGGCGCCTGAGGCAGCGCGTAGAACTTGCCCGCGTACAGGCGCGAGGGCACCAGGAAGTCGCGGGCGCCCTCGGGGCTCGACGCGGTCAGGATCGGGGTCTGGAACTCGGTGAAGCCCTGGTCGATCATGCGCGCCCGGATCGAGGCGATCACCCGCGAGCGCAGCACGATGTTGCGGTGAAGGGTCTCGCGCCGCAAATCGAGGTAACGGTGCTTCAGGCGCAGCTCCTCGGGATAGTCCGGCTCGCCGAACACCGGCAGTGGCAGCTCGGCCGCCTCCGACAGCACCTCCAGCGACGACACGCGAATCTCGATCTCGCCGGTCGGCAGGTTGGCGTTGACCACCTCGGCCTCGCGCGCCACCACCTCGCCGTCCACCCGGATCACGCTCTCGGCGCGCAGCCGCTCCAGCGCCGCGAACCCCGGCGTGGTCGGCCCCAAAACGAGCTGGGTCAGGCCATAGTGGTCGCGCAGGTCGACGAACAGCAGCCCGCCGTGATCGCGCTTGCGATGAATCCAGCCGGACAGGCGGACGCTGCTGCCGGCGTCGGCGAGGCGCAGCGCGCCGCAGGTGTGTGTGCGATAGGCGTGCATGGTACGGAGTCTAATGGCGGCTCAAAAGGAAGCGCGGAAGGGCGCATATGGCGCGGAGCAAGTCAAGGCGAGGAGCCGGGAGCCCCGAATATGACGCCCACCTATACCCCCGCCCTCTTCAGCGCCTTCGCCATTTTCGCCCTGGCCGGCGCGATCACCGGCCCCAACAACGCTATGCTGATGGCCTCGGGGGCCAACTTCGGCCTGCGCGCCAGCCTGCCCCACATGGCGGGGGTGATCGCTTTGGCCGTTGCTCGCTGAGTCTCGCCCTAAGCGGCGCTGAGGCCGGCCCGGCCCCCGATGACCTTCATCGCACGGGGTTCAAGACGGCCCCTCCCAATCCTCGCACCGCAACCCGTCCACCCGGGTGAACTCGCCCAGATCGCCGGTGACGACGATCAAGCCGCGGCTGCGGGCATGGCCGGCGATGAGCAGGTCGTATCCGCCGATCACCTGCCCTCGGCGTTCAAGGGCGGCGCGGATGTCGGCCGCGTGGCCAGCGGCGTCCCCATCGAACGGCAGGACCTCCAGTCGGGCTGCGAAACGCTCGACCTCATGGCGGTTGTGATCGGGCCGGGCGGACTTGGCGGCGCCGTGCAGCAACTCGGTCAGGACAATGGTTGAGATTGCCAAGCTGTCCGCCTTTTCGTTGAACGTCGCGCGCAGAGCCTGGGGCCGATCCCTCAGCACCCGGATGCAAAGGTTCGTATCGAGCATATAGCGCAGCATCAGAAGGATTCGCGGTCCTGCGACTCCGGCTGCGCCCGTTCACCCAGATCGGCGCCGGCCGCGTCAAAAAAATCATCCCACAGGGCGTCGGAGGGCGTGATCACTCGGCGCTTGCCGTCGCGCAGCACGGTGACCTCGCGCGTCCCGGCCGGAAAGGCGACATCCTTGGGCAGGCGCACAGCCTGCGAGCGGTTGGATTGGAACACCGTGGTGCGCGCCATGACAAACCTCCTTTGCGCCCGACCGAAGGTAGGCGACGAATGGGATATGTCAATGGGATATGCCATGATTGGTGAGACACCTGCCGCCCTGCCCCAATGTCGGCAACCAAACAGACCGCTCAACCCTTTTGCGGTCTGGTCCCCCCGTCTTTACCGATCACGCCGCCCGGGATTCAGCTCGCCTATGCCTCACTACAGCGCCTTGATCGAAGATGACCGATACACCGTGCCCACCCTGGTTCTGTTCGAGGCGCCGGGCGAGGCCGAAGCCTGCCGCATTGCGCTGGGACATCTGCATGAGTCTGACCACCATCGGGCGGTCGAACTGGTTCTGGACGAGCGACCGATCCTTCACCGCCGCAAGGACGGTCTCGGGGCGGGCGAGCCGGCCCATTAGCCGTTCCCCGGCGCCGCGTGACAATTCGGTGGCGTTCGCCTGCGATCCGTGTCAGTGTGGACAAATCGGATATCGCTTTGGTTCGGTTGCTCTCCACGCTTGATTTCAGGATCGAGCCCCGGGCCTACCTCAATCATTCCCGACGATTTGATGACGCTCGTTCCGAGCGTGTGAACACTTGCATTGAAAGAGATATGATCATGACAAACGGCACCGTGAAGTGGTTCAACGCCACCAAGGGCTTCGGCTTCATTCAACCCGACGACGGCGGCGCGGACGTTTTCGTCCACGCTTCGGCCGTGGAGCGCTCCACCCTGGGCTCGCTGCACGAAGGCCAGAAGATCTCGTTCGAATTGGAACGCGATCAACGCAGCGGCAAGATGTCCGCCGGCCAACTGCAAGCCGCCTAAAGCCTTAGTTCGCGCGGCGGGTCGGCATGCGCCGGTCCGCCCCGCGGCTCTCCCCGGAAAGCCCATGTCCACCTTCGAACGCGCTTATCAATTGGCCCGCAGCGGCTCCTACGCCGACGTGGCGGCCCTCAAGGCGCGCCTGGAAGCCGATGGCTGCCGGGCCGTAGACACGCTCCTGGCCACGCGCTCCATCCGCGAGCACCTCAAGGCCATCTGCGCGGCGACCTACACCGCCGCTGAAATGCACAACGCGGCGCGACGCGCCTAGGCGCTGTCCCCGCCCTCCCAGCGACACCTCCCTAAATCTACTCCGCCGACAAGGCGGACGCGCGCCGCTCGCGGCGACGCCCTTCCCCTCAGGGGGAAGGGCCCGCCTAGGTCTGTCGTACGACCCTACTCCTGCCGCACGAACGCGTTGCCGGGTCCGAACCGGGCGATGGCGTCGTGCTGTGCGGGCGAGACGTTGATCGGGCCGGTGGGCTTGCCGTCGAAGTCGAGCCACTGGTGGTTGTCGTAGTCGTACAGCCGGCAGTCGCGCAGGGTCTCGTGCAACCACTTGAAGCTGAACGGCTGCACCACCGCATGTTCGCCGATCAGGGCGTTCAGCTCGGCCTGGGCGTCGGCCAGGCGATGGAAGGGGATGCGCACGTTGGCGTGGTGAGCCGCGTGCTCATAGACATTGTGCATCAGCGCCTTGATCGGCTTGGGGAAGTCCAGGTGCAGGCTCAGCACTTCCTGCGGCATGGCGGTCTTGCGGTCGACCGCGCCTTCGAACCACGGGATGCGCTTGTGGGTGTGCTGCACATAGACCGTGAAGGAGAAGAAGGTCATCCAGATGTAGAAGGGCGCGACGAAGCCCAGGACCACGGCGGTGACCGAACCGGTGTGCGAATAGAGCGGGGCCGCGGCCAGAAGGCCGACGAAGGCGACGACGTAGCCGACCACCAGGGCGAAATAGGCCCAGGCCGACGCGCGGAAGCGCTTGGGCAGGAAGCCGCCCGGGACGAACTTCACGTGGGTCCAGCGCTCCATGATGTAGTAGGGCGCCAGGCCCAGCCCCCACGACGAGCGATACAGGCGCTCCTTCCACCGGCGCAGCGGCGGCAGGGCGTCGAACTGCGCCTTGGAAAAGGGCTTCCAGCTGTCCTCGTGGTCGCCGTTGGTGTTGGGGTGATGCACGTGGTGGTGGTCGTACAACCACAGCCGGTAGTTATAGAGCCCCGGCAGGAAGCACAGCACGCCCAGCACCGTGTTCAGACGGCTGGAGGCCACGAGATTGCCGTGCGCGGCGTCGTGGCCCAGCGTGCCGAGGTTGGCGATCTTGATGCCGGCCAGCAGGCTGCACACGATCTTGGCCCACAGCGGCCCCAGGAACAGGACCCCGCAAATCGCGCCGATATACATGGCGTAGTCGAGCGCGAAGTGGGTCAGGCCGATGCGGGTATTGGGCTCCAGGTGCCGGCCGAGGGTCTGCCGCACCGCGTCTCGCGCGGCGGGCGAATAGGGATTGCCGGCATAGGTGTCCGCCGACTCGACTTCGAAAATCGTACTGCCGTCCATGACTGCCCCCTTTGCTCGCGCATTAAGGGAATTTTAAACATATAAATTCGCTCTTGGGAAGTATCTTTAATATCTCGGTAACCACTTGCTTGATTCGTTCGGCATTCGCGCAAAACCCCCATGATTTCAGGGGGCGTATATTAACGATCATGGTTAACGCGGCAGGCGCTGGTCGTCCGCCTCACCCGCCCGCCAACGCGCGATGTCTTGTGGGTCTCTCACCTATAGGGCGGAACGTGGGCGGCCAGTCCCGTCACTTCTCATCAGCCCGCGATGGATGCGGAAGGACAAAGCAAAGGCTGTTGCTCACTCAACCTTGATAATGCATGCTACCCATGGGCGAGCTTAGACGTGCGGAGTGAAAGCGCGTGGAAGAACTGGGTCGGCGCATGCAGGCGTTCCTTGTCACCCCCTGGGCGATCGTCCTCTACGTCCTGGCGACCGCGGCGCTGTTGATCCCGCTGGCGCTGCGGATGTGATTGGGACGCGTGGCGGCGACCCAAGCTTGGGCGTCCAAAATTTGCCCCAAACATCCGGCGGCATGGCTATAGTCCGCGAAGCTCCGGCCCGATAAGGAGACGACCATGCCCTCCCCCCGCCAGCCCATATCCCGGCGACTCGACGCGCCGCGCGCGGCGCTTCTGGCGGGCGCGGCGGCGCTCGGCGTTTCCCTGACATTGGGCGCGGCCGCGTGGGCCGACGCCGATCCTTACGGCCAGGTGGTGATCACCACCCCGCGCACCGTGGAGAAGAACGAAGACGGCGTGCAGTTGCAGGAAGTGAAGATGTCGGTGCACGTGCCGTTCGGCGACCTCGACATGCGCACTCCCGCCGGCGTGGCGGAGCTCGACAAGCGCGTGGCCAAGGCGGCCGACTATGTATGCAAGAAGCTCGAGTATCTCTACCCGCAGGGCCAACCCGAGACCTTCGACTGCGCCAAGAACGCCGTCGCCGACGCCCAGCCCCAGCTGATCAAGGCGCGCGCCATGATCGCCCCCGCTCCGCCCTCGGCCGAGCCCGCCTCGATGCCGATGACGCCTAGACCCTGACCATTGCGGCGGAGAGCGGGCCGCTTACGCCAATCCAGCCGACCGTCCCGCCCAGCGGCGGCTCTAGGGTTGTTCTGCTTTTGGCAAGGCGGCGGCCTGATCCTGGGTCAGAGGCGTGATCGCCTTGACCAGGCAGGGCGTAGTCTGGCCGGGCGGGGTATAGACGGTCAGATCCAGGTCGAGCGGCCCGCACACCGTGTCCGCCCCGTCGCGCACGCGGTTGATCACGCGCGCGTCGATGTTCTGCAAGTCGGGGCAGGCGTCGTTGAGATCAAGCCGATAAACCTGATGCAGGCCCACGCGCACGAACAAGGCCTTGGAATCGGCCGACGGCTTCCAGCTTTGCCAGTCGCGCATGAAGAAGCACTGGCCAGCCTTGGCGGGCGGCGTGGCGGTCTGCGCGCCGGCGATCGAAACGCCCACGGCGGCGGCAAGGGTCAGGGCGAAAAAGGGCGATAAAATACGGCGCATGGAGCTCTCCCTAGATAGGCGCGGCCCCCGCGCGCGTGATTTATCCCTATGGAACGCCCGAGCGCCGCATTCGGCAAGGGCGATGGATCAAATCTTGAGGCGTCGGGCGGTGAGGATCGGCACGGGCGGGCTGAGCATCTGGCCCCGAAGCGCGCCGACGCCGGCTGTGGGCGAGGTCGGCAGGGCAAAGATCGCCTGCACCACGTCCGCGCCGGTCTCGACGTGGCCGAAGGCGGCGAAGCCCTCGGCGTCGCCGCCCGGGCCGCCGGCGTCGAACCCCGGGTGGTCGCCCACGCAGATAAAGAACTCGGCGTTGGCGGTGCCCGGCTTGCCGCGCGCCATGGAAATGGTTCCGTCCTTATGGGTCAGGCCGGTCTTGGCTGTGCTCTCGTGCGCAATGGGCTTGAACAGCTTGGCCGGGTCACCCTTTACCCCGCCCTGCACCAGGCCGAAGGTCGGGTCCTCCGGCGCGTGACTGACACGGTAGAAGCTGGCGTGATCGAACCGTCGGGCGTCGACATAGCGCAGGAAATTGTCCGCCGTGATCGGAGCCTTGGCCGTTTCCAGGGCCAGGATGATATCGCCCTTGCCGGTTTTGAGCTTCACGCGCGTCAGGCCGTCGTCGTCGGCCCATGCCTCGTGTGAAGCGCACAGAAGTCCGGACACGGCGAGGCCGGAGGCGAGGATGGCGCGGCGATCGACAAGGCGGCTCATAGGCCGAGCTTGGCGCCGGGGACGGCCGGACTCAAGGGAGCGCGTCAGGCCTGACCTTCGCGCGGCGCCCGCCCGTCCCTGGCCTTAGGCAACCCAGGCGGATTAGGTGTCTTACTCTGGAATCCTTAGCGTTCTAGCCGCTGACCAACATGCCGGCCGCCAGAACGATCACGTCCCACACCACGCGCACGCGCGCCACGAACTTGTTCATTGTCTGTCCCACCCCGGCAAAGGCGACGCCTTCGGAGGCCATGGCTTTCAAGCTTCGGGCCAACCAAACCGGCATGCGAGCGTTTCCTGCCCATGACAACCTCTGCCGCGCCCGTCCCGCCGCCCCCGATCAGCGATCAGGTCCGCACCCTCGTCGTTGGCGGCCCCTCCGCCTGGGTTCCCGTCCTGGCGGCCGTCGGACACGCTCTGCTCAACCTGGCCATCGGCATCGGCATGCTGCTGGTCACCCTGTGGGTCGCCGACTGGGCGGCCAAGCTGACCCGCGACGCCATGGGCCGCCTGCGCGGCCAGAGCGCCGACCACAAACCCGACCTGGTGCTGCAAACCTTCATGGCCTCGGTGGCGCGCTACGCCGTGGTGATCATCGGCATGATCGCGGTGCTGCAGCAGATCGGCGTGCAGACCACCTCGGTCCTGGCGGTGCTCGGCGCCGCGTCCCTGGCCATCGGCCTGGCGTTACAGGGCGGGCTCAGCAATGTTGCGGCGGGAGTGATGATCCTGCTGCTGCGGCCCTACAGGATCGGCGATCAGGTGACCATCGCCGGGGTCCAGGGCCGCGTGCAGGGCATGGACCTGTTCGTGACCCGCGTGACCGACTTCGACGGGGTGGTGGTGTTCATCCCCAACGCCAAGGCGATCGGCGACATCATCAAGAACGACAGCCTGCCCGCCGCTCACCGGGTGGTGGTCGAGGTGCCCCTGCCCTACGCCGCCGACCTTAGCCAGGCGCTCGAAACGATGCTTGAGACGGCCAAGGCCGACGCGCGGGTTCTGCCCAGCCCCGCCCCGTGGGCCAAGGTGACGGGGCTGGGCGACACGGTGACCGTGACTCTGCGCGCCTGGACCCGGCCCGAGCTTCAGGCCGATGTCCGCTGCGACCTGATCAAACAGCTCAAGGACCGGCTGCGCGCGACTGCTTGAGACAGGCGGGGCCAAGACGATAGTCTGGGCCATGGCTTCTGACCCCGCCCCGCCCGCTACAATCGTCAAGCGCCTGATGCGCGGCGCCTGGCGCGCCACCCTGGCCACGACCCTGGCCGGCCAACCGTCCAGCGCGTGGCCCTATGCCTCACTGGTGCTGACGGCCTGCGACACCGACATCAGTCCCCTGCTGTTCTTGTCGAACCTGGCGGCGCACACGGCCAATTTGATGCGCGCTCCCGAGGCCTCGATCCTGTTCGACGGCACGCAGGGCCTCGACGAGCCCCTGGCCGGTCCGCGGGCCACGGTGCTGGGCCGGATCGAGCCGGTGGAGGATACGCGGGCGCTGGACCGCTATCTGCGCCGACACCCGTCGGCGGGGGCCTACCGCGGGTTCGGCGATTTTCGGCTGTGGCGGATGACGCCCGAGCGCGCGCACCTCGTGGGCGGCTTCGGCCAGATTCGCTGGGTCGAAGCGGAGGCGTTCGCCAGCACGTCCGCGACCGCAATCGCCCAGGCCGAGCCTGCCCTGCTCGATGTCCTGAATGGCGCGGGCGCCCTGGTTGAGGCCCTGGGCGGCAGGCTCCAAGGCGGTTCGCAATGGCGACTGACCGGGCTCGATCCCGATGGCGTGGACCTGCGGCGGGCCGATGGCATGGCAACACGGGCCGAATTTCCGGCCGCCATCGACGATCCCGCGGCGATCATGCCGGCGCTGGAGGCGCTGGTCGCCTGATCCGCGCAAAAATACGCCCGCCCCGAAGGGCGGGCGCAGTTGCTCGACAGGGTATCGCGCCGCTTAGCGCGATGCGAACTGCATCGGCGTCGCAGCGGGCCGCGCAGGTTGCGGCGGATGGGTGCGCACCGAATTCAACACGAAGTCCACGCCGCGCACGATGGCGGTGTGGTAGGTCGCGCCTAGCAGACCGTTGTGCGAGGCCCCGGCCACCACCTCGACATGTCCGTCGCGCGAGGCGCGGGCGGGCGGCGGCTCCAGCGCCTGCTGACGCGGCCCCTCGGGCGTGTCGAACACGCCGGCGCTGACCACGGCCACCGGCAGATCGGTGTTGAGCGGGCCGGTCGCGGCGGCCTGGCGGGCAGCCAGGGGCCAGTAGGTCACCTCTTCGTAGGCGGTGCGGTTGTAGCTGGCCGAGGCGAACTGGGCGCGCTTCTCCTTGTCCTCCTCGGGCGGCAGACCGACCTTGTCGCCCAGCGGCGTACCGGCCAGCAGCTTCAGGATGCCGAACTGGGCCGTCACCTTGGCCATGTGGGTGTCGTGGGTGAAGTCGGTCACGTACTTCATCACTTGCGGGTCGGACATGGCGTCCGGCGTGGTGGAGTCCACAAGCACCAGGCCCACAACCTTGTCAGGATTGCGGTTGGCGAACAGGTGCACACGCGCCCCGGCCATGGAGTGGCCGACCAGGATGTAGGGCGCCGGCACGTGGGCGGCGACCAGCAGTTTCTCGAGATCGCGCGCGACATTGACGCCGTCGCGCGGCTCGCTCGCCGGCGCCGCGTCGGACAGGCCCATGCCCGCCCGATCGTAGGCGCACGAGCGCACGCCCTGCAGGGTCAGGTCGTGCTGACTATAGGCCCAGTCACCGGAAAAGCCGTAGGCGCCCGACTCGAACAGCACCGTCGGCGCTGTGGAATGGGCGGGGCCCTCGCACACGATGCGCAGGCGCCGCCCGCCGATATCGACCATCTGCCCCCGCGGCCGGAGCGAGGCCGAACCGTCCAGCGGCGTGGCCATCAGCGCGATCGCGCCCAGGGCGAAACAGAACAGCAGCCCCAGGGCGGGCCTGGCGTCGAACCGCCTCAGGCCAGCCGATAGGCGCGCGCGGGGGCGCCGATTTGGCCCAGGCGCCCCGCTGACGGAAGAGATGTGCATGTCGATGGACACGATCGGCTCCTCGGACCCGCCGTTAATGGGTCCTTCACCATGCAAGACGGCGCCCGCGGGCCCGCTCCCCTACCGCCGAGATGCGCGCGCACTGCGACAAATTGGCGCCCACATGGGGTCCGGACGGGGGCGATTTCCTTACAACGCCTGCCGTTCCGCTCGGGCGCGGGCGGGCCGCGCGCTCGGGGAACGCCACTCGGCGACCGTCAGGCCGGTCATGTTACGGCCGGGAGGCGG
>DATKPD010000076.1:0-23927 GCA_035524315.1 Caulobacteraceae bacterium
TCAGGTGGCGATCTGGGAGATGAACGGGGTCACGCCCACTGTCCAGAGCGTGATCGCCACCCTGCCGGCGGAGTGGAAGATCGCCGGCACAGCCGACTTCAACGGCGACGGCAAGTCCGACATCCTGTGGCGCGACGCCAATACGGGCCAGGTGGCGATCTGGGAGATGAACGGGGTCACGCCCGCGCTACAAGCGGTCGTCGCCTCAGCCATCCCGCTCGACTGGCACATCGTGGGAACCGGCGACTTCAACGGCGACGGCAATGCCGACATCCTGTGGCAGAACTCAGACACCGGTCAGGTGGCGATCTGGGAGATGAACGGGACGCAGATCGGATCAGCCGAGGTGATCGCCACCTTGCCGACCGACTGGCATGTTGTCGGCACGGGGGACTTCAACGGCGACGGCAAGGCCGACATCCTGTGGCAGAACTCGGACACCGGTCAGACCGCCGTGTGGGAGATGAACGGTTTCACCCCTGTAAGCCGGTTCTTCCTGTCCACCGTCGACCAGAGCTGGAAGGTGCTCGATCACCACTTCGACTGGGTCTAGGGGGGGGCGAGCGCCTGAAGCGCATCGGGTCGATCGCGGCGTCTGGCACGCTGACAGGCAACCGAAGTTCTCTCCGCCCCAGGATTGGTGCTCCGCCGATCATGACCCGTCTTCATAAGCTCATCGAAGATTGTGCGGAAATTCGGCGCTAGCTATCGTGCTCGCTTGCGATCGCGCCACGAGGCTCCGTATCGGGCGTGGCTGAAAAGGCGATTGCATTGCGACTTACACTCTATGGCTCCGGCGAGAGCGATCCCGCGTCGGCGTCAGCGTCGGCATCCTCGCCGCCTAGGCAGGGCGTGCTGATCCTTGGGATCCTCAGCGCCCTGATGGACTTCGCCTCGACCGCCGCGCCCACGGACCGGGGCGGGCTGGCCGGACCGGCGACGCAGCGCTTCCATAGGGCAAAGCGGAAAGGCGTGAAAAATTGGAGGCCTGGCCGAGAATCGAACTCGGGTGCACGGATTTGCAGTCCGCTGCGTAACCACTCCGCCACCAGGCCGGCGACTTGCGGGCCGTGTTGTACCGCGCAAGAGGTGAGCGGTGGCCTAACAGAAGGCGCCGCGGGCGGCAATGTCCGGCGAGGCGCAAAATTCTCGGGCGGGCCCTCATATGGCCGAACAAGCGCGCCGCGGCCGATTGCCTTGGCCGTGCGGCGCGCCCTATAAGCAAGGCCGCCGGTTGCTGAAGGCCGAGGGGTTCATGACGTTCGATTACCAAGCCGCGCGCCTGACCATGGTGGAAAGCCAGGTCCGCACCAACGACGTGACCGATCTTACGCTGCAGGACGCCATGCGTCTGGCGCCGCGCGAGACCCTGCTGCCGCCGCAAAAGGCGCTCACCGCCTACGCCGACACCGAGATTGAATATGCGCCGGGCCGCTATCTGATGCGCCCGCGCGATGTCGCCAAGCTGCTGCAGGCGCTCAAGCCCGTTGCGGGCGAGAAGGCCCTGGCGATCGGCGCGCCCTACGCGGCCATGGTGCTGGGCCTGATGGGCCTCACGGTCGATCAAATCGAGGTCGATGGCCAACCCCAGGGCGCCTACGACGTGATCATCACCGAGGGGGCCGTGGCCGAGGTTCCGGCGGCGTGGACCGCTGCCTTGGCCGATCGCGGACGCCTGGGCGTGGTGGTTCGCGAAACCGCGGCGGGCAAGGCCCGCATCTATGTGAGCACCGACGGCCGCGTCGCGTGGCGCGAGGTGTTCGACTCTCATCCGCCCTACGCGCCGGGCATGGCGCCCAAGGCGCAGTTCGCGTTCTGAACTGGCCTGCGCTCGCCGGGCGCCCCGGCGCGCCCTACATTGCAGTATCGGCCCGCGGCGCATACGCTAAGTCGTCGTTCCGCGATTCCCTCGACAGGCGAACCCCCTGATGGCCGAAGCAAACAGCCCCGAACCCACCATGGAAGAGATTCTGGCGTCCATTCGCCGGATCATTTCCGAGGACGACGCGCCCGTGGCCGAGGCTCCCGAGGCGGCCTATGAGCCCGAGCCGGAACCCGAGCCCAAGGCGCCGGAGCCTGTGCCGACACCTGAACCCTTGGCCGCGGCGCCGGTCGAGGACGACGTGCTGGAATTGACCGAACGGGTCTACGAGCCGGAGCCGGAACCGGCGGCGCACCTGGACGACCTCGAGGTGATGGAGAACATCCCGCCGCCGCGCCCTTCGCGGCCTACGCCGGCCGTTTCGTATGACGAGGAGGAGCTGGTCAGCGGGCCTATCGCCAACTCGGCGGCGTCGGCCTTCGGCGCATTGCACCGTCAGGTGCTGATGCCGACGGAGGGCCGCACGCTTGAGGATGTCACCCGCGAGCTCCTGCGCCCGCTGCTCAAGGCGTGGCTCGACGAGCACCTGCCGGCCATCGTCGAGTCCGCGGTGGAAGCCGAGGTCGATCGGATTTCGCGCCAACGCCGTTGACCGCCTCGTCCGCGCCTGGGCCATAGCTCCGCTAAAAAACCGCCCCGGCGCCCCATTCCCTTGCTATAGGCGTGCGGCGCTCTGTTGCGCCTGAACGTCCGTTGTCATGCTCGAAAAGACCTTCGATCCAAAATCCGTTGAACCGCGTCTCTATCTGAAGTGGGAGACCTCGGGCCTGTTCGCGCCCAAGGCCGACGCCAAGGCCGCGCCCTTCAGCATCGTCATTCCGCCGCCGAACGTGACGGGATCGCTGCACGTCGGCCATGCGCTCAACAATACGCTGCAGGACGTGCTGACGCGCTTCCACCGCATGCGCGGGGAGGCGGCCCTGTGGCTGCCGGGCACCGACCACGCCGGCATCGCCACCCAGATGGTGGTCGAGCGGCAGCTGGCGGCCAAGGGCAACGAGGGCCGGCGTGAGATGGGCCGAGAAGCCTTCGTCAAGAAGGTGTGGGAGTGGAAGGGCGAGTCGGGCGGCGCCATCGTTCGCCAGCTGCGCCGGCTGGGCTCGTCATGCGATTGGAGCCGCGAACGCTTCACCCTGGACGAGGGCCTGTCGGCCGCTGTGCGCAAGGTGTTCGTCACCCTACACAAGGAAGGCCTGATCTACCGCGACAAGCGGCTGGTCAACTGGCACCCGGAATTGCAGACCGCGATCTCGGATCTGGAGGTCGAGAACGTCGAGGTCAACGGCCACATGTGGCGCTTCCGCTATCCGGTCGAGGGCGCGGACGGCCAGTCGATCGTGGTGGCCACCACTCGGCCCGAGACCATGCTGGGCGACACCGCCGTGGCCGTGCACCCCGACGACGAGCGCTATAAGGCGCTGGTCGGCCGCATGGTGCGCTTGCCGCTCACCGACCGGCTGATCCCGATTGTGGCCGACGCCTATGCCGACCCGGAAAAGGGCACCGGTGCGGTCAAGATCACCCCGGCCCACGACTTCAACGATTTCCAGGTCGGCAAGCGCCACAACCTGCCGCTGATCAACGTCTTCACGCCCGAAGCGCGCATGAACGACGAGGTCCCGCCGGCCTACCGCGGGCTGGACCGGTTCGAGGCGCGCAAGCGCGTGGTGGCCGATCTGGACGCCCTGGGGGCGCTCGACGGGGTGGAAAACCACCGGCTGATGCAGCCCTTCGACGAAAAGTCCAAGTCGGTCGTGATCGAACCCTATCTGACCGACCAGTGGTACGTCGACGCCGCGACCCTGGCCAAGCCGGCGCTGGCCGCGGTCGAGGACGGACGCACCGTCATCGAGCCTAAGAACTGGGAAAAGACCTATTTCGAGTGGCTGCGTAACATCGAGCCGTGGTGCATCTCGCGCCAACTGTGGTGGGGCCATCGCATTCCGGCCTGGTACGGCCCGGACGGCCACGCCTTCGTCGAGGAGACCGAGGCCGCCGCCATCGCCGCCGCCCGGGTCCACTACGGCTCGGCCCAACCGCTGGTCCAGGACGAGGATGTCCTCGACACCTGGTTCTCCTCGGCCCTGTGGCCCTTTTCCACGCTTGGCTGGCCGGAGAAATCCGCCGACCTGGCGCGCTTCTATCCCACCTCGGTCCTGATCACGGCGGGCGATATCATCTTCTTCTGGGTCGCCCGGATGATGATGATGGGCCTGCATTTCATGGGCGAGGTGCCGTTCCGGAAGGTGTTCCTCAACGCTCTGGTCCTGGACGACAAGGGCCAGAAGATGTCCAAGGTGAAGGGCAACGTCATCGATCCGCTGGAGCTGATCGACGCCTATGGCGCGGACGCTCTGCGCTTCACCATGGTGGCGATCACCGGCCAGACGCGCCACGTGAGATTGTCCCGACAGCGCGTTGAAGGGTATCGAAATTTCGGCACCAAGCTCTGGAACGCCGCGCGCTTCTGCCAGATGAACGAATGCGTGTCGGACGAGGCGTTCGATCCGGGTGCGGCCAAACTCACGGTCAACCGCTGGATCCGCAGCGAGACGGTGCGCACGATCGCCGAGGTGACCGCGGCGCTGGAGGCGTGCGCCTTCGACGATGTGGCCGCGGCGCTGTACCGTTTCATCTGGAACGTGTTCTGCGACTGGCACCTGGAGTTGGCCAAGCCGGTGCTCAACGGCGACGACGAGGCGGCCAAAGCCGAGACGCGCGTCATGACCGCCTGGGTGCTCGACGTGTGCCTCAAGCTGCTGCACCCGGTGATGCCGTTTTTGACGGAAGAGCTTTGGGACAAGCTGGCGGAATTCGGCGCCAAGCGCACCTGCATGCTGATCGTGGCCCCTTGGCCCGAAGCGCCGGCCGCGTGGATCGACGATGCCGCGCGAGAAGAGGTCGACCTGGTGATCGAGGCGGTCACCGAAGGCCGCTCGGTGCGCGCCGAGCTGAATGTGCCGCCGTCGGCGCGCCCGCCGCTGCACCTGCCCGAAGTGAGCAAGGCGCACCGGGCGATCTACGAAGCCAACGAGGCGGTGATCGCCTCGACCCTGCGCATTTCCGAGCTGAAGTTCACGCCAGCCCCGGCGGGCTCGATCCCGTTCGTGGTCGATGGCGATACCCTGGCCCTGCCCGTGGCCGAATTCGTCGACCTGGAAGCCGAGAAGGCGCGGCTCAGGAAAGCCATAGGCGAGCTCGATTCCGACATCGAACGCACCCGCAAGAAGCTCGACAACCCCGACTTCCTGTCGCGCGCGCGGCCCGAAGTGGTCGAGGAGAACCGCGAGCGCCAGGCCGAGGCCGAGGCGGCCAAGGCCAAGCTGCAGGGCGCCCTGCAGCGCCTCGAGGGCTTGGGCTAGGGCGCGCATGGCCCGCAAGCGGATCGACGTCCTGCTTGTGGAGCGCGGCCTGTTCGACAGCCGGGCTAAGGCTCAGGCCGCGATCGCCGACGGCCGCGTCGCGGTGGGCGGGCGCGTCATGCAAAAGGCTTCGGACTCGGTTGAGGAATTGGCCGACGTCATCGTTCAGGCTGCGGAGGACTGGGTCGGGCGCGGCGCGTTCAAGCTGGCGGCGGCCTTGGCGCGCTGGCCCCTCGCCGTCCGGGGGCGGACCGTGCTGGATATCGGGGCCTCGACCGGCGGTTTCACTGAAGTATGCCTGCGGGCCGGCGCGGCCAAGGTGTTCGCCGTCGACGTGGGGCGCGATCAGTTGCATCCGCGTGTGGCGGCCGATGCGCGCGTGCAGCGGCTGGAAGGCGTGGACGCGCGCAGTCTGAGCCCTAAACAGATCGACATTCCGCCCGACCTGATCGTGTGCGACGCCAGCTTCATCGGCCTGGCCAAGGTGCTCCCGGCGGCCCTGGTCCTGGCGGCGCCGGGCGCGGACCTGATCGCCCTGGTCAAGCCGCAGTTCGAAGTTGGCCAAGCGCTGGTCGGCAAGGGCGGGCTGGTCAAGGACGAGGGCGCGCGACTGAAGGCCGTGGCCGATGTCGCGGCTTTCCTTGAGGGCGCAGGCTGGACGGTGCGCGAGACAGCGCCAAGCCCGATCACCGGCGGCGACGGCAATGTCGAATATCTGCTGTGGGCCTGCCGGGCCTAGGCTCCCTCGCAAGGAAAAGCCGCCCGCGACGGCGCGGACGGCTTCCCGGATGATGCGCGGGGAGGCGCGCGATCACCAATAGCGACGATGCCACCCGTAGTACCCGCGGCCCACATAGATCCCCACGGGCGGAGGGCCATAGTAGGTGGGTGCGTAATAATAGGCCGGCGGCGGGGGCGGGGGCGGTGCATAGTAGGCGCCCTGGCTGTAGCCGCCGTCGCCATAGGCTGGCGGCGGCGCGTAGTTCGCCGGAGGCGGCGGGGGGGCCGAGCAGTTGGTCGCGCCGCGGGCCGCCGCGGAGCCCACCAGGGCGCCGACCACGCCGCCGATGATGGCGCCGCCGGTGCGGCCGCCGCCGCGGGCCAGATTCGAGCCGGCCGCCGCGCCGAGGCCGGCGCCCACCAGGCCCCCGCCCACATTGGCGCCCTCGCAGGGATCGCCAGCGTAATAGGATTGGGCCGAGGCGACGCTGGGCGTCGCCGCGATGGCGGTCAGGCTCATGGCGGCCAGGGCGGCGCCGATCGCGCCTTTGGCCAGGATGGAAGAGTGGGTCATGGATAACTCCTTGCCGAATTGAATTCAGTTGCGCCGAGGATCGCCGCCGCGCGCCTTGGCCTTGACTCGGACCAACGCCGGCGCCGGCATGGCCACAAGCAGGGCAAGGGCTAAGAACAAGATCGATCGCATCGCTTTGTCTCCTCGTCGGCGGCTGCTAAGTCGCCCTGCAACCGCTCCGATGGTGCGAAACTGCGCCTTGGAGCCTGAACGAAGGTTGAGCGCTCCGTTCATATTCGTTCATCTGACTTAAGCGTGGATCCGCCGTGACAAAGAACGCCGCTGAACCGCCTGAGGCTCCCGAGGGCCAGGGCGCCGCCCCGACAATGGCCAAGGCCCTGGCGGTGGGCGCGCAGGGCGACGCCGTCTGCCGGACTGAAACTGGGCTCACGCTGTTCGCACCCTTTGTCCTGCCCGGGGAGACGGTCAGACTTAGGCGCGAAGGGCAGAGGGCCGAACTGCTCGAGATTGTGTCGGCCAGCCCTGAGCGTATCGAGCCGGTCTGTCCCCACTTCCAGGCGTGCGGCGGCTGCGCCCTGCAGCACTGGGCGCACGGGCCCTATCTGGCCTGGAAGGAAGACTTGATCCGCGCCGCCCTTTCGCGCGAAGGCCTGGACGCGCCGTTCGATCCCGCCTTCTGCGCCGCGCCCGGCGCGCGCCGGCGCTTGGCCCTGCACGCTCGGCGCGGCGAGCGCGGGCAGGGGCCCCGGCTAGGCTACAAGGCCCGTCGGTCGTGGAGTCTGATCGACATCGAGGTGTGCACGATCGCCGATCCGGCGCTGCAGCGGGCGCTGCCGGCGCTACGGCGACTGGCCGGTCCGTTCCTGGAGCATCCCAAATCGGCGCCCACTCTGCATGTGACCCTGACCCAGACCGGCATCGACGTGGATGTCACGGGCGTGGAGCGGCGCAGCGGCGGCGGCCTGTCGGCCGACGGGCGGCTACGCGCGGCCGAGATCGCCGCGGCGGCCGATCTAGCCCGCGTCACTTTGGCCGGAGAAATCGTCTATCAGGCGCGCCAGCCGGTTGTCCGTTTGGGGCCGGCTATGGCGGCGCTGCCGCCCGGCGGGTTTCTGCAGGCGGTTCCGGGGGCCGAGACGGCCATGGCGGAAACCGCCCTGAGCGCTATGTCCGGCGCCGGGCGGGTGGCCGACCTGTTCTGCGGCCTCGGGACCTTTACCTTCCGGCTGGCGTCCCTTGCTCCGGTGCTCGCCGCCGACTCCGACGGGCGGGCCATCGCCGCGCTCAAGGCCGCGGCGGGCGCCGCGCCAGGGCTCAAGAGCATCACCGCCGAGGCGCGCGATCTGTTCCGCCGTCCCGTGCTGGCCGAGGAGTTGAAGAAGGTCGACGCGGTGCTGTTCGATCCGCCCCGGGCGGGCGCGGCCGAACAGGCTCAGCAGATCGCCCGCTCGGGCGCGGCGGTGGCGGTGGCGGTGTCGTGCGATGCGGCCAGCTTCGCCCGCGACGCCCGCATTCTGGTCGATGGCGGATTCACGCTGGAGCGCGTGCGCCTGATCGACCAGTTCCTATGGTCGCCGCACGTCGAGCTGACGGCGGTATTTCGCCGCTAGTTAGCCGCGAACGCGCAGGCGCTGAGTTTCCTGGGCGAGCAGGGTTTCGATGATGTCGACGCAAGCGGCGGCCCCATCTTCCTTGGCGACAGAGGCCGCGATCTCGGCGGCCTTGGCCTTGTAGGCGGGATAGGACATCAGGGCGTCGAGTTCGCCGGCCGCGCGGCGGGCGCTATAGGCGTTCGGCGGCAGGGTGCGCGCCACGCCCAGGCGGACCATGCGCGCGGCGTTGTCGGGCTGGTCGCCCATGTAGGGCACCACCAGTTGCGGCCGGCCCGAGCGCAGGGCCTGGGCCGTGGTGCCGACGCCGCCGTGATGAACGATCGCCTCGGCGTGCGGGAAAATCAGCGAGTGAGGCACGTATTGCACCGCGTGCGCCCAGCTCGGCAGCTGCTCGCCCGGGCGAAGGCCCAGCTCGGGCCCTTCGCTGGAGGCGCCGACCAGGACGGCGCGGCGCCCGAGCTTGCGCGCGATCTGCAGGCTGCGTCGCCAGAAGTCGCCGGGCTCAATGACCACGGCTGTGCCCAAGGTGAACACCAGCGGCGCCGGGCCCTCGGCCAGGAAGCGTTGGAGGTCGGGCGACAGCTCGGCCTTGCCGCCGGCCTGGCTGTCGTAGAAGGCAAAGCCGGTGATCTGGCAGTTGGTCGGATAGTCCGGCTGAATCTCGCCCAGCCAGTGCGAGTACATCGCCAGGGTGCCGTAGGGCGAGAACTGGCCCTCGAACAGCGGATTGGCCACCGGGGGCAAGCCCAGTTCGCTGCGCAGGTTGCGGAAGGGCGCGGTCCACGGATCAGTCATGCGCTTGATCATGGCCAGCAGCGCCGCGTCGAAGCGCGCGCCGGTCAGCTCGCGCAGGGTGGCCAGGCCGGGCGCGGTGCTGAGCACCGGCGGATCATAGGCCGACATAACGGTGAAGGGCGCCAGCACCGCCGATACCCACATCAGGCCGCGCGTGTCGGCGGCGAGGCGGGCGGCGTAGGCCGAGGGGTGGGTCACGACCATGACCGCGTCCTCAGTCGCCGACATCATGTCTTCGTAGGCGCGCCGCAGGAATGGCATGGCGATCCGGCGGACCAGGAACGCCAGGCCCGAGCTGCCGTTGGTGGCCCGGCGGAAAATGGTCTGAACGTCCAGGCCCAACTCGCCCTTAACCTCAGAGAGGCTTGGACGGAGGGCATGGAACTGCAGCCCTTCAGCCTCGACTTTCTCGCGAAATTCGACCTGACTGGCGATAAGGGGCTCGAACCCGCGCTCCTTGAGCGCCAGGCCAAGGGCAATGAACGGGTTTAAATCACCCGACGAGCCCGCTGTAGAAATTACGACTTTCCGTCTCATACGTCCCCTCGGTGAGGATTATTCGTCGCCACCGCTCGGGGCCTACCTTCCAGTTTGTAGACGGATGCCTGCCCCTCTTTTCGCAAACCTTAGCCCTATTGATCAACCGCGAAGATGATTCCCTGTTCCGCACCAGCTGCAGATAAGAGCGCCCCCGCCTCAACGCGGAAATCCAACCGCGAACTTAAACTGTTACATACAACGCGATTCAAATGATTCCGCACCAACCCGCTTAGGGTACACATTGGGGAACCACGCCAAAACCCCTTTCATGTCAAGCTGACCCGATGGCGAAGGGCAAGTCGTCAAATCGTCTCGGTCGGTCAGTCCTGGGTTTGATGTGTCAGAGTCGGGATGCGATTTGGTAAACGACGAACGCCGCGCCGTAAGCCAACGCCAGCATATAGACGAACGTCGCCATAGACCATTTCCATGAATTGGTCTCGCGCCGGATGACCGCCAGGGTCGATGCGCATTGCGGCGCGAATACGTACCAGGCCAGGAAGGACAGGGCGGTGGCCAGCGACCAGTGCCCCGCCAGGGTGTTGGCCAGGCGCCCCGGCTGATCCTCGCCGACGGCGTAAACGGTGCCCAAAGCCCCCACGACCACTTCGCGCGCGGCCATTCCGGGCACCAGGGCCACCGACATCTGCCAATTGAAGCCGATGGGGGCCAGCAACGGCAGCATGGCGTGACCGATCATGCCGGCGAAGCTGTAGTCGATCGGCGGGTCCTTGGCGCCGGCTGGCGCGCCCGGCACGCTCGACAGGAACCAGATCAGGATCATCATCGAAAGGATGGTGGTGCCGGCCCGCTTCAGGAAAATCTGGGCCCGCAGAAGCACGTTATGGATAACGTTGCGGGCGTCGGGCGCCTTGTAGGACGGCAACTCCATGATGAATGGCTCGGACGGTCCGCGCCAGAATATGCGGCGGAACACAAAGGCCACGAGCAGGGCGGATATCGCGCCTGCGGCATAAAGTCCGAACATCACCAGGCCTTGCAGATTGATCCAGCCCCACAGGGTCCTGCGCGGAATAAAGGCGGAGATGATCAAGGTATAGACGGGTATGCGAGCCGAGCAGGTCATCAACGGGGCCACCAGGATCGTGGTCAGTCGGTCGCGCCGCTGGTCGATCACGCGCGTGGCCATGATGCCGGGAATGGCGCAGGCGAAGCTCGACAGCAGCGGTATGAACGCGCGCCCGTGCAGGCCGGCCCCGCCCATCACCTTGTCCATCAGGAAGGCGGCGCGGGCCATGTAGCCGAAGTCTTCCAGCAGGATGATGAACAAGAACAGGATCATGATCTGGGGCAGGAACACCACCACGCTGCCCACGCCCGAGATCAGGCCGTTGGAGATGAGGCTCTGCAATTCGCCGTGCGGCATATGGGCGTTGACCAGCCCGGACAGTCCCGCGAACCCGGCCGAGATCAGGTCCATGATCGGCGTGGCCCAGCTGAACACCGCCTGGAACATGAAGAACAGGATGCCGGTCAGGATCAGTCCGCCCCACACCGGGTGCAACAGCACATCGTCGAGCCTGCCGGTCCACGTGTCGGGCCGTTCGGGCGGCTTGACCGCGACCTTGAGAATGCGCTCGGCCTCCCGGTGGGCCTCGCGGATGTCCTTGGCGGTCGGGGCGCGCCACGCCATGTCGCCCTCGCCGGACGGCTGAGGATCGGCTCCGTCGATCAGGGCGACCAGATCGTCGATGCCGCGCTTGCGCACCGCCACGGTGGTGGTCACCGGCGCGCCGATTTCCCGCGACAGGGCCGCCAGGTCGATGCGCAGCCCCTGGCGCTCGGCGATATCGATCATGTTGAGCACCAGCACCATCGGCTGGCCGGTCTGCTTGAGCTCCAGCGCCAGGCGCAGGACCAGGCGCAGGTTCGACGCGTCGGCCACGCAGATGAACAGATCGGGCTTGGCTTCGCCCGCGCGGCGGCCCAGGACCACGTCGCGGGTGACTTCCTCGTCGGGACTGCGGGC
Source organism: Caulobacteraceae bacterium (assembly GCA_035524315.1). Lineage (GTDB taxonomy): Bacteria > Pseudomonadota > Alphaproteobacteria > Caulobacterales > Caulobacteraceae > BOG-938. The sequence continues at coordinate 11,438 of DATKPD010000076.1, forward strand.
GCGCAGGCTGTAGGTGCCCGGCAGGTCCAGCACCATGATCTTGCGGCCGGAGGGCGCGATCAGCGACCCTTCCTTGCGCTCCACAGTCACGCCCGCGTAGTTGGCCACCTTCTGGCGTCCGCCGGTCAGGGCATTGAACAGAGCGGTCTTGCCGCTGTTGGGATTGCCGACCAGCGCCACGCGAATGGCGGGCGGCGACACGGGCTTGGTCATGATCAGGAGGCCTTGGCCGCGCGGACCTTGCGCCGGCTGCGGCGCGGCTCCAACTGCACCATCACCCCGTGCGCCTCGCGTCGACGCAAGGCCACGCGCATATCGTCGAGCTTTACCGCGATCGGATCACGCCCGATCAGGCCTTCGTGCAGCACTTCGATGCGGGCGCCTTCGACGAAGCCGATTTCGAGCAGGCGGCGTTCCAGCTCGGCGTGCTCCAGGCCCCCGGCCTTGGCGCCTTCACTGGACACGCGCAGCACCACGCCGCGATCGCCGCGGGCCGCGTGGCTCAATCGAACCAGGACGCCAGTCTCGTCGTCCGAGCGGTCCGTCCCGATCGAGCTAGGAATATTTCCGTCCAAGCGCGTTCCGCCATCACCAATTGAGAATGAATATCAGAAGCACGAGCGTTTGCATATTGGTGAAATCGTCGCGCGTGCAAGCACGGGTCAGTCTATGGCGCGAGCGGACGGCCCAGCTTGCGCTGGATCAAGGCCGTCCCCGGGTCGTCAGGCGTCCACCCGCCTGTAGGTCAGGATGGACCCATCCTTGACCTTGCCCCGAAGCGCTGTCCAAACGCCCTGCCGATCGTACCAGTCGTCGATCTGGGTTTCGCCGGTGAGGGAATAACGGTCCGCCGGAACAGTTCGACCATCGGCCAGCTCCACTGTGTCCGGGCCCAGGGCGCTGGCGCGTTCGCGCATCAGCTTGCCGTCTTGAGGATTGAACAGGGGCGCGCTCATCACCTGGCGATTCCAGTGGGTCAGGGGCAGGATGCGGGCGTCGGCCAGATAGGCGGGGCCGTCGGTCGGCGTGATCATCACCCCATCCGCCGTGCGCTCAGCCGAGGCGGCCTGCTTGCGCCCATTGGTTACGGTCGCGGTTGTCAGGCTGTCGAACCGCCCGTTGACCCACCGTTCGCGCGCCTGGTGGACGTAATGGAACAGGGTCACGGGACCGAGCTTGACCGTGAGGTCGACCTGGCCTTCGGCGATCAGCGCCGATCCGTCGTGGGTGAAGGCGACTCGGTGCCGGCCGATCAGGGTCTGACCCCTTCGCACCTCGAACAGCAGCGGCCCCGAGGGCGGCTGGTCCGCGGCTCTCGCGACAAGTCCGCCGCCCGCCCAGGCAAGACCGGTCAGCAACACGGCGCGGCGCGGGAGAAATTGCTGTGGGCCCAAAATCGATCTCACTTAATATCAGCCCCCGATGTGGGTACGTTGCCCCCGTTCGTTTGGATCATGGGCGAGGGCGGGCGTGAGGCGCACGGCGAAAATCCTGGCGGGGGTTCTGGCGATCGCCGCGCCGTTAGCGGTTCTCGCCGTCAAGGGCGCGGCCCAGACCGCGGTGGTTCCGGCGCTGTGGGGCATTGATCCCATGCGCCTCTTGCCGCCGCCCCCCGCGCACGGTTCGCCGGACGAGGCCGCGGAGCTGCGCGAACTGCACCAGATACAGGACACCCGCACGCCCGAGCGGCTGGCGCAGGCGCAGTGGGACCAGGACCACCAGAGCTGGATGATGTACCGATCCACCCTCGGGCCCGCGTTCGATGTGACCCGGCTTCCCGCCACCGCCAAGCTGCTGGCCGAGATTTCGCGCGACAACATCCGGATCGATAGCGACGCCAAGGCCGCCTTCCATAGGATGCGGCCATGGGCCGCCGACCCGACCATCCACGGCTGCACGATCAAACCGTCCGACGACCCGATGAGCTCCTATCCCAGCGGCCACACCGAGGCCGGCTACGCCCTGGGCCTGACCCTCGCCTGGCTCATGCCCGACAAGGCCCAAGCGATCCTTGCGCGGGCCAAGGACTACGCCTACAGCCGCATGGTGTGCGGCATGCATTTCCGCAGCGACACCGTCGCCGGCCAGGCCCTGGCCACGGCGATCACGCTCGAGATGCTGACGAGCCCGTCGCTGCAGCCCGATATCGGAGCGGCGCGCGCGGAATTGAAAACGGCCGGGCTTTAGCGGCTCTGCGCCGAGGATCGCCGTCGATGACGCCTGAACACCGCTACGTCGTGGCCTTCGTCGCCGCCAGCCTCGGACGCGGGCGGACCTTTACCCACGTCCACGACCATGATGCCGGGCTCGACGTTCCCGTGGGCGGATTGGCGCGGCCGGACAGGGTGGATCTGGTCGAGGGCGGAACGCGCGCGCGCATCTCGGGCGCGCCGCCCGATCTCTTCCATCACGGTTCGCAGGCCCATATCCGCCTTGTGGTCGAGGGCGAGGCCGTGTCCGGCTACGATCATGCCTCCAAGCAGCATTTCTCGGGGCGGCTGGTGGGATCGGCGGTGCAGATTTACGACTACGAGACGGGCCGCTATCACGACTTCCACGTGACGTGAGGCGAGAGGCGGGGCGCGCATGATGGGATTCATCGTCCGATTTCTGATGGTCGTGTTCGCCCTGTGGCTGGCGGCTCAGATCGTGCCGGGCATCGAGGTGCGCAGCACCTCCAGCGTGGTCGCCGCCGCCGTGATCCTCGGTCTGCTGAACGCCATTGTCCGGCCGATCCTAATCCTGTTGACCCTGCCGCTGACGATCGTGACCCTTGGGCTGTTCCTGCTCGTGATCAACGCGGCCATGCTGTGGGGCGCCTCGCTATTTTTGCATGGCTTCGTCGTGAAGGGCTTCGTCGCGGCCTTGCTGGGGTCTATCCTGGTGAGCGCGATCAGTTGGGTCGGCCAGCGGGTCACCGCCAAATAGGGCTGGCGATCAGCGGTCGCGTCGACCTCGGGCCTTCATTTAGGGCTGCTTGACGCGCGGCTACGACTGACTGTCGGCGGTTCGGGCGCTTTCAAAATAGCCAGGAGCGGGGGCGCGGGTAGGCTTCGTCGCGCGCCAGATAGACAAGCCCGGCCAGGCAGCGGACGCCGAACCAGATGTGGCCGACCGCGAAGATCAGGCCGCCGAGCATGACCATGGGAATGCCCACGAACAGCAAGGAGAGGGGCACGCCGAACAGCACCAGAGCGCCGCCGATGATCCACCAGCCAATGGCTGTCCAGAAAGTGCGTATCTGGAAGATGTAGTGCGAGCGAACGCGCTGTCCCGCGCCGTCATGGTTAGCGTAGGCCACGACCAGGCCGACCAGGATGGTCAGGCCATTGATCAGACCGAGCAGATACAGGCCATAGATGATGAAGGCCAGGCCGCGGTCTTCGTTCAGCGCGCCAAAGGCGGGCGCGGCGGGGGGAGATTTGTTGGCCATGCAAGCGTCCTCGACCCTCCATAACATAAGCGCGGTGGCTTCGGAGGCTGTTTAGGGATCGACCAGGTCTTGCGGAAGGGCGCGCGGATCGAGCCGCCGTGCGCCGCTGCGTGCGATCCAGGGCAGCAGCGCCATGATCAGGATCAGCAGGAAGACCAGCCGCGCCGCCAGATCCAGGCCGAGGGGGGCAAGGCCGGCCATCGCCGCAGCGACGCCCATGGCGAGGACGCCGGCGCTCAGCAGGATCGCCAGACCGATCAGGCCCGAGGTCGCGCGGCCGCCCAGGGATTCGAACCGGGCTTGCGGGGCGTGGACCGCCGCTGCTTCGGCCAGGGCCCGCACGAAACGCCCGTAACCTTGAACGCCCGAACGGCGCGCGATGGTCAGGACCGCGCCCCCGATCCCGGGGCGCGCAAAGGTCAGGCGGACGAAGGGCAGGGGCGGGGCGTACGGGCTGCGCCGCACGCCCACGGTCACCCGCCGGAGCGTGGCCAGGGGCCAGCGGCGTTCGCGCCGTCCGACACGATGCGTCAGAACGTCGGCGTCCAGCGCATAGCGTTCCGACGCTCGCAGCGGCTGGCGAGGCATCGCCAACTCGATCGGCTCGTCCATCGTCAGGCCCGCGAGACGACGACTTCGACGCCGGCGACGGCCGGCGCCAGGGCCTCGGGCTTTTCCACCCGCACGCGCGCGCTGATCACCCGCGGATCGCCGAGCAACGCCGCCGCCAGCCGTTCGGCGAAGGTCTCCACCAGTTTTACATGGCCCAGGGCGACCACAGCGCCCGCCACTTCGGCGAAGGTCTCATAGTTGAAGGTGTCGGCGATATGCTCGATCGGCCGGGGAACGAGCTCCAGCTCCGCGTCGATCACCAGGGGTTGGCGGCGGCCGTGTTCGTGATCGTAGACCCCGATCTCGGCCTCGATCGTCAGGCCGCGCACGAATACACGGGCCGAAGCCACGCGCACCGCGCCCAAAGGCAAAGACGGACTGTTCATGCGGGATCGATCAAGTCCGGCGTGCGCCAGTCCAAATGCTGGCCGCCATCGACGGCGATCATCTGGCCGGTGACCGAGGGGGCGTCAATCAGATAAAGCACCGCCGCGGCGATCTCCGCCGGCGTCGCGCCCCGGCCGAGCGGCACGGCGCCCGCTTCGGCGGCGAAATCCGCGGGGCTCTGGTGGACCGAGGCGAGCGTGGGGCCTGGGCCCACGCCGTTGACACGTATGCGCGGGGCCAAAGCCTGGGCGAGGGTCCGGGTCGCGCTCCACAGGGCGGCCTTGCTCAGACTGTAGCTGAAGAAGTGCGGGCTGGGCCGCAGCACCCGTTGGTCGAGCATGTTGACGATCGCGCCGCTTTGGCCATCGGGCAGGGCGGCGGCGAAGGCCTGACTGAGCAGCACCGGCGCGCGCAGGTTGATGTCCATGTGCCGCCGCCAACTGTCAGGCGTGAGGGTCGGCAAGGCGTCGTCCTCGAACACCGAGGCGTTGTTGACCAGGGCGGTGATGGGGCCCAGATCCGCGCCGGCGGCCACCAGGGCCAGGGTCTCGGTTTCGTCGCCCAGATCGGCGCTGACGACCCGGGCGCGGCGACCCAGGGCGCGGACCGCCTCGCAGACGGCCCCGGCGTCCTCGGCCGAGCGATGGTGGTGAACGAGGATGTCGAACCCGGCGGCCGCCAGGGTCAGGGCGATGGTCCGCCCGATCCGGCGCCCGGCTCCGGTGACGAGGGCCGCGCCCCGCTCAGCCTGCGCGCCGGACTGGTCCAGAGGCGCGCTCAGTCCACGCTGCCGAATTCGTAGCGGTTCAGCGCGCCGATGAAGACGACGAAAATCAGGATGGCGAGGATGGCGGTCATGACAAGCGCTCCAGCGATCCTTCGGCTCTATCGCGCCGGGGGCGGGTTCGCAAGGCGCCTGTAAATCCGAGGCGGGCGTCGTATAGGGGGCCATGAACTGGCGCCTGCGTCTCGAACCCGTGCTGCGCCCGGCGATACGCCTCGGCTTTCGGCTGACGCGCGCCATGACTCTGGGCGTGCGCGGCCTGGTGACCGATGAGCGCGGCTGGGTCCTGCTGGTCGAACATAGCTATACGCCTGGCTGGCACCTGCCCGGCGGCGGAGTGGAGCGGGGCGAAAGCTGCGAGGTCGCCTTGCGGCGCGAACTGGCCGAGGAGGCGGGCGTCGCGCCGATCGGGCCCGCGCGACTGATCCGCGTGGATAATGACGAGTCTCGCTTTCGCGGCGACCATGTGCTGCTCTATCGCATCGATCGCTGGGCGCCGTGCGTGCGCGCCTCGGACGGCGAAATCCTGCGCGTGGACTGGTTCGATCCCGCCCATCCGCCCGCGGGAACCACCTCCGACACGCTCAGCCGCATTGCGGCGGGTCTGGGCTGGCCGGGCGATCGAGGCGCCCCGATCACCTAGCGCGCCGCCGCCCGGCTGGCGGATTTGCTCGCCCCCTTCGACGGCGCCGGAGGGGCGACAGGCAGGTAGATGTGCACATGGGTGCCGAGGCCCACGTCGGACTCGATCTTCAACCCGCCGCCCAGTTGTTGCGACACGCCCAGCGCCTGGGGCAGTCCCAGGCCGGAGCCCTTGCCCACCGGCTTGGTGGTGAAAAAGGGTTCGAACACCCGCTCCATCACGTCTGGCGCTATGCCCATCCCATTGTCAGACACGGTCACCCGGACGAACTGGCCGGGCGGCGGATTTTCGGGCCGCGCGGGGGGCGTATCGACCTGCTCCAGGCCGGTGGTGATCAGAATGAGCCCCCGGTCGGGCAAGGCGTCGCGGGCGTTGATCACCAGATTGAGGAGAATCATCTCCAGCTGAGTCTTGTCGGCCATGGCGGTGGGCCGAACAGGGTCCAGCCGAACCTGAAGCTCGTGCGCGCTGCCGAGGGAACTGCCCAGCAACTCGTTCATATCGACGATCAGGGCGTTCACATCGATCGGCTCGCGCGTCAGGGTCTGCTTTCGCGCGAAAGCCAGCAGCTGGGCCGTGAGTTTCGCGCCCCGGTCCGCCGCGCCGCGGGCGTTGTCGACAAAGTGCAAAAGCCGCTCGTCGGTGATCTTGCGGCGCAGCAGTTCAAGATTGCCGATCACCGCCGTGAGCAGGTTGTTGAAGTCGTGCGCCACGCCGCCCGTCAACCGCCCGATGGCCTCGATCTTTTGTGACTGCACCAGTTGGGCGGAGGCTTCATGCACGCGCGCCTCAAGGGTTTCGTGGATACGCAGCATCTCCGCTTCGCGCGCGCGCAGCCGGTCGGAGGCGGCGCCCAGGGCGGCGGCGATGAAATCGGTCTCGCGCAGGCCGGTGGGTTGGGGCGGTCCGGCCTGCCCGGCGCCCAGGTCGTTGGCATAGCTTTCAAGGCCGCGCACCGCGATGGCCACGCCCCGCACCAGCCATAAGGCGAGGCCGCCCCCCGCGATCAGAAGGCCGGCGCCGCCGAGCAGCAGCCATTTGCTCGAACTGAACAGGTCGTCCACGGCGTCGGTGAGCGGCAAGGCCACCATCACGCTCCAGCCCGTCTGACTGGACCGGCTGAAGGCCGCCAGGGTCTGGGTGCCGTCGCGGGCCTGGGCCTCGTAGACGCCGGCCATCGCGGAGCGCATCCGGGCGATCGTCGCGCTGGGCGCGGGCACGCCGACCCAGCGGGCGGCGTCCTTGTTGCGGGCGAGCATCACGCCGTCGGCGTCCACGATCCCCCCGTACCAGCGTGGCGGCAGCCCCTGGCGCGCGAACAGGCCTTGCAGGGCCCCGGTCTGCATCACCATGCTCAACTCGTAGGCGGGACGGCCGTTCGTCTCGACCAGATGCTCCATGTGCACGAGGTAATGCCCGCGGCCGAGCATGAGGCCGCTGATGCGATCCTTGCGCTGGACCAGATCGGCCCAGCGCCGGGCGTGAAAGGCGGGATCGCTCGGCGGGTGGACTGTCGGCGGCGGATGGGATGTGTCGATCAGGACATGACCCGCCGGGTCCCGCAGGACGATCCATGAGTCTGCGCCCGTGGGGCTGGCGTCAGCCTGGCGGGCGAAGGCGGCGATGTCGCCCGCCTGCAGCGCGGGAGAGGCGGCCAGGGTGCGCAGGACCGCTTGGCGCTGGAGGATCTCGCCGTCCACCGCGAGCGAGAGGGCGCGGGCCGTCGCCGCCAGCTGCTGCTCGGTGGTCGCCCGGCGGCGCTGGGCTGCGTCGTGCACCACGCCCCACGCGACCAGAACCGCCGTCGCCACCAGAACAGCGGTGACCAGGAGCAGGCGACCGCGCAAGGAGCCAAGCGGGCTCACCGCGCGCGAGGAGGTTCGCGCGGCCAGGATGGCGCTGGCAAGCTGGGTTGGCATCACGAGCCTCCGACCCGGCAATGGAACCGCCGCGAGGGCGGAGGTCAAGTTATGCGCGCCGTCAGGCGCCGGCGGCGCGCGTGCGCCGCCCGCCAGCCCAGCGCAGCACTGCCATGCCCAGCAACCCGGACAGGACGGAGGCAGCGGCCACACCCAGCCGCACGTCGGCCTGGGTTTGAGGGTCGGCAGCCGGAAAGGCCAGGGCGCCGATGAACAGGCTCATGGTGAAGCCGATTCCGCACAGCAGCGAAACGCCGTACATCTCGACCCAGGTGGCGCCGGTCGGCTTGCGGCCGAGCTTCAACACCGCCGCCGCGAAGGCCGCGAGGAACACCCCGATCTGCTTGCCGAGGAACAGCCCCAGAAACACGCCCAGGAACACGGGCCGGGTCAGGCTCGCGACCGACAGCCCCCTGAACGAGAACCCGGCGGCGGTGAAGGCGAACAGGGGCAGGATCAGAAAGGCGACATAGGGATGCAGGCTCTGCATCATCTGCTGCAACATGCCATCCTGCGCGCGGCGGCGCGGACCAAGCGGCACGGTCAGCGCCGCCAGGAATGCGACGGCGGAGGTCGGGACGCCGGACTTGATGGTGAAGGCCCACGCCAAGAGGAAGCCGAACACATAGGCGAAGGTCGGCGCCTGCTTCCAGCGGCCGAGACCCGCCAGCGCCGCGAGGGTGACGGCGGCGCCCAGCGCCGGCGCCAGATGCAGGCCGTGGCTGAACAGCACGCCGATCAAGCCGACCGCCCCCATGTCATCGACCATGGCCAGGGTCAGCAGGAAAACGCGCAGCGACCCCGGCAGACGCTTGGAGGCGGCGGCGAGCGCCGCCAGGGCGAAGGCGATGTCGGTCGCGGTGGGCGTGGCCCAGGCTCCCGGCACGCGCGCCGCGCCGTTGATGACCGCCAGATAGACCAGGGCTGGAACCACCATGCCGGCCAGGGCCGCCAGGATCGGCACGGCCAGGCGTCGGGGATTGGCCAACTCCCCCTTGAGGGTCTCGAACTTCAATTCCAGTCCGACCACCAGGAAGAACACCGCCATCAGGCCATCCTTGACCCAGTCGAGCGTCGAAGCGGTCTGTCGGAACGAACCGATCTGGATGGTGAAGGGGGCGCGGATCAGGCCGAAATAGGCCCAGGCCAAGCTCGAGTTGGCGCAGATCAACGCCAGGATCGCCGCCGCGCCCAGCACGAGGCCCGAGCCGGCTTCGGTTTTGAGAAACTCCAAGGTCAGTCGGCGCATGGACTCTTTCGGCGGTGAACCGGGACGCCTTTTCGCCCTAACATGCGTTGTGCGCCCCGGTCACGAGCAACAGGCGCCCAGGAGCCCATGCCCCCATCCGATCGCTACCGCCCCGACCCGCGCTTCGAGGCCCTTGGTCAGGAATTCGCCGATCCGGTGCGGGCGGCGCGGTTTCCAACGCACGTCCTTCGCCTGCGCAACGCCCGCGCCGCCGAGGCGGTCGGTCTGGACACATTGTCGGACGAGGAATGGACCGCCGCCTTCGCCCGGTTCGAGCCCCTGCCGGGCAATCAGCCCGAGCCCCTGGCCATGCGCTATCACGGTCACCAGTTCCGGACCTACAATCCCAACCTGGGCGACGGGCGAGGCTTCCTGTTCGCCCAGATGCGCGACGGGGCTGGGCGCCTGCTCGACCTGGGGACCAAGGGCTCGGGCCAGACGCCCTATTCGCGCTTTGGCGACGGCCGGCTGACGCTCAAGGGCGGCGTTCGCGAAGCGCTCGCCTCGGCCATGCTCGAGGCGTTGGGCGTGCCGACCTCCCGCGCCTTGGCCCTGTTCGAGACCGGCGAGGCCCTTGAGCGCCACGACGAGCCCAGCCCCACGCGCGCCGCGGTCCTCACCCGCCTGTCGCACAGCCATATCCGCTTCGGCACATTTCAGCGGCACGCCTATCTTGGCCGGCCCGATTTGGTGCAGGCGCTGATCGACCATGGGCTTCAGACCTATTTTCCCGCGCTTTGGCCCATCGAGCCCGACCGGAGCGCCGCGGCGCTGCTGCGCGCGGTGACGGAACGCTGCGCCCATCTGACCGCGCGCTGGATGGCCGCGGGCTTCGTCCATGGCGTGCTCAACACCGACAACATGAACATCACCGGCGAGAGCTTCGACTATGGGCCCTACCGGTTCCTGCCGCGTAACGACCCGTCGTTCACGGCCGCCTATTTCGACGAGACGGGCCTCTATTGCTTCGGCCGTCAGCCCGAGGCGGTGTTCTGGAACCTGCAGCAACTGGGCGCCGCTCTGGCCGCGACGGGATGCCCGCGCGAGCCGCTGGTCGAGGCGCTTGAGGGCTTTGGCGAGGCCTATAGCCGGGCTTTGACTGAGGCCGTGATCGCGCGCCTTGGCGTCAAGCCGCGCTCCGCAGAACAGGATCAAGCCTTGGCGGGCGCGACGTTCGAAGCCATCGCCGAGGCGGGCGAACCGGCTCGGTGGGAGCCATTTTTCTTCGACTGGTTCGGCGGATCCATCTCCGAGGCCAGGGCCGGGCGGGGTCCGCGCGCGGGCGCCTACGGCGGTCCTGCGGCGCGGGCCTTCCGCGATCGGCTCGCCGCCTATGAAGCGGCGGCGCCCGAACGGCTCGATCTGCCCTATTTCCAAGCCGCCGAACCAGAGGAACTGCTGTACGACGAGATCGAGGCGATCTGGGCGCGGATCGACGCCGACGACGACTGGAGCCTGTTCGAGCGCAAGCTGGCGCGGATCGACCAGGCCCGGCTCGCCTGGGGCCTGGGCGCGAATTTCTGAGCGTTTCCCAAGTCGGCGCTGGGTGGTAAACGTTTCCGCAGCGGACGCCCGACGCTAAAAGTGGAGCGTTCGTCTTCGCGACGTCGGGGAAGGAAACATTCGGACCGCAATGGCGTCGCCTGCGTCCACCCAGCCTAAGTTCAATGAAAAACGGGACCGTTAAAATGAATTCCAGCGACCAAGCTCAGCCCACGCGCCGCTCGGCCCTCGCCCTCACCCTTGTCGGCGCGGCGTCTAGCCTCGTCGCCCAGCAGGCCCTGGCCCAGAACGCCGCGCCCGCGGCCCCCGGCGCGCCCCCGCGCGATCCTTTGGCAGGCATTGTCGCCGCCCAGGTGGCGCTCGGTCCGGACGATTGGCGGGTGACGAAGCTGAACGCTTCGCCGCGACGTCACGAGATGGTGCACATCCACAATGGGGCCAAGCGCCTGGCGGGTTTCGTGGTCTATCCCAACGCCAATATTCAGAAGGCGCCGGCGCTGGTGATGGTGGCCGAGGACCAGGGCCTGAACAATTGGGCCAAGGACATGGCCGACGAGATCGCGGCCATGGGCTACATCGTGGTGGTGGCCGATATGCTGTCGGGCCTGGGCCCGAACGGCGGCGACCGCGATTCCTTCACCGACTTGCACAGCGTATTCGCGGCCCATAGCAAGCTGCCGGCCAACGAGCCGCCGATGACCTCCGACCTCAACGCCTGGTGCGACTACGCCAAGAGCCTGCCGCAGTTCAACGGCAAGCTGGGCGCCATCGGCTTCGCTTGGGGCGGCGGCCGCATCTTCTGGCTGGCCACCCAGCGCAAGGACCTGAGCGCGGTCTACGTCTTCTATGACGCCGCGCCGCCGGCCGCGGCCCTGGCGGGGATCACCGCCCCGGTCTATGGCTTTTACGCTGAGCACGACGCGCGCGTGACCCGCTCGCTCGAGGCGACCAAAGCGGCCATGGCGCAGTTGGGCAAGCCCTACGAGCAGTACCAGTATCCCGGCTCGGACCACATGTTCGTGCGCCTGGGCGAGGAGCCGCGGGACCCGAACCCGGCCAATATCATCGCCCGCCACCAATCGCTGGCCAAGCTGCAGGAACTGCTCGCCAAGATGTAACGATGAACCGCGGGCGGTCAGCGCTTGGCGCGACAGCGCCAACGCTGGCCGCCGCGCCTTCCCCGGGGCGGTGGACGCGCCGGTTTCAGTGCAGGCTGGAGAAGGCCACTCGGCCGCGCGATTCCAGGCCCTGGGTCTGCAGGGTGAAGTCGGCCGGTGCGTCCTGGATGATCGGCGCCGACAGGGTCTGCGCGACCGCCGCCGCCTGCGGCGCGGGCGTTTCCGCCACGGCGAGGGCGACGGGCTTTGGCGTCGCGGCCAGCGGCGCCTCGTCGAGCAAGGCGGCCATGCGGGCCTTGTCGGCCTGAGCGGCCAGCTCCGGAGCGCCGAACGCGGCGAGGGGATCGCCGCCCACATCCGCACCCGGGACCTCGCCGCCGGCATAGCGGCCGTGGAACGCCGCCGGCAAACCCCAGTCGCCGGGCCAGCGATAGAAGATGTGCGCGCCGATCTGGTCGACCTTGGCCAAGGTTGGCGCCCAGTAGGGCACGACCCACTGGGTATGATAGTGCGTCGCGCCGCCGACTTGGGTCAGGACGAACCCATCAAGCGCGCGCTGAGCGACGTCCTGGGCCCGCTTCCACGCCGCGGCGGCCGGCGGCCGCGCCAAAGACCCGTCGCAGGTGAAGCTGAACTGGCAGCCGGTCTTCAGGCTGGAGCCCTCGAACACCACGCCGCATACGGTCTTGGGAAAGGCCGGGTGTCGCACGCGGTTGATCACCACCTGGGCCACCGCCTGGGCGCCCTCCAGCGGTTCGAAACCTGCCTCGTAATAGACGGCCTGGGTCAGGCAGCCGATCGCCCGCGCCCGGTCCTGCGCGCTGGCGCCTTTGAGCGAGAAG
>DATKPD010000077.1:0-11270 GCA_035524315.1 Caulobacteraceae bacterium
CCGGGGCCGCGCGCCTAAGCTGGGCCGAACGCCGGGTCTCAGGCGCGCAATCAAGGATACGTCATGTCTTTTTCGATCCGCGAGCCCCTGCTCAAGCCCGTGCCGATCGGCGACCTGCGGCCGACCCAGATCACCGTGGGCTACCGTGAGGTGGCGGAGAAGCGCCGGGTTTGGCGCGAGCGCCTCGCGGCCGCCCCGGACGGCGAGAAAGCGGCGGAGTACCTGGGGTCCCACATGATCCCGGTGATCCTCGGCCCCAAGGACCGGCACTACATCCTCGACCACCACCATCTGTGCCGGGCGCTGCATGAGGAAGGGGTGGGCCACATTCTGGTGAATGTGATCGACGACCTGAGTAGCCTCTCCAAGCGGTCGTTCTGGGTCTACCTGGACAATAGGGGCTGGTGCCATCCCTATGACGCGCGAGGCGAACGCCAGGCCTTCGCCGACATTCCGCAGGCCGTCACCAAGATGACCGACGATCCGTACCGCAGCCTGGCCGGCGAGCTTCGGCGCGCGGGCGGCTTCGCCAAGGACACAACCCCGTTCAGCGAGTTCATCTGGGCCGATTTCCTGCGCGGCCGGATCAAGGCCAAGCTGATCGACGAAGACTTCGCCGCGGCCCTGAAAAAGGCCCTGGTCCTGGCCAAGAGCAAGGCCGGCAGCTACCTGCCAGGCTGGGCCGGCCCGACGAGTTAGCCGCGCCCCGCGCTTGACCGGCGGCCCGACGCCCGTTCCTATCGCCGCTCGATTTTTGGGAGCGGGCATGAACGACATGACCTTGGGCGCGGCGGGCCCCTCGACTCGGCGCGTGCTGTTCGCCAGCCTGGTCGGCACGGCGGTGGAGTTCTACGACTTCTACGTCTACGCCACCGCCGCCTCGCTGGTGCTGGGTCCGCTGTTCTTTCCCGCCGCCGATCCGAACGCCCAACTGCTGAGCGCCTACGCCACCTTCTCCCTGGCCTTCGTCGCGCGGCCGCTGGGCGGCTGGGTGTTCGGCCATTTCGGCGACCGGATCGGACGCAAGTCCACCCTGGTGGCCTCGTTGCTGTTGATGGGCGGATCGACCACAGCCATCGGCTTTTTGCCGACCTACGCCCTGGCGGGTTGGCTGGCGCCGCTGATGCTGTGCCTGCTGCGGTTCGGCCAGGGGTTCGGACTGGGCGGCGAATGGGGCGGCGCCGCCCTGTTGGCGGTCGAGAACGCGCCGCCGGGCTTCAAGGCGCGCTACGGCATGTTTCCCCAGCTTGGCGCCCCGGTCGGCTATGTGGTCGCCAACGGCCTCTTTCTGCTGCTCAACCTAGTTCTGACCAAGGAACAGTTCAAGGACTGGGGGTGGCGGCTGCCGTTCATCGCTTCTGCGGCCTTGGTGATGATCGGCCTGTGGGTGCGGCTAAAATTGACCGAGACGCCGGCGTTCGCCAGAGCCTTGCGCGAAAACGCCCCCTCGCACGTGCCCCTGGCCGAGCTTCTAAAGCGCCATTCGCTGCGGGTGGTAGCCGGCGTGTTCGCCGCCGTGTCGGTGTTCGCGATCTATTATGTGATTACGGCGTTCGCGCTGGGTTATGGCGTCGGGACGCTGCACTATCCCTACGCCACCTTCCTGGGCGTGCAGCTCGGCGCCATCGGCTTCATGGCGCTGGGCGTGGTGATCTCGGCCTGCTGGGCCGACGCCCTGGACGCGCGCAGGGTGCTGATCGGGGCGTGCGTCCTGACCTTGCCGATCGCCCTGCTGCTGGGGCCGATGATGGGATCGGGCTCGCTCCTGACCCTGTGGGCGTTCCTGGCCATGGCCATGTTCGTGATGGGATTCACCTATGGCCCGCTCGGCGCCTTCCTGCCGTCGCTGTTCCCGGCTCGGGTGCGCTATACCGGCGCTTCGATGGCGTTCAACCTGGGCGGCATCATCGGCGGCGGCCTGACCCCGTTCATCGCCCAGTCGCTGGCCAAGTCGGGCGGACTACGGTTCGTCGGCTACTATGTCGGGGCCGCCGGTCTTTTGAGCCTGATCGCTCTGCTGCCGCTCAAACACCGCGAAGATTGACAGAGCGCGCTAAGGTTGATCGACGCTCGCCCCGCGGCTTGGTAAACTACAGGCGTCAGAGTCGCCAGGTGGGCCGTATTGAACCGCCAATTACGCTTAGAACTGGAACGTCGGGAATCCTTTGCCCGTAAGGATTTGGCGGTTTCTCCCTCCAACAGTGAAGCTTTGGCGGCGCTGGATTCCTGGCCGCGCTGGCACGGGGGGGTGCTTACGCTTGTCGGCGATGAGGGTGTCGGCAAAAGCCACATGGCGTACATCTGGGCGCAGGCCGTCAAGGCCCGGATCGTGCCGGCGCAAGGTCCGATAGACTTGCGCGCGCTGGCCGGCGGCCCGGTGCTCTATGAAGACGCCGACCGCAATCTGGCCGACCGCGAGGAGAGCCTGTTTCACCTGATCAACATGGCCGCCGAGCCGGGGGGCGGGCTACTGCTCACCGCCCGCACAGCGCCCACCGCCTGGCCCACCGCCCTGGCAGACCTGCGTTCGCGCCTGAACGCATTGCCGGTGGCCGAGATCGAACACCCAGACGACGCCATCCTCGAGACGCTGTTGAAAAAATTCTTCCGTGAACGGAATATTCGCCCCACTGATGACGTAATTCCGTATCTTTTACGGCGTATAGAACGCTCCGCGGCCAAGGCGCGCGAGATCGTGATCCGGCTGGATGAGACGGCCGACGCCGAAGGGCGGCCGATTTCCCGCACCCTGGCCAGGCAAATTCTAGAATCGGAGCCGCCGACGCTGGGCGTGCTCGATTGACGACTTGTCAGGTCATAATAGGCTAGACTGATCTGGATATGACCGCGCCCGCCGACGACCTGACCGAAACCGCCGTCCGCTTCTCCGAAGCCGCCGCCGCAGCCGTGCCGCACGCCGAGATCGAGCCGGCGCTGATGAGCTCGCCCAAGCGCTTCTTCAACCGGGAAGTGTCGTGGCTCAATTTCAATGAGCGCGTGCTGGAAGAGGCGGAGAACCCGCGCCACCCTCTGCTGGAACGCCTGCGCTTCCTGTCGATCTCAGGCAACAACCTGGACGAGTTCTACATGGTGCGCGTGGCCGGGCTGAAGGGCCAGGTGCGCGAGGGCGTGCGCGTTGTCAGCCAGGACGGCCTGACGCCGGCCGAACAACTCGAGCGGGTCAATGCCGGCGCGGCCCAGTTGGTCGGGGCCCAGCAACGCCAGTGGCGCAAGCTGAGAGCCGAACTGGCCGGCGCGGGTCTGCGCGTGATCGATCCGTCGGATGCGACCCGGGCCGAGCGCGCCTGGCTGCAAGAGGTGTTCCTCAGCCAGCTGTTCCCGATCCTGACGCCTCTGGCGATCGATCCGGCCCACCCCTTCCCCTTCATTCCCAATCTGGCGTTCTGCATCGCGCTCAAGCTCAAACGCCTGGGCGATGGCAAGTCGTTCTACGCCCTCACGCCGGTGCCCACCCAGGTCGCGCGCTTCTGGGAGCTGCCGCGTGATGGTCGGCGAAGCCGGGCCAAGCCGGAACGGCGCTTCATCGCCCTGGAAGGCCTGCTGTCGCTGTTCCTGGATCACCTGTTCCCCGGCTGCGAGGTCGAGATGAAGGGGGTGTTCCGTCTGCTGCGCGACAGCGACGTGGAAATGGAAGAGGAAGCCGAAGATCTGGTGCGCGAATTCGAGCAATTGCTCAAGCAGCGGCGCCTAGGGTCGGTAGTGCGCATCAAGATCGAGGCCGCCATGCCGGCCGAGTTGCGCGACTTCATTCTGCACAGCCTGCACGCCGAACCGCAGGACGTGATCCTGGTCGACGGTCTGCTGGGCATGGCGCAACTGTCCGAGCTGATCCCGGCCGACCGTCCGGAATTGAAATTCAAGCCGTTCGAGCCGCGCTTTCCCGAGCGCATCCGCGATCACGGCGGGGATTGTTTCGCCGCTATTCGCGAGAAGGACATCCTGGTCCACCATCCGTTCGAGAGCTTTGACGTGGTGGTGCAATTCCTCCGTCAGGCGGCGCGCGATCCCAATGTGGTTGCAGTCAAGCAGACGCTCTATCGCACGTCCAAGGACAGCCCGATTGTCGCCGCCCTGATCGAAGCGGCCGACAACGGCAAGAACGTCACCGCCCTGGTCGAGATCAAGGCTCGTTTTGACGAGGCCAACAATCTGAAATGGGCGCGCGACCTGGAGCGGGCCGGCGTGCACGTCGTATTCGGTTTCGTGGAGTACAAGACCCACGCCAAGCTGTCGCTGGTGGTGCGGCGTGAGGGCGACGGCCTGCGCACCTACTGCCACTTCGGCACGGGCAACTATCACCCGATCACGGCCAAGATCTACACCGACCTGTCGCTGTTCACCTGCGATCCGGCGCTGGGCCGCGACTGCGGCCGGCTGTTCAACTTCATCACCGGCTACGCCCGGCCCGAGCGCCTGGAAAAGCTGTCGTTCTCGCCGATCACGCTCAAGGCGGACCTGCTGCACCTGATAAGCGCCGAGATCGAGAACGCCAAGGCCGGCAAGCCCGCGGCGATCTGGGCTAAGCTCAACGCCCTGGTCGATCCGGTGGTGATCGACGCGCTGTACCGGGCCAGCCAGGCCGGCGTGCAGATCGATCTTGTGATCCGCGGCATCTGCTGCCTGCGCCCGGGCGTGCCGGGCCTGTCGGACAACATCAGGGTCAAGAGCATCGTCGGCCGGTTCCTGGAGCACGCCCGCATTATCGCCTTCGCCAACGGCGGCCAGATGCCGGGACCGCAGTCGCGCGTGTACATCTCCTCGGCCGACTGGATGCCGCGCAACCTCGATCGGCGGGTGGAGTCGCTGGTGCCGGTCGAGAACCCCACCGTGCACCAGCAGGTGCTGGCGCAGATCATGGTGGCCAATCTGAAGGATGAGGCCCAGTCGTGGCGGCTGGATCCAGACGGGTCCTATCAGCGTCATCCCCACTGGCGCAGCGCGGCGGCCTTCTCCGCCCACCAGTATTTCATGACCAATCCCAGCCTGTCGGGCCGTGGCCACCGCGCGCACGACCTGCCCCGCGCCTTCGAGCCGGTCAGTTCCGACGATTGATCCAATCTGGCGAGCCCTTTGGGTTCGCTTCCCCACGCGAAGCGGTTAAAAGCGACCCGTGACCTCCGGAGATGACCGCGTGATGGCCGTCGAACAGGGCATTCGCCATTTGCGGCCCTGGCGTGTCGAGCCCCCGTTTGACGCCGCCGTTCTGGACGTCGGCTCCAATTCGGTGCGCCTGGTGATCTTCCGGGTCGAAGGTCGCGCGATCTGGACCGTATTCAATGAGAAATTGCTGGCGGGCCTCGGTCGCGACGCCGGCAAGGGTCGCGGCCTGTCGCAGACCGGAGTCGATCAAGCCCTGGCCGCCCTGCGCCGGTTCCGCGCCGTGCTCGACGCGGTCAAGCCCGCCGCTGTCTACGCCGCCGCCACAGCCGCGGTGCGCGACGCCCCCGAGGGAGCGGCCTTCGTCGCCCGCGCCCGGATCGAGACAGGCTTCGACCTGAAGGTCCTGGCCGGCGAGGACGAGGCGCGCGGCGCGGCCATGGGCGTGCTGTCAGGCGTCCCCGACGCTCACGGCGTGGCCGGGGACCTGGGCGGATCGAGCCTTGAACTGGTGCGTCTCGACGAGGGGCGGCCGGGCGTGGGCATCACCTTGCCGCTCGGCCCCTTCGCCCTGGGCCTGGGCCGGGGATTCGACGCCGCCGCCGTGCACAAGGAAGCCGCGCGGCGCCTGGCCCGGCTCGACGGCTTTTCCGCCCCGACCTTCTACGCCGTCGGCGGCGCCTGGCGCGCCCTGGCCCTGCTGCACATGCGCATGGCTGACTATCCGCTGGAGATCCTGCAGCAGTACGAGATCAGCGCCGGCGAGGCGCTCGACGCCTGCCGCTTCGCCGCGCGCCAGTCGCGCAGCTCGCTCGAGCGCATCGAGGGCCTGTCCAAGAAACGCATAGAGGCCCTGCCGTTCGCGGCGGTGGTGATGGAAAGCCTGATCGAGCGGCTGGACATCGAGCGGGTGTGCGTGTCGGCCTACGGACTGCGCGAGGGGCTGGTGTTCGACGCCATGTCCGACGAGCTCAAGGCGCGCGATCCCCTGATCGAAGGGTGCGCGGCGCTGGGCGCGCGCCAGGAGATCGCCGAGGACCTGGGGCAGGCGCTGGACGTTTGGCTGAGGCCGGCCCTGGCCAGCCTGCCCCCGGTGTTCCGGCCGGGCCGCGACGCGACCCTGGCCGCAGCCGCCTGCCGCTTGGCCGACCTGGGCTCGCGCCTGCACCCTGACCATCGGGCGGACCTTGTGTTCGAACAGGTGCTGCGGGCGCCGGTGGCCGGTCTGGACCATGCCGAGCGCGCCTTTCTGGCCCTGGCGCTGTTCGCCCGCCACACTGCATCAGCCAACCTGCCCGAGCCGCGTATCATGAGCCGCCTGCTCAGCCCCGAGCGCCAACAACGCGCCCGGGCGGTCGGCGCGGCCATGCGCCTGGGCTGCGATCTGTCGGGCCGCAGTCCGATCCTTCTGTCCAAGGCCGCCCTGTCGCTGGAGCCCGCCAGTGTGTGGGTCAGCGCCGCGCCCGAGGCAGCCGACCTGCTGCTGGGCGAACTGACGGCGCGCCGGGCCGCCACCCTGGCGAGCCTGCTGGACCGCGACGTCAAACTTTCCGCCGACGGCGCCCGCGCCGCCAGCTGATCCTTAAATTTCCGAGGATTTTCCGATGAAAAGCAAACGTCTGGGCCGCAGCGCCATCGCGGTGTCCGACATCTGCATGGGCACTATGACCTTCGGCGTGCAGACCGACGAGGCGACCAGCCATCGCATCCTGGACCGTTGCCTTGAGTTCGGCATCAATTTCTATGACACGGCCGAGAACTATCCGGTGCCGCCGGACGACAGCTACGCTGGTCGCACCGAGGAATTCATCGGCCGCTGGCTAAAGACCCGCAACCGCGACGCGATCATCCTGGCGACAAAGGTCTGCGGCCCGAGCCACGGCTGGATCCGCGGCTCGCAGCGCGCGGGCATGACCGCTCTGGACCGCCACAACATCGTGCGCGCGCTCGAGGCCAGCCTGAAGCGCCTGCAGACCGACTACGTCGATCTCTACCAGACCCACTGGCCCGACCACGGCTTTGGTTATGAGGAGCAGTTGCGGGCGCTCGACGATCTGGTGCAAGCGGGCAAGGTGCGCATCATCGGTTGCAGCAACGAGACGACCTGGGGCCTGACCAAGTCGCTCGCCGTGGCCGAGCGCGAGGGTACGGCCCGGTTCGAGACGATCCAGAACAACTTCAGCCTGAATAATCGCCGGTTCGAGGACGAACTGGCCCAGGCTTGCCGACAGGAAGGCGTCAGCCTGATCCCCTACTCGCCCCTGGCGGGCGGGGTGCTCACCGGCAAGTACCAGAACGGCGCCCGGCCGAAGGGCGCGCGCTGGTCGACCTATCTGACCATGACCGGCACGCGCCAGGAGACCATGGCCAAGCGCTTCGTCAACGACAAGAGCCTGGCCTCGACCGAGCGGTTCGCCGCCATCGCCCACAAGGCCGGCCTGTCCTTGACCACCCTGGCGGTGGCCTGGAGCAAGCAGCACGATTTCGTAGCCTCAACCATCGTGGGCGTGACCGAAGAAGCGCACGTGAACGACATCTTCGCCGCCGCAGAGGTGACGCTGAGCGCTGAGGTGATGAGCGCGATCGACCGGGTGTCCAAGGAGATCCTGTACCCGATGGGGTGAGGCGTCCTCCGCTCCTACCCCTTCGCCGCCCGCCGCACCTCCACCGCCCGCACGCGCCCGCCGTCGAACACCAGCGCGATCTCGCCGCGCTTGAGCTTGAGGGCGTCCTCGCCGAAGGCCTGAAGGCGCCAGCCCTGGAGGGCGGCGGTGTCGGCGTTGTCGTCGCTGGCGATCTTTTCCAGGTCAGCGACGGTGGCGATCAGCTTAGAGGCGACGCCGGCGTCTTCGGCGCGGGCCTTGAGCAGCACCTTGAGCAGTTCGACCACCGCGCCATTGGGCGGGCCGCCGGTGGATTTGGGTTTGTCCAGCACCGGGGCGTAATCGTCAGGCGCATCCAGCGCGGCCTTGACCGCCTCGATCAGTTCGGGCCCGAAGCGCGAGCCGGAGAAGCCCTTGGGCACCGAGCGCAGGCGGTTGAGGGCGTCGGCGTCGGTCGGGGCCTGGGTGGCGATCTCGTCGATCGCCTCGTCCTTGAGCACACGCCCGCGCGGCTGGTCGCGGGTCTGGGCTGTACGTTCGCGCCACGCGGCCACCGACTTGAACACGGCCAGGTACCTGGGCGCGTGCTTGCGCGGCTTCAGCCGCTTCCAGGCGTTCTCGGGATCGACGTCGTAGTTGGCCGGATCGCCCAGGGCCTGCATCTCGCCCGCAACCCACGCCAGGCGACCCTCGGCCTCCAGGCGGTCGCGCAGCTTGGGGTAAAGCTTGGCCAGGTAGGTGACGTCGGCCAGGGCGTAGTCGAACTGCGAGGCGGTCAGGGGCCGGCGCGCCCAGTCGGTGAAGCGGCTGGACTTGTCGAGCTCGACCTTGAGCATCTGGCGCACCAGGGCGTCATAGGCCACCTGCTCGCCGAAGCCCGCCGCCATGGCCGCGATCTGGCTATCGAACAGCGGCGCTGGCATCACGCCCAGGTTGGAAAAGATTTCCAGATCCTGGCGCGCGGCGTGGAACACCTTGACGATGTTGCGGTCGGCCAAGATGTCGAGGAAGGGCTTGAGGTCCAGTCCCTCGGCCAGGGGATCGATCACCGCTTCACACCCGGGCGACGCCGCCTGGATCAGGCACAGCTTGGGCCAATAGGTGGTTTCCCGCATGAACTCGGTGTCGACGGCGACGAACGGCTGGCTTCGCAGTTGGTCGCAAAAAGCTTCGAGGTCTGCAGTGGCGGTGATCAAGGTCATCGGCTAGCTATAGCCCGCCGGCGCCGCGGTAAGGCAAGAGCTTATGCACGCGAAACCGGCAAGAGTGCGTGGAGCGGACATGACAGAACGGCCAACCGACCTGGCTGGAGGCCTTACCTACGCCCAGTCGGGCGTGGATATCGACGCGGGCGAGGCCCTTGTGGAGGCGATCAAGCCCTTGGCCAAGGCCACGCGCCGGCCGGGCGCGGATGCGTCGCTGGGGGGATTCGGGGCGCTGTTCGACCTGAAGGCCGCGGGCTTCGCCGATCCGTTGCTGGTGTCGACCACCGACGGCGTAGGCACCAAGCTGAAAATCGCCATCGATTCGGGCCGCCACGACACGGTCGGCATCGACCTGGTGGCCATGTGCGTGAACGACCTTCTGGCCCAGGGCGCCGAGCCGCTGCTGTTCCTCGACTATTTCGCCACCGGCAAGTTGGACGTGGACACCGCCCGGCGCGTGGTGGCGGGCATCGCCCAGGGCTGCGCCCTGGCCGGGGCGGCGCTGGTGGGCGGCGAGACGGCCGAGATGCCCGGCATGTACGGCCAGGGCGACTATGACCTCGCCGGCTTTTCGGTCGGGGCGGTTGAACGCGGAGCCGTTTTACCGTTCTTGGACAAGCAACAAGCTGGAGATCTTCTGATCGGCGTCGGCTCGTCAGGGCCGCATTCAAACGGCTATTCGCTGATCCGGCGCGTGGTGGAGCGCTCTGGACTGGCGTGGGATGCGCCCGCCCCGTTCCAGCGCGGCGTCAGCCTAGCCGAGGCGTTGATGGCGCCGACCCGCATCTACATCAAGTCGGTGCTGCCGCTGATGAAGGCCGGCCTGATCAAGGGCGGCGCGCACATCACGGGCGGCGGCCTGATCGAGAACCCGCCCCGATGCATCGCCAAGGGCCTGCAGGCGCGCTTCGACTGGGACGCATGGGCGTTGCCGCCGGTGTTCGCCTGGCTGCAGGAGGTTGGCGGAATTTCCGATCACGAGATGCGCCGCACCTTCAATTGCGGCGTGGGCTTCTTGCTGATCGCGGCGCCCGAAGACGCCGAACCGGTGCTGGCGGCCCTGCTCAACGCCGGCGAAACGGCGTTCGTGTGCGGTCAGTTGGCCTTGGCGTGAGTAACCCGGCATGAGCGCGAAGGTGCGCGTCGGCGTGCTGATCTCGGGGCGCGGCTCGAACATGGAAGCTCTGATCAAAGCTGCGCAGGCGCCTGATTATCCAGCGCAAATCGTGTTAGTCCTGTCAGACAAGGCGAGCGCGGGGGGCTTGGACAGCGCGCGGGCGACGGGGGTCGAAGCGCGCGCCATCCCCTCAAAAGATTTCGGCAAGGACCGCGAGGCGCATGAGCGAGCCCTGGACGCGGCGTTGCGCGAGGCGGGGGTTCAGGTCGTGGCCCTGGCTGGCTACATGCGGCTGCTGACGCCCTTCCTCGTCGGCGCCTGGCGCGGGCGCATGCTCAATATCCACCCCAGCCTGCTGCCACTCTACCCCGGCCTGCACACCCACGAACGGGCGCTGGAGGCCGGCGACGCCGAGGCTGGCTGCACCGTTCATCTGGTGACCGAGGCGGTCGACGCGGGACCAGTGCTGGGCCAGGCGCGGGTGCCGGTGCTGGCGGGGGATGATGCGGAGCGCTTAGCCGCGCGAGTGCTGGCGGAGGAGCACCGGCTCTATCCTCAGACGCTCGCGGCATTTTGCCGTCAGTTGTGAACGCCAGTCCCCTCGCGGACGTCGGCGCCTGCGCGGTCGGTGGCGAAACGTATAGACTTAAACGCAAAAGCGCGCCGGGCTCGCACCCGACGCGCTTAGCATATCGCGGTCGCTGAGCTTGATCAGCCGACGATCTCGTCCTCGCTGAAGAACTGCGCGATTTCGAGGGCGGCGTTTTCCTGGCTGTCCGAGCCGTGGACCGAATTCTCGCCGACCGAGAGAGCGTAGAGCTTGCGGATGGTGCCGTCGGCGGCGTTGGCCGGGTTGGTGGCGCCCATCACTTCGCGGTAGCGGGCCACGGCGTTGTCGCCTTCCAGCACCTGCACCACCACCGGCGCGGAGATCATGAAGTCGACCAGTTCGCCGAAGAACGGCCGTTCCTTGTGAATCTCGTAGAACTTTTCGGCCTGGGCGCGGCTCATGTGGATGCGGCGCTGGGCGACGATGCGCAGGCCCGCATCCTCGATCACGGCGTTGACCTTGCCGGTCAGGTTCCGCTGGGTCGCGTCGGGCTTGATGATCGAGAAGGTGCGTTCGGCCATGAGAGCGGTCCGTTTGTTCTTGAGAGAATGGGAAGGCGCCGGCTTATAACCGCGCAAGCCGCGCTCGCCAAGCTGGCGGTTCATATCGCGCGCGCT
>DATKPD010000078.1:0-247870 GCA_035524315.1 Caulobacteraceae bacterium
TGGGACTGGGATTGGTCATGAAAGGCGCGGGCTGCGCCGGCTGGGCGGAGGCCGAGATCGACAGGACCATCAGGCCCGCGAGCGAGAGCAGCAGGCGTAGCTTCAACGACGTTTCCTCCGGTCGGCGCCGCGCATTCGCCGGCCTTTTGAATCCCGGCGGTGATTTCGCAGCATGTGAAGGACGCGGTCAACGGCGGGGTCATCCCGCTGGCCGTCCCAGACGTTTTGACGTCCTTAGGGCTGGGCGTCGGCCAACCTCACCTGCTGGCGGCGCGCCGCCTCGATCCGGCCGACATAGCCGTTGACCAGGCCCGCCTCGATATTGCCGGTGTTGTAGAGCGAGAAGGCGGTCTCGAGCAGCGGCCGGTTTTGCGGACTGCGCTTGAGCGCGGCGCTGAACCCCTGATCGATGATCTTGGCCGCGGCCGCCAGATTGGCACACGGGTCGAAGGCGTCGGCCAGCGACAGGCCCAGCCAGGACAGGTTGCGGCTGTTGATCTGGGCTAAGCCCAGGTCGACGCTCTGGCCGGACTCGATCAACCGCGCCGCCACCGCCTCCGCCTCCGCCTGCGAGGCCGGTGTGACTACGCGGTGGGCCGGGCCATTGACGCCAATCCGGAACGGGTTGTAGCCGCTCTCGACCTTGACGATCGAGGCCAGCACCGAGCCCGGCGCCGACGGCGCACATCGATTGGCGAACGCCAGCACCGCAAGGCGATCGAGCGGCCGGGCCGGCGCGTTCTGGCGGGCGTCGAATTCGGACAGGATCAATTGCGCCGCCGATGCCGGCGCTGGGGCTTGAGACGCGGCGGCCTGGCGCGCCAAGACGGCGCGCGCCGCGCCTGGAGGCGCCGCGAGCGGGGGCGCGGAGGCCCAGGCGTCCGCCTGCGGGCCAGCAGCGGCGCGGTGCGAGTGAGTGAACGCCATGCCGCCGGCCACCGCCGCGCCCAGGGCCACCACGCCAAGCACCGCCTTTTCAATCGAGCGCATCGCCGCCTTACCTACTGGATCGCCGTCTGGCCGAGCTGGGTCACGCCGGTCAGAAGGCCGCCCATCATCAGGCCGATCACCGCGCCGAGCGCCACGATCAGAGCTGGGCCGAGGAGGCGGCTAGCAGATTCCATGCGGCGGATCGCCGCCTCTTCCTCGATCTTGCCCGCGCGAAGGATCATCGGACCCAGCGCGCCGCTGATCTCGCCGACGGCCGCCAAGCGGGTGACGGTATCGGGGAAGCTCTCGACCGCCCGCAGCGCGGAGGACAGGGTCTGGCCCTGGCGCACGGCTTGCGCCGCCAGGTCGAGCCTTTCGCGCGCGAGCTTGGAGCGGACCGAGCGGATCGACAGCCGCAGCGCCTCGCTCATGGGCGCGCCGGCCGCGAGCATGGTGCCCAGGGCCACGGCGAAACCGCCGTAGACCAGCCCGCCCACCGTCCTGCGCGCCGGGCCGTCGAGCAGGCAACGCTCGTAGGGGCGCGCCAGCACACCGAACTTGCCGCCAAGCACCAGCAGCCCCGCCAGGATCGCAGCCAGAACAGCCAGGGCCGCCAGGTTGGAGCGCAGCGCGTCGCTGATCGCGATCAATATGCCGAGGGTCAGTGGCGGATGGCCCTGCTCCACCAACGGCGCCAGGGACGGAACCACGGTCAACAGAATGACCAGCATGGCCATGATCGTGCTGACCAGCACGAAGGCGGGATAGCTCAGCACCGTGATCAACTGGTCGCGCAGCTTGATGCGCGACTGCAGCATCTCGGCCGCCCGCTCCATGCCCGCGGCCATGTCGCCCGACGCGACCAGGGCCGCGACGAACGGTCCGTTGCGTGAAAACTGCGCCGCGAACGCCTGTTCGACCGAAACTCCACCGCCGATATCCTGGGTCATGGCGCGCAGCATCGACCCCACCGACACGTCGGTGGTCCGCGCGCTCAGCACGCCAAGGGCGGTGCGCATGTCGGTGCCGGCGGCCAAAAGCGCCGCTAGGTCCGACAGCAACTCGGCGGCCTGCCGATCGGACATGCCGCGGGGAGCGCGCGCCGCGCGCGCAGCCGCGCCGCCGGCCGCCGCCCGGATGCGGATGGGCGAGAGGCCCTCCTCCTTGAGGCGGTCAAAGGCCGTGCCGTCGCTGCGCGCCTGGATCGATCCGCGCACGCGCCGACCCGAGCTCTCGATCGCCACGTAGTGAAAGAGGCGGTCCCCGTCAGCCATGGATCGCCGCCATCACTTCCTCGAAGGTGGTCAGGCCCTCGCGCAGCTTGTCAAAGCCATCGGCGGCCATGCTTCGCAGGCCGGCCGCATGCGCCAGGGCGGCGATCTCGGCCTGGGGCCGGCCGTCGGCGACCGCGCGCAGAATCTGCTCGTCGGCCATGAAGCCTTCGCTGATCGCCACGCGCCCCTTGAACCCTGAGTGATTGCAGGCGCCGCAGCCGACGGCCTCATAGGCCTGCCGCGGAACCTCTAGGCTGTTGTCGTGAGCGAAGTGTAGTTCGGACTCGGACGGCGCCCGGGGCTGGCGGCATAGGGGGCAAAGCTTACGCACCAGACGCTGGGCGGCGGCGCCTCGGAAGCCGGCCGCCAGCTGATAGGGCTCCACGCCCATGTCCTGCAGGCGCGGCAGGACGGCCAGGGCGTCGTTGGCGTGGACCGAAGCCAGCACCAGGTGGCCGGTCATGGCCGCCTGCACGGCCACCGCCGCGGTCTCCGGATCGCGGATTTCGCCGACCAGGATCACGTCGGGATCCTGGCGCAGGAAGGAGCGCAGCACCCGCGCAAAACTGAGGCCCAACTGCGGGGCGACCTGGGTCTGGGCCACGTGCTCGAAGTGGAATTCGACCGGATCCTCCACGCTCAGCACGTTCTTGGCCGAGCCCTTGAACATCTGCAGCAGGGCGTAGAGCGTAGTGGTCTTGCCGCTGCCGGTGGGGCCGGTCACCAGGAAGATGCCGTGCGAGGTATTGGCGGCGGCCTTCAGCACCGCGGCTACCGGCGCGCCCAAGCCCAGGGTGTCCAGGTCGAGCGGCACGCTGGCGCGGTCGAGAATTCGCAAGACCGCGGACTCGCCAAATACCGTCGGCGCGGTCGCGACGCGCACGTCGATCTGCCGGCCGGCAATGACGAAGGTGGTGCGTCCGTCCTGCGGCAACCGCCGCTCGCCCAGGTCGAGGTTGGCGATGACCTTGACTCGCGATACCGCCGGCGCGGCCAGATCGGCCGAGACAGTCTGGAAATCGCATAGCCGCCCGTCGATGCGCAGGCGGATGCAGAAGTCGTTGCGGCGGGGCCGGAAATGGATGTCTGAGGCGCCCAGCGACACCGCCGCCTCGAACGCCGCCGCCACCAGGCGCGCGCCGGCGCCGAGGGTGGAGTTGTCGGCGACCTGGTCGATCTCGCGCTCGAGCCGGCGCTCGTCGGCGCTGACGACGGGCCGAACGGGATGGGCGAAGGCCTGGTCGAACGCCCGCGTGAAGTCTGCCGGTCGGGCCGCCAGAAGGGTCACCTTGCGGCCGGTGGCGAACACCAGGCCGGACACCGCTTCCTCGTCGAGCGGATCGCACGCGGCGCACAGCAGGGCGCCGTGCCCCCCCGCCACCGGCGCGAGCCGAGCGCGCCGCAGGAACTCGATCGTCACGCCTAGCGCTTGTGGATCGGGGTCGAGCGGGGCCTTGGCCGGATCCCAGATTCCGCAACCCGTCACATCGGCGTAGCACCGGACCAGATCGTCGTCGGACAGGCTGCCGAGTTGATTGAGCAGCTGTTCGACCGGCTGGTTGGTCCGCGCCGAGATCAGCTCGGCCCGCGCGATCGCCGAGGCGTCGACCAGCCCGCCGTTCTTCAACCGCTTGAGCAGATTGGCCCGCCGGTCTGCGAGCGACGTCGGCGCCAGTCTCAAACCGGGCTTGGCCATAAGCCGCCCTCCCTCGACAGACCCACGCACCAGGCCGCCGCCGCGATCCAAGGTCCGAACGCCAGGCGTCCGTCGGCTTGCGGCCGGATCAGCGCCGCGATCAGCCCCCCAAGCGAGGCGGCCGCCATGGCCCATGGGGTCAGCAGACCCAGCCACAGGGCCAGCGCCGCCAGCAGCTTGACGTCGCCGAAGCCCAGGCCGGGCTTGCCCCGGAAGCGAATGAACGCGCGCCGCAGGACCTCAAGCCCCACGAAGGCGACCGCGCCGGCGATCATGCCCTCCCATAGGTCCTGGGCCGACCGCAAGACGGCGAGGCCCGCGCCCAGGACGGCCAGGGCCAAGGTGAAGGCGTCGGGCAGGCGCTTGGTCTTCAGATCGTGGACGGCGCTGGCCAGGAGCGTCAGCCCCAGGGCCGATAGCAGCACGGCTCGCGTCGGCGAAGCGGCCACGGCGAACGCCGACAGGACGATGACGCCGCCGGCGATCTCGCCCGCGACGTGCCGCGCGTCGATGCGGGCGCCGCACGCCCCGCATGCCCCGCGCAGGCGCAGGTAGGAGATCACCGGCACGGTGTCGGCGTACCGCAGACCCACGCCGCAGCTGTCGCACCGCGACCGGCCGACGATCGCCTGCCCGCCGTCGGCCCGGCGCAGCGCCGCAGTGGCCGCGAAACTGCCGAGGCAGGGCCCCGACAGGCCCAGCGCGACCCATATGGCGGGTGACAGAGTCATGGCGCGGCCGGCGCCCGGATATCGGCGTTCAGGCCCGTGCCGCCAGGCTTTCCGTCCGCGCCGAGGCTCTGGACGGTGAAACTCCGGCCATCAGCCGCCAGGGTGTAGACGATCGGGTCATTCCACGGATCGTTGAGCGATTGGGCGCCCTTGAGATAGGGGCCGGTCCAGCCGGCCAGCGAGTCCGGGTCCTGGACGAGCGCCTTCAGGCCCTCGGCCTGGGTCGGATATCGCCCGACGTCGGATTTGAACAACTCTATCGAGGATGCCGTCGTATCCAATTGTAATTGCGCGGCCTTCGCCTTGGAGCGCCCCAGTTGGTTGAGAAGATTCGGCGTGAGCACCGCCGCGATCAGGCAGATGATGCCGATCACCACCAACATTTCGGTCAGGGTATAGCCGTCCTCGCGGGTCAGCTGGCGTTCAGGACGGCGTCGCATGGATCGCTCTCCCCGTTGGTTTTGAAATAACGGCGTTGCAGGGTCGCGGCGGGATTGAGGGCGTCGCCCCGAAAGCGCACGAGCCGGTCGTCGGTCCAGCCGTCAGGAAGGGAGACGCGCACGCGCCACACCTCGCCGGCGTGCAGGTCGACGCCATTGTAGGTCGGCGCCTGGGCGGGCGCCATCTGCACCGTCTTGCTCAGGCCGTACTCTGAGAACAACGAGCGGGCGCAGGCGCCCCAGATCGGCGAGGCGTCGGCCTGCTCCAGCGCGGGCCCCAGAGCCTGCGCCGGCGTGAGCGCCTTCAACCGCGCCTTCAGGTCCGGCAGGTCGGTGATCTGCAGCTTCGCGAAGGCCCGGTCGTCGAGGTCTTCGGCGGCGGCCAGGCCGGTCTTGGCGCTTTCGGCTTCCGCCAGAACCGTGATCGGGCCCACCGCATCGGCGATAATCCACCGCGCGCGCGCGTTGGCGTTGTCGAAACCCAGGGCGGTGCGCCAGGCCTGCAGCTGGGCGCCGGCCAGGGTGTTCTGGGTCTGCGCCTGAACCAATTCGGCGCGCGCCAGCTTCAGGTCGGCTACGCTCGCCGTCAGCACGGCGGTCGTCGTCAGCGCCATGGCCAGGCTGACCACAACCGCCGCAGGCGTGGCGAACCCGCCGTCCGCGTCGTCAGTGCTGCAGCAAGCCATCGGACTTGATCTCGCGCATGTCGGCCAGCATGTCGGCCATGGCGCGCTGCGAACCGGCGTCGTCCTCGATCACCTTGGCGGTGATCAGCACGATTAACTCGGTGCGCGCGGAGGTGTTGGTGTGCGTCTTGAACAGGGCGCCCAGCACCGGGGCCTTTTCAAGGAAGGGAATTCCCGTGTCCGTGAGGTTGCGTGAGGTGCTGATCAAGCCGCCCAGGGCGACCACCTGCCCATTGTCGAGGATGAGCGTGGTGGCCATCTTGCGTTCCTGGATGGTCGGCGAGTTGATGCTCGACGAGGTGGTCTGACCGACCGAGCTGACCTCCTGCGAGATGTCCAGCATCACGCGGCCATCGCCGCCGATCCGCGGCGTCACGTTCAGGATCACGCCGGTGCTGCGGTATTCGACGCTGTTGATCACCGGCGCGCTGCCGGCGACCGTGCTCTGCTCGGCCTGGGTCGTGATCGGCACTTGGTCGCCGACTTCCAACTTGGCCAGGTGATTGTCCAGGGCGACGATCTTCGGAGCGGAGACCACCTGCACGTTCGTCCGCTCAGACAGCGCGTTGATCGCAGCCTGCACGTCCTTGCCGAGGAAGGTGACGGACATGCCCGGGATGCCCTGGGCGATCTTTCCGGCCGGACTGTTGATCGAACTGACGGTCAGTTGGCCGGCGTCGCTCAGCACCGACCAGTCAACGCCGTAGTTGAACTGGTTGTTGAGCGTCACCTCCAGGATCGATGCGTCGATCTGGACCTGGTTGGGCGTGCGGTCGAGCTCGTCCAGCGCCTTCTGGATCTGAATCCAATGCACGGGAGAGGCCGAAAACAACAGGGTGTTGGATTGCTTGTCGATGCCGATATGAACCGGATCGTCCTGCGTCGACAGATCGGTCGCCGGCGCGGGCGAGGCCGCGCGCGTGACGGAAGCCGGTGATTGCGCATCACTTGGCGCCAGAGGCGCGATTCCGCCGGAAACCGAGCCCGCGCCGTTCGCGCCGGGCAATTGAGACGCACCGCCGTTCAAGCTTGTGCTCGCGCCGCCCATCACGCTGTTGAGTTCCGCGCCGAGCTGGTCCGCCGAAAGATTGCGCGGGTGATAGACCCAAAGAGACAGGGTCTTTTCGCGTGACGGCACGTCGAGCTTGGCGACCCAACGGCCGACGTTGTCCAGCTCCGTCGCCGACTGGGCGAAGACGAACAGTCCGTTGAGCCGCTTGAGCGGAACCACCGTCACCTCGGCGATCTTGGCCGCGTCGAGCATCTTGTCCAGGTCGGCGGCGACCGTTTCGGCCGTGGCTTCCTGCAGGGTGAACAGGCGGATGCGGGTGTCGGCGAAGCCGCTGCGGTCGAAAATCCCGACCGCCTCGACCGCCGTCCTCAATTCGCTGCTGGTCCCGCCCAGCACCAGAAGGCCGAGCTTGTCGTCAACATAGACGACAATATCCGTCGGCCCGACGGCCTGGATGGCCTTGGCCACTTCGCTGGCGGTGGCGTAGGTCAGGGGCACGGCCAGGGTGGTGTAGCCGGCGCCGTGGCCGCCCTGGCTCAGCAGGCGGATCGAGCCAGAGCCCTTGGCCTTGGCGCGCGGCTTGACGGCAAGTCCATTGCCCTCGCGCACCAGGGTGACGTCGTTGCTCTCGAGCGCCGCCTCGAAGGCCTCAAGCAATTGGGCGCCGGTCAGGCGCCGCTCGATCTGGAACGACATCTTGCCGGTCACGTCGGGATCGATGGTGTAGGTGAGGCCCAACGCCTTGCCGAGGATCTCAGCGGAAACCTGCGAAATCTCGGCATTTTGGAAGTTGAAGGTATAGCTGCGTTCCTGATCGGCGACGGCCACAGGCGCCGTCGGCGCCGCGCGCGTCGGCGCCGCCGACAGCGTCGCCAGCGCGACAATAGCGCCGCAAAAGGTCAGCCTTCGCGCAGTGAAGCCCCAAGATCGACGTTGCAAAGCTCTATCCAACCTTAGCTGGTGAGGCGAAAACCGCCTCGGTGGGCGCCCCTCGGCGCGATGAAATCTATTGCGGGCCATTCCTGACAGTGTGGCCCATGATCAACGGCTGACCAGATGCGAGCGCCGGTCCCGCGGCGGGCGCCCGCGTGATCCCTCTTGGGCCCGTGGCCTCCGGCGGTTGCGCGTCTGAATTAGTGGCTGACGGGGGCGAGGGCAATTGCGAGGGGGTCGTCGAAAAGGTCGCAGCCCTGGCCGCGGCCGCGTCGCCGGCCGGACCGATCCTGATGTCTCGGCGGCCGCCAGCGGTATCCACGGTGATCTGCGACGCCTGTACGGCCACCAGGGTGACGCCGTCTCTCGAGGCCCCGACATCCAGCCATTCGGCGGGTTTGCCGCCGAT
The DNA here is from genome assembly GCA_035524315.1 of Caulobacteraceae bacterium. GTDB lineage: Bacteria > Pseudomonadota > Alphaproteobacteria > Caulobacterales > Caulobacteraceae > BOG-938. The sequence goes on from DATKPD010000078.1 coordinate 8,112, forward strand.
CGAAATCAGCGCCGCGCTCAGCGTAGGCGTGATGGCCACGCCTTGAGCGCGCACCGCCCCGTCGCCAGAGTCGGTCAGGGCCAACACCGGCGCCGAGGCGGCGCGGACCAGGTCGGCGACGGCGTTCACGTCGTCGCCCGGCGCACGCACGGCGGCCAGGCGCGCCTGATAACCGTCCAGCCGGGCCAGGGTCGGCGAGTGGATGCCGACCGCCAGCCACAACGCTCCGCCCAGGGCGAGGCCAGCGGGCGCGGCCGCCAGGATTAGAGGCGAGCGGTGGTCGAACAAAACAGCCGTCCCGTGAACTTGAGGGAAACCGATGACACCTGGGATTTGAGATCCACCGTGTCGGCGAACACCTGTGGCTGCGCCTGGGCCAGGGCGCCGAGCAGACCGATGACCGCGTCGTAGGGGCCGCTGGCTTCGAAGGCCAGGGAAATGGGCTCCAGGCCGCCGATGGCTTCGTTGGGCGCGCCCGGCGCGGCCGAGACATTGGCCAGGGCGAGCCCCTTGGCGACGGCCGCGGATTTCAATCTCTGGCGGACCAGGTCGGGCGCCGTGCGCGCATCCTGGCAAACAGCGCCCGCGAGGTAGCCGTGAGCCCGCTCACCAGTGAGCACGGTCTCAGCCAAAGCCGTCTGCTGGTCGATGCGGGCCATGCGCTGGGTCAGGTCGGAAGGCTGAGCGATCAACCATAGAGCCAGGAACATGGCCAAGGCGGTGATGCCGACGACGGCCGGAACGCCGACCAGAGCGTTCGCGGTGAATTTGCCTTTCCGGATCATGGACGGCCGTCCTGACCGGGGCGCCCAGCCGGTGGCGACGTCCACAGCCGCACGCCGGGGCGCAAGGGCTTGGGCTGCTTCACGAGCGCGCGCTCGGAGCCAGCGAAGGGCGCCCCCTCACCGCGAACCTCGACGGCCAGGGCGCCGCGATCCCAATGAACCGCTTCGATAGTGGCGCCTGGCATCTTGGCCGACGAGGCCCAGGCCAGATCGCTCAAGACCGACGTCAGGCTTCGGCCGCGAACGCCCTCGGCGTCGAGAAGACGCGCCTGCGCGTTCGCGCGGGCTCGGCCCTGGGCCGCGTGGGCATCGACCGCAGCCATGCGTTCAACGACGGCCAGGCGATCGGCGACCTCGGCCCTCAGGCTTAGCGCCGATGTCACGGCCCCGCCCGCCAGGAACGCGAGGACGGCGGTCGCGACCGCCGCGGCGCCCAGCCGTAGCGCCCGGCGATTGCGCGCCTTGGCTGACAGGAAGCGCACCTGGAGCGTGCGGCCGCCGACCTCGACCTTGGCCTGAAACGCCGCGCCCGCTTCCTCGGCGCGGACATAGCAGGCCGCATATCGGGCGGCGTGACCCGGCCGCCAGCCGTCCAGCCGGAACAGGCGGTAGAACACGTCGTTCAGCGGCAAGGGCGCGCCGGCTTGGGCTTCCAGCCGGGCCACCCGCGCCTGATCCCAAGGCGCCCCTGGCGGAACCGACAAGGTGCGCACAAACACGGTCGGCGGCTGGGGTTCGGGATCGGCCTCGACCACCTCGGCGAAATAGAGACGAAGCGGCGCGGTCATGGCCTATGGCCTTGGCAGGAGCCGGCGGCCGCACCGACAGGGCAATCGGGCGTCTGCTCGAGCCAAACACGGACGCTGGCCAGGGGCGTGTCCTCGCCGTCGGCGGAGGTCCCAATCAAGCTGATCGTGCGAAGCGTCTGTGACGCACCCGGCGCGGGCGACGCGGACGAGGGCGCGGCGGGCCACACTGGGCCGAAAGTGCGCGTCCCGGCATAGGCGAAGTGGGCCGACTGCACGCCCTGCAGAACGAGCGCGTGGTGGGATCCATCCGGTTCTTCAAGGTCCAGAATAACCTTGTCCTCCTGTGACGAAAGCGCTGCACTGCACGGGTCCTGCTTTCCGCACGCGACGCGAAAGCCCGACGCCGCGCCTTGGAACAGGTCCGATCGCTCCGAGGGGAACGGCCCCCGACCCTCGATAAGCTGCTCGAGGCCAAAGCCGACGCGGTCCAGTGTGCGACCCGACGCCATGGCCTGGTACGTCTGTCCTTGCAGGCGGCTCGTCACGCGCATGCCTTCGGTCAGGCCGCCGATAGCCAGTCCGACGACCGCCAGCGCCACGAGCATTTCGGCAAGGGTATAGCCCTCGTCTATCATGGAGTTGCCGGGGGCGGCGCACAAATTTCCGTGGTCGCGAGCCTATAGCGGCGCCCGCTCGAAAGGCTGGCGAGCTGTGCGGTCAAGCTGCAAATTTGCGCGCCGGAAAGGCTGCCGGGGCCGGTGGCGCGTGTGTCCAGCCGCCAGTCGAAGCCGCCCGCGCGTCCGCTCCGCAGCCCCTCGACGGGGGATGCGGTGTCGAGAAGGTATTGCATTTCCACGCGCGCGCGACGGGCTTCGGCCCCGGCCAGCGACGCGCCCCGCGCCTCCTGGATCGCCGCCAGCGACAAGATGATCGTGGATGAAAGAATGGCGAGGGCAATCATGGCGTCGATCGCAGCGAATCCGTCATTTCCTGTTGTGGCGAGGCGGTTCGTCGACAATGACGACCGCCCTGCCCAACCTGAGCTATGGTTGGTCATGTCGATCCCGTATGCGCGAATTGCGACAACCGCGCGGTCGCCCCCGTCCAACACTATCAGGCGGGCCAAAGGCCACAAAGCATCCGTCGGACGCCATGGTGTCGCGCCCGGCAAAAGCCCAGCGCACGACGTGCAGTGGCTCGCAAGGGGCGCCTAACGGTGCTTAAGTCTGGCGGGGAGGAGTCGCCAGATGCATAAAACCATGTTCGCGTTCGTCGCTGCTGCGGCGGCGGCCAGTTCGACCGTCGCCTTTGCGCAGTCCGACAAGCCGCGCGCCGCCACCTACATCACCAAGGAAGAGATCGACACCGTCAACAGCACGCCGGGAACCGACCGTAACATCCGGGTTGTGGATATCGGGACCGAACACCTGGCCATCGGCGTGATCCATCGCGGCCCGTCGGCCTCTCCGGACAGGCCTCGGGGCGGCGGCCTGCAGCGCTTGGCCAACGAACCGCCGTGCGGGGTCGCAGAGGCGAACCCCGCCCCCACGGACGCGGCCAATGGATTGACGCATGAGAAGCAGACCGAGGGCTATTACATCATTTCCGGCGGGGGCGTGCTGGTCACCGGCGGGCATCTGGTGAACGGCCGTCAGGACTCGCCGGACTCGCCGTTGGTCACCACCCTCAACGGCCCGACCTGCCACGGCGCGATCGGAGGACCGGATGTGGTCAAGCGCCAGGTCAAGGCCGGCGACGTCATCATCATCCCGCCGGGCGTGCCGCATGGCTGGGCCGAGGTGCCCGACCATGTCGATTATCTCAGCTTCCGACCGTCCGGCGACCTGTTCACCGCGGGCTATGTGAACCCTGCCCTCAAGAAATAAGCCGACTGCGGCAAATCGTCGGCGCTTCGCAGATCAACGCCGACGGCCCAAGGAGACTATGGATGAACCTCACGTGCAAACGATGGGCATTGCTAGGCGCGGCGGGCTTGCTATCGGCGCCCGCCGTGGCCACGGCCCAGGCGCCTGCGGGCGTGCCGCCCATCCTCAAGCACACGGTCGAGGGCCAGCCGGTCGATAGCCGTCCGCCCGAGATGGCGGGCGACTACCCGGTCTTCCCCGGCCAGACACGCGCGCCGTACCACAAGACCACCGCCGTCAAGGTCACGGTGCTGGCCTCGGGGCTGGATTGGCCCTGGTCGGTGGCGCCCCTGCCGGGCGGCCGCTTCCTGATCACCGAGAAACCCGGGGGGTTCGTCATTCTCGACAAGGACGGGGCGCCGCAGCACACCATCACCGCCAACGTGCCGCGGCTCTACGCCATCGGACAGTCGGGCCTGCTTGACGTTGTGCTTGACCCCGCCTTCACCCGCAACCACCGGATTTTCTTCACCTACATGGCTGTCGTGGACGCGGACAACACGGCCATTTCGGTGGCGCGCGCCACCCTGGACGCCGACAAGGGCGAACTGACGGATGTGCGCACCATCTTCCAGACCGCGCCCTACACCATCAAGGTGGTGACCAACGCCGGCTCGCGCATCGCCATCGATCCCAAGGACGGCACACTGTTCGTCACCGTCGGCGACCGTGACCGCGGCGTGCCCGTGCCAATGCAGGCCCAGCAACTCGACACCTATCTGGGCAAGGTGATCCACATCTCCGCGGATGGACAACCCGCCCCTGACAACCCGGGCCTGGGCCTTCCCGACACTTGGAGCCTCGGCCATCGCTCGCCGGAAGGCCTGGCCTTCGCGCCTGACGGCCGGCTTTGGGAGATCGAGCACGGTCCGCGCGGCGGCGACGAGCTGAACCTGATCCAGAAGGGCAAGAACTACGGCTGGCCGGTGATCACACACGGCATCGACTACTCGGGCGCCAAGATCGGCGAGGGCATCGTCGAGAAGCCCGGCTTGGAGCAGCCGCGCTACTACTGGGACCCGGTGTTCGCCCCCTCCGGCATGGCCTTCTATAAGGGGGCTCTTTTCCCCCAATGGCGCCGCAGCGTGCTGATCGGCGGCTTGCGCAGCCAGGTGCTCATCCGCCTGGAATTGGGCAAGGACGACAAGGTCGTGAACGAAGAGGCGCTGCTGACCGAGGTCGACAAACGCATCCGCGACGTGCGCGTCTTCCCCGACGGCGCGGTCTATGTGCTGACCGACGGCGCCCAGGGCCAGTTGCTCAAGCTCACGCCGAACTAGCTGACTTCGCCCACGCGATTGACCACGTCGTGGAACAGGGCCGCGAACAGCGGCCAGTTAGCCTTGTGATCGTCGGAAGCGACCCAGGCGTGCCGCTTGGTCTCGTTCTCGTAGGTCAACTGGTAGCGATAGGCGATGCCGGGGGCCGGCGGGGCCCCGCCGACCGGTTTCATCTTGAGCAGCTTCAGATCGATGTAGCCGTCGTGCCGTTCGGCGATGGGCTTCAGCTTGCTGTGGAAAAAATCGAGCATGGCCTGCTCGTTGGCCGGGTCCACCACGAAGTCGGTATAGAGCACCGAGCTTTTCTCGGGCTCAGCCGGGCGAGCGGCCCCGCCGCCGAGGGCGCCGAGCGCCACGCCCATCACGGTGGCCATCCAGGATCGTCTGTTCATTGCTTCTCCTCTGCGATCGCCGCCTTGATTAGCGCGGCGGCTGGTCCATCAAGGCTTCCTTGGTCGCCGCGTCCCGGGCCACGCCGAACGCGACCAGCTCAAGGCCGTCCGGTCCGCCCGTCAGCGCCTTGGTCTCTCCCACATCCACCGCCACCGCGTCGCCGGCTTTCAGCGGGGCGGTCTCGCCGTTGAGGGCGATCGAGCCTTCGCCCGACAATACATAATAGACCTCGCTCATGGCCGGCAGGGTCGAAGGCCCGGTCCTGGCGCCCTGCGTGATGATCATGTGATCGACGTAAGACCAGTTCGACAGAAACACCGCCGGGGGCACGGCGCGGCGATAGAGCACTTCGCCCTCGCCGCCGTCCCTGTTCTGCACGGGCCGCAGCAGCGCGCGGTCCAGGCGGGCGTAAATGAACTGCGGAATCTTGTCCAAGGCCGCGTCGGTGTGCGGATCGCCCAGGTTCACCGCCTCGTTCACCTTCGCCAGGCCCACGCCGAAGTTCAGCCATTGCACCGGCGTATCGCCGGGATTGTAGAGCGCATGGGCGTTACCCGCGCGGTCAGGCACGCCGACGGGGCCCTTCAGAACCGAGGTGCGGCCATTGACGGTGAACTGGGCCTGGCCGTCGAGGATGAAGAACATCTCCTCGGTCCGGTTGTGCATATGCTGCCCGATGCTGCTGCGGGCGTTGAGCTGGCCGCGATGCAGGAACAGGAAGTTGGTGCTGAGGGCTTCGGCGGGAAGCAGCACTTCCATGCTCAAGGTCCCCGCCCCCTCATGCGCGCTTTCGGCGACGTGATACTTGGACGGATCGAGATGGGCGATGCGCGCGGCCAAGGGCTTGGCGTCGGCGGCCAGGGCCGGGCCGCAACACGCAACCAGGCTGGCCGCCAGGACCAGCGCACGCCGCGTCTGACCAAGCATGAGAACGGCGGAGGTTGCGAGCCGCATTATCGCACTACCGGACTGGCGGCCTTCTCGCGAGCCATGCGGGCGTCGTAAGCGGCCTGGTCGCCGACGGCGAACTGGCTGGTGGTGTCCAGCAGTTTGCCGTCCTGCAAGGTCATGTACAGCACCTTCTCCACCGCGTGGATCGGCCGGCCGTACTCGTCCTTGAGTGTGGCGATCACCCGGTGGGCGCGCACGTCGATCACGCTGCCGTCGCCCACGAAGGCCAACTTGCCGTCCTTGGTCATGGAGATCCACGACGAGCCCACGTCCTTCTGGATCGGCACAGTCTTGAGCGGATTGTAAACCGGATTGCGCCCATCGCCTGGATTGTCCCACACCTGCCACGCGTCGTTGGCCGCGTCGGTCACCCAGATCTCGCTCTCGTCCGGGGTCATGCCGATGCCGTGGCTAGGCAGGCCGTGGCCGAAGTAGTGACCGTTGGGATTGGCCCACTTGGCCTTCCACATATCCCCCGGCAGCTCGACGCGCTTGATCATCTTGCCGGTGGCCACGTCGGCGATCTCGAAGCCGTCGAGGTTGTTGACGTTGGCGTAGACCAGACTGCCGTCGTGGTTGATGGTGATCGGGCGCACCGCGTCGGAAAAGTCGATGTAGCGCAGAACCTTGCGGCTGAGCAGATCGACCACGGCTATGCCCGAGGTGCCTTCCTTGGGGCCCGATAGGCTGGACAGTATGGCCGTCTTCCCGTCGGCGGTGACGTTGACGTTGTGGGCGCGCGGCGCCTTGGGCGTGTCGATCCGGCCCAGTTGCTTGCCGGTTTCCGCGTCGATCAGATACCACCAGGCGTTATAGGCCGAGCCCACCAGCAGGGTCTTGCCGCCCGGCAGGGTGTAGGGTCGCTCGCAGCAGCCCGAGGCCGCCGCGCCCCTGCGCTGGATGGTCACCGGCGTCTTCTCGCCGTTGAAGGTCCACGCCAGCTGATCGGTCTTCAGGTCGAAGGCCATCATGCTGCCGCCGTCTGTGGTGACGTAGATCTTGTTGGCCGGGATGCTCGAGGTCATGCCCGAGATCTTCGGCCCGGGCAGTTCACTGGCGGCCAGACCGTAAGGGATGCGCTTGATGAAGCGGTAGTCATGGTCGGCGTCCAGCACGATCACGCCGGATTGGTCGTCCGCGCCCTCGTCGCCCGGGGTGGCGATGTACAGCAGATGGCGCACCTTGCTTTCGTACGGCGCCACGGCCTGCGCCGGGCCGCCTGCGGCCCGGGCTTCCTGGGCGCGGACCGAGGCGTGCAGCCCGGCGCAGAACGCGAGGCTCGCCGAGGCCATCAGGATGTGTCGGTTCTTCATCGGGGTTCCCTCACTGCTGTGGTTTTCATTGGGCTAGCGTCTGGTCGTGTGCGGCTATTGATCGGGCGGCGGGGGTGCGAACCGCAGGCGGGGGGCGACAGCCTCGACCGCCGCCTTGTCCACGCCCGGCATCGCCTCAAGTTCGTCGATATCCTGGAACGGCCGGTCGATGCGGCGTTGCACCAAACGCACGGCGGTGGCGTCGTCCACGCCCAGCACGGCGGCGAATTCGTCCTCGTCGGCGTGGTTCACATCGAGCAGGCTCAGGGTCCGGCCGGCGTAGCGGCGGATATGCGTCCACTGCTCGGGCGTGGCGTCGGCGCCGTAACGCACCATCTGGTCGAACACGTCGCGCCACTCGGGCCAGGTGCGCGAATGCAGGATCATCGCCGGAGTGTGGCACCGGGTGCAGGCCGCCTGCATGTAGGGGTAGTCGTCCGGATCGAGCCGGGACGCCTCGGCGTTCAGCGGCGCCATGTCGGCCACGATGTCCTGCGCGCCCGCCATGCTGACCAGGCCGGCGGCGATGCCGATAGCCGAGGCCAGGACCGTGGGGGCGAGGCGCCCGCGCTCACGCCGCATAGACCGTTCCCGCCCAGCCTGGATAAGGCGCGCCCGATCCCCTAACGTGGCCGCCGTCATGCCGACGCCCCAAGCCCTGCCCGCATCCGCCGTCCTGCGCGAAGCCCTGTCGCGCCATCGCGCCGGAGAGCGCGACGCGGCCGAGACCGCCTATCGTCTCGTCCTGCAGGCCGAGCCGGGCCATGCGCTGGCCAATCACAACCTCGGCGTTCTGCTGTTGCAGGCGGGCCGCATGGGCGAGGCGCTGGACCGGCTGAGGCGCGCGCTCCTGGCCGAACCGAACGCGGCGCTGCACTGGTTCTCCTACGCCAAGGGCCTGATGGCGGCGCGGGCGCCAGGCCGGGCGCGCGGCGTGCTGGCCGAGGCCGAGACCCTGGGCCTGGCCGATCAACGCTTCGATCCCTTGCGGGCGGAGATCGCCACCGACGGATCGGCGGTCGTCGAGGCCGAAGACGCGGCGCTGCTCAACGCCGCCGGCAACGTGTTCCTGGCTCAGGGGCGCACCGAGGATGCGATCGTCCGCTACCGCGCCGCCCTGGATATCGCGCCCGATTTCGCCGAGGCGCACTACCGCCTGGGCTCGGTCTTGTCGGAGAACGGGCGGGTGCCCGAAGGCTTCGCTCATTACATGCGCCGGGCGGAGTTGGCGCACGGCGCAGCGCCGGCCGATCCCGCGTCCGATCCGCCGCACAAGGCCCGGCACGACGAAGCCCAGCGCGCGCATCTGGCGGCCCGTGGCATCGCCGCCGCATTCCATCTTGCCGAGGGCGACCGCCTGGCGGGGCCGGCGGTCGATCCCGCGAACGCCACCCCCACGCTGTTCGACGCTTGGCGCCGCGCCGCGCCGCAGATGGCGGTGATCGACGGCTTCCTCAGCCCAGAGGCCCTGCGGAGCCTGCGCGCCTACTGCGCCGACTCGACCGTGTGGCGGAAGGTCTACGCGGCCGGCTATCTGGGCGCCGCGCCCGAGGACGGCTTCGCCTGCCCGCTGCTGGCGCAGATCGTCGAGGAGGTGCAACAGGTCTATCGGCCGATCCTGGCCGGTCTCCGGTTCCGCTATTTGGGGGCCTTCAAGTATGACAGCGAAACCTGCGGCGGGACCAATACCCACGGCGACAACTGCGCCATCAACGTCAACCTCTACATCACGCCCGACGACGCCAACCTTGATCCCGACCATGGCGGCATGTTGATCTGGAACCGGCCGGCGGCCGATCTGGCCGAACTGCGCCGCTACAACGCCGACGAGCCGGCGCTGAACGCCATGCTGGAGCGCGAGGGCGCACCGGTCACGGTCGTACCCCATCGGGCCAACCGGGCGGTGATCTTCAGATCGAGCCTGTTTCACCGAACGGACCGCTTCGCCTTTCGGCCTGACTACCTGTCGCGCCGGATCAACGTGTCCCTGCTCTTCGGCGATCTCGACTAGATCCGGCGGGCGGATGCGCAGGCCCGCATCGCGCCCGGCCGGAACAGGCGATGATAGCGCCATCGGAGGCGAGACCGCGGCCGGGTCAGGCCAGGGCGCGCAACTGCTGTATCGCCGCCTCGATTTGCGGCTTGTGAGCGTCCTCCAACTGCAGGCCCGGCGGCCGCACATGGGCTTGCCCGCGTCCCAGCAGCAGGCTGACGGCGTATTTGTTGGCGGCCGATCCGCTCGCGCCCGCCGCCGTCGCCTTGAACATGACCTGGGCGTCAGCCAGCTTCTGGATCGCCGGCTTGACGTCCTGGCCGGCCCGGTGGGCCTGGAACACCGCCGCGACCAGGTGGGTGTAGACGTTGCCCGACGCCAGGATGCACCCATTGCCGTTCTTCAGCGTGGCTTCCAGGTTGTTGTCCGTGCCGGTCACCACGTTCAGCCCCGGCAGCGCAGCGGTGATCGCCGCGAACTCGGCCGGGTCGCCGTTGGAATCCTTTACACCGACGAAGTTGGGATATTGGGTCAGGGACTTGAAGACCGACACGTCCACCGGCACGCCTGTCACGCGCGGAATATGATAGTAGCGGACCGGCGTCTTGATCTGGGCGAACACCTGGTCGAAGTAGGCGGTCACGCCCTGCCCCTTGGGGTTCTTGTCGTAGAACGGCGGCACGATCAGCACGCTGTCGGCGCCATTGTCGGCCGCGTGGCGGCTGAGTTCGATCGTCTCGGGCAGGTTGGCGGTGCCGGTCCCGACAATGAAGTCCAGACCGTGCTTGTTGCGCGAGGCCTGCTCCAGGATGCGCTTGCGTTCGGCGACGGAGAAGGCCTGGGCTTCTCCGGTGGTGCCCAGCACCAGCACCCCGTCCGCGCCCTGGCTTTTCCAATAGGCCAGCATCGCGTCATAGGCGCCCGGATCGAAGTCGCCCCGGCTGTCCATAGGCGTCAGCGCCGCCACCCAGAAGCGGTCGCGGGGGGCCTTTAGCGGATCGATGGCCGCCGCGGCCGCTTGCGCGATGCCGGACGCGGCGATGGCGCCGACGGCCAAGCCCATCACTGATCTGCGAGTATTTTCCATGGTCATCCTCCCGATCGCCTGCTTACGGCTTATTGGCGGGCGCACGCCCTTGCGGGCGACGATACAACCATCGCGAGGCCCTTGTCAGCCCGGCTTGTAAACGAACGTCAGGATCGGCCCGTCAGTGAACGAAGCCCATGACCGCGCCGCCCAGCAGGATGACCCCAAGCGCGGCCCGGTAAGCCACGAACGGCCAGGTCGAGGCGCGCTCAAGGAAGCGCATAAGGCCCCAGATGGTGATGAAGGCGGACACCGCGCCGATGGCCACGCCGACCCCGAGGATGGCCCAGCCATGGCCGCCCAGATGCACCTTGTGCAACTCCCAAAGCTCCTTGACGCCGGCCAGGGCGATGGCGGGTATGCCCAGCAGGAAGGCGAAGCGGGCAGCCTCCTCGCGCTTGAAGCCCAGCGCCAGGGCCGCGGTCAAGGTCGAGCCCGACCGGGACACGCCGGGGATCAGCGCGCCGATCTGGGCGACGCCGACCAGGATCGCGTCGAGGAAGCCGGCGTTGGCCATGGTGCGGGCGTGCCGGGCGCCGACTTCGGCGAGGCCGAGCAGCACCGCCATCGCCAGGCAGGCCACGCCGATCGCGGGAATGCTGCGCAAGGGCGAATCGCAGGCGTTGAGGATCGGCGACAGCAACAGGCCGCCGATGACGATCGGCGCCGTGGCGACGAGAATGTAGATCACCAGCTTCAGATCGTGATCGTCGTACTGCCGCCGCGCCAGGGCGCCGGCCGAGCCCCGGGTCAGGGCCACGATGTCCCCCCAGAAATAGCTTAGGACGGCGGCGAGCGCGGCGAGCTGCATGGCCGCGGAAAAGGCCGCGCCGGGGTCGGGCCAGCCGAGCAAGGCCGGCACGATGCGCATATGCGCCGTGGAGGAAATCGGCAGAAGCTCGGTGATGCCTTGCACCACCCCCAGGAACGCCACCCTACCATAGCCCAGAGCGATAAATCCCGTATCAACGCCAGCGCACGCTGCAGCCATGATGTCCTCTTTAAGCCGGCCTAGTTTGGGTTACAAAAACCTGGAGTGCGCCTTCTCTAACCCCGAGTTGGCCAAACCACGAAGACGGTTCTTTGTGACGGTGCTTGCATGGCCGGCCGATAATGCCGCGCTTGTCGCCCACTGACGCATTTCTGGGCGGCCATTTGGCCGGTTCGCGCTGGCGGGCGGCGAGAACAATCGCTTGCATTGCTAACAATCTTTGGCACACAACTGTCCGGCAATTCCAAAAACAAGCCGTCGGGTTTCGTCAGGGAGGAAAGCGATGGTCCGAGGTCGCCGTCGAGCTGCGAGCGCGGGCCGGTTGGGCCTGCTTCTCACCACCGCCGCCTGTCTGACCACGGGTCTGGCGGTCAAGGCCCAGGCCGCCGATCATCTGCCCCTGCCGATCGTCAAGCCGGTCATCGGCTGCGACCAGCTGGCCAAGGTGCAGTTGGGCAAGATCGACGGCTCGGCGGTGACGATCAAGTCGGCCAGCGTGTTGCAGACCCCCAAGGGATCCTATTGCCAGGTAGTGGGCGCGTTCGAGCCGGCGGCCGAGTTCGAGGTCGATCTGCCGATTGAGCACTGGACCCAGCGCCTGGAGCAGAACGCCAGCACCGGGGCGCATCTGGGCGTGTCCAGCGCCTCGGACCTCGCCCTTAACGGCGAGCTGGCGGTGGCGGTCAATGACAGGGGCGGCCGGGCCGGCCGGGGCGACTGGACCCTCGATCCCGCGCGGCGCATCAGTTGGGCCTACGAGGCCAATCACCAGACGGCGGTGCTGTCCAAGGCCCTGATCAAGGCGTTCTACGACCAAGGCCCCCGTTTCAGCTATTTCATGGGCTGCTCGGGCGGTGGGCGCGAAAGCATGATCGAGGCCCAGCGCTGGCCCGACGACTTCGACGGCGTTAGCGCCGGCGCCGCGGCCATGATGCTCAACATCAGCAATGGCGGCTTCTACCACTCGTGGGAATTCCACGTGAACAAGCGCCCCGACGGCTCGCCGATCCTGGTCAAGGACCGGCTGGGCGTCCTACACGACGCGGTCGTGGCGCACTGCGCGGCGGTCTCGGGCGTGATCGACGGCATGCTGCAGGTTCCCACCGCGTGCAAGTTCGATCCGTCGTGGGTGCAGTGCGGCTCGGCGGGCGTCGATCCTGCCAAGTGCCTGACCCCCGAAGAGACCGCCGTGGCGGTGAAGCTCTACGACGGCGCCAGCGACGACGGCCGCTACTTCGAGATGAAGGGCTTTCCTCTGGGTTCGGAGACCCACTGGGAGTTGAGCACCCCCGGCAAGGATTCCGACGCGCAGAACAAGCCCGGCCGCAGCCTGCAGTATCTGCTGCCCCTGCCCGAGGCCAACCAGCCGATCCCGACGCTGGACGCCGCGTTCCAGTTCAACCAGGCGTGGTTCGACAAACTCGGCGTGCTAGCCCCCCTTTACAACGCCGGCGACACCGACCTGCGTCCGTTCGAGCAGCACGGCGGCAAGCTGATCCTGTGGCATGGCGCGGCCGATCTGCAGGTGCAGCAGGACATCGCCATCGTCTACTACGAGGGGGTGCAAAAGCTGCTCGGCCCCAAGACCACCGACGGCTTCATGCGGCTGTTCACCTTGCCGGGCGTGGGCCACTGCGGCGGCGGTGACGGGCCCGACCAGATCGACCTGTTCAAGGCCCTGACCGCGTGGACCGAGCTCAACCAGGCGCCGGACATGATCATCGCTGGCAAGCTTGCGCCCAAGGCGCGTGGCGCCGGCGGCGGCGAGCCGCGCGAGGGCTTCGGCCCGCCCTATCAACCGGCGCCCAGGACCGACTTCCTCTACACCCGGCCGATCTATCCCTTCCCATACATCGCCAAATACAGCGGCAAGGGCGATCCGACGGACGCGGCCAGCTATGTCCGCGTGCAGTCCAAGGTGAAAATGCCCGAGGTGATCGACAGCGAGGCGATGGCCCTGATCGGCCCGGACAACGTCAAAAAGTACCGCGTCGAAAACGGCAACACGGTTCCGCAGTAAGCGGCGCCGGCCGCCGAAAATCCCTCGCCTTCCACGCCGGTCGCTTGGCGGCCCGCGACAAGTCCGTGCGCGTTCGAAGGCGACCCCGCGGGCGCGCAGCGCCGCGCGAGTCCGGCAAAGCTGCGGCGGCGTTGGGCGCCTCAGCTCAGCTTTCGGCCAATCGCGGAACAATGCCGGTTATTCACGCCCCGCCGTCGCCGCGAAGGCGCCCGCCAACGCGGTCTGGGGTAATTTCAGCCGGGAACATTCAGATCGTCTGCCTGGTTCGAGTTTGGGTTTCGACTGCACCTTATGGAGACCCACGCTCCGACGACCCAGCCGACGCTGCGGACCGCCAGGCCGACGGACGCCATGGCGATCGCCCAGGTTCACGTCGCCTCCTGGCGCGAAACCTACGCCGGCTCACCCCCAGGCGCGGTTTTCGCCGCCCGCGCGCCGGAGGACGCCGCCGCGTTCTGGGCGGCCCGGCTCGGCCCGCGGGAGCCCGGCGCCGGCGGCGAGGTGTTCGTCGCGGAGACCGAAGGCCGGATCATCGCCTTCGGCGCGTGCGGCGCCCAGAGGACGACCATGTTCGGCAAACCCAGCACAGACGCCGAGATCGAAGCGCTTCACGTCCTGAAGCCCCAGCAGGGGCAGGGCGTCGGGCGACGCTTGATGACGGCCATGGCCGACGGCTTGCTGGAGCGCGGCTATGAAGGCTGCTGCGTGTGGATTCCGCTCCCCAACGACGGGGCGCGCGCGTTCTTCGAACGATGGGGCGGCGAGCCCGTCGCCATGAAGAAGGAATATCACCCGCAATCGACGGTGAGCGAGGTCGCCTATCGCTGGCGGGATTTGACCTTGCTGGCCCAGTCGCTCAAGCCCTAGGAAAGGCGGGCATGAGCCGATCCCTGTTCCTGAAGAACGCCGACGTCGTGGTGACGATGGACGCCGACCGGCGGGAGCTGCGCGGCGCCTCCATCCATGTCCTGGGCGACCGGATCGCCGCCATCGGGACCGACCTGCCGACGCCGGGCGCTGTGGACGAGGTGATCGATCTGGCCGGTCATCTGGTGTGCCCCGGTCTGGTCAATACACATCACCACATGTTCCAGAGCCTGACCCGCGCGATCCCTGCGGCCCAGGACGCCAGCCTGTTCGGCTGGCTGCAGACGCTCTATCCGATCTGGTCGCGGCTGACGCCGGAGATGGTCAAGGTATCGACCCAGACGGCCATGGCCGAGCTGCTGCTGAGCGGCTGCACCACATCCTCAGACCACCTCTACCTCTACCCCAACGGCGCGCGCCTGGACGACAGCATCGAGGGCGCGCTTGAGATCGGCATGCGCTTTCACGCCGCGCGGGGCGCCATGAGCATTGGCGAGAGCGACGGGGGCCTGCCGCCCGATGCGCTGGTCGAGCGCGAGGCCGACATCCTGCGCGACAGCCAGCGGGTGATCGACGCCTTTCATGATCCGGGGCCGCGATCAATGTTGCGGGTGGCGCTGGCCCCTTGCTCGCCCTTTTCGGTCAGTCGCGAACTGATGCGCGACAGCGCGGAGCTCGCGCGCGAATGCGGCGTGAGCCTGCACACCCACTTGGCGGAAAACGCCGACGACGTGGCCTACAGCCTGGAGCGGTTCAACTGCACCCCCGCGCACTATGCCGAGAGCCTGGGCTGGCTGGGTCCCGACGTATGGCACGCCCACTGCGTCCAGCTTGACGAGGAAGGCGTGGCCCTGTTCGGCCGCTCGCGCACGGGCGTGGCCCACTGCCCGTGCTCGAATATGCGCCTGGGCTCGGGCGTCGCGCCGATAACGCGCATGCTGAAGGCCGGCGTGCCGCTGGGCATAGGGGTGGATGGCTCAGCCTCCAACGACAGCGGCGACCTGCTGGGCGAACTTCGCCAGGCTCTGCTGCTGCAGCGCGTACAGCACGGCCCTGGCGCCCTCAGCGCCCGCCAGGCCCTGGAGATGGGAACCTTGGGCGGGGCCAAGGTGCTGGGGCGCGACGACGTCGGCGCCCTGGCGCCTGGCATGGCGGCGGACCTGGCGGTGTTCGACCTGGGCGCCCTGGCCTTGGCGGGGGCCCTGCACGATCCGGTCGCGGCTCTGATCTTCTGCGCGCCCCTGCGCAGCGCCTACACCATCGTCAATGGCCGGGTGGTGGTGCGCGAGGGCCGCCTGGAGACACTGGATCTGCGCGCGCTGATCGCGCGGCACAACCGGCTGGCGGGCCAGCTGGTGAACGGCTAGGCGGACGCCCCGCCATGGCGGGCGAGGCGTCCGGACCCATGCTTGTTGCCTAGAAGGCCACGCCGACCCGGCCAATGAACTGGCGCGGCGGCACATAGTAGTTGGCCGTGATGAACGTGCCGAAGTTGTCCGTGTAGCGCGAGTTGACCGAGTCGCTGTCCGTCACGTTGACGATCAGGAAATCGAGGTGCCACAGCTTGCTCGGCGACATGTAGCTGAAGTTCATGTCGATCTGCCGCTGCGACGGGACCAGGTCGGTGCTCGGACTGTTGTAAATGCGGAAGAAATACGGGTTGCGATAGATGAAGTGGACGCTGGAGGTGATCTTGCCGCCATCATCGAACGCATAGGTGTGCTGTAGGCTGATGTTGCCGGTGAAGTCGGGCACCTTGGGCAATTGCTTGCCGTAGATGTCGCCGCTGCGCGCATAGAACGCGGTGAAGCGGTTGGCCACGTCATTGTTGAAGAAAGGCCCGCCATTGGCGATGTCGATCTGCTCGGCCACCGCCGGATCGAACAGCTGCTGGTGGTCGTCGACCCGGCTGCCCTGCGCAGTCAGGTTGCCGTCCAGGCGCAGGCCGTAGGGCAAGAGCCAGGTGCCTTCGGCTTCCAGGCCGTAGACGTGCGAGGCCTTCACATTGGTCAGGCCGCCCTGGTAGGGAATCGGGTCCTCGCTATCGACCTGAAAGTTGTAGATCTTGTTGTAGAAGGCCGAGACGTTCAGGCGGACGGTCTTGTCCATAAACTCGTTTTTGGAGCCGACCTCGAGCGCCGCCACCCGCTCGGGCTGGAACACCAGCGGAATGACGACGGCGGTCGGGTTGAGGTTCGCGCCGCCCGGTTTGATGCCGTCGGACGCCATGGCGTAGACCGTGTTGGTCGGCGTGAGGTCGTATTCGGCCTCCAGCCGTCCGGTCATGGTGGCGAACTTGGTCTTGAGGATGTCCTGCGGCACGGTCTCGTTGCGGTCGGCCAGGGCGAAGAAGTCCTGGATCACCCCGATCTGGAAGTCCTGGGTGCCCCGCGCGCCGATCGTGAACCGCAGCTTGTCCGTGGCGTGGAAGGTGGCCTGACCATAGACCGAGCCGGACTCGAGCCTCTGGGTGTCACGCGTCTCGAAGGCGACCGGGCCGGTGAAGTTCTCGGTCTGCAGGTAATAGGGATTAGTCACGCCGAGATTCACCGGCAGGCCGTACGGGTCATAGAACGGCGAGCTGGGGTTGGTGGAATATTGATATTCCAGAACCCCTTCGTTGTAGCGCTGGTTCAGGTAGAACGCGCCGACGATCCAATCGAAATTCGTGCCGGACTTTGAGATCAGGTCCCATTCGGCCGTGTAGCTGTGCCCGTCGCGGTTGTTCTCCACGTCGATGTCGTGAATGCCCAGGAGCGGCACGGCCGTGGCGTAGCTGAGCTTGTCCAGGTCTTCGGAGCCATCAAGCGAGCCGGCCTGATAGCTGCCGATGAATTTGGCCGTCGACCAGCCCAGATCGTAGGTCAGGTTTAGCGCCACGTTGTCGGCGCGCTGGTGCATCTTGGACGGGTAGTCCTGAGTCAGTTCGCGCGGATTGGGGTTGGGGTCTTTGAGGTTTTTGTAGCCGTCGCCATTGGTGTCGTTGCTGTAGTGCTCGTACCAGATCTCGCCGGTGAAGGCGTCGGTCGGTTTCCACAGGATATCGACGCGGCCGTTGTAGCTGTTCTCGTTGCTCATCGGGTATTTGCCGCCGGTCCCGGGCACCTGGGTCGCGGTGGCCCAGCCGCCGTGGGCTTCCTGTTGCAGCGCCACGCGCACCGCCACGGAATTGCCGAGCGGCACGTTGAGGGCGGCGCGGACGCGGTCATAGGCGTAGCTGCCGCCGCTGACATCGCCATAGCCGGTGTAGACGCCCAGCTTCGGCTTGATCGTGGTCACGTTGATGGCGCCGCCGTCCGAGTTCTGGCCGAGCACGGTGCCTTGCGGGCCGCGCAGGACTTCGACCGTGTCGACGTCGAGGAAGTTGGCGTTGAGCGAAATCGGACTGGCGATATAGACGCCGTTCTGGTTGTACGACACGCCCGGCTGGGCCGACGTGTTCTCGATGCCCTCGTAGCCAGCCCCGCGGATGCTGATCGCCAGCGGATTGGATGGGGTGGTGTTGACCACCAGGCCCGGCACGATGTTGTCGAGATCCTTGGGCGCAACGATATGGCTGGCCTCCAGGGCCGAACTGCTCAAGGCGGTGACCGCCAGAGGCGTCTTCTGCAGATTGGTGGTGACCTTCTGCGCGGTGACCACCACCTCCTCGATGGCGCCCGGCCCGGCCGGTCCGCCTGCAGCGGTCGCGTCGGCGGCGTGAGCGTGGGCGAAGCCCAGAATGGCGAGCGAAGCGCCGGCCATGAGCGCGTTAGTTCTGAACATGCGACAATCCCCCAAATACGCCGGCGCGACGCTTCCCCTATTTTTCAGTGCGGCGGCCGTGCGAGGCCCTAGTTGACGGGGGTGGGCGTCTGCGCGCCAAGGACGCGCCAACGCCTGTCACAAAAAATGCAAGCGTCGCTTCGCATTAGGGCAGATGGCTGGGCCGGAGCACACAATTACGGCGAAGTTCAAAACAGACGCTGGGGTTGACGAAGACCATTTTGGTCTACGGAGCCAAAAGCGGATGCCTATATTATTCTAATTACTGCGTATTTTTTTGGCATTCGTCGGACTGGGCCGGATCTGGTCGCGCCGGTCCACCCCTCGGCGCGGCCCTGAGAATAGCTTGGCCAGAGGTCTCCCGGCGGGACGCCGGACTGACGAGAAAGCGTGAATGACCCATCCCGTCGATGAAATTCTACCCCCCGGCCGCCTGCTGGTGCTGGCGATCCAGCATGTGCTGACGATGTACGCCGGCGCGGTGACCGTGCCCCTGGTGATCAGCAGCGCGATTCACCTCGACGCGGTGCAGACCGCCTATCTGGTCAGCTCGGATCTGGTCGCGTGCGGCCTGGTCACCCTGGTGCAGTGCATCGGCTTCGGACCGGTGGGCGTGCGATTGCCGGTGATGATGGGCGTGACCTTCGTCTCGGTCGGCCCGTCGATCGCCATCGCCTCCAACCCGGCGCTCGGCCTGCCCGGCGTGTTCGGCGCCACCATAGTCTCGGGAATATTGGGCGTCTTCATCGCCCCGGTGTTCAGTCGCCTGCGCCACCTGTTCGCGCCCGTGGTCACCGGCACGGCCATGGTGCTGATCGGGGTTTCGCTGATGAGCGCTGCGGTGGGCTTCATCGCCGGCGGCGGCGGCGCGGCCGAACCCAGTGATCCGCTGAACGTGTCGCTGGCGCTGTTCGTGATCGTGGTGATCTTGAGCATCACGCGCCTGGCCCGGGGCTTCCTGGCCAACACCGCCGTGCTGCTCGGCATCGTCGCCGGCTTCGCCGTCGCCTATGCCGCAGGACGCATTGACCTCACCCAGGTGGCCTCGGCCGGTTGGTTCAGCCTGATCTCGCCCCTGCACTTTGGCCTGCCACGGTTCGACCTGCTGGCCGCCACCTCGATGACCATCGTCATGCTGATCACCATGGTCGAATCCAGCGGCATGCTGTTCGCCCTTAGCCGGATCACCGAGCGCCCGCTCAGCACCAGCGACCTGGCCCGCGGCCTGCGGGCCGACGCGGTGGGCGCGCTGCTCGGCGGCTTCTTCAACAGCCTGCCTTACACCTCCTATTCGCAAAACGTGGCGATCGTGGCCATGACCGGGGTGCGCAGCCGCTTCGTGTGCGCAGCCGCCGGTGCGGTGCTGATCCTGCTGGGGACCCTGCCCAAGCTGTCGTTCCTGGTCACCGCTATTCCTCAACCGGTGATCGGCGGGGCGGCGTTGGTGATGTTTGGCATGGTCGCCGCCAATGGCGTGCAGACCTTGGGCCAGATCGACTTCAAGGCCGAGCGCAAAAGCCTCTACGTCGTCGCCCTGGGCCTGAGCGTGGGCCTGATCCCGGCGGAGAACAGCCGGTTCTTCGACCGCTTCCCGCCAATCGCGGCCAACTTCCTGCACAACGGCGTGACGCTGGGCATTGTCACCGCCCTCACGCTCAACGTCCTGCTCAACGGCGCGCCCCGATCCATCGCCTTAGCCGAGCAGCCGGCCGAATGATCCAGCCGCCCTAGGGCGACATCTGGGCCCCGTAGGCCTGGGCGCCCTAGGTATCTAGTCTTTCGGCCTCTGGCCCAAGTTGGCTTTCTGGGGATTGCCGACGACACGGGCCTATCGCGCCAAAAGTCGGCGCCAGGTTTGAACCGAACACCGCGCTCAGGGCTTTTCCCAATTGGTCAATGCGGACGGTCCGCGGGGGCCGCGTACATAGGAGCCCGGCGCATGAGTGACCATCACCCTCCCAGCGTCGCGCCCACCCGCGTCCGCTCGGCGCCTGACAGCGAGCCATCCGCTCCCGACCTTGACCTCTTGGCGATCAACACCATCCGCACCCTGTCGATGGACGCGGTGCAGAAGGCCAATTCCGGGCATCCGGGCACGCCCATGGCCCTGGCCCCGGTGGCCTACGCCCTATGGACCCGCTTTCTGCGCTACGATCCTGAGGCGCCGGCCTGGGCCAACCGGGATCGGTTCGTGCTGTCCAACGGCCACGCCTCGATGCTGCTCTATTCGCTGCTGCACTTGGCCGGGGTGAAGGACGGGGCCGAGCCCGGCCGCCTGGCGGTGACGCTGGACGACATCAAGGCCTTCCGCCAGTTGGGCAGCAAATGCCCCGGCCACCCCGAGCACGGCCTGACCACCGGGGTGGAGACCACCACCGGCCCGCTTGGCCAAGGGTGCGGCAACAGCGTGGGCATGGCCATGGCGGCGCGCTGGCTCGCCAAACGGTTCAACAAGCCCGACTTCCCGCTGATCGACTACAGCGTCTACTGCTTTTGCGGCGACGGCGACATGATGGAGGGCGTGTCCAGCGAGGCCGCGTCTCTGGCCGGGCACCTGATGCTGGGCAACCTGTGCTGGATCTACGACAGCAACCGTATCACCATCGAGGGCCATACCGACCTGGCGTTCAGCGACAATGTCGAGGCCCGCTTCCGCGCCTATGGCTGGGACGTGCACCACGTCGGCGACGCAAACGACATCGAGCGCTTCGCCCAGGCGCTGCAGGCGTTCAAAGACGACCAGGCCGTCCCCACCCTGATCATCATCGACAGCCAGATCGGCTACGGCGCCCCGCACAAGCAAAACACCGCCTCAGCCCACGGCGAGGCTTTGGGCCCTGAAGAGGTCAAACTGGCCAAGCGCGCCTACGGCTGGCCAGAAGACGCGCAGTTCCTCGTTCCAGAGGGCGTCTACGACCACGTTCGAGGCCAGATCGGCAAGCGCGGCCAGGCGTTGCATGGCGAATGGCTCAAGCGGTTCAAGGCTTACAAAAGCGCCTTCCCCAACCTGGCCCGCGAATTTGAGCAGATGCAGGCGGACGAGCGGCCCGACGGCTGGGACAGCGCCCTACCCGCCTTCGAGGCCGACGCCAAGGGCATGGCCACGCGCGCGTCCAGCGCCAAGGCGATCAACGCCGTCGCCAGGCACTATCCGTGGATGGTCGGCGGCGCGGCCGATCTTTCGCCCTCCACCAACACCAACCTGACCTTCGAGGGCGCCGGCTCGTTCGAGGCCGGCAAATACGGCGGGGTCAACCTGCACTTCGGCATCCGCGAACACGCCATGGGCGCGATCGTCAACGGCCTGACGCTGAGCAAGCTGCGCGCCTACGGGTCCACCTTCTTGATCTTCTCCGACTATATGAAGCCGCCGATCCGCCTGGCGGCGCTTATGGAGCTGCCGGCGATCTTCGTGTTCACCCACGACTCGATCGGCCTGGGCGAAGACGGCCCGACCCATCAGCCGGTGGAGCAGTTGCTGGCGCTGCGCAGCGTGCCTGGGCTGGTCACCCTGCGCCCAGCCGACGCCAACGAGGTCAGCGAGGCCTGGCGCGTGATCGGCGCGCTCATGACCCAGCCCGCCGCCCTGGTGCTGACGCGCCAGCCGCTGCCCACGCTGGACCGCGCGCTCTACGCTCCGGCGACGGGCGTGGCCAAGGGCGCCTATGTGCTGGCCGACGCCGAGCCGGGCAAGCCAGAGCTGATCCTGATGGCCTCGGGCAGCGAGGTTTCGCTGTGCGTCGAGGTCTACGAGACCCTCAAGAAGGAGGGCGTCGCCGCGCGCGTGGTCAGCATGCCCTCCTGGGACCTGTTCGAGGCGCAGGACCAGGCCTATCGCGACAGCGTCCTGCCCCCCGACGTGACCGCGCGCGTCTCGGTCGAGGCGGCGTCGATCATCGGCTGGGACCGCTACGTCGGTAAGGACGGCGCGGTGATCGGCATGCACACATTGGGCTCGTCCGCCCCGATCAAGGACCTGATGAAAAAGTTCGGCTTCACCCCGGAAAAGCTGCTGGAAGCCGCCCGCGCGCAGATCGCCAAAGCCAAGGAGACGGTCCATTGAACCCGCTCAAGCAGCTCGAAGCCTGCGACCAGTCGCCGTGGCTGGATTACCTCAAGCGCAGCCTGATCCAGACCGGCGGGCTGAAGGCTCTGATCGAGACCGATGGGATCAAGGGCGTCACCTCCAATCCCTCGATCTTCGAGAAGGCGATCGGCGGCAGTCACGAGTACGACGAGGACATCAAGACCTACCTGAAGGACCGCGACCACAGCATCACCGAAATCTACGAGCACCTGGTCATCGCCGACATCCAGGCGGCGGCGGACGCCTTGCGCAGTGTGTATGACGCGACCCACGGCCGTGACGGTTACGTCAGCTTGGAGTGCTCGCCCTATCTGGCCAACGACACCGAGGCGACGGTCAAGGAAGCGCATCACCTGTGGCAAGCGGTGGCCCGGCCCAATCTGATGGTCAAGGTTCCGGCCACCCCCGCCGGCATCCCGGCAATCCGCCTCCTGATCGCCGATGGCGTGAACATCAATGTGACCCTGCTGTTCTCGATCGGCGCCTACGAACAGGTAGCCGAGGCCTATATCGCCGGCTTGGAGGATCTGCACCGGGCGGGCGGCGACGTGGCCAAGGCCGGCAGCGTAGCCAGCTTCTTCGTCAGCCGCATCGACACCGCCGTCGACAAGGCGCTGGACGCGCGCCCGGACGCGCCGGCGGACCTGAAGGGAAAGGTCGCCATCGCCAACGCCAAGCTGGCCTACGCCCGCTACAAGGCCCTGTTCGACGGCCCGCGTTGGGAGGCCCTGGCCCAGCGCGGCGCCAGGACCCAGCGGGTGCTGTGGGCGTCGACCAGCACCAAGTCCAAGACGATGAAGGACACGGCCTACGTCGAGGCCCTGATCGGCCGCGAGACGGTCGACACCATTCCCCCCGCGACCATGGACGCGTTCCGCGACCACGGCGTGGTGCAGGCCGACGCCATCGACCAGGGGCTGGACGAGGCGCGGGCGACCCTGTCGGCGCTGGACAAGGCGGGCGTGTCGCTGGACGAGATCACCCAGGCTCTGGTGACCGACGGCGTGCAGCAGTTCGCCGACGCCTTCGACCAGCTGTTCGCCGCCATCGCGGTCCAACGCCGCGACGATCTGAACGAACCCGGCCAGATGGCAGAGATCATGCCCGGTTCCGACGCGTTCAAGGCCGCCTGCGACGCTGAGATCGACAAGTGGCGCAAGACCGGCGCCATCCGCAGGCTGTGGGCGGGCGACAAGACGCTGTGGACCGGGACCGACGAGGACCAGTGGACCGGTTGGCTGCGCATCGTCGACGCGCAACTCGCCGCAATATCCGACCTTGCAGAGTTCGCCGAAGAGGTTCGCGCGGGCGACTATACCGACGTGGTGCTCCTGGGCATGGGCGGTTCCAGCCTCGGGCCGGAAGTCATCGCCAAGACCTTCGGCGACCAGCCTGGCTGGCCGCGCTTCCACATGCTCGACAGCACCGATCCCGAGCAGATCCGGGCGCTCGACGACGACATCCAGATCGAGCGCACCCTGTTCATCACCTCGTCCAAGTCCGGCGGCACGCTGGAGCCCAATATCTTCACCGACTACTTCTTCGACCGGGTGGCCAAGGCGTGCGGCGCGGACCAGGCCCCCAAGCGCTTCGTGGCGGTGACCGATCCGGGTTCCCCGCTCGACAAGCGCGCGCAGCCATGGGCGGCCACCTTCCACGGGACGCCCTCTATCGGCGGGCGCTACTCGGTGCTGTCGGACTTCGGCCTCGTGCCCGCGGCGGCCATGGGTCTGGACGTGCGGCGCCTGCTGCAGGCCACCCTGCCGATGGTGCGTGCGTGCGGCCCCGACGCGCCGGCGGCGGAGAATCCAGGCGTGCAGTTGGGCGTGGCCCTGGGCGTGGCGGCGACCCAGTTCGGCCGCGACAAGGTCACGGTCCTGGCCTCCCCCGGCCTTGGCGCCATCGGCGCATGGCTGGAGCAGCTTCTGGCCGAGAGCACCGGCAAGCATGGCAAGGGCCTGATCCCCGTGGCCGACGAGCCTTTGGGCGGGGCCTCGACCTATGGCGCGGACCGCCTGTTCGCCTACCTCGAACTGGAGGGCGCGGCCGATCCGGCCCAGCAGACCTTGTTGAGCGAACTGGTCGCCGCCGGCCATCCGGCGGTGAAGATCGTGGTCAAGGACATCTGGCGCCTGGGCCAGGAGTTCTTCCGCTGGGAGGTCGCCGTGGCCGTGGCCGGCGCGATTCTCGGCATCAATCCGTTCGACCAGCCGGACGTCGAGGGCTCCAAGATCAAGACCAAAGCCCTGACCGAGCAGTACGAGACGGACCAGTCGCTGCCGGCCGAGACGCCCGTGTTCACGCAGGACGGCGTGGCCCTTTACGCCGACCCGCGCAACGCCGAGGCGCTTGGCCGCCACAACACCCTGGACGGCTATCTGCGCGGCCATTTCGACCAGTTGAAGCCGGGGGACTACGCCGCCTTCCTGGCCTATGTCGAGCGCAGTCCGGCGCACGTCGAGACCCTGAACGAAATGCGCAGTTTCGTGCGCGACCAGACCCACGCGGCCACATGTGTCGGCTTTGGTCCGCGATTCCAGCACTCCACCGGCCAAGCCTACAAGGGCGGTCCCAACAGCGGGGTGTTCCTGCAAATCACCTGCGACGACCCGTACGATCTTGCCGTTCCGGGCCACCGCTATAGCTTCGCGGTGGTCAAGGCGGCGCAGGCGCGCGGCGATCTGGAGGTGCTGGAGGAGCGGGACCGCCGGGCCCTGCGCGTGCACCTGCGCGACGTCGACACGGGCTTGTCCGAACTGACGCGCGCCGTGCACGGCGCCCTGGCTGATCGTGGCCAATAACCTTGCCTGCGCCGGCCGAAGACCGGCGCGATTTGGATGACACAATGCAGATCGGCATAATCGGACTGGGCCGCATGGGCGGCAACATCGCGCGCCGCCTGATGAGGGCCGGGCACCAATGCGTGGTGTTCGACGCCAACCCCGCCGCCGGCGAGGCCTTGGCCAAGGACGGCGCCACGGCGGTCGCCTCATTGAAGGCTATGGTGGAAGCGCTCGCCGCGCCCCGCGCGGTGTGGTCGATGCTGCCCGCCGGCAAGATCACCGAGGATACGGTCAACCAGCTCGCCGAGTTGATGACCCCGGGCGATGTGATCATCGACGGCGGCAACGCCTTCTACAAGGACGACATCCGCCGCGCCAAAGCCCTGGCCGGCAAGGGCGTCGACTATATCGACTGCGGCACCTCCGGCGGCGTCTGGGGGCTCGAGCGGGGGTACTGCATGATGATCGGCGGGCCCGATGCGGCCGTGCAGAGACTGGACCCGATCTTCGCCGCCCTCGCCCCCGGCGTCGGCGATATCCCCCGCACGGCCGGGCTGCAGGGCGCCCCGTCGCGCGCCGAGCAGGGCTACATCCACGCCGGCCCGACCGGCGCGGGACATTTCGTCAAGATGGTGCACAACGGCATCGAATACGGGCTGATGCAGGCCTATGCCGAAGGCTTCGACATCCTGCGCAATAAGGACTCCAAGGACCTGCCGGAGGAGGAGCGTTTCAGCCTCAACCTGACCGACATCTCCGAGGTGTGGCGGCGCGGCAGCGTGATTTCCTCCTGGCTGCTGGACCTCAGCGCCATCGCCCTGGCCAAGGACGGGCAGCTGTCGGATTTCTCGGGCTATGTCGAGGATTCCGGCGAGGGCCGCTGGACGGTCGAGGCGGCGATCGAGGAAGCGGTGCCCGCCGGGGTGCTGACCAGCGCGCTCTACGCCCGCTTCCGTTCGCGTCAGGAACACACCTTCGGCGAGCGGCTTCTGTCGGCCATGCGCTTCGGCTTCGGCGGCCACCAGGAAGGCCAAGAGCCGCCGGCCGCGCCCAAGAACGTCGGCGGCCGCGTGGCCGACAAGGCCGCGAGCTGACCATGGCCGACGATGCGCGCCACCCGCCCCAGCCCGCGGTCTCGACCCGGACCGCGCCGCACGCGCTGAAACCCGCCGACCCTTGCGCCATGGTCCTGTTCGGCGCGACCGGCGATCTGGCCAAGCGGCTGGTGATCCCGGCGCTCTACAACATGTCCCACGCCGGGTTCCTGCCCAAGGACTTCGCCCTGATTGGCGTGGCGCGGGGCGAGGACGACGTGGACGCTTGGCGCAAGCACCTGCGCGACAACCTGGACGACCTGATCAAGAGCGGCGGCGGAACCTTCAGCGCCGACAAGATCGACGAGGCGGCGTGGACGCGCCTGTCCGACAGCATGGCGTTCGTCCAGGGCGACTTGACCGACCCCGACCTGTACGGTCGGCTGAAGTCCGCGCTAGACGAGGCGGAAACAACACGAAAAACGCTCGGCAACGCCCTGTTCTACCTCGCGGTGTCCGACAGCTTGTTCGGGCCCGTGATCGAGCATCTCGGGACGGCCGGTCTGGTGCGCGAGGCCGGCAGCGCGCCGGGCCAAGGCTGGCGGCGGGTGGCGATCGAGAAGCCCTTCGGTCACGACCTGGAGTCCGCCAAGGCGCTCAACCGCGACATCCTCAAGGTCCTGCGCGAGCAGCAGGTGTTCCGCATCGACCATTTCCTGGGCAAGGACACGGTGCAGAACATCCTGGCGTTCCGGTTCGCCAACGGCCTGTTCGAGCCGATCTGGAACCGCGACCGCATCGACAGCGTGCAGATCACCGCCGCCGAGACCGTGGGGGTGGAAAAGCGCGCCGACTTCTACGAGCACGCCGGCGCCCTGCGCGACATGACGCCCAACCATCTGCTCAGCCTGTTGTCGCTGATCGCCATGGAGCCGCCGGTCGGCTTCGAAGGCGACCCCGTGCGCGCGCGCAAGGCCGACGTGTTGGCCGCCATCCCGCCCGCCTCGCCGGCCAAGGCCGCGCGCGGTCAATATGGCGAGGGCCTGAAGGGCGACAAACGCGTGGTCGGATACCGCGAGGAGCCCGGCATAGCCAAGGACTCCACCGTCGAGACCTTTGCCGCCCTGCATCTGGAAATCGACAATTGGCGCTGGGCCGGCGTGCCCTTCTACCTGCGCACCGGCAAGCATCTGGCCGCGCGGGTGACCGAGATCGCCATCCAGTTCAAGCCCGCGCCCTACGGCGTGTTCAAGGATACGCCGGTCGAGACGTTGCGGCCCAACTGGCTGGTGATGCGCATC
Organism: Caulobacteraceae bacterium; assembly: GCA_035524315.1. Classification (GTDB taxonomy): domain Bacteria; phylum Pseudomonadota; class Alphaproteobacteria; order Caulobacterales; family Caulobacteraceae; genus BOG-938. Next base: position 35,436 of record DATKPD010000078.1, read on the forward strand.
GCCCCGGACGAGGGCATCTCGCTCCAGTTCGAGGTCAAGGAACGCGGGCCGGCCATGACCCTGTCGCCGGTGAAGATGGACTTCCGGTACGACGACTGGTTCGTCCACGAGCCCAACGTCGGCTACGAAACCCTGCTCTACGACGTGATGATCGGCGACCCGACTCTGTTCGTGCGCAGCGACATGGCCGAAGACGGCTGGCGCATCGTCCAGCCGGTGTTGGACGCCTGGGCGGCGGAAACGCCGGACTTCCCCAACTATGCCTCGGGCAGCGAAGGCCCCGCCTCGGCGGACGCGCTGATCGCCGCCGACGGGCCACGCCAATGGCGGTCGATCAACCCGGACGGAGACCGCAAGCCTTGAGCGAGATCGGCGACATCCGGCTGCTGCTCAGCGACGTCGACGGCACCCTGGTCGATCAGGACAAGCGGCTGACGCCCGCCGCCGTGGCCGCGGCCGAGCAGTTGCGCGACGCCGGCATTGACCTGTCGGTCACCAGCGCGCGGCCGCCGCGGGGTCTAAGCATGTTGGTCGAGCCGCTCGGCCTCACCCTGCCCATGGCCGGCTTCAACGGCGGCCTGATCGTCCGCCCCGACCTGTCGGTCATCGAAAGCCATCCGATCGATCCCGGCCTGGCGCGCAAGGCCGTCGACCTTCTGACCGGTCAGGGCCTGGACGTGTGGCTGTATACCGACGCCGACTGGTTCGTCAGCGATCCCAAGGGTGAGCACGTCGATCGCGAGGCGTGGATCTTGCAGTTCGATCCGATCCCCGCGACCAACTTTACCGCCGATCAGCTCGCGGGCGCCTACAAGATCGTGGGCGTGTCGAAGGACATCGCCAAGGTCGCCGCCACGGCCCCGCTGGCGCAGGACGTTTTGGGCGCGGGGGTCAGCGCCACCCAGTCCGAGCCCAAGTTCATCGACATCACCAGCGCGCGGGCGACCAAGGGCTTCGTGGTCAAGTCCCTGGCCAAGCATCTCGGGCTGACGCCGGCTCAGGTGGGGACAATCGGCGATATGCCCAATGACGTGCTGATGTTCCGCGAGAGCGGCTTTTCCATCGCCATGGGCAACGCCAGCGACGAGGTGAAGGCCCAGGCCAGCGCGTTGACCGACACCAACCGGCAGGACGGGTTCGCCAAGGCGGTGCGCCGTTTCCTGCTCAAGGACCGCGCGGCCTGAAGCCGCAAGGACGAGGCCCCATGACCCCGCGCGTGAAGGAAATCCTCGGTTGGTACGGCGCCGACAGCCCCGGGACCCTGACCAATCTGGCCCGCCTGCTCACCCACGGCGTGCTCGGCGGCACGGGCAAGCTGGTGATTCTGCCGGTGGACCAGGGGTTCGAGCACGGCCCGGCCCGCTCGTTCGCGCCCAATCCGGCCGCCTATGACCCGCGCTATCACTTCGAGCTGGCGATCGAGGCGGGCTGCAACGCCTACGCCGCGCCGCTCGGCTTCATCGAGGCCGGCGCGCGCGACTACGCCGGTGAAATCCCGCTGATCCTCAAGGTCAACGACGCCGACAGCCTCGACGACAAGGACGAGCCGAACCAGGCCATAACCGCCAGCGTCGAGGACGCGCTGCGCCTCGGCGCCAGCGCCGTCGGCTTCACCATCTATCCCGGCTCTGGCCACCAGACCGAGATGTTCGGCCAGGTCCGCGCCATCGCCGAGGAGGCCAAGGCGGCCGGCCTGGCGGTGGTGATCTGGTCCTATCCGCGCGGCGGAGACCTGAGCAAGGCGGGCGAGACCGCAATCGACGTGGTGGCCTACGCCGCCCACATCGCGGCCCAACTCGGCGCGCACATCGTCAAGGTCAAGCTGCCGACCGACCACATCGAGCAGGCCGCCGCGCGCGCGGTCTACGAAGCCGAAAAGATTCCCATCGCCACCCAGGCCGAGCGCGTGAAGCACGTGGTGCAATCCACCTTCGCCGGGCGGCGGATCGTGATCTTCTCGGGCGGAGCGGCCAATTTCAACGATGCGGCGCTGCACGGGGAGTTCGTGGCGATTCACCAGGGCGGCGGCTTTGGCTCGATCGTCGGGCGCAACTCGTTCCAGCGCCCGCGCGCCGACGCCCTGCAGATGCTGCGCGGCGCCATGGACGTCTACGCCGGCAAGGCGCAATGAGCCCGGGTCCAATCATCGTCGCGCCCTCGATCCTGTCGGCTGATTTCGGGCGGCTGAACGAGGAGGTGCGCGCGGTCGATCAGGCCGGGGCGGACTGGATTCATGTTGACGTGATGGACGGCCGCTTCGTACCCAACATCACCTTCGGCCCGGTGGTGATCGAGGCCGTGCGCAAGGCCACGGCCAAGCCGCTCAACGTGCATCTGATGATCGTCGAGCCCGAGCGCTATCTGCAGGACTTCGCCGAGGCGGGGGCCGACCACCTGCTGGTGCAGGCCGAGCCGGGCTCGACCATCCACCTGCACCGCGTGCTGTCCAAGGTGCGCGACCTGGGCAAGAAGGCCGGAGCGGTGCTCGATCCCGCCACGCCGCCGAGCGCGATCGAATATGTGCTGCACCTCTGCGACGTGGTGCTGGTGATGACCGTCAATCCCGGGTTCGGCGGCCAGGCCTTCCTGCCCGAGATGCTGCCCAAGATCCGCCAGCTCCGGGCGATGTGCGACGCGCGCGGCCTGAACCCGGTGATCGAGGTCGACGGCGGCCAGGACGCAGCCCACGCCGCCCAGGCGATCCAGGCCGGGGCCACGGCCATTGTCGCCGGCAGCGCCATCTTCGGCGCCCCCGACTACGCCGCCGCCGTCCGCGCGATCCGCGAGGCCGCATGAGCGCCCAGGCCCTTTATCCCCTCCGCTTCGAGCCGCTGTTCCAGTACCGCCTGTGGGGCGGACGCAAGCTGGGCGCCTGGATGGACGAGCCCTTGCCGCCGCATGATCCGATCGGCGAGGCGTGGATCCTCAGCGATCGCCCCGACCACGCCAGCCCGATCGCCAACGGGCCGCTTAAGGGCCGCACCCTGACCGATCTGATGCGCGAGCATAAGGACGCCCTGCTCGGCCCGCGCGCCCAGCAAATCGACCGCTTCCCCCTGCTGCTCAAGTTCCTCGACGTGAAGCAGATGCTGTCGGTGCAGGTGCATCCGCGCGACGACCAGACGGCGCTGATTCCAGCTGGCGACACCGGCAAGACCGAGGCGTGGGTGGTGCTGGAGGCCGAGCCCAAAAGCCGCATCTACGCCGGCTTGAGGCCAGGCGTAACGCCCCAAGACCTGCGCGGCCTGACCCTGAAGACCGCCGACGACCGGCTGGCCAGTTTCAAGCCCGAGGTCGGTCAGGGTGTGCAGATCGAGGCCGGCACGGTGCATTCGCTCGGCGACGGGGTGATGGTGTTCGAGGTGCAGGAGAACAGCGACGTCACATTCCGCCTTTACGACTGGGACCATGTGGACGCGCGCACCGGCAAGCCTCGCGACCTGCAGGTCGACCAGGCCCTGGCCTGCGTCGACTTCGGTCAAGGCGCCGTCACGCCGGTAACGCCCAAGACCGAAGCGACGGATCCGGTGCGGCGCGAAGCCATTTTCGACAATGCCCATTTCCGCCTGGAACGCCTGACCGGCGCGGCGCCGTTCTCGGTCGGCGCGTCTGGGGCCCCGCGCATCCTGGTTTGCGTCGATGGCGCAGGCGTGGTCGAAGCCGAGGGCGCGCAGGCCGTCAATTTCAGGCGCGGCGGCGTAATCCTGCTGCCCGCCGCGCTCGGCCCTTGCCGACTGCGCCCGGATCGACCGACAACCGTCCTGCAAATCGCCATCCCGGACCTGCCATGAAAAACCTGATCATCTTCGACCTCGACGGCACCCTGGCCGAAAGCAAGTCGCCGCTGGCCCCGGACATGGCCCAGTGGCTGGGACGGCTGCTGGACGTGTCGCAGGTGGCCGTGATCTCGGGCGGGGCCTGGCCGCAGTTTCAGAGCCAGCTTCTGGCCAACCTGCCCAAGACCGGCCGGCTGGACCGGCTGTCGCTGCTGCCGACCAGCGGCACGCGCTTCCTGCGCTACCAGGATGGCGACTGGAAGCAGCTCTACGCCGAGGACTTCACCGCTGAGCAGAAGACCAAGATCATCGACGCGCTGAACAAGTGCCTGGACGCATCGGGCCTGCGCCCCGAGCAGCACTGGGGCGAGGTGATCGAGGATCGCGGCAGCCAGATCACCATGTCGGCCCTGGGCCAGCAGGCGCCGCTGGACGTTAAGAAGACCTGGGACCCCGACTTCGCCAAGCGCAAGCGGCTCAAGGCCATGCTGCAGCCCCTGCTGCCCGAGTTCGCCATCGGCATGGGCGGCGCCAGCTCGATCGACGTGACGCGGCCGGGCGTGGACAAGGCCTACGGCGTGCAGAAGCTGGCCGAGATCCTGGGCATTCCCATCTCTGAAATGGTGTTCGTGGGCGACGCCCTGTTCGAGGGCGGCAACGACTATCCGGCCCGGCGCACAGGCGCCGCCTGCATCCAGATCGACGGCCCGCACGAGACCATGAAGGTGATCGAAACCTACATCGTGTGCACGGGTCAGTAAGGATCGCGTCATGACGCGTCTGTCGATGAAGCGTCTATTGATGAAGCGTTTGGGCGTGATCATGGAGCCGGCGTCTGGAGACCCGAACGAGGTCGAGGGCGTGCTCAACCCCGCCGCCGCGCGCGGACCGGACGGACACCTCTATCTGTTCCCGCGACTGGTGGCGAAGGGCAACTATTCGCGCATCGGCATCGCCCGGGTGATCTTCGGCGACAATGGCGACCCGGTCGGCGTGGAGCGGCTGGGCGTCGCCCTGGAGCCAGAGGCCGACTACGAACTGGCCGGCCACGGAATCGGCGGCTGCGAAGACGCCCGCATCAACTATGTCGAGCCGCTCGGCCACTATGTGATGACCTACACGGCGCTGTCGGCGCGCGGGCCGCGCATCGCCATCGCCCGCTCCGACGACCTGCTGCATTGGGAGCGCGTGGGCCTGGCGCGGTTCACCTCCAACCGGGGCATCGATGTCGACGGCGTCGACAACAAGGATGCGGCGGTGTTTCCCGTGTTCATCGAGGATCCCAGGAACATTCCGTCGATCGCCATGCTGCATCGGCCGCTGTTCCCCGGCACCCGCCCGGAAGAACGGGTCAAGTCGCCGAGCGATGCGGGGCCGCCGATGCTGCAGAACATGTGGATTTCCTATTGGCACACCAACGCCAGCCATGAACTGGTGCGGCCGGGCAAGTTCGTCACGCATCGCCTGCTGGCCAAGGGCGAGGCCCCATGGGAGACGCTCAAGATCGGCTGCGGAACCGCACCGGTCGATTGCGGCCAAGGCTGGCTGATCGTCTATCACGGCGTGCACGAGACCGGCGTCTCGCCGTCCGGCCGGCATGAGCTGAACTATTCGGCCGGAATCATGATCCTCGATCGCGAACACCCGCACCGTATCCTCTACCGCTCGCCAGAGCCGGTGCTGTTCCCTGAAACCGACCTGGAGTTGCATGGGGCGGTGGACAGCGTGGTGTTTCCCACCGGCATCGACCGCCGCACCGATATCGGGCAACCGGATCGCTACGACGTGTACTACGGCATGGCCGACGACCGCATCGGCGTGGCCTCGCTCCAGCTGCCGCCGTCACTGGCTCGCGAGCGCTAAAGCGGCTGGAGCCAGACCGACGATGCGATGAGGACGGAGCGCTTGGCGCCCGCCACCCCGGGATCGTTCCCACAATTCGGGTGACAATCCGAAGCGAGCTCTTAAAGTCGTGGCCAAGGCCATGTAGTCGAGGGCCGCAGGCAGGGAAGGAACGGTTATGGCGCGGACGCTGCTCGGGACGCTGGCGCTGATGTCGATGGCGGTCCTGGCCCGGCCCGCAGCCGCAGACGCCTACAAGACCACGCCCGCGTGGCTCGCCGACGGCGTTCCCGGCGTGCTGTACGAGCCGGCCGCACCGGGACCAAAGGCGGCCATCGCGGTGTTCGCCATGCATCCGGACGGCGACTATCTGAAGCCCGGCCCCACCAACACCTGCATGCAACTGGCCATGCGTGGCTACCGCGCCCTGTGCGCCAACGCCGCCACCTCCAAGGCTGGGTTCATGAGCGACATGAACCAGGACAAGCTGACACTGAACGTCAAGGCGGGCGTGCAGTATCTGCGCAAGGTCCCGGGTGTTCGCACCGTCGTGCTGTTCGGCCACAGCGGGGGCGGCGCCATGATGGCGGCCTACCAGAACATCGCAGAGAACGGACTGAAGGCCTGCCAGGGCCCTGAGAAGCTAATCAAATGCCCCGACACCCTGGCCGACCTGCCCCCCGCCGACGGCGTAATGCTGATCGACGCCTCGATGGGCATGCCAGGATCGAACCTGCTCAGCATCGACCCCGCGGTGGCCGACGACGACAGCGGCCGGGCGATCGTGCCCGAGTTGGACATGTACAATCCCGCCAACGGGTTCAATCCCAAGGGCTCGACCTATAGCCCCGAATTCACCGCCCGGTTCTTCGCCGGCCAGCGCGATAGAATGAACCGGCTGATCGACAAGGCCGAGGCGCGGCTCGCGGTGATCGAGGCCGGCCAAGGTAAGTTTCAGGACGACGAACCCTTCATCGCCTCTGGGGCCATCCCGCGCGAGAACAAGCTGGACGAACAGGACATCCGCCTGCTGTCCCAGACCAAGCAGGCTTGGCCGCTGCTGCACGCGGGCGGGCGGGTGACCACCGAGGTCATCCACACCGTGCGCGTGGCCAAGGGCCCCAAATCGCCCACACCGCTGGAAGGCAACGCCCTGGTCACCACCGTGCGCGGTTTCCTGTCGACCTTTTCGGTGCGCGCCCTGCCCGACTACCGCATCGAACCCACCGGTGTTTCGGGCGTGGATTTCGCCTCCAGTTACGGCGCCACCTACAATAGCGTTGGCGGCATATCCAAGCCGCTGCTCCAGATGGGCCTGACCGGCTCGTACGAGTTCTCCTTCGCCGAAGGCGCGCGCGAACGGGCGACCCGCGCCACGGACAAGACCCTGGCCTATGTCGAAGGCTCGGTTCACGGCTTTACGCCCTGCCAGGAGTGCGCGCTCGCCAAGGGTCTGCCAGCCGACTACTACGGCGACACGGTCAAGACGCTCTACGACTACATCGACGGTTGGCTCAGCAAGCCGGGCCGGTTCTGAGCGACTGACGGCTTGAACCCCGCGATCGGGGCGGCCAGTGGTCTGAAAACGCCACCCAGAAAAATAAATTTTGGAGGAAAGATAATGCTCGCTCCTCGCCACAAGGCGCACGCCGTGAAGCCGCCGCACCCTCGACTGCTGGACCGCAGCGCCCTGGTCGCCGGCCTTTGCCTGGCCATGGGGTCGGCGGCCTTGGCCCAGGCGCCGGAAGGCCCTGTGGTCACGGTGGGCGGCGGACAGGTGCAGGGTCGCGCCATGCCCGGACCGGGCGGGGTCGTGTTCAAGGGCATTCCCTACGCCGCCCCGCCGGTCGGAGACCTGCGCTGGCGCGAAACCCAGCCGGTCGCGCCGTGGACGGGCGTGCTGCAGGCGGCCGATTATCGCACCGGCTGCGGACAGACCATCAGCGGCGGCGACACGGGTCCGGTCGCCGAGGACTGTCTTTACCTCAACGTCTGGACGCCGCAGTGGCCGGCGGCGGCCAAGAAGCCGGTGATCCTGTGGATCAATGGTGGGGAGCTGTTCGGCGGATCGGGCGCCTTGAAGCCGGGCTCAGAGAGCCTGGCGCGCCGCGGCGTGGTGCTGGTCAGCGCCAACTACCGGGGCACGCTGCTGGGCATGATGGGCCATCCGGAGCTGACGGCGGAATCCCCGCACCACAGCTCGGCCAACTACATGTTCTACGACGAAGTCGCGGTTCTGCAGTGGATCCACGACAACATCGCGAAGTTCGGCGGCGATCCAGCCAATGTCACCGTGTTCGGTCAGTCGGGCGGCGCCCACGTCATTTCCATGCTGCTGGCTACCCCGCGCACCAAGGGCCTGATCCAGCACGCGATCATCGACAGCGGGGCGCCGATGCAGGGCCCCCGCCCCTACCTGCACCTGAGCGAACTGGAGCAGATCGGCCAGGTCACGGCCGAGGTTCTGCACGCCCCATCCAAGGATGCGATCAAATATCTGCGGAGCCTGCCGGCCGCCGACATCGTGGCGGCCATGCCGGCGGTGCGGGCCAAGCTGCTCGAGATGAACGGCGAGGCTTACGACGAGGGGACGGACGGCTATGTCATCCCTCACCCGCCGGGCGAAGTGTGGAGCAAGCATAAGGAAGCGCCCGTGCCGCTGATCATCGGCAGCGCGGCGCAGGACACCGCCGCCACCATCAAAGGCGCGACGGTTCCTGGTCCAAACGCCTCGCCGCAAGAGGTCCAGGCCTGGGAAAAGCAGATCCTCCAACTGTTCTACGGCAAGGATCCGGACCTGCTGAAAAAGGCGATGCAAGCCTATGGCCTGCGCGGCCAGCCCAACGCCGTCTCCACCTATCCGCCGTATCTGGGGCCGGTGCAGCAGCTTGGAACCGACTTGGACCACCGCTGTGGCGCCCAGATGTCGGCCGCGCTGCACAGCGCAGTGGCGCCCACCTGGCTGTTCGAGTTCTCGCGAACCGCTCCTGGCCAAAAGCCCACCCACGGCTCGGAACTTCGCTACGTGTTCGGCTACGACGACCTGCAGGACGACGCCTCGCGCAAGCAGTCGGATATCATGCAGACCTATTGGGTGAACTTTGCCACGACCGGCGACCCCAACGGACCGGGACTGCCGACCTGGCCGAGGTATACGGCCAAGGCCAAGCGGTCGGTGGAGTTCGCCGACGACGGGCCGATCCAGCGCGCCGCGGTCCGCGCCCAAGCCTGCGCGCCCTATATCGAGAAATATGCGCGCGAGCCTCATCCGCTCACGGGCGGGGCCGAAACCTTCGTCCGGGGCCCTGGCGTCACGCGCTGATGGCCGCCGGCGTGCGTGGGAACAGCGTGGTAACGTTCCCACTTTGCGGCGGGCCTGCATCCGACTATCAATGCTGGCCGGACGATGGGCGCGTTCCAAGCGCCGCGACGTTCGAACGACCGCCCGACGAGGCGGCCTGGAAGGCGACAGCGATCGCCGTACAAGGGGGGCTGAAGGTGAACGGCAGAAAATCGGCATTGGCGGCGCTCGCCGCCGCGCTCACCCTGGCGGCGGCCGGCGCGTCGCAGGCCCAGCCGCTCTACCGCACCACCTTCGTCTCCCTGGCGCAGGGCCAAGCGGGGTTGGTTTACACGCCGCTCACGCCCGGCGCCAAGGCGCGGATCGGCGTGTTCGCCATGCACGACAACGGCGACTACTTCAGCGCCTCGCCCGGCAACCCGTGCGTGCAGCTGGCTCAGCGCGGCTACACCGTGCTGTGCTCCAACGCCACCAGTTCCAAGTCGGGTTTCTTCAGCGACGACGACCTGGACAAGCTGCTGCTCAACGTGAAGGCCGGCGTGGCGTGGCTGCGCAAGGACACGGCTGTCGACAAGGTGGTCATCTTCGGCCACAGCGGCGGCGGCGAGATGATGGCCGCCTACCAGAATATCGCCGAGAACGGGGTCAAGGCCTGCCAGGGCCCGGAAAAGCTGATCAAGTGCTCTGACGCGCTGGCCGACATGCCGGCGGCCGACGGGGTGATGCTGATCGACTCGGTTATGGGAGGGCCGGTTTCGACCCTGATCAGCCTCGATCCGGCGGTGACCGACGAGGACAGCGGCGCGGCGATCGATCCTTCGCTCGACATGTACAATCCCGCCAACGGCTTCAAGCCCAGCGGCTCGACCTACAGCGCGGCCTTCGAAACCCGCTTCTTCGCGGCCGAGGGCGCGCGCATGAACCGGCTGATCGACAAGGCCGAGGCGCGGCTGAAGCTGATCGAGGCGGGCAAGGGCCGCTTCGCCGACGATGAGCCCTTTCTGATCCCCGGCTCCAACGGCGCACAGAACCGGTTGAACGCACAGGACCTGGGCCTGATGGCGCATACCAAGGCCGCCTGGCCCCTGCTGCACGCCGACGGCACGGTGACCAACGAGGTGATCTATTCGGTGCGTGTCCCGCGCAGCAAGGAGTCGCCGACCCCGTCATTGGCGCACGGCGCGATCCAGACCACGGTCAAGGAATTCCTGCGCACATGGGCGATCCGCTCGGACGGCTGGCGCTACGACGCGACCGCCTTCCACGGGCTGGACTACGCCTCCAGCTACGGCGACGAGATCGACAGCATCCAGGGCATCACCAAGCCCCTGCTGCAGATGGGCATGACCGGCTCCTACGAGTACTTCGCCGCCGAGCAGGTGCGCGAGCACGCCAGGAGCCAGGACAAGACGCTGGCCTATGTAGAAGGCGCGCTGCACACCTTCGAGCCGTGCAAGCCCTGCGCCGTGGCCAAGGGCCTGCCCGCCGACCATTACGGCGATACGGTCAAGACCCTGTTCGACTATGTCGATGGCTGGCTGAGCAAGCCCGGCCGGTTCATCCCCTAGACCGGGCGACAATCAAAGACCCGGGGCGATCTCGGGCGGGAGGACGTCGATGCTGGGCTTGAAGTCCACGATGCAGGCCGCGGGGCTCGCCGCGACGCTAGCCATCGCCCTGGGGGCGGCGCAGGCTCACGCGGCCACCCCGTGCGAGGAAGCGGCCAAGGCGGCCCTGCCTGACGGTAAGGTCGTGTCGGCTGAGTTGGTCGATGCGGGCGCCGTCATGGCGCCGACCGGCGCGACGCCGGCGGACAAGGCGGCGCTGGCCGCCCTGCCGGCCCTGTGCCGGGTCTCGGCACAACTCAAGCCCAGCGCCGACTCCTTGATCAACATCGAGGTCTGGCTGCCGACCGCGGGATGGAACGGCAAGCTGGTCGAGAGCGGCAACGGCGCCTTTTCGCCGGCCCTGCCCTATGGCGCCATGGCCGCCGCACTGCAGCGGGGTTATGCGGCCACGGCCAGCGACACCGGCCACCAGGACAATTCGGCCAACTTCGCCCTGGGTCATCCTGAAAAGCTGATCGATTTCGGATACCGGGCGGTGCACGAGAACGCCGTGGCGGCCAAGCTGATCGTGGCGGCGTACTACACTGCCGGCGCCAGCAAGGCCTATTTCCAGGGCTGCTCCACCGGCGGGCGCCAGGCCTATGGCGAGGCCCAGCGCTATCCAGCCGATTTCGACGGAATCGTCGCCGGCGATCCCGGCATCCGTTTCGTGCATCAGACCGGGGCCGAGCTGTGGACCATCAAATACATCCACGATCACCCGGAGTCGCTGATCTCCAAGCCCAAGCTGAAGATGCTGCACGACGCGGTGATCGCCGCGTGCGACGGCCTGGACGGGGTCAAGGACGGGGTGATCGAAAATCCCTTGCGCTGCAAATTCGATCCCATCGCCATCCAGTGCAGGCACGCCGAGGGGCCGGACTGCCTGACCCAGGCCCAGGTGACTCTGGTGCGCCGCCTCTACGCCGGCACGAAGGACTCCAAGGGCCGTCAGGTGTTCCCCGGCCTGACCCGGGGCAGCGAAGTGGGTTGGGGCAACGCCCTGATCCGCACCGAACCGCTGGAATATGGGCTGGACGCTTTCCGTCTTGTGGCGATGCAGAACCCCGACTGGCAGTTCACCAGCATGGACCTGGACCGCGACATTCCAGCCGCGGACGCGTCTGTTGGACCGATCGTCAATAACGACGACACCAACCTGAAGCCGTTCTTCGCCCGCGGCGGTAAGCTGATCGGCTACCACGGCGGGGCAGACCCCATGACCACGGCGATGAGCAGCGTGGTCTACTACCAGGCCGTGGCCGCGCGCTCAGGCGGGAGCAAGGCCCTGTCCAATCATTATCGCCTGTTCCTGGTCCCCGGCATGTTCCACTGCGTCGGCGGCGATGGGCCCTCCACCTTCGACATGCTGAGCGCTCTGGATCAATGGGTCGAAACCCGCACACCGCCGCGGTCCATTCCGGTGGCGCTGGTGCGCGACGGCCAGGTGGCGCGCACCCGGCCCCTGTGCCCCTTCCCCCAACAGGCAATCTATAAGGGGAAGGGCAATACGGATCAGGCGCAGAACTTCTATTGTGGCATAGCTGGCGCCGGCCAAGGCGCGACGCCGGCTTCAAAAGGGGCGCATTGATGAAAACTGTCCACCGCTTCATCGCCGTGCTGGCCGTCTTCCTCGGCCTGTACGTCGGCTGCACGGGCACACTGCTGCAGCTCGTCGATCTGAAGACCCTGCTCAAGCACGAGCCGGCCACCGACGCGAACCTCGAGTCGATCCGCGAAGGGCATGACGGGCCGCCCAACTTCGACGTGATCGTCACCAGCGACTTCGCGGCCCCTTCCCTGCCGATCAATCTCAACTTCGATTCAGCCCTGGCCACCGTGGTGCGCTCGGATCGGGCCGTGACCAATGGCGCCGCCATGAAGTTCGTCGAGTTGCGCATGCTCGGCGGAAAGCCGGTCGGGCTGGTGTGGACCATGGGCAAGTTGCTGCGCTTCGACGCGACGACCGGCGCGGTGCTGGCCGGCCCGGACACGGCGCCCGCCTATAAACTGCCGCCTCTTGGAAATCAGGGCTCGTTCCGCAACCAGGTGAAAGGCTTTCACCGCATGACGGCCTGGGGCGTGTGGGGCCAGATCGTGTTCGTCGGCGTCGCCCTGGTGCTGGCCGCGATGATCCTGTCGGGCGTGTGGTTGTATTGCCAATTGTGGATCGCCCGCTCGCGCATCGGCCGCCCCCAGCCGTTCTGGTCGGCCGGCGGCCTTTGGCGCACCCTGCACCGCGGCGTGGCGACGGTCGCCGGCATTTTCCTGGTGGTGGTCGTGCTGAGCGGCACGTTCGAGGCCATCAACAGCGGCGGCAGCGCCATGTACACCATCGTTCACGGCGGACGCCCCGGGCTGAAGGCCGACGTGTCTTCGCCTCTGACTGATGCGGGCCTGCCGCCCATGCTGCACACCACCCTGACGGCCTTCAACGCGGTCAAGCCCAACACGGCGATCAAGGTGCTGCGCCTGCGCTACTTCGCCGGCATGCCCCAGGGCATCGTCGTGGCTGGCGGGCCGGACGACACCCAGCAGTGGGCGTTCAACGCCGCCACCGGCGGCGTCGCGCCCTTGGCCGCCGCAAGCTATCCGCCGAGCGGCCAGACCTTTGGCTGGCAGTGGGACCAGATCATGAAGGGCATCCACCGCGGGGACTTCATCGGGCTGAGCGGACGGATGATGAGCCTGCTGTCGGGCCTGTCCCTGATCTTCCTCTCGGCGTCGGGGGCGGTCATGTACGTCGATCTGTGGGCCAAGCGGCGCAAGCTGGGCCGGAACGGCCTGTTCTGGGTTTAGCCAGGCGACGGCAGCGCCATCGCCCGCGCCCACATGTGCTGGACGCCCGGCGCCGGGATTTCGACCGCGTAGCGGCGGGCGAAGTTCAGGCGGCCGTCGTCGGCAATGCGGAACAGGCTTAGGCCGGCCGGCACGATCCGCGTCCGGTCGCCGTCGCGCAGTTCCATGTCGGCGAGGGTGGCGGCGATCAGCAGCCGGCCGCTGGGATCGATGGTGAACGCGCGAACGTGGAAGCCTGCGGGGTCGACGAACTGGATCGGCCGAGGCTCGCCGGTGATCTGGTCGATGGAGAACACGCCGATGTTGTTCTCGCCCTCCACGAACGGAAATGGTCCCTCCGGGTGGCTGGTCGCGCTCACCCGGTTTGAAGCATAGAGCACAGCGCCGTTCGGATGGACGTGGATCGCCCCGGCCACCTGGCGGACATGCGGCAGAGGCGGCGCCTGGGTCGAGGGTATGGCGAAGGCGGGCTCGGCCTCGAACAGGTCGCCGTACATCCGATGCATGTGCAGTTCGTTCTGCAATTCCACCAGCACATACACCCATGGCTGCGTGGGGTGGAAATCCAGGTGGCGCGGGCCGTAGCCGAAACCGCCGCGGCCGCCAACGGCGACTGTCGCCAGCGGCGAGAGCCGGCCGTCTTCGAACCGAAACAGCTTCAGCGCGCCCGGATCGCCCGGCGAGTTCGCGGCGGGATTGTTCCCGCGGACGACCACCGACACCGCCCGGTTGGACGGCAGGGCCAGGACCTGGTGCGCGAACGCGCCGAGGCCCAGATCGGTCGGCTGCTCGATCGGTTCGCCAAGCCCACCCTCCGGGTCGATGCGGTGCACGGTCAGATGCGACGGCGCGTTGTAGCAGGTCAGGGCGAACCGGCCGCTCAGATCGACGCTGTTGTGGATCGGGCGCTGGCGCAGAGGTTGGGGCGCGCCGTCGAACGCGAGCGCGCCGTCGGCGTCGATCTTGAGCGCGACCAGGCGGTGCACGGCGCCGGAGACGGTCGCACTGCCCCGCGCGGCGTCGGTGGTCGAGACATACAGGTGACGGCCCGAGGGATGAGGCCAGCCGTACTGCACCACCGAGGGCATTTGCAACGCCGCACGCCGTGTCAGCGTGGCCGATACGACATCGACATCGTAGTGCGTCAGCGTTTCCCCGACGCTACTGTATAGTACAGTGCGCACAGCGCCCCTCCAGCCAGACATCACTCAACCCATAATCCAGCCCGATTACAGAACTATCCGCAGATATACACAGAATTAAACCCAACAAACCCAAAACACGCCCTAACTACTATTTTTCGAATTGATTTTATGATTGTAAAAGAAGATGTTCATGATCACAAAATTTAGCAGAAGCACGCCCACGCAGATATAGAGCCCCACGGTTGCGCGGCCGGTCGCCTCCAGCGCCCAGCCGAACACGATGGGTGCGACGAAGCTCGACGCCTGGGTGCCGATGCTGATCAGGGCTGTGGCCTTGGCCAGGGTGTTCTTTCCGACCAGAGCGCCGCACAAGGGCCAGAAGGTGACGAAGAAGCCCGTGCTGCCGGCCTGGACCATGGCCAGGCACAACATGGCGACCACCGGGCTCTTGTGCGCCACATAGATCATGATGCCGAGCGCGCTGATCAGCAGCGGGATCACGCAGTGCCAATGCCGCTCGGTCCGGTCAGCGTGCGCGCCCCAGGTCAGCGCCATCACCGCCATCACCAGATAGGGGCCCATCGCCAGGACGCCTACGGTCTGGGGGCTGAGCCCCGCCCCGGCCGCCCTGAGCAGGGTGGGGATGAAGAAGGCGAAGGTCGCCGACACCCAGCCGGCGCAGGTATAGGCCAGCACCAGCAGCACGATGCGCCAGTCCTTAATCACCGCCCACAGGCTGCTACGCTCAGGCGGCGCATGGGCGGCCAGATCCCTCGGCGCGCTTGCCAGAACATCGGCCACACGCAACCGCTCCTCGCGCCGCAGCCACAAGCAGTTGTCCGGTCCGTCCCACAGGACGTACAGCCCGACCAGGGCCCAGAGCATGGTCAGGCCGCCCTCGATCAGGAACAGGCCGCGCCAGCCGGCGATGCCCAGCAAGGTGTGGCCCAGTAGAAAGCCAGCGAACGGCGCACCCAGGACGCCCGACATGGCCGTACCGATCTGGACCGCCGAGATCGCCGTGCTGTGCTTCTCGCCGCGGAACCACAGGCTGATCAGGATGTAGACCCCAGGAACGAAGCTGGACTCCAGGGCGCCCAGCAGGAAGCGCAGGGCGATAAGCTGGATGTCATTGGTCACGAACGCCTGGGCGCAGCCGACCGCACCCCACGCCATCATGATGGCCGTCAGCCATCGCCGGGGATGCAGCCGCTCCAGAGCGAAGCCCGCCGGAACCTGGGCGAAGAACGCGCCCAGGGCGAACACGCCCGAGGCGAAGCCGAACACCGTGGCCTTGATGGCCAGGTCCTTGCTCATAGTCAGAGCGGCGAAGCCGATATTGGTTCGGTCGAGTTGCACGAACAACTGACCGACGACGATGTAGCCGAGGATGTAGCGCCTGACCTTGGACAGCGCCAACCGCTCCGCCTCAGAGGCCGCCTTGGACACTGGCACCGCGCTCGCTCTCTAGCTCTGGTTAAAAGCCGCTGGACGTTGGCCTGAGGCGCGGCCCTAATTCATGGCGATCATGTCGACGCGGGTCAGGACCACGTGACTTGAAATGGCCACCGGCGCGTTCTTCAGATGCCAAGCCGTGTATAGGTCGGCGAAGGGGGTAAGCGCGGACGCGCCGTCCAGGGGCACAATGGCGGTCATGCCGCGCAGCGCAGCGCCGCTGGCGGTGTAGAGCACCGCACCCTCGCTTGAGGTTCCTGTGACGATCACGCTCTTGATGGCGTGGTCCGTCAGGATCTTGTCCAGATCGGTGCCCAGGAACTTGTCCACCGGCCCGCGCACCATCGGCTCGCCCGGCTGCGGGGCCAGGATCGCGGCCGGATCGGGAGGCACCGTCGAGGTGGCGACACCCGCGCTGTAGACCACCAACATTTTGTGTGCGCGCGCCGCGTCGAGCAGCTGCTTGATGTGCGGCAGCGAACGCACGCACTCGGGCCGCTTCTCCGGCACGCAGTTGACGGCGGCGACGTCGAGGATGAGCAAGGCCGTGTGGGCGCTGTCGACCGCGACAGGCTGGAGCGTGGGGGGCGGAGGCAGCGGCACCGACGCCCAGGTGTCCACGATGGTCTGGGCACGGCCGGCGGACGGCGCGGCCATGGCGACCGCCAGAGCCAGAGCGACGGCCGCCGATAGCATCATGCGCGTTACGCGCCTCACCATCTGGCCCTCAAGCCAATACGGAAATAGCGCCCAGTGGGATCGTCGCCCGGCACCGATCCCCCCTGAATGCCGGGCGAACCTGAAGCGGTGTAGTTGGCCGCGATCGGGGCCTGGGTGTTGAAGATGTTGTCGATATTCAGATAGATCGCGCCCTGGCCCGAAAAGGGCATGCCCAATTTGTAGGTCAAGGTCAGGTTCGACAGGCTGAACGCGCCCACATTGGCGCTGGATGCCGAGATGAGAGTCGAGTCGGGGCTTTGATGCATGCCCGCGCGCCAGGTGGTTTCCCAGTCAAAATCCAGATCGGGGCGCAACTGATAATGCGCGTACATCGTCACCCGCGTGGTTGGGATCACGGCAAAGGTCGAGGGCACGCCCAAGGCGCCGGCATAGTCCTGCCGGTTCTGCCCCGGCTGGTAATAGTAGATGTGCGGCTGATAGGTCAAAAGGCCACGTAATGAGAACCCGCGGTCGAATACCGTCGTCTTGTAGTTGGTCTCGAAGTCGATGCCCTGGGTCGTCAGATGCGACGCGTTGACCGGCACAGAAAGATATTCGGTGACCGCATTGGCGGTCGAGGTATTGCTGAGCGGCCCAGGGCGTACCTGCAGGGCGCAGTCGGCGGCATTGCCAGCGTAGCAGCCATACTGGATCGAGGCCGTGGCGCCCGAAATGGTGGTGATATAGTCCTGCAAATCGACGTTGAAGTAGTCCAGGGCGAAGCTCAGCGTCGGCAGCGGCCGATAGACCAGACCCGCGGTATAGGTCTGCGCGACCTCCGGCTTCAGATTCGGATTACCGCCGCTCTCCACCTGCACCAGACCGCCCGTGCCTGTCAGGTTGGAGTTGGTCAGGTAGTCGGTGTTGCCATTGGTGAAGGTGCCCTGGTTGGTCCCGAACAGTTCATTGAGGTTCGGCGCACGGATATCCTGGGAGCGCGTCGCCCGGATGGTCAGTTCGTCGTTGACGCGCCAGTCGATCCCCGCCTTCCAGGTGCGGGCCACGAAGTTGTCGGTCACCGTCGGGGCGGACAGGTTCGGATTGCCCACGGCGCTATAGTTGGCATAGCGGTAGGCTAGGTTCAGGTCGAACGCCCGCACCAGGGGGTAGTCCCTGAGGAGCGGAACGTCGGTCTCCAGAGCCCCTTCGGTCACCGTCATGTACACCGGCGTGCGCGGCGCCACGCCGCCGTTATAGGTCGGCGTGCCGAGGCTCGAGGCCGACGGCGAGGTGCAGTTGTACAGAAGTCCGGTGCAGTTTAGCGGCGCGTAATCAACGGTCGGGCTGGTGCTATTGACCGACAGGCCCTGCCGTCGCCATTCGAACGAGGCGGCGACATTGACCGGGCCCGCCCAATCGTTGAATGGCGCCCCGGTCAGGTTGCCCGCCGCATCGTCCATCGATAGCTTGGTGACGAACTCGCCCACCTGTCGGACATAGGCGATCGCCGCCGCGCTTTCCGAATTGGGCCCGAACAGGTCGATCGGCACGCATCCAGGATAGAGGCCCGGATTGGTCAATGTGGTGCGACAGACGATCGAGCCGAGCGCCTGGCCGGAGGCGCCGACGTTGGCCGGCGTGACCGCGACGGCGTCCAGCGCAGCGAATAATCGTCCATTATTGAATGTATAGTTCGACCAGGTATCCAGCTCTGATACGTCGTGAACATAGGATGCGTCCCACTTGTATTTGTCGAACGTACCACTGAAGCCTGTCGTCAGATAAAGATTGTCGGTGTTGTTATCGACATTGCTCGGCGGAATGGCTGACTGCGGACCGTATTTTTTCGAAAAGGTGAAGGTCGAGACTTTGGCAGCCGCCAGTTGCTGCTGATAGGCGGCCGGAAGAAAGGCATTCTGCGCGCTGATAGTGATGCCGTTGCTGTTGACGTTGCCATAGTAGTTGAACTCGTGGTCCAGCGTATGGGACAGCGATAGGAAATAGTGGATGTTGTCGGTGACATTGAAGTCGAAGCGGGCGAAGGCCTGGTCGAGTGTCTGACGCGGGATCAGCGAGGAACTGGTGTCGTCAATGCCGTCGCCGCCCACCTGGATCGCCGACCCCGTAGGCAGACCGGCGGAGGAACCGTTGGCGAATTTGGTCAACACCCCGTTCTGGTCGAAACTGTAGTTAAGCAGCGGATTGGTGGCCGGGCCCACGATCTTGCCGCCGTAGGACAGCGCCGAATTGGTCCCGTTCGCCATCAGGAAGAACGGCACGCAGTTGGTCGAGCCCGCGCCGTTGGGACAGCCGTTACCCTGCACGGTCCAGTTTTGCAGGTATTGCGGGCGGGCGTAGCGGTGCAGAATCCCGTCGTTATGGTTGCGCTCGAAACTGGCCTCGATATGGCCGCGGCCGCCGAACAACTCGGTCCCATAGGCGATGCCGCCGTCGAACTGGCCGGCGTCGCGATCCTGAGATATCCCGCCCTGGATGTTGAGCTTGACCCCCTTGAGCTTAGTGTCCGTGATGAAGTTGACCACTCCGCCCACAGCGTCCGAGCCATAAACCGCCGAGGCGCCGCCGGTCACCACGTCCACTCGCTGCAGCAGCATCTGCGGGATGGTGTTGGCGTCAACCAGGCCGTCCTGCTCGGTGGCCGACACCCGGTGACCGTCGAACAGCACCAGTGTGCGCACCGGCCCCAGACCCAGGAGGTTCAAAGCGCTGATCTGACCGCTATTCGCCTGGTTGCCCGTCGGCACCGACGAGAAGCCGCCTTTTGAGCCCGCCAGGGTCGGAATATCGAGCAACGACTGGAATACGGTCGCGGGGTGGGTCGTCTGCAATTCCTGCGCGCCGACGACAGTCACGGGCGTGGGGCTGTTGTTGCCGTTCTGGATCACCCGCGAACCGGTGACCACCACTTCGTTGCTGGGCGCCGGCGTTGGCGTCGCTGCTGGGGCCGGGACCGTCTGCGCGCGAGCCACGCCAAACGCCAGAGCGCTCGCGCCCATGAACAGGGCAGCAGAGATCGAGTGTTTCAAAGGCTTTCCCCCCTTTTGTCGGTCAGCAACGTTTGGCCCGACCAACTGCATTGTTGACAAATTTGCGCTCACGTCGCCAAAAGGGAAATGATGTTTTTGAGCCCCCTCTATTAGAAAAAGCGAGTGGGACCGGCTTGAGTGGATTGTCGAACGGCGCCGCCAACAAGGCTCAGGCCACGTGAGATCCTCGGATGGACGGCAACTGGGAAAGCGGGAAGGAAGCGGCGAATGTCCAAGCTCGGCTCGCTCAACCTCAGGCACCTGGAAGGCTTTGTGGCCCTGCGACGCAACGGCAGCTTCACGGCGGCGGCGCGTGAAATCAGCCTGACCCAGTCGGCGCTGACCCAGGCTGTCGCGGCGATCGAAAAACGGGCGGATCGAAGACTGTTCGATCGTGGGTCGCAGGGCGCGCAACCGACGCCCGCGGCAGAGATTTTGGCGGACGCGTTTCAACGCGGCCTGGATCGGCTGGATAGCGCGATCAGCAGCTCTTGCGATCCCCAAAATCGGCTCACGCGAAGGGTCAGCTTCAATCAACTGCTGGCGATGTCGGCCACCGAGAATTTCGGCAGTTTCCGCAGGGCCGCCCGGGCCACCGGTCTGTCGGAGGCTTCCATACACAGGGCCGTACGAGCGCTTGAACAGACCCTCGGCGAAGACCTGCTGCTGCGAACCAAGCTGGGCGTGACGCCCACCGCGGCGGGGTCGTCGCTGGCTTCTTCGGTTCGGCGGGCAAAAGCAGAATTCGAGGCGGGCTTTGAAGACATTAAAGCCAATGGCGTGCCGAAACTGAGCATCGGCACCACGCCGACATTACGCGTCGGTCTGCTGTCGAACGCCATCGCCGCCCTGTGGAAGGACGGCCGAAATGTCCGCTTCCGCATCGAGGACGCCCGCTACGCAGAGTCGATCTCGGGTCTGATGGAGGGCGTCTACGACTTCGTGCTCTGTCCGGTTCGCACGGATCTGCCCGCCAGCTTGGTCCAGCGAGTAATCGGGGTCGAAAAGCTGGAGATCGCGGCGCGTGTTGATCACCCCCTGATCCGGACGGGGCGCACGCCGGACGCCCAGGCGCTCGCCGAATACCCCTGGATCTGCAATCCGCCCGGTACGCCGCGACGCGCCGCGTGGGAGCAATTGTTTCTCAGCCAGGGCGTCAATCCTCCCCTGCCCCACCTCGAATGCAAGCCGCCCGAGGCGATTTGCAGCCTGCTGGCGATCAGCGACGCCCTCGCACTTATTCCCTTCAATCAACTGCAGACCGAAGCGGCTTCGGGCGCGCTGACAACCATCAAATTTCCCGCGCCGCCCGCGCTGCGCGACATCGCGATCATTACGCGGGCCAACTGGCGTCCTGACCCGACCCAGCAACGGTTGATCGATTTGCTTAGGAACACAGGGGCGACCGACGCCAAGGGCTTGGACCGTCTCTAGGGTCTCTCGCACGCCGAGGGTGGCTTCACTCGCGATCGGGCGCCATTGGGGCGCCCCGCTTTTGAGCCTTAGGCGTTAGGTGCGACGGAAGGGTAGCTGGGCAGGACGGACCCGCGCGCCGCGCGTTCGGCAGCGGTGGCCCGCTGCGACCACATCATGGACTCGCCTAAAAGTTGATCGATCACGCTGACATTGCGGGCACGAACCGCTTGCTTCAGCAGGTCGTTGCTTTTGCGGCGATATTGCTCGACGTCAGTCATTTCGCCTTCCTCCTGCCCACCACAGGCCGATCTGCGCCAGCCTTTTTGCTAAGATATAGGAAACGGCGCCTGCGGCGTTTTAGCCAGTGACATTCTCGCGATCGCGGGGCGCGCTCGGCGAAATAGCCCACAGGCCGACGCGAAACTTCCCGGGTGCAGGGAAGACCTGGCCCCTCAACATCAAGCGCGCCAAATCCCGACGGTCCTCAACCGGCGGCCATAATTTTTCGACGCGATTTTTCCACACGCGCGGCAAAGCTCGAAGATTGACGGGCAAGCGGAGCCATTCGGCCGGTTGTGCATTGTTAAGGATGCCAACAGGAGCCAGCGATGACACCGGACGAAGACTTTCGAACCCAACTGCTGGAATTGATCCCGCACATGCGCGCCTTCGCCCGCTCGCTGTGCGGCGACCGCGAATTGGCCGATGACCTGTCGCAGGACACGCTCGAGCGCGCCTTGAAGGCGCAGGCCAGCTTCACCCTGGGCACCAACCTGAAAGCCTGGGTGTTCATGATCCTGCGCAATCAGTTCTATTCCTACAAACGCCGCAGCTGGCGCACGACCGAGCTGGACCCGGACGTGGCCCAGCAGACCCTGGTCGCCGTGACCAATCCCACCGGCGCCCTGGAGCTGGACGAGCTTCGCCGCGCGCTCAGCATGTTGCCGGACGAGCAGCGTGAAGCGCTGATCCTCATCGGGGCGGGCGGCTTTTCCTACGACGAAGCCAGCCAGATCATGGGCGTGGCGGCGGGCACGATCAAAAGCCGGGTCAGCCGGGCGCGCGATCGGTTGGCGCTGATCTACGCCGAAGGCCTGATCGACAGCGATGGCCGAGATCCGCAACAGGCCATGGCGTCGCTCATGCTGGCGGCCACCCGCTACGCCGCCTCGATGCGCTCGGCGGCCTAGCTTCGCCATGGCGCCCGACGGCGAAAAGCCCCTCAAGGAGGTCGAGCACGACCTCGAAGAGAGCCGCAAGCGCGCGGAAGACCTCGAGAAGAACATCGAGAAGGCCGAAGGCAAGCACCCCCCGCCAATCGACCATGCCGAGGACGGCGGCGTGTTCTAGCGCCAACCCCGACAGGCCGGCTGGCCACCGCCAAAGCGGCGCGTCACCGCAAGAACGCCAGCAAGGCCTCTTCCTGCGCCTTGGAACCGGCGTGATCGACCGCCAGTTCGTCATAGAGGGCTGCGGCCCCCCGGTAGATCTCCTCGGCCGGCCCGCCGAGGAAACGGCCGATCTCCTCCATCTCCACGCCCCATCGATAGGTCTTTGGAAAGATGCCGGGCATGCGCGCCTTCAGATAGGCCAGGATATGCGGCTGGCTCGCGGCCATTTCGGCCAGTAAGGCGTCCTGGACGCCCGCTTGCGCCGCACCGAGCATGGCCGAGGCGGCGATGGCGTAGACCCCTTTGTTGAGAGCCGAATAGGCCAGCTTCAGCGCTGACGCCTGGCCGATCTCTCCGGGCAGCACCCGGATGTCCAGCGCCGGCGAAACCAGGGCGGCGAGCGCCGCGGCGTGCGGGCCGCTGGCGTAGATCGCCGGGGCGTAGCCGGGCCTGGGCGCCACACCGACGATGCCCGCATCGACGAAGCGCGCGCCTGTGGGCGCGATGACGGCGGCGATGTCCCGCACGGTCTGGGGACTGACCGCGTTGCAATCGACGTACAGCGGGGGCCGCTTCGCCCCCGCCAGCGCTGGGGCGAGCCTTTGCGCGAGGACTAGGGCCTCGCTCGGTGGAACCACCGACAGCACCAGGTCGGCGGCCGCGAGCGCCTCATCGGAGACATCGACCATGCCCGCCGCGGCGGCGCGCCGGCGGCTGTCCTCGCCCCGCCCCGCGAGCGAGGTCAGCACCCGGCAGCCTGCCGCCGTCAGGCTCGCGCCAAGGCCCGCGCCCATTTCCCCCGCGGCGACGAGAGCGATCACGGGCGGTTCGATCATGGCGGAACTCCGAGAGGCGAGACGAAGCCGGAGGCGCGGCGCGGGTTCGGCGCGACCGCCCCATCCTAGCCGACCGACAGGCCGGGCGCACCCGAAGCCGGCTGACGAATCCGGTCCGCGCGGCCCATCGCTCGCGAAGCCCCTAAAATCGGCTATCCAATTGTCAGCGATCTTGTCTACATATCCGCATCGGAAAGCCGCGCCCATCACGTGCGTTAGCGAACGCTCCGGCCTTAGACCTCGAGAAACGAGAAGGTTTTACAGGAATGCCAGACGCAGCGCCTATGAGCGACGTGGAGCGGCGCACGCAGTCCAAGGTCAAGCTCTACATGCTGACCTACATCATCGCGGGACAGTTCTTCGTCCAGCTGGATCGGACCAACATCGGCTTCGCCCAACTGACCATGAGCCGCGAACTGGCCATTTCGGCCACGGCGTTCGGCTTTGCCTCGGGCATCTTCGCCCTGGCGGCCTTCTTCGTTCAGGTGCCCGCGGGCCTTCTATTCCAACGCTTCGGCGCGCGGCGTTGGCTGACGTCGATCATGATCGCCTGGGGCTTGTGCGTGGTCGCCCAGGCCTTCGCCACCAACCAGACCCAACTGATCGTGCTGCGCTTCCTGTTGGGCGCGCTGGAGGCCGGCTACGTGCCCGGCGTCTATGTGCTGGTGAGCCTGTGGTTCAAGGGCAACAACCACGGCGTGGCGATCTCGGGCCTGCAGATCGGGGCCGCCGCGTCGGGCGTGCTGGGCGCGCCGTTCGCCGGCTGGATCCTGGGCCAGTCGGTGCTGCGGCTGTCCGGCTGGCGCAGCCTGTTCTTTGTCGAAGGCGGCGTCACCGTGCTGTGGGCCTTGGTCGCGTTGTACATCCTCTACGACGGGCCCGAGCAGGCGATCTGGCTCAAGTCGGATGAACGGACCTTCCTCAACCAGGACATCGCCGCCTACCAGGCTAAGAAGATCGCCGATGGCGCCGTCGAGAAGGCCACCTTGTGGGAGGCGTTGAAGGACCTGCGCATCGTCGCGCTGATCTTGTCCTACACCTGCGCCGGATGGGTCTCGGCCACCTTCGCCTTCTTCATTCCCACCCTGCTGAAGATCGCGGGCAAGGGCCTGGACAACCAGACGGTCGGGTTCATGGCTATGGGCCCCTACCTGGTGATGGCCGTGGTCGCCTTCACCTGGGGCGCCCACGCCGACAAGACCGAGCGACATTGGCACTGCGTGCTGCCCCTGCTGGTCGGGGCTGCGGGCGTCATCATGTATCCCCTCGCCTCGACCCCGCTAATGGCCATGGGCTCGCTGGCCCTGGTTCAGGCCGGCAGCACGGGTTTCTTCGTCAACTTCTGGCCGACCTGCCACCTGATCGTGGGTAAGGATACCATCGCCAAGACCACGGCGATGATCAACGCGGGCACCCACATCGGCAGTTTCGTCGCGCCGATCGTGTTCGGTTACGCGTTGGACCTGACCGGCAAGACGACGCTCGGTCTCTACATCTGCGTGGTGATGATGATGATCAACTTCGTGATCATGAACATCTTCTTCTTCAACTACAAAGCTCAGCTCAAGAAGCGCGCGGCGGTTTCCGCCGCCTAGGCGTCCCGCGAGTTCTTCATGTTGTTTAGCCGGGGGGTCAGACGGGCAGCGTCATCATCCGGACCCACAGCTGCTGGTCCTGGTCGGTGGTCTCCACGTCGTACTTGCGTACGAAGGTCAGGCGGCCGTCGTCGCCGATCCGAAATACGCTGAGCGCCGCCGGCACGTGACGCACCGCCTCGCCATCGCGCACCCACATGTCGAGCATGGTCGCGGCGACCAGCAACTTGCCGGTAGGATCGATGGTGAAGGCGCGCACGTGGAACCCCTGGGGGTCGATGTGCTGGACCAGGGTCGGCTCGCCTGTGGCCGGGTCGATTGAGAACACCGCGATGCTGTTCTCGCCGCCGGCGAACACCGGCTTGCCGTTGAACGGCACGGTGTTGCTGGCTCGGTTGGAGACATAGACCGTGTGGCCGCGCGGATGCACGTGGATCGCCCCGGCCAGGGTCAAGGCCGGGTCGCTGGTCGTGTCGCTGGTCGTGGTCTTTACGAAGGACGGCTCGGGGGCGAAGCCGTCGCCGACGATGTGGTGCATCATCAACTGGTTCTCGCGTTCCAGCGCCACATAGACCCACGGCTGGGTGGGGTGGAAATCCAAGTGCCTCGGCCCGTAGCCGTAGCCGCCCTTGCCGCCGACGGCGATGCTCTGGAGCGGGGCAAGCTGGCCCTGGTCGAAGGTGAACAGCTTGAGCGCCCCGGGATATTCCGGCTTCTTGGCGTTGGCGTTGATGCCGCGCGTGACCATCACCACCGAGCGGTTGGACGGCAAGGCGCGGATTTGGTGAGGGAATATGCCCAGGTCCAGCTTGGCGGCCTGGGCGATCTGCGGCCCCACCGTGCCGTCGGCGTTGATCGTGTTCACGCTCAGATTGGCCGGGGCGCTGTAGCAGGTAAAGGCGTAGCGGCCCGTGGCGTCGACGCTGTTGTTGATCGGGCGCTGGCTCAGGACGGCCGGTTCGCCGTGCATCGACACCGCGCCATCGCGGCCGACGCTGACGGCGCACAGGCGGTGGACATTTCCAGTAACGGTCAAGGCGCCCGGCACGGCGTCGCTGGTCGAGGCGTAGAGGTAGCGATCGGTCGGATGGGGCCAGACGTATTGGATGATCGACGGCAGCGGCAGGGTCGCCCGCTGGGTGAGGGTCGCCGCCTCCACGTCCACGTCGTAGTGCGTCAGCCGCGCGCCGACGGTGTTGTAGAGCGCCACGCGGGGCTTACGCGCGCGCGACTTGGCCACGGCGCGGGTCGCAACGGCCGCCAGGCTCGCCCCGGCGAGCGCGACGTTGAACTTTCTGCGATTCATAAGCTTGGTCCTTGGCCTTCGTATAATTGGATATCAGGGGCCTCTCGTGGGGATCAACCATCGGCGCCGGCCCGAGCCTCGCCTCGCCCGTTCGGCCATACGCCAGCAACGACAAGCCGCTCACGATGGTGGCCCCGCCCGGCGGCAAGCCGAAGATAGGGGCGAAAAAAGGAAACGGGCGGGGGCCCGTGTAGGCCGCCGCGCCCGGCAGTGAACGCACACCGAGAGCCTAGAATTTCGCGCGGCCGCCAATGAGGAAGTAACGGCCGACCGCGTCGTCGCCAGGGTAGAAGCCGACGCCGCCGCTGCCCGCGCTGCTGGCGAACGGGCTGGCGCTCGCGGCCGGCGCGTAGGTCGGCGGGATCTGGTTGAACACGTTCTGAATGTTCAGATAGAGCTCCAGGCCTTTCTTGAGCGTGTAGGAGAAATTCACACTCGAGAACGACGCGGCCGCGACCGTTTCACTACCCGGCGCCACCTGATAGCCCAGCAGCGGATCGACGTTTGCCAGCGTGCTGCGGTAGCGGGTCGACCAATCGACACGGAACTGGTCGGTGAAGTTATAGCTGATGTTAACCTGCACGCGGATCTTGGGGATCGAAACGCCCGCGGCGTCGGTCGTGGGATAGCTCGGTTGCAGCGACCGCACGGTCGGCTGGTAGGTGCCGAGGGCGCGGATCACGAACGGATGATCGAACAGGATGGTATGGTAGTTGCCCTCCAGATCGACGCCCTGGCTGGTCACCTTGGCGATGTTGAGCGGCAGCGAGGTGTAGAACAGGGTGGCGTTGTTCGACGCGACCATGTTGGCCGCGGTACGGCTGAAGCCGCCCGGCCGGGTCTGCAACTGACAGTACGGCGAGGAGCCGCCGCTGGCATAACAGGCGTTCTGGCTGGCCAGGGCCGAGCCATCGACCGTGGTGATGGCGTTGTCGATCTCGATGTTGAAGTAGTCGACCGACAGGCTGACGCTGGGGATCGGCTTGAACACCGCGCCGGCGGTGGTGGTGTAGCCTACTTCCGGCTGCAGGTTCGGGTTGCCGCCCACGGCCTGGGTGGCGGTGTAGCCATTGGTCCCGATCACGCCGCCGGTCAGATAGTCGGTGCCCGCCGACAGGCCCTGGGTGCGGCCCGGCAGGAACAGTTCGCTGAGGTTGGGCGCGCGGAAGTCGCGCGAGCGCGTGGCGCGCACCGTCAGTTCGTCGTTCACGTGCCAGTCCATCCCGACTTTCCAGGTGGTGGCGTCGAAATCACGCGTCACATAGGGCGTGCCCTGCAGAACGTTGCCGCGCGACTCATAGCCGGCATAGCGCACCGCGAAGTTGAGGGCGGCTGATTGGGCCAGCGGCATGTCCTTTAGCAGGGGCACTTCGCCTTCGAACGCGCCTTCGGTGACCATCTGCGACACGGGCGTACGGGCGGCGGTGCCGTTGGGATAGATGCTCGTGGTGCCGATGTTGGTGGCCGACTGCTGCACGCACGAGGTGCGCGTAGGCAGGATGCCCAGGGCGTTGCAGTCCAGGGCCGAGACGTTGGCCGGCGGACCCTGGCTGGTCAGGCTGTAGTTCAGGTTTCGCCATTCACCCGACACGGCCAATGTGATGGGACCGGCCCAGTCGTTGATCGGCGATCCGCTCAGGCTGCCCGACACGTCCTGCATATCGGTGGTGCCGGTATAGACCGTCGGCTGAAGCACATAGTTGATCATCGCCTGAGTCAGCGAGGTCGGACCGAAGGGGTTCAACGGAACGCAGCCCGGGAACGCGGCCGCGTACTGCGGCTGGGTGTCGACCCAGCACGTCGGCGTTCCGTTGACGTTGACCGAGTCCAGGGCCGCGAACAGGCGCGCTGTGTTCCAGGTCTCGTTGGCGGTGTTGGACTGGGTCACGTGGCTTTCGGTGCCCGACACTTCCCAGTTGTAGCGCTCCAGGAAATCGCCCTTGAAGCCTGTGTTCACGTAGACGTTGTTGTTGGTGTAGTTGGTGTTGGACGGATTGACGTTGGCCGTCGAGAAGTACTTGCCGAGATTGAAGGTCGCCGGCTGATTGTTTGGAAGCAGGCCGGTCGCGGGATTGGCGGTGGGTGCGATAAGCGTCAAATCCGCCGCCGGCAGGAAGGCGTTGCTCGACGTCAGCTTAAATCCGTTGCCTAGGGCCGAGGAGGCGCTGGATCCATTGGCGCGCACGTTGGCGAGCCAGGTGAACTGATGCTCCAGGTCGTAGAAGGTGGATAGGTAGTAGTGGATGTGGTCGGTCACGTCGAAGTCGAAGCGGCCATAGACCTGGGTCAGATCCTGCTTGGCCACCATTGACACCAGCTGGGTGTTATAGCCGCCGTTGCCGCCGAGCTGGGTGCTGGCGGTGCCGGGGACCGCCATGCCAGCCACAAACGGCGTGGCGACCCCGTTCTGGGTGAAGTCGTAGATCGAACCATTCGCCGCTTTGAACTCGCCGCCGAAGGTGCCCCCGCCATCGACCGCCGTCCGGCTGATGAAGTACGGAACGCAGGCTGCTGTGGCCGAGGCGCAGCCGTTGCCTTGCAGCGAGATGGACGGCTGACCCACCTGCTGGATGTAGGAGCGATCGGTCCGCTTGAGGCCCGCGTTGTTATAGTACTGGACGCTGCCTTCGATGTGGGCGCGGCCGTCCATGAAGCCCTTGCCGGCGGCCACGCCGACCTTGACCGTCGGGTCGTCGCCATAGCCTGAGACGCCGCCTTGAAGATCCATCTTCAGGCCGTTGAACTTGGTGTCGGTGATGAAGTTGACCACGCCAGTGATGGCGTCCGAGCCGTACACCGCCGAGGAGCCGCCGGTCTCGATGTCGACGCGCTGCAGCAGCATCTGCGGAATCTGGTTCAGATCGATCGTGCCGTCGAGGTTCTGCGGGGGCACCCGATGGCCGTCGTACAGCACCACGGCGCGGTTGGCGCCGAGCCCGCGGATGTTCAAGGCGGAGATCGAGTTGTTATTGCCGCCCTGGCCGGTGCTGCCGGCGGTCGAGCCGCCCTTGTCAGCGGCCACCAGCGGCATATCGAGCAGGGCCTCGAACACCGTTGTGGGCTTGGTCACCGACAGCTGGTCGGTGGTTAGGACGGTGATCGGCGTCGGGCTGTTGTTGCCGTTGGTGATGACGCGAGAGCCGGTGACGACCACCTCGTTCGTGCTCGAATTGGGCGCGGGCGCGGCGGTCTGAGCGTGCGCGGCTCCAACGGCCAGTGCGCTTACGCTCGTCAGCAATGCCAAGCCAAAGTGGTGCCTCATCGCATTCCTCCCTTCAAACGCCCCTGCGACTTCGCGTCGACTGTGCCCACTCCGCTCTGTGGCGGGTGTGGATTGATCGCATCGCCTCCAAAAATGGAAGCTAGATTGTCCGACGAAGATGCGGGCAAAGTAGTTTGCGACGCAAGCGGGAAAATGTGGGCTACGCCGCCCGCGGGCGCCTGAAGGAGGTCATTGATAGAAATTGGGCCGGCATCAAGGGACTGAAAACCCTGCACCTTCAACGGGTTCGTTCGTAACCGCGCCAGGGGCGGCGGCAATTCGCGCCGTCGGAAATCCCGGCGTGTTGCAATTCCGACGCACCTGACCGTCGCCCTTGGAAAACGCCCCAACGGCCGAACTGAACCCGTCAGGCGGAGCAGCGCGCGGCCTCAGGGTTGTATCTCTAGTGCCGGCGCCCCGGTTTAGCTTACTCCCGGTGTTCTTGCCGTTGACTTGTGACGCCCAGTCTTCCTATCCAATTACACGTCGCCCGTTTAGCGCCCTCCTTTGGTCCGACGCCTGAGGGCCCTATCGATCGGCCAATGGAGGCCCTGCGTTGACCAATAAGCCGCAAAAGTTGTCCCAAGAAGGCGTTGTAAACGCTATTCGCCAGGGCATTCTGGCGACAGACCTTGTCCCGGGACAACGCCTGGTCGAGGCGGAGCTTTGCGAACAACTCGGCGCCACGCGCCGCGACGTGGGCTCGGCCTTGATCCTTCTGGACCGTGACGGACTGGTCGAGCGCATCCAGAATCGCGGCTTCAGGGTCAGGGTCGTGGGGCTGGAGGAGGCGCTGCAGATCGTGGAACTTCGCATGGTGGTGGAGAGCCATTGCGTGGGTCGGGCGGCCGAGCGGATCACCGATGCCGAAATCGTCGAACTGCGCGAACTGGCGAAGCAGTTGGAGGCGCGCACCGAGCAAGGCGATATCGTGGGCTTCGCCGAGTGCACCAACAAGCTGTTCCAAACCTATGTCCGCATCGCCGACCTGCCGGTCGCTGAAAAGGTGCTGGCCCAGTTGCGCGCCCAGAACTCCCACCACCGGTTCAAGCTGACCTACCTGGCGGGCCGGGCCAAGATCGCCACGCCCTATTGGCTGGAGCGGATCGATGCGATCTGCTGCCGCGATCCGGAGCGGGCGCGCGAGACCGTGCGGCGCCATAGCGAAAACGTCCGCGAAGCGATGAAGGCGCTCGATCGGGAGCATTCCCCCTTCGCCGTCGCCCAGGCCCCCGCCCGACCCTTCAGGCGCAAGGCGATGGGCCGGTAGAAGGGCCCTCCCGGCCGCCATTTTCCGAAACGGGAAAGCGACGGCTCAAGGCGGTGATTACCTTGGCCGGCTTTGCGCGCTATCACCGTTGCTGTTGAATATGGGAGCCGTCCATGAAGACCCGCGCCGCCGTCGCGTTCGAGGCCAGGAAGCCGCTGGAGATCGTCGAGCTAGACCTTGAGGGCCCGGGGCCGGGCGAGGTGCTGGTCGAGATCAAGGCCACGGGCGTGTGCCACACCGACGCCTACACCCTCGACGGTCTAGATTCAGAAGGTTTGTTCCCGTCGGTCCTGGGCCACGAAGGCGCGGGCGTGGTGGTCGAGGTCGGATTCGGCGTGACCTCGGTCAAGCCGGGCGACCATGTGATCCCGCTCTACACGCCCGAATGCCGTCAATGTAAGTCGTGCCTCAGCCGCAAGACCAACCTGTGCACCGCCATCCGCGCCACCCAGGGCAAGGGCGTGATGCCCGACGGGACCAGTCGGCTTTCCTACAAGGGCCAGACAATCTTCCACTACATGGGCTGCTCGACGTTTTCTAACTACACGGTGCTGCCCGAGATCGCCGTGGCCAAGATCAGGGCCGACGCGCCCTTCGACAAGGCCTGTTACATCGGCTGCGGCGTGACCACCGGCGTGGGCGCGGTGGTCAACACGGCCAAGGTCGAGCCGGGCGCGAACTGTATCGTGTTCGGTCTGGGCGGCATCGGCCTGAACGTGATCCAGGGCCTGAAGATGGTCGGCGCCGACAAGATCGTCGGCGTGGACGTCAACGGCGCCAAAGAGGCCTGGGGCCGGCGCTTCGGCATGACTCATTTCGTCAATCCCAAGACCGTCGAGGGCGATCTGGTCGCGCACCTCGTCGCCCTGACCGACGGCGGCGCCGACTACACCTTCGACTGCACCGGCAACACCACAGTCATGCGTCAGGCGCTGGAGGCGTGCCATCGCGGTTGGGGGACCTCGATCGTCATCGGCGTGGCCGAAGCTGGCAAGGAGATCGCCACCCGCCCCTTCCAACTGGTCACCGGCCGGGTGTGGAAGGGCTCGGCCTTCGGGGGCGCGCGGGGACGCACCGATACCCCGACAATCGTGGACTGGTACATGGACGGCAAGATCCAGATCGACCCGATGATCACCCACACCCTGCCGCTCGAGCGGATCAACGAAGCGTTCGACCTGATGCACGCGGGCGAGAGCATCAGGTCGGTCGTGGTATTCTAGGCGTCGCGCGGCGGCGTCAGGCGGCCCTATTTGACCTTCTCGATCACCACCAGTCCATCGCCCTTGCCGGTGTTGCCGAAGTAGAACGGCCCGATGCGGACGTTGGGGTTGGACAACAGGGCCGCGACGGGCGCCGAGAACTTGGCCTTTTCGAACGTCAGCAGCGTGACCTTGTACTGAGCCGTGGGCGACTGGTCCGGGCGGCAATAGAAATGCAGGTTGAACGCCTGATCGTGGCCCGACTGAATCGCGAAGGCCTGCAGCCCATCCAGGCCGGAGGGACGGCACTGGGTGTTGAGAAAGTCCTGCGCCGCCTGCACGTCAGGCCCGGCGGGATTTTCGAAGCCCTTGTGGACCCAGGCCGGCGCCGGCTGGGCCTGCGAGGCGACGGCGGCGAGCGCCAGAGGCGCGGCGATCACGACGGCGATCAAGGGTCTCATAGGTATCCTCCCGGTGGGCGACATGTCGCTCTGTGTTCTGGCTGTGGAGTTGCTTTGCCCGAATGCGGGATTCGGGCGGATGGGAACGATACCACGCTTCCATTTCTGTGCGACATTGTCGAGCTTCGAACCGCCGCGTCAGCGCGCGGCGATGGCGGGGCGCTCGGGGCCGGGATAGAAGGCGCCAACACGGTCGCTACGGGAGGCGCCATTGGACAGGATCGGCTCGTCAAAGCCGGCGCGGGTGACAATCCACAGCGTGGCCGCCGCGGCGGGCGTCTCCAAGTCGACGGTCTCGCGCATTCTCAACGAGAGCCCACCCCTTTCCGAAACCGACACCGCGCGGCTGGTGCGGGCGGCGGCCGCGGACCTGGGTTATATCCGGGACGTCTCCGCCGCCAACCTCAGGCTGGGCCGGACCATGACCGTGGGCGTGGTTCTGGCCCACCTGACGGAGGCGGTCAGGGCGATTTTCTACGAAGAAGTGGCCAAGATTTGTAACCAGACCGGCCGGTTCGCCCTGGTCGCGGTGGTCGATGAGCGGCCGAGATCGGACCGCGCCGCGATCGATCTGCTGCTGCGCCAGGGCGTAGACGGCTTGATCATCACCACCGCGATCGAGGGCGATGACCTCTGCGACGAACTCGCGGCGCGCAAGGCGCCATTCGTCCTGGCCTTGCGCACCGATGGACGCAGCCCGTCCGCCGTTGGCGACGACGAGCTGGGCGGATACCTCGCCACCCGCCACCTACTGGATCTGGGTCACCGCCGCATCGGCATGATCTCCGGACCGCCGACCATATCGACTGCCAACGCTCGCGTTCGCGGCTTTCGCCGAGCCATGGCCGAGGCGGGACTCAGCGTCGATCCCGACCGCATCGCGCCGTCGGGTTTCGGCTTCGAATCCGGGAGCGATGCGGCCCTCGCCCTGATGCGCGTCGCCGAACCGCCGACAGCCCTGTTCGCCGCAAACGACACCACCGCGATCGGAGCCATGGCCGCCCTGGCCCGGCTGGGCCTGTCCACGCCTGGCGACGTGTCGATCGTCGGCTACAGCGACATTCCCATCGCGCGCCATCTGCCCGTGCCGCTGACCACCATCCACGCGCCCTACGACCAGATCGCGGCGGACGCTCTGGATCTGCTGGCCGCCGGACCGTCGCTCAACGGCGACCACATCCGGCTCTCGGCGCCCACCCTCGTCGTTCGGCAATCGACCGCCCGGTTGCGTTGACCGCGCCGGTCCCTATGCTTCGCGAGATGCCTCCGCCCCCGCCCGCCATCCTGTTCGTGTGCCTGGGCAACATCTGTCGCTCGCCCCTGGCGCAGGCGTCGTTTCAGGCGCGCGCCGACGCCGCTGGCCTGGATGTCACGATCGACTCAGCCGGCACCGGCGACTGGCATGTGGACCGGCCGCCGGATCGGCGCGCCCAGGCGACGGCCCTGCGGCGCGGGATCGACATCGCCGGCTATCGCGGGCGTCAGGTCGAGCCAGAGGACTTCACGCGCTTCACCCACATCTTCGCCCTCGACCGGTCGAACCTCGCCGATCTTCAGGCCATAGCGCCGGCGGACGTGACGGCCCATGTCGGCTTGCTGCTGGATCTGGTGGATGGACGGCAGGGGCAATCGGTGGCGGATCCCTACTATGGCGGCGTGGCGGGGTTCGAGCGGACCTGGACCGAAGTCGACGCCGCCGCCGCCGCGCTGGTCGAGCGGCTCAAGGGCTAGCCCGCCGCGCTCATGAGGCGGCCCTTGGCCCTCGCCGGCCGGTCGCCCGCACCGGCGCCGCACCGAACCGCGCCCGGAACGCCCGCGAGAAATGGCTGCTGCTCTTGAAGCCGCACGCCAAGGCCACGTCGGTGACCGGCAGGCTGGTCTTGCGCAGAAGCTCGGCCGCCTGGTCAAGGCGGATGCGGCGATAGGCGTCGCCCAGGCTTTCGCCCAGGTGCAGTTGGAACAGGCGCTCGAGCTGGCGCAGAGACACCCCCGCCAAGCGCGCCAGCTCGGCGCGCGGCTCAGGCTCTTCCACGCTCGCCTCCATCCGCGCCAGCGTCTTGAGCACCTTGTCATTGGCCACGCCGTAGCGGTCGCGCAGGCTGGCGCGCTGGGACTGGTCGGCGGCGCGGATCTCGGGCCGGATGAACCAGTCGCCGACCTGGGTCGCCAGGTCGTGGCCCTGCTCGCGTTCGATCAGCTCGGCGGCGAGGTCAAGGCCGCTGACGCCGCCGGCGCAGGTCACCCGCCGTCGGTCGATGACGTAGAGGCTAGGCTCGACCGTCAGGTCGGGAAAGGTTTGGACAAAAGCCGGCCTGTGGTCCCAGTGGATGGTCGCGCGATGGCCGTCGAGCAACCCGGCGCGGGCCAGCAGGAACGGACCGCCCGAAACGCCGGCCAGGGTCGCCCCGCGCCGCGCCAGGTCCCGCAGCCACGCCAGGGTCGTACTGTCGCGAAAGGTCAGGGCCTCGGCGGCAGCGAACACGAACAGCGTATCGCACGCCAAGGGCGCGCCCACCGCCTGGTCGGCGGCCACGCTGGCGCCGTTGGAGGCCCGCACCGGCTTGCCGTCGACCGAGACATGAATCCACCGATAAAGCGTGCGTCCGGCAAGGACATTGGCCGCGCGGAAGGGCTCTACGATCGAGGCGTAGGACATCAAGGCGAAGCCCTCGACCATCAACAGTCCAAGGGTGCGGACAGGCTCGGCCTCGCTCATTGTCGCACTTGGGCTCTCAACCGTCGCATGAGGTAAAAACCTAGCGCCGTCCAGGCCCTACTATCAAGGCGTCCGGTTTCGCCGACGCCCAGGGTCCATGAGCCGATTTTCGATCTTCAGCCTGGCGGCGAACGCCCTTTCGGGCCAGCAGCGTTGGCAGCGCATGTGGCGCGCCGCCGCCCCGCGCGAAGCCTACGACGTGATCATCGTCGGCGGCGGCGGCCACGGCTTGGCCACGGCCTACTACCTGGCCAAGGAACATGGGATCACCAACGTGGCGGTGATCGAGAAGGGCTGGATCGGCGGCGGCAACGCCGGCCGCAACACGACCATCATCCGCTCCAACTACGAGCTGGAAGGCAACACCGGCTTCTACGAATGGTCGATGAAGCTTTGGGAGGGGCTGGAGCAGGACTTCAACTTCAACGCCATGGTCAGCCAGCGCGGCGTGCTGAATCTGTTCCACTCCGACGCCCAGCGTGACGCCTACGCCCGGCGCGGCAACGCCATGCGGCTCAACGGCGTGGACGCTGAACTGTTGGACGTCGAGGGCGTGCGCAAGCTGGCGCCGTTCCTGGATTTCGATCAGGCCCGCTTCCCGATCCAGGGCGGGCTGCTGCAGCCGCGCGGGGGCACGGCCCGCCACGACGCGGTGGTGTGGGGCTATGCACGCGGTGCCTCCGAGCGCGGCGTGGACATCATCGAGAATTGCGGGGCGACCGGCTTCCTGCGCGACGCCCAGGGTCGCATCGACGGGGTGGAGACCACGCGCGGCGCCATCCGCGCCGGTCGGGTCGGCATCGCCGTGGCCGGAGCCTCGTCGCAGGTCGCCGCGATGGCGGGACTGCGCCTGCCGATCGAGAGCCATGTGCTGCAGGCGTTCGTGTCCGAGGCGCTCAAGCCGATCCTGCCCGGCGTGATCACCTTCGGCGCCGGCCACTTCTATGTCAGCCAGTCGGACAAGGGCGGCCTGGTGTTCGGCGGCGATATCGACGGCTACAACAGCTACGCCTCGCGCGGGAACCTGCCGGTGGTCGAGGACGTGTGCGAGGGCGGCATGGCCGTCATGCCCATGATCGGCCGCGCGCGCCTGCTGCGCAGCTGGGGCGGCGTGTGCGACATGACCATGGACGGCTCGCCGATCATCGACCGCGCGCCGGTCGATGGGCTCTATCTCAACGCCGGCTGGTGTTATGGCGGTTTCAAGGCGACGCCGGCCTCGGGCTGGTGCTTCGCCCACCTGCTGGCCACCGACGCGCCCCATCCCGAGGCCGCCCGCTACCGCCTCGACCGCTTCGCCACGGGCCACCTTCTCGATGAGAAGGGCCAGGGCGCCCAACCCAATCTGCACTGAGAGCGGGCCCATGCGCATCCCCTGCCCGTTCTGCGGCGACCGCGACGCCTCTGAATTCGTCTATCGCGGCGACGCCGCGCCAGTGCGGCCCCAGACCGACGAGGGTTTCTTCGACTATGTCTATCTGCGCGACAATCCCGCCGGCCCGATGCGCGAGCACTGGCACCACGCCCAGGGGTGCCGCAACTGGCTGGTGGTCACGCGCGACACCCGCGACCACACGATCCACGGCGTGGTCCTGGCGCGCGAGGCCAGCCGATGAACCGGCTGGCCACAGGAGGGCTGGTCGAGCGGGATAAGCCGCTCCGGTTCAGTTTCGACGGCCGGGCGATGACCGGCTTGACCGGCGACACCCTAGCCTCGGCCCTGGTGGCCAATGGCGTGGCGCTGGTCGGGCGCTCGTTCAAATACCACCGGCCGCGCGGACTGCTGACCGCCGGGCCGGAGGAGCCGAACGGCCTGGTCACCCTGGGCCAAGGCGCGGCGGCCGAGCCCAACACCCGCGCAACCGTGGTTCCCCTGTGCGAAGGACTGACCGCGACCAGCCAGAACCGCTGGCCGAACCTGCGTCTGGACGTGCTGGCCGTGAACCAGTTGGCCGCGCCCCTGCTCGGCGCGGGCTTTTACTACAAGACCTTCATGTGGCCATCGAAGGCGTGGGAAAAGCTGTACGAGCCGGCCATCCGCAGAGCCGCCGGTCTGGGCGCCCTTTCCGGCCAGCCGGACCCCGACGCCTACGACCGGGGCCACGCCTTTTGCGACCTGCTGGTGATCGGCGGCGGCCCGTGCGGCCTGGCCGCGGCGCTCGCCGGCGCGCGCGCAGGGCTGCGGGTGATCCTGGCCGACGGCGACCTTCGCCTGGGCGGGGGGTTGCTCAGCGAGCGGCGCCGCGTGGACGGGCTGGCGGGGGCCGATTGGGCTGAACAAGCGGTCGCGGAGCTCGCCGGGCTGAAGGCCAAGGTGCTGACGCGCACCACGGTGTTCGGCGTCTACGACGGCTCGGAATACGGCGCCCTGGAAGAGTTGACCAGCGGGGGAGCCCGACAGCGGCTGTGGAAGATCGTCGCCCGACGGTG
The DNA here is from genome assembly GCA_035524315.1 of Caulobacteraceae bacterium. Lineage (GTDB taxonomy): Bacteria > Pseudomonadota > Alphaproteobacteria > Caulobacterales > Caulobacteraceae > BOG-938. The sequence continues at coordinate 72,953 of DATKPD010000078.1, forward strand.
CGTGCTGGCCTCGGGCGCCATCGAACGGCCCCTGGTGTTCACCGGTAACGACCGGCCAGGCGTGATGATGGCGGGCGCGGTCCAGACCTACCTCAACCGCTTCGCCGCCGTTGCCGGGCGGCGCGTGACGGTCGCCACCTCCACCGACAGCGGGTGGTCCGTCGCCCTGGACCTGCTCGCCGCCGGGGTCGAGGTGGCCGCCGTGGTCGAGGCTCGCGCCGCCGCGCCGTCCGCCGCCGCGCAAGCGGCGCGCGCGGCGGGGGTGCAGGTGCTGACCAGCGCCCACGTGACCAAGGCCCGCGGCGCCCAGCTGTCCGGCGTCGAGGTCGCGCAGGCCGGCGGCGCGGTCCAGCGTGTCGCCTGCGACGTCCTGGCCATGTCCGGCGGCTGGTCGCCGGCGATCGGCCTGGGAGCCAATCTCGGCGCGCGGCCGGCGTGGAGCGATGCGATCCAGGGCTTCCTCATCCAGTCGCCGCCGCCCGGTCTGGCCGCCGCCGGGGCCGCCGCGGGCCGGTTCGACCTTGCCGAGGCCTTGCGGGATGGCGACCAAGCGGGGCGCGCCGCTATCGAGGGGCTGGGCCTGCGCGCGCCCGACACGCCCGCGCCGAGCGCCGAACCCCAAGACAGCGCGGTCGCCTCGCCCTGGCGCACGCCCCAGAAAGCCGCCAAGGCCTTCATCGACTTCCAGCACGACGTGACCGTGGCCGACGTCGACCTGGCGACGCGGGAGGGGTTCGTCTCGGTCGAGCACCTCAAGCGCTACACCACCCTCGGCATGGCCACCGACCAGGGCAAGACCAGCCAGCTCAACGGCCATGCCGCCCTGGCGGCCGCCACCGGCAAGGCGATCGCCGAGGTCGGGACCATACTGTCGCGCCCGCCCTGGCTGCCGGTCGCCATCGGCGCCTTCGCCGGACACCATCGGGGGCGGCATTTCCGCCCCGAGCGCCGGACCGCCAGCCACGACTGGGCGGCCGCCCAGGGCGCCCGGTTCGTCGATGCGGGCCAATGGAAGCGCGCCCAATGGTTCGCCAGGCCCGGCGAGAGCGACTGGCTGACCACCGTGAACCGCGAGGTCACCGCCACCCGCGCCGGGGTGGGGGTGTGCGACGTGTCGACCCTGGGCAAGATCGAGGTGTTCGGCCCGGACGCCGGCGCCCTGCTGGACCGGCTCTACATCAACACCTTTTCGACCCTGGCGGTGGGCAAGGTGCGCTACGGCGTGATGCTGCGCGAGGACGGTTTCGTGCTCGATGACGGCTCGGTCACTCGCTTCGGCGAAGACCATTTCTACGTCACCACCACCACGCTCAACGCCGCCAAGGTGATGCAGCACATCGACTTCGCCCGCCAGGTTCTGTGGCCGGAGCTCGATGTGCAGGCCTGTTCGGCGACCGAGCAGTGGGCGACCTATGCCGTTGCCGGTCCCAACGCTCGCGCCCTGATCCAGCGCGTCTCGCTCGACATCGATCTGGCGAACGCGGCCTTCCCGCCCCAGGCGGCGGCCAAGGTGCGCTGGCTCGGCGCGCCCGGCCGGCTGGTGCGCATGTCGTTCTCGGGCGAATTGGCCTATGAGATCAGCGTGCCCGCGCGCCTGGGCGAGGCCTTCGTGCGCGCCCTGTTCGAAGCGGGCCAAGGCCTTGGGGTCACGCCCTACGGGACCGAAGCCCTGGGCGTCATGCGCATCGAGAAGGGCCACCCCGCTGGCGCGGAGCTCAACGGCCGCACCACGGCCCATGACCTGGGCCTCGGCAAGATGATGTCGACCAAGAAGGACTTCATCGGTCGGGTGATGGCGGGGCGGCCGGGGCTGACCGATCCGGACCGGCCGAGGCTGGTGGGGCTGAAGGCGCTTGCGCCGAACGACCGATTGCGCGCGGGGTCGCATCTGTTGACGCTTGGCGCCGAGGCGCGCACCGAGAACGACCAGGGCTACGTCACGTCAGCCGCGTGGTCGCCCATGCTTGGCGCGTCCATCGCTCTAGCCTTGCTTCGCCGCGGACCCGAACGGTACGGCGAGCATATCCGCCTGCATGATCCGGTGCGAGGCCCCGAGGTCCTGGCCGAAGCATGCGCCCCTACCTTCTTCGATCCGGCGGGAGAGCGCGTCCGTGGCTGAACCGCTGCATATTCAGGAGCAGGACGACTTGGCGATAGCCATGGTCATGGCGCGCAAGGGCGTGGATGCGGCGACCCTGGGCGCGCGCCTGGGCTTTTCCCCGCCCACCACCCCGCATCTGGTCGACGGGCCATCCGGCGTGCGCCTCATCGGGGTTGGTCCGGGCGCGTGGCTGGCCCTCGCGCATGATCCGCCGGCCGGCTGGGCGGCGTTCCTGGCCGACGCCCTGGCGGGCGTGGCGGCGGTCAGCGACCAATCCTCAGCCTATGTGGTCCTGCGTCTGTCGGGGCCGGGCGCCCAGGACCTGATGCAGTCCGGCGTATCCATCGATCTGCATCCGGACAGCTTCCCGCCCGGCGCCGCCGCCATCACCGCCATCGCCCACATCGGCGTGACGCTGTGGAAGCTCGACGACGCGCCGACCTTCGAGGTCGCGGTGTTTCGCAGCTTCGCCGCCGCCTTTCGCGCGTGGATCGCCGCCGCCAGCGCCCACGCCTGACCATCGACCGCCGAGGTTTTCCATGTCCAGCGCCGTCTATCTCCTGACGCTCGCCTGCCCCAACAAGCCGGGCATCGTCGCCCGCGTGACCACCGAACTGTTCCGCCATGGCGGCAACATCCTGGAGGCGCACCAATACGACGACGTTGAGTCTGGCCGGTTCTTCACCCGCATCGCCTTCAACCTGGCCGAGGATGAGCGCGTCGACGCACTCACCCAGAACTTCGTCGCGATAGCCGAGGCCTTTGGCATGGAGTGGTCGATCCGCCCGCAGGACCGGCGGATGAAGGTGCTATTGCTGGCCTCCAAGTTCGACCACTGCCTGGTGGATCTGCTCTACCGCCACCGCATCGGCGAACTGGCGATGGACGTGGTCGGCATCGTGTCCAACCACCCGCGCGAGACCTATGCCGCCGGCGATTTCGGCGACGTCCCCTTCCACCACCTGCCGATCAGCCACGAGACCAAACCGGCTCAGGAAGCCCAGATCAAGGATATCGTCACCCAGACCGGGACCGAGTTGGTGGTTCTGGCGCGCTACATGCAAATCCTGTCCGACGACCTGAGCGCCTTCCTCGCCGGGCGCTGCATCAACATCCACCACTCGTTCCTGCCGGGGTTCAAGGGCGCCAGGCCCTATCACCAGGCGCACGCGCGCGGGGTCAAGCTGATCGGGGCCACCGCCCACTATGTGACGGCCAATCTCGACGAGGGGCCGATCATCGAGCAGGACGTCGAGCGCGTTAGCCATCACGACAGGGCCGAAGACCTGGTGCGCAAGGGCCGCGACATCGAGCGACGCGTGCTGGCGCGCGCAGTGGCCTTCCACTTGAGCGGCCGCGCCTTCGTCAACGGAACCAAGACCGTGGTCTTCCGTGACTAGCCGCGCGCTGGGGGCCTTCCCCTTTGGCGGCCAAAGCGACACCATCGCGGGATGTACTCATGCATGATCCGGCGACCGAGCTTCCTCCCCAGCCCCAGCCCCTATCGGCAGGCGCGCGGATGTGGCTGAAGGCGCCGGGCGAGCTGAAGGTCTCCATCGGCTTGGTTAGCCGGGCGGGTCGGCGTCCGGATAACCAGGACTTCGTCGCCGCCTATGATCCGGAGCCGGCCGAGCGGGTGACGCATGGGACGGTGGCCGCTCTGGCCGATGGTCTGGGCGGCGCCAAAGGCGGACGGATCGCCGCCGAGTTGGCCTGCCGCGAATTCATCGAAGCCTACTACAGCCTGCCCTCGACCCTGGGGGTGGCCGGCGCCGCCGGGCGCGCCTTGGGCGGCTTCAACCGCTGGCTCAACGGTATGGGCGCCAGCGATCCCGAGATGGCGGGCGCGGCGACGACCTTTTCCGCCGTGATCCTGCGGGACCGGCTGGCGCATGTGCTGCACGTGGGCGACAGCCGAGTCTGGCAGTTTCGCGGCGGCGAGCTGACCCAGCTGACCACAGATCACGCCTCCGCGCGTCCGGGGCAGGAGCATCTGCTGTTCCGCGCCGTGGGGCTGGAGCCCACCCTGCGCCTCGACTACGCCGCGTTCCCGATGGAGGCGCACGACCGCCTGCTGATCACCAGCGACGGCGTGCACGGGGTGGCGTCCGAGCAGGTGCTGCAAGCGGCGCTGAACCGGCGCGGACCGCCGCACCGCGACGCCGAGGCGATACTCGACGCGGCCCTGGCCACCGGCTCCACCGACAACCTCAGCGCCATTGTGATCGACGTGCTGGCGTTGCCCGCGCCCGACCACGGCGGCCTGGCGGCGCTGGCCGCGGGCTTGCCGGTCCCCCCCGCGCCGCGCGAGGGCGCCAGCATCGACGGCTTCGTCCTGCTCAAGCAATTGTCCGAGGGCGAGCAGAGCCGCGCCTTCCTGGGCCGGCGCCAGGTGGACCAGGCCCGCTTCGTGCTCAAGTTTCCCAAGCCCGAGGTCCTGACCGAACAAGGGGCGCGCGAGGCGTTCGTGCGCGAGATGCTGATCGGCGCCCGCATCGATAGTCCCTATGTGGCTGAAATCGTTGCGCTGCCGCCCGATGCTCAGAGCCGCGTCTACACCCTCATGCCGTTCTACGAAGGGCGGTCGCTGGAAGCGGCCCTGAAGGCAGGCCCGATGGACTTCGCCGCGGGCCTGACCATCGCCGCCAAGCTCGCGCGCGGGGTGGCGGCCCTGCATCGCTTGGGTGTGATCCACCGCGACATCAAACCGGACAACGTACTGATCGACGAGCGGGGCGGCGTGCGCCTGCTCGACCTGGGGCTCGCGCGCCTGCCGGGCATTGAGGACCGGCCGGGCGCGGACATCCCCGGCAGTGTCGGTTATATCGCGCCAGAGCTTTACAAGGGCGCGCGGGGCGACGAGGCCAGCGATCAGTACGCGCTGGGCGTGACGCTCTACCGACTGTTCACCGGCCAGTTCCCGTTCAGCGACTTGCAGACCATGCAGCGTCCGGGCTTCGACAGCCCGGCCGACCCGATCGCCCTGCGTTCCGATATGCCGGCGTGGCTAGCCTTCACCCTGCGCAAGACGGTGCAGGCGCGGCCTGAAGACCGCTTCGGAGACGTGCTCGAACTACTCCATGCCCTTGAGACCGGCGAGGCCAAGGCCGTCCCACGGCGTGCGCCGCGGGCCCTCGCCCAGCGCAATCCCGTGTTGCTGTGGCAACTGATCGCCCTGGCGCTGGGCGTGGCCCTCGTCGCCGCCCTGGTGGTTCGCTGAAAGAAAAACGGCTCCGGGATGGACCCGGAGCCGCAGGGAACGCCCTATCGGATGAACAGGCGGGTCTATTTGGCCCCCATCAGCACGCCCTCCAGGTCGTGCTCGATGCCGAGCAAAATTTGCGGCTGGCGCTTCTTGACGATCAGGTACCAGACCACGCCCACAAGCATGTAGGCGGCGAAGCCGTAGGGCAGGTAGAGCAAGGGCGCGGCCGGGATCGGATAGACGCTGCCGGCGAAGGACCCCAGCATCAGGATGCAGCCGATCACGCTCATGGCGTAGACCATCGGCGTGGCTTCGCCGGTCTTCTTGAGCAGCATCGGAGCGGCGATGGAGCACAGGAAGTAGACCAGGATGAAGCCGAAGCTGGCGATGGTGCCGAACCAGCCCAGAAGGTCGGTATAGGCGTGGGTCCAAAGGGCCGCGCACACGATGAAGTTGAGCACCACCCCGATCAGCACCGCCAGGTGCGGTGTCTGGTGCTTGGCGTGGATGTCGCCCATGGACTTGTGCACGAACTGGTAGCGGCCCAGCGAGAACAGGATGCGCGAGAAGCTGTTGATCGAGGCCAGGGCGCAGGCGAAGCAGCTGACCATGGCGCCGATGTAGACCAATACGGTCAGGACCGCGTTCTTGCCGGGCACGATGTCGGCCAGGGGGCCGGTCGAAGCGCCGAGCTTGGCGGTGTCGTCGTTGAAGCCCTGGGTGATCAGATAGGTGGTGACGATGAACACCGCGCCCGCGAGGATCGGAGTCAGGATCACGGCGCGTGGAATGACCTTGGTCGGGTTGCGGGTTTCCTTGCCGAGGGTGGCGGCGCTTTCGAAGCCCACGTAGGAGAAGATGCCGAACACGATTGACTGGGCCACCGCGCCCCAGCTGGCGCCCACCATGTGGTCCTGTTTGGCGTCCAGCGCGAAGCCATGCGCCTGCCATGAGAGGAAGCAAACCAGGGCGATGATCGCCAAGGAAACGACTTCCAACGCCAGGCCGAGGCGCGATGAAAAGCGAATGTCTCGCACCGCGAACAGATAAACCAGGATCGAGATGCCGGCGTCCAATATGTAGCTCGGCACCGTGACGTTGATGCCCACCGCCGTGATCAGCGCCTGAACGAACAAGGCGGTGGCGGCGGTCAGGGCCATGGCGGTGAACACATAGGCCGCCAGCATGGCCCAGCCGGCCAGCATGCCCGCCGCGGGGTTCAACCCTCTGGAAATATAGATGAAAAACGATCCGGCGGCGGAAATCTTGCTCGCCAGCTTGCCGATGTTGTAGCCCACCACGACCAAGGAAATGGTCGCGAGGACATAGACCAGCCAGGACGCCGTCCCCGCCGTGGCCACCACCACCGCCACCGCGATCGCGGGGGTCAGAGTCGGGGACACGTTGGCGACGGACTGACCGATCGCCTCCAGGAAACTCAAACTGTCCGTTCGCAGTTGGGACATGGGAGACGCTCCGTGGTTTCCCGAGGGTGAAATTTGTTGATTGAGGCTAAACACGCGCCTTACAAATCGTCAACGGGGTGAAATCGCCAATCTGTGCGGCGCCTAGAAAGCGGGACGATTGGCGCAAATTTGATCCGGGCCTGCCTCTGGGGCTAGGTAAGGGCGCGCTCCGCCCGGCTGATGGGCGAAGCGGAGGAGTCGACCGTACGATGGGCGAGAAACAGACGGCTGAGCCCATGAGCAGCGACGACGGGGCCTACATCACCGGTTCGAACGCGCCCCAGGTGAACGAGCGCGCCCTGGAGCGCGCCTTGGGCGCCCAGATTCGCAACCTGCGCCGCAAACAAGACCTGTCAGGCGCAGACCTGGCCTCGGCCGCCGGCATTTCCCTGGGCATGATGTCCAAGATCGAAAATGGGCAGATCTCGGCGTCGTTATCGACGCTCCAATCCTTGTCGGCCGCCCTGTCCGTGCCGCTGAGCTCGCTGTTCGCCTCGTTCGAAGAGCGACAGGACTGCTCGTTCGTGCGCGCCGAGCGGGGGGTGGTGATCGAGCGGCGCGGCACAAAGTCGGGCCACGTCTATCAGTTGCTCGGACACGTGCTGCGCGGCGACGTGGTGGTCGAGCCCTATCTGATCACCCTGACCGAGGGCGCCGCGCCCTACACCAGCTTCGCCCACGGCGGCGTCGAGTTCATCTATATGCTGGAGGGCGAGGTTCGCTACCGGCACGGGGGCGACACCTACGACCTGAAGCCCGGCGACGCCCTGCTGTTCGATTCGAGCGCCCTGCATGGACCGGACACCCTGATCAAGCACCCGATGCGCTACCTGTCGATCATCGTCTACCCGCGTGTGACCGCGTGAGGTTTCGAGCAGTTACTTTCCTGAGAGGAAAAATCAATTCCTGAAGGTTGACACCGACGGAGGGGGCCGCTTAGGTGATCCGAGCGCCAACGCCTCGTAGGACCCTCGCCATGTGCGGCATCGTCGGGCTGTTTCTGAAAGATCCTTCCTTAGAGCCCAGCCTAGGCGAGATGCTCGCCGGCATGCTGGAGGTGATGAGCGACCGCGGCCCCGACAGCGCGGGCTTCGCCGTCTATGGCGAGGGCGCGCCGGGCCGCACCAAGATCACCCTACGCGGCAAGAACCTGGCCAGCGTGGCGCCCGCGCTGGGCGCCGACGTCCAGGCGACGATCCGCGACACCCATCTGGTGCTGTCGGTCCCGACGCCTGACGCCGGGGCCGTGCGCGCATGGCTGGCGCGCGAGCGGCCAGACCTGACCGTGACCGGCAGCGGCGAGCGCGTGGAAATCTACAAGGACGTCGGCTTGCCGGCCAAGGTGGCCGAGCGCTTCGGTCTGGCGGGCATGGCGGGCACCCACGGCGTCGGCCACACGCGCATGGCCACCGAGAGCGCGGTCACCGCCGACGGCGCCCATCCCTTCTCGACCGGCGCGGACCAGTGTCTGGTGCACAACGGTTCGCTGTCCAACCATCGCAGCGTGCGCCGAGTGTTGGAGCCGGAGGGCATGACCTTCACCTCCGATAACGACAGCGAGGTAGCCGCCGCCTATCTGACGGTGAAGATGCGCCAGGGCGCCAGCCTGGCCGAGGCGCTGGAAGCCGGGCTGAAAGACCTGGATGGATTCTACACCTTCGTGGTGGGCACCAAGGAAGGCTTCGCCGTGCTGCGCGACCCGGTGTCGTGCAAGCCCGCGGTCATGGCCGAAACCGACCGGTATGTGGCGTTCGGCTCGGAGTACCGGGCCCTGGCCGGCCTGCCAGGCATCGAGAGCGCCCGCGTGTTCGAGCCCGAGCCGGCGCGCATCTATGCGTGGGAGCACGCCTGATGCCTGTGATCGATCTGGCTCAGACCAGGGTGCGTGAGTTGAACGCCCAACTCCACGCCCTGTCGCGCGACACCAACGAGACCCTGTGGCGGGTCGAGAACCCCAATGGCCAGCACGCCCTGGCGGTCGGGCTGGACGCGCCGATCACGGTCGAGATCGCCGGCCACGCCGGCTACTACTGCGCCAGCATGAACAAGGACGCCCACGTGGTCGTGGAGGGCAACGCCGGGGTCGGCGTGGCCGAGAACATGATGTCGGGGCGGGTGCACGTTAAGGGCGACGCCAGCCAGTCGGCCGGCGCGACGGCCCACGGCGGCCTGCTGGTGATTGACGGCAGCGCCTCGGCCCGGTGCGGCATCTCGATGAAGGGCGTGGATATCGTGGTCAAGGGCTCGATCGGCCCGATGAGCGCGTTCATGGCCCAGTCTGGAACCCTGGTTGTGCTGGGCGACGCCGGCGACGCCCTGGGCGACTCGATCTACGAGGCGCGGCTCTACGTGATGGGCTCGGTTAAAAGCCTCGGCGCCGACTGCGTCGAAAAGCCGATGCGCGACGAACATCGCGCCGAGCTTCGCCGACTGCTCGACGCGGCGGGCCTGGACGGCTCGGTCAGCGTCGAGAGCTTCAAACGCTACGGCTCGGCGCGCACCCTTTACAGTTTCCACGTCGACAACGCAGCGTCCTATTGAGCAGGTAACCGATGGATTCCACCCGCATCCCGCGCACCCTGCCCCGGTTCTCGACCACCTTCGACCCCTACACCCTGTCGGAGATCCGTCGCGCGGCGGCGACCGGAATCTATGACATCCGCGGCGCGGGGGCCAAACGCGCCCTGCCCCACTTCGACGACCTGCTGTTCCTGGGCGCGTCGATCTCGCGCTACCCGCTGGAGGGCTATCGTGAGAAGTGCGCCACCGACGTGGTGCTGGGCGACCGGTTCGCGTCCAAGCCGATCCACCTGAAGATTCCGATCACCATCGCCGGCATGAGCTTCGGCTCGCTCTCCGCCCAGGCCAAGGAGGCGCTCGGGCGCGGCGCTAGCATCGCCGGAACGTCGACCACCACCGGCGACGGCGGCATGACGCCCGAGGAGCGCGGCCAGTCCGATATCCTGGTCTATCAGTACCTGCCCTCGCGCTACGGCATGAACCCCGACGACCTGCGCAAGGCCGACGCGATCGAGATCGTCATCGGGCAGGGGGCCAAGCCCGGCGGCGGCGGCATGCTGCTGGGCCAGAAGATCTCGGACCGCGTGGCCCAGATGCGCGACCTGCCCAAGGGCATCGACCAGCGGTCGGCCTGCCGTCATCCGGACTGGACCGGGCCGGACGATCTGGAGATCAAGATCGAGGCCCTGCGCGAGATCACCAACTGGGAAAAGCCGATCTATGTGAAGGTCGGCGCCACCCGGCCCTATTATGACGTGGCCCTGGCGGTGAAGTCGGGCGCCGATGTGGTGGTGCTGGACGGCATGCAGGGCGGCACGGCCGCCACCCAGGACGTGTTCATCGAGCACGTTGGCATCCCGATCCTGGCCGCCATCCGCCCCGCTGTGCAGTCGCTGCAGGACCTGGGTATGCACCGCAAGGTGCAGCTGATCGTGTCGGGCGGCATTCGCAATGGCGCGGACGTGGCTAAGGCCCTGGCGCTGGGGGCCGACGCCGTGTCGATCGGCACCGCGGCCCTGGTGGCGCTGGGCGACAACGATCCCGTGCACGAGGCGGAATATGAGGCCCTGGGCACGGTGGCGGGCGCCTACGACGACTGGCACGAGGGCCTGGACCCGGCCGGGATCACGACCCAGGATCCAGTGCTGGGCGCGCGCCTCGATCCAGTGGCGGCCGGCCGCCGGCTGGCCAACTACCTCGCCGTGCTGACGCTGGAGGCCCAGACCATCGCCCGGGCCTGCGGCAAGAGCCACCTGCACAATTTGGAACCTGAAGACCTGGTCGCCCTGACGATCGAGGCGGCGGCCATGGCGCGCGTTCCCCTGGCCGGCACCGACTGGATTCCCGGGACGGGCGGCTTGTGATGACTCGAAACTCCCGGCGAACCGCCTGAAAGAAAGAACGGCATGGCTCAAGATCTAGCGGAAGCGGCCAAAACCAACGGCATCAAGTATTTCCTGATCTCCTACACCGATCTGTTCGGGGCCCAGCGCGCCAAGCTGGTTCCGGCGTCGGCGATCGCCGGCATGCAGAAGGCGGGCGCGGGCTTCGCCGGCTTCGCCACCTGGCTCGACATGACCCCGGCCGACCCGGACCTGTTCGCCCGGCCCGATCCGGCGAGCTTGATCCAACTTCCGTGGAAGCCCGAGGTGGGCTGGCTGGCGGCCGACCTGTGGATGGACGGCAAGCCGGTCGACCACGCCCCACGCACCGTCCTCAAGACCCAGATCGCCCGGGCGGCCGAACAGGGCCTGCAGATGAAGACCGGCGTCGAATGCGAATTCTTCCTGGTCACCCCCGACGGCTCGGCCATCGCCGACGGCGCCGACCAGCAGGCCAAGCCCTGCTATGACCAGCTGGCGCTGATGCGCCGCTACGACGTCATCACCGAAATCTGCGACAGCATGCAGTTGCTGGGCTGGGCGCCCTATCAGAACGACCATGAGGACGCGAACGGCCAGTTCGAGATGAACTGGCTTTACGACGACGCGCTGATCACCGCCGACCGGCAGGCATTCTTCAAATACATGGTGAAGTCGATCGCCGAGAAACACGGCCTGCGCGCGACCTTCATGCCCAAGCCCTTCGCCCACCTGACCGGCAACGGCTGCCACATGCACGTGTCCCTATGGAAGGGCGCGACCAATGTGTTCGACGCCGGCGACGGCGTGAACCTGTCGCCCCAGGGACTGGCCTTCATCGGTGGCGTGATCCATTCGGCGGACGCCCTCGCGGCGATTCTCAACCCCACCGTCAACAGCTACAAACGCATCAACGCCCCGCGCACCCTGTCGGGCGCGACCTGGTCGCCCAACTCGGTCACCTGGACCGGGAACAACCGCACCCACATGATCCGCGTGCCCGAGGGCGACCGCTTCGAACTGCGCCTGGCCGACGGTTCGGCCAACCCCTACCTGATGCCGGCGGCGGTCCTGGCGGCGGGGCTCGACGGCATGGCCAACAACCGCAATCCCGGCCCGCGTCTGGACATCAACATGTACACCGACGGCCACAAGGTCAAAGGCGTCAAGACCCTGCCGCTCAACCTGCTCGATTCGCTGCGGGCCTTGGAGAAATCCAGTGTGCTGAAGGCGTCGCTGGGCGCGCTGGTGCCCGCTTACCTCAAGCTCAAGCACAGCGAATGGAACGACTATGCCCGCCACCTCACCCAGTGGGAGCGGGACACGACCTTGGACTGCTGACGTCGGCGTCCAGGACTTCGCGGGCGCCGAGCATTGCTCCCGGACCGTTCGCGAAGCGGGCGAGTTGATTCCCCGCCCAGGGCGCTTGGGGTCTCGCCGCCCCGAGCGCCTTTCGCGTTCCAGCCGCCTCAACGCTCGCGCGGGATCGACCAGGCGCCCTGCAGCCGAACCATGCCGATGGCGGGATAGTAGGCCGCCGCCGCTGGCGCCGCGCTCAGCACCAGGGTCGCCCCCTCCCCGGCCGCCTTGCGGGTTTCGGCGACCAGGCGACGGCCGATGCCCTGGCGCTGGTAGGCCAAGTCCACCGCCAGGTCGGACAGGTAGCAACAATAGACGAAGTCGGTGATGGCGCGCGAGACTCCCACCAGGCGGGCGCCGTCGCGGGCGGTCAGCACCAGGTCGGCGTTGCGCAGCATCGCCTCCAGCCGTTCGGCGTCGTCGACCGGCCGCCGCTCGCCCAGGGTCGAGGCGATCAGGACGGCGCGGAATTCCGCAGAGGAGAGGTCTGGCTCCAAGGCGTAGTCGATCGGCACATCGGCCTCCTGATTTCGGCGACGCATCGCGGACGGATCACCGCAAGATTAGGCCGCCGTCTCCGCTTTGGTAATTTTTGCGCCATGCGCCCGGGCGAATTTCCCCTGCAATATTCGGCCGCCACTTTCCGGGGATCGCATACCAGATCAGGCTGGCCTGCGATCGACGTCAAGACATCGCCTTAAAGAGCGGACGAAAAATGAAAAACTGTAGTCTTCATAGACAACGTGCGGCGGCCGGGTTGGCCGCCTTGGCCCTTGCGCTCCCCATCGCCGCGCCGGCGGCGCACGCTCAAGGCCCCGCCCCGGCGCCGGGCGCAGCGCCGGTCAATCGCGGCAATCCCAATCAGACCTGGGCGGACCAGCAGAAGGAGCAGGCCTGGGCCACGCAGAAGCTCGACCAATCGCCGCGCCGGCATGAATGGGTCAGCATTCCCACGGTGGGCGGCCGCACCATCAAGGCGTTCGTCACCTATCCGCAGGGCAAGCCCAAGGCGCCCGTGGTCGTGGTTCTGCATGAGGTGTTCGGCCTGACGGATTCGACGCGCAACACCGCCGACGAAATCTCGGCCATGGGGTACATCACGGTCACGCCCGACATGTTGTCGGGCTTCGCGCCCAATGGCGGCGGCACCAGCGATATGCCGACCACGCGCGTCGCCGGCGACACCACCACCTCCATTCCCGATCCCACTGTCGACGCCGAACTGAACGACGTGGTCGCCTACGGCGCGGGCCTGCCCCAGTCGACCGGCAAGGTCGGCATCGTGGGCCTGTCGTGGGGCGGCGGCGCGGGCTTCCGCTACGCCGCCTGGCCCATGCATAGCCCCGCGCTGAAGCTGGTGTGCGTGTTCTACGACATTGGTCCGCCGACCCCGACCCAGGGACCGGCCAAGGGCGCCGGCGATCCGCCGATCTCGGTCGCCGCGATCAATGTGCCGGTCTATGGCTTCTACGGCGAGACCGACAAGCGCCCGCTGGTGACGATCCAGGCCAGCAAGGACGCCATGGCCGCCGCGGGCAAGACCTACGATCCGGTGATCTATCCCGGCGCCGATCACGCCTTCATGCGCGTGGGTGAAGATCCGCGCGACAAGAACCCGAACAACGCGCCCGCGGTGAAGGCGGCGCTCGCCCGGCTGAAGACCATCCTCGCCAGCCTGGAATAAGACGCCGCCAAATAAAATCGCCGCCCGACGGGCCACGTCGGGCGGCTTTTTATCGTCTTAAGCCGAGCGCCGTCCTAGTCGTGCGCGTGCAGCGCCGAAGGGCCGGTGTCCACCACGGGCGCCGGCGGATGGGCCGCCATCCAGTCCATGCGCTTAAGGTCCATCTTGCGCACCTCGGGCTTGTAGTCGAGTACGAGGTATTGCGGGTTGGCTTCCGACCAGGCCGGCCACTTGATGTCGGCCGTCTCGGGCTTGCCGGTGCGGGTGAAGGCGATCAGCGAGGCCATCATCTTGTCCGACAACGCCCAGTCGTCCGCCGTCCAGGCGCGGGTCGGCCGCACCTTGTTGAACGCCTCCAGCGTACCGAACCAGAAGGGGATATCGCTGTTGTGGTAGGCCCCCACGGTGGCCGTGTCCTGATCGGCGATCTTCACGCCGGGGATGTAGGAGTGCCGGCGCGTGAACAGGTCAATGTAGACCGGTGAGTGGCCATAGCGCGCCTGCAGCTCTCCGCAGCCACGCTCGCCGGCCATGAAGCCGCTCTCGATCGCCGCCTTGTGGGCCATGGGCTGGACGTCGGCGTCGCTGCTGACCGGATAAAGGCCCAGGAAGGTGTCAACGTCCGCGCCGTACATCTGCTTGGCGATGGCCTGGTACTCGGCCACCGTGTGGGCGCGCGTCAGCGGATAGCGCAGAGCATCGTTGTCGTCTCCGTTGGAGTTGGCGATGATCGGCACGTCGTTGCCGGCATGGCTGGCCAGCAGTTGCGCCTTGGTGCCAGGGATGTACCAACCGTCCTGCACCTGCGGCGTGGTCACGCCCGGCACATTGTTCATGTTCTCGTTTTCCGCCTGCAGCGGAACGAACTTGTCGGCGGGCAGATTGCGCAGGGCCGCCAGGCTGTTGACGCCCAACCGCTTTTGCACTTCCAAACCGATCTTCTCGCCATCGGCCAGCGAGACCCCTTCGCGGCTGAGGTTACAACCGCTGGAATACATCGCCCGCGTGAACAGGCCCTTGGCCATGGGCGTGGTCATCTGGATCGCGACCGAGCTTGAGCCGAAGGACTGGCCGGCCAGGGTCACCTTGGTCGGATCGCCGCCGAACGCCGCGATGTTGTCGTGCACCCACTTCAGCGCCGCGGTCTGGTCCATATAGCCGTAGTTGCCCGAGTGGCCGCCCTGCTCCTTGGTCAGCTCAGGGTGGGCCATGAAGCCTAGGATGCCGACGCGATAGTTCATGTTGACGAAGATGGCGCCGTGCTTGGCGACGTTCTCGCCGTCGTAGTGCGCCATGCCGGCCGAGCCGATCGTGCCGCCGCCGCCGAAGATGAACACCACCACCGGCAGCTTGGCGCCGGGCTTGGCGGTGGGCGGGGTCCAGACGTTCAGATAGAGGCAGTCCTCGCCCGAAGCTTCCTCGCCGAAGTAGTGGTTGATGTCATGTCGGCGCAGAACCTGGATGCACTCGGGCGTCAGGTGGTCGGCGTTCCACACGCCCTTCCATTGCATCGGTTGCGGGGGGGCCCAGCGCAGATTGAGCACCGGCGGCTTGGCGTAAGGAATGCCCAGATAGGCATGCACGCCCGAAGCCAAACGCGTGCCGGCCACAAGGCCGGTGTCGGTGCGGATCGGATCGCCCGCGATATGGATCATCGGGCCGGCGACTGCGGTCGCGGCGATGGCCGCGGCGCTGAACGCCAACGCGGCCGCGCCCAGCTTCAGCGCTCGCCTATACGGGCGGGGCGCGCCCTGCCGGGCGCCTTTGTAATGCATTTCAGTCATCGGTTTCTTCCCTATCGGTCGGTCGTGGTGGAGCGCCCGCGCGACGGGGTCTGGCGAACAAAACAAGCGCCGCCCGGACTCTGCGGCAACGTTTTCACGGAAGGTCCGGAACGGCAACCGCGGCGCGGGGAACGTTGGCCTGAATGGGTGTTGCGTTCGCACCGCAGAGCGGGCTTGGCCATGGCCGGCCAAGGCGGCCGGCAGCGAAACGAGAGCGGCGGCGCCGACGGCGGCTGTCCTCATCGTGTTCCCCTAAAAATACGGCGGAGCACAGCCGTTTCCGACCATGCTCCGCCTTTACAGATCAGACCTTAGTCAAGTTAGCGCCGCAGGCGGAAGCCCAGGGTGAAGTAGCGACCGATGATGTCGTCGCCCGTCACGAAGCCCGCGCCCGGGATCGTGCCCTGGGCCGACGGCGCCGGAGTCACGTTGAACAGGTTCTCGACGTTGAGGAACAGTTCCGACTGACCGACCATCTCGTTCTTGAACTTGTAGGTCAGGTTAAGAGCCGTGTAGGCCACCGGCGCCACCTGGTTCAGGTAGATGATCGTGTCATCGCCGTTGGTCTTCAGCTCGTTACGGCCCCGTTCGACAATGCCGAAGTTCAGGTTATCCGTGATGTCCATATTGGCCGTCAGGACCCATTTGAACGACGGCACGGCCCCAGCGTAGGCGGCGCTGGTGCCGGCGTCGCCCATGTCGATCGTAGTGGCCGACGGCTGTACATAGACCAGGTGCGGCTGGTAGGTCAGCAGCGCCCGGACACTGTACGGACGGTCGAACGCACGGCCGGCATAGTTGGCCTCGAAGTCCGCGCCGTAGGTCTGGATTTGCGAGATGTTCAGTTCCTCGCTGATCCAGGCCGTGACCAGCGAGGCGCCGTCGAGCGGATTGCCATCGGCGCGCTGGATTAGCTTGCAGTAGGGCGACGTTCCCCCGCTCCTGTAGCAGTTCAACTGGATCGACTGGTTGAAGCCCGAGATGTTGGTGATCGCGTTGGAGACGTTGATGTCGAACGCGTCGACCGAGAAGCTGAAGCGCGGCAGGAAGCTGGGGCGGTAGACTAGGCCCGCTGTGACCGTCTGAGAGGTTTCCGCCTTGAGGTTGGTGTTGCCTTGGCTGATCTGCTGCGTGGCGTAGGTCGAGCCCTGGCCGTTGTTGGCCTGGAAATCCTCCTGCGAGGTCGAGCCGATCGTGGTGGGGCTGAAGAGGTCCCACAGAGTCGGGGCGCGGATGTCGCTGGAGTCCGTGGCGCGCAGGGTCAGCTGGTCACTGAGGTGCCAGTCCATCCCGATCTTCCAGGTCGTGTAGGCCCCGCTGGTGCTGTAGTCGGTGTAGCGGACCGCGCCGTTCAGGTTCAGCGCCTGGGCCAGCGGGACGTCCTTCAGTAGCGGGATGTCGGTTTCATAGGCCACTTCCCACACCGTCTGGCTCACCGGGTGAGGCAGCACGCCGAAGGCTTGCTGCCACAGCAGGGTGGTGCCCTGCTTACAGTTATTGGCGATGTTGGTGCAGTCGGCGAGTTGGGTCGGCGTGGCCGTGGAGGTGGCCGACAGCTGGTTTTGCCGCCAATCGCCCGACACCGACATGTTCACCGGCCCGGCCCAGGTGCTGATCGGGTGACCGTCCAGGTGGCCGTTGAAGTCGTAGGACGTGGTTTGAACGTTGTAGTTCACGGTCCCGAACGCATAGGCGATCGCCGCCGCGCTCGCGGCCGTAGGCCCGAAGATGTTCAGCGGCGCGCAGCCCGGATCGGAGCCCTTAAGCGTCGCAGCGCACACCACCTGGCCCGTCGTCGGGTCCTTAACGGCGTCGAGCGCCGCGGTCAGGTGCTGCAGGTTGGGGTCCATGCTGAGCTGGCTGTTGATGGTCGAGGTGCCGTAGTCGAAGGCGCCGCCCCAGGCGTATCCGTCGCCGAACTTGCCATCGAGGCCGGCATTGACGAACACCTGCGTCGCCTGGGAGTCGTCACGCGACGGGCTGATATAGTTGGATACCAGGCTTTCAGTGAAGGTGGGCTGCCCAGCCGCGGCCAAGGCCGTCGCGTATTGCTGCGGCAGGAAGCCGTTGGCGGCCGACATGACCTCGTTGGTGAGCGAGAACATGTTGGAATATTGGTAGGCGTCCTTCCAGGTCGTGGCGACGTCGACGTGAGCCTTCACGTCGTCGGTCAGGTCATAGTCGAACCGGCCGTAGAGCTGCTTCCAGTTATAAGGCGCCAGCCAGGTGGTGTTGGAATAGGTGCCGTCGCCGCCGATGCCATAGGCCTGGGGCGTGCCGGAGCCACCGCCGGTGTTGTTGGGGGTGCCGGGATTGAACGGCGAGAGGACACCATTCGTCGCGAAGTACTGCCCCGAAAGCACGCTGGATGGGCTAGCCTTTGTGCCAAGCCCAGTGATCAGGCCGCCAAAAGCAGAGGCCGCGACCTTGACGTGGTTCTCAAGAATGTAGGGGTTCTGCGGGGTGCCGATGATGCCAGTGGGGTACTCGCCGCCCATGGCCCAGTTTTGGAACTGGGGACGGTCCGAGCGACGGGGCAGGCCGTTGCTGTTGTAGTACTCGAAGCTGCCTTCGATGTGGCCGCGGCCGCCGAACAGGTTCGTCCCGCCCGCGATGCCGATCTTGTCGGTGACCGCGTCGCCCACGTTAGAAATGCCATACTGGCCTTCCATCTTCAGGCCGTTGAAGCGGGTGTCGGTCACGAAGTTGACCACCCCGGCGATGGCGTCCGAGCCATAGACCGCCGACACGCCGCCGGTGACCACGTCGACCCGCTGCAGTAGCATTTCAGGAATGTTGTCCACGTCGACCAGGCCGTTGGCCACGGACGAGGGGAAGCGTTGGCCGTCGAACAGCACCAGGGTGCGGTTCACGCCGAGGCTGCGCAGGTTGATTTCGCTGGCCGAGGCGGTGCCGCCGTTACCGCCGCCGGTGACGTTGCCCGTGCTCTGCGCGCCGCGCGAGTTGGTGAACGCCGGCAGGGCGTTCAGGGCGTCGATCAGTGTGGTCGGCTGGATTTGCAGCAGTTGCTGGCTCGGCAGGACCGTCAGCGGGGTGGGGCTGTTGTTGCCGTTGGTGATGACGCGCGAACCGGTCACCACCACTTCTTCGGTCGGCGCGGGCGCTTGTTGCGCGAAGGCGGCCGACGCCATGGCCATGACGCTGGCGCCCGCCAGCAGGGCCACGCTGAAATTCTGCTTCATATACTGTTTCCCTCAAATGGCCGCGTCGCCGTGTCGGCGGGCGGCTTCGATTTTTTCGTCGGTGGATTGGCACGCAAACTGAGTGGGACTTTCCCGACCGATCGCGATGCCGGTTCGGGGTGAGGGGTAGCCGCGTTAAGGCGCTTTCATCGTCCGGCCATCCGCGCTGTCCACCTCTGGTGAGCGGTCGCGCGGGTCGGTGTGAAAACGTGAACGCAAGGTTGGTCTCCCCTCGTGCGGGCCGTGCGCGGCTCGTCACTCAGCCGCAAGACACGCGAGGGCTGGGAAATCCGCCATTGTCGCGAAAAAATTTCTCAGGTCGACCTGGCGTCAGTAACGCAGGCTGAGCCGGACCCCGTACAGGCGTGGGGTGGAAATGCGCTCGGTCTGCCCGTACGGGGTGCCCGCGCCCGGGGGAACGATGCCCATGGGGCGGCCAAGACTCTGCACCTGATCCTCGACGTTGCGGACAAAGGCTTCCAGGGTCGCCTTGCCCGAGGGCGTGGTGTAGGCGGCGGCCAGGTCGGTGCGGGTGAACGCGGCCTGGGCGTACTGCGCCGGCGGCACGCTGTAGACGCCCGTGCTGGGATCGCCGACGCCGTTCACGTCGCTCTCGAAGTATTGGCTGCTGATGCGGCTGCTGATCCGGGCGCTAATCGCCGCGCGGTTCGGCAGGGTCCATTTGTGCCGATAGCTGACGGTCGCCGACACCGCTGGCAGATTGTCGAGCGACTTGCCCGACCAGTCGACCCGGTTCGACGGCAGATAGCCGACCAGGGCGCCCCGCCCCCAGGTTCCGTGCTCGAGCGCCAAGCTGACGTCGAGCGCATCGGCGCCCGACGGGGCCCAATGGATCTCGTTTTCCCAGCCATAGAGCGTGGCCGGCGCCACGGCCGTATAGAGGATCACGGTGCCGATCGCCGTCCCCGCCGCGCTGGGCGCGACGTAGGTCGTGAACGTCAGCTGGTACTGATTGTAATCGTAATAGTAGACATCGGTGTTGAACTGCAGGTCCGGCAGCACCCGGCCCTTGTAGCCGACCTCGTAGGCGGTCAGGTTTTCCGGCGCGTAGCTGACGACGCCGTGGCTCGCGCTCTCGGGATCGTAGTCGTTGAACCCGCCGCCCTTGTAGCCAGTGGCCACCGAGGCGTAGGCCATCTGTTGCGGCGCCAGCTGGTACTTCGCGCCGATGCGCCAGGTCACCTTGTCGCCGGACCAGGACCCATAATCGCGCAAACCGCCGACGCACGGCGCGGTGGTCGGCCCGCACCGCGCGCCCTGGGCAGTGAGCCAGCCCGCCGCGGTCGGCGCTGCGCCGGTGATCAGCATGCCGTGCCGGAACATGCTGTCCGCAGAATAGCGCAGGCCGAGCGTCAAGGTCAGAGCGTCGCTCGCCGCGTAGTCGCCCTGGCCGTAGAGGCCGATGGAGGTGTGCTGGTTCGGGCCGACCACCTCGTTGGGGCTGTTGCACGACGGGGCCAGGGACGGGGCGCACGAGACCAGCGTCGACCAGCTGACATCGTGCTCGCTATGGTCCTCGCGCCAGTAGTTGGCGCCGACGACCCAGGTCAGCGGTCCGGGCTGGGCGCCTACGAGCCTGAGTTCGTGCGAGTCGGTGACGATGTAGGAACGGTAGTCGTGCCAGCCATAGGCCGGGGTTCCGCCGATCCCCGCCGGCTGGGTGACCTGCGGGTCGTAGTCCTCGTGTCCATCATAGACCATGCGCCCGGCGTGGTAGATCAGGCGCATGGCGCCAAAGTTCATGGCGAGATTGGCGTTGACCCGCGCGAAGTTGTCGTTCGCGCCCCGCGCCATGGGGTTGTAGTAGATGTCGAACCGGGCGTCGCCGTGGGCTTGGCGCAGCTGGCTCCGCAGGGCGTTTGCGATCGCGCCCGTTCCCCCGACATGGCCGATGTCGCCCGTCAGTGTCAGGCTGCCCGCGTCCGCGAAGGTCCACAAGGCCGTGGCGCGGCCCGAAACGTTGTTCTCGTCCCCCCGGGGCGCCTCCGCCGGCAGACCGGCGACGACGCCCAGAACCGGCTTGAGGAAGCCGTCGCGCAGGTTGAAGTTTCCCGCTAGGCGAATGGCCAGGTCATCGGAGACCGGCACATTGACCATCCCCTCCCCGCGCCGCGTCGCGTAGTTCCCCAGCTCGAAATTGGCGTAGGCGCCAAACCTGGGCTGGGGCTTGCTGGTGACGATGTTGAGCACCCCCCCGGTCGCGCTCTCGCCGTAAAGCGTGCCTTGCGGCCCGCGCAGCACCTCCAGCCGATCCAGGTCGAAAAGGCCCAGCCCCATCTCCGTCGGGCGGCCCAGCGCCGTGCCGTTGACTTCGAAGATGACGTCCTGCGAGCCCTTGCTGGTGTTGTCGGTCGTGGCCACGCCTCGGATCGCGATGGAGGCGCCATGGGTGACGTTGCTCACTTCCAGCGACGGCGCGATGTCGCGCAGCTTGTCGATATTGACCACACCCCCGTCGGTGAGCGCCTGGCCGGCGAAGACGCTCAGGGCGATCGGCGTCCTGGGCGCCAGGGTTTCGGTCTTGAGGGCGGTGACCACCGTCTCCTGCAAGGGCGTCGGCTCATCCGGCGAAGGCGCGGGGACTGGCGGCGCCGGCCTGGGCGCGCGCGCAGGCCGCGGCGGTGGCGGCGTCTGCGACTGCGTGACGGCGGGAGGGGCGGCGGGCGAAGGTCTATGCGCCTGCAACCGCAGGACCACCACTGCGCCGTTGTCCGTCGCGACCTCCAGCCCGGTCCGGGCCAGCAGCAACCGCAAGGCCTCGCGCACGTCATAGGCCCCGTTGAGCGCCGGCGTGGGGATCCCCCGGACCTGGCTGGAGGGCGCGACCACCTGCAAGCCCGACTGCACCGCGAAATCCTGAATAGCCTGGGGCGCGAATTCGGCCGGTATATGGAAGGCCCGCACTTGTGCGCGTGCGCTGCCGGCGCCCAAGCTTCCCACGACCAAGCCACTGAGCAGGGCGATGACAGCGCTGTCTAGGCGAGGTCTTAGGCGTGACTGCAACCCTGCGACCATGGGTTTGGCGAGAATTCTGCCTGGGCCTGAGCGGATGGTCGTCAATGTCTGGTCGTAATGGAGTTTGCGATCGGTCTTATAGGACGGTTCTCAACTAAGTTGACCGAGCATGACCGATTGGGCGCAGAATTGAACCGTCCCCGAAGCTTGACTCCGCACACGGCGGCGTCCGATTGCGACCGTCGAATGGCGCCCACAAGCACTGAGGCAACATGTCGTCCCTAGACCCGACTCAGAATTCTCAGAACAGTTTGGGCGACGAACAGGCGGCGCATTATTTCAGCCAAGCGGTCGCCCTGCATCAAAGAGGCCAGGTAGCGCAGGCGGAGGCGATCTATCGCAAAATCCTGGCAGGGCGGGCCCACCACGCCGAGGCCTTGCACATGCTTGGCCTGCTCATGGTCCAGACCCAACGGACCGATCCCGGATTCGCGTTGATCGACCAGGCCCTGGCCCTGAGGCCGGACTATGTCGGCGCGCACTATAACCGCGCCATGGCGCTGGCGCAGCTTGGCCGTCTCGAGCAAGCCCTGGCGGGCTTTGAGCGCACTTTGGCCCTCAGCCCTGGCCACCTCGGCGCGCTCGACAGCCGGGGCGCGATCCTGGCCGAGCAAGGTCGCCCACAGGCCGCGCTGGATAGCTTCGAACGGTTGCTAGCGATCAAGCCTGACCATGTGCGGGCTCTTATCAATCGCGGCGTCGTGCTCAAGACTCTGCAGCAGCCGCAGGCGGCGCTCGAGAGCTACGACCGGGCTCTGACGATTGAACCGACCAGCGCCGAGGCCCTGAACAACCGCGGCGTGGCCCTGATGGCTCTTGAGCGGCCGGGCGAAGCCTTGGCCAGCTTCGAGCGGGCGCTAGCCGTGCTACCGGGCTACGCCGACGCCCACTTCAACCGCGCCATGGCCCTCAAGCTAGCCGGGCGGCTAGACGAAGCTCTGGACGGCTTCGACCGATCGCTGGCGATCAATCCGGCCAACCCGGTCGGGCTAAACCATCGCGCATTGGTCTTGGCGGCGTTAAAGCGGCCGGATGATGCGCTGGCGAGCCTCGACCGCGCCCTGGCGATCAGGCCGGCCTACGGCGAAGCCCTTGTCAATCGCGGCGTCGTGCTGGCGAGTCTGAAGCGCTTGGACGAAGCCTTGGCCAGCTACGAGGCAGCGCTAGCGATCGCGCCCGATGACGCCGAAACCCTGAACAATCGCGCCCTGGTGCTGGCGCAGATGGACCGCCTGGACGAGGCCCTGGCCGCCCTGGATCGAGCCTTAGCCGTTCGGCCTGACTATGCCGACGCCCATTACAACCGCGGCGCCGCGCTCAAAGCCCTGCAACGGCCGGACGAGGCGCTCGCCAGCTACGACAGGGCGCTGGCGCTGGCGCCAGAAGATGCGAAAGCGAAGGCAAAGGCGCTGGTTCAGTACGCGGCCGCGCTCGAGGGCTTGATGCGCCTTGACGACGCCCTCGCCTGCTATGACCGGGCCCTGGACATCGCCCCCGACCATGCCGAAGCCCGCTTCAACAAGAGCCTGCTTCTGCTGCTGACCGGCCGCTTCGAAGAGGGCTGGCCCCTCTACGAAAGCCGCTTGGCCCATGCGGAAACCGCGGCCTATGTCGCCTCCCGATCGCTGCCCGGCCCCGCCTGGACCGGCGAGACGCCATTGGCCGGCAAGACCCTGTTCGCCTACTGGGAGCAGGGTTTCGGCGACACCCTGCAATTCTGCCGCTACGCGAGCGTGGCGGCGGACCGGGGCGCGCGGGTGATCCTGTCGGTGCAGAACGATCTCAAAGACTTGCTGGCCGGCTTTGATCCACGGGTGGAGGTGATTGGCGGCGACCAAGCGCCCGCTCAGTTCGACCTCCATGCCTCCCTGCTCAGCCTGCCGTTGGCGTTCGCGACAACCTCCGGGAACATTCCCTCAGCTCCAGCCTACTTTAAGGCCGACGCCGACCGGGCGCGGGCCTGGTCGGCGCGGCTGGGGCCGAAAACAAGGCTTCGCGTCGGCCTGGCGTGGACCGGCAACGCCGCGCATCGCAACGACCATAATCGCAGCCTGCCCTTCCGCGCGCTTGCGCCGCTCTTGTCTACCGACGCGGAGTGGATCTGCCTGCAAAAGGACTTTCGCGAAGCCGACCGCCAGCCGGCGGCCGACCATCCGGCCCTGACTATTTTCAGCGACGACCTTGTCAGCTTCGCCGAGACGGCCGCCCTGATCGAGGCGCTCGACCTGGTAATCGCGGTCGATACGGCGGTGGCGCATCTGGCGGCCGGAATGGGCAAGCCGACCTGGATCTTGCTGCCGTTCTATCCCGATTGGCGCTGGCGGCTGGACCGCGACGAGAGCCCCTGGCACCCCACGGCGCGCCTTTTCCGCCAGCCGCGACCGGGCGACTGGGCCGCCGTCGTCGAACAGGCGCGGGTGGAGTTGACCACCTTCCACGACGCCTGACCTAGCGGTAGAGCCGGACCTCGCTGTCGGACACCTCGACCCGTGCGCCGAACGCCGTCGCCACGGCGCGGCTGAAGCCCACCGGATCGTTGGCGGCGTACTGGCCCGAGATCGATTCATGGGCGAGCGCCGGGTCGTCGATCATAATCCGCGTGTCGGAATAGCGGGCGAACTCCCTGGCGGCGTCGGACAAGGAACGGTCGTTGAAGGCGATGCGCCCGTCACGCCAGGCCAGTTCTCGCCCGATTTCGTCCGGCCGCATGGCGGTGGCGACCATGGAGTCGCCGATGGCGGCCGTCGCCCGCATGTTGGCCGACAGGCGCAGGGGCCGTGCCGCGCGCGCCGCGGCCCGGGCCACATCGACCACGCCCTCGCGCACCAGCACTTCGGGCGCCGCCTGCGCGAGCTTGCGGACGGCGAAACTGGCGCCCACGGCGCGCACCGCCAAGTCCGCCGCCGCGACCTGGAAAGGCCGCTGCGCATCCTTGGCCACATCGAAGAGGGCCTCCCCCTTGAGCAACCTGACGAAGCGCGCCGCGCCGGAATAGTGGACCAGGATCGAAGTCTCGGTGTTCAGGGTGACGACCGAACGATCCTTGAGCGAGATGACCCGCATCTCGCCGAGCCGGGTCGAATAGCGCCCTTCGGTCTCGTAAAGCCAAACGCCCCCAGCAGCGGCGGCCGCGCCCAGCGCCGCGGACCACTGGAGCACGCGTCGCCGGACAGGATCAGCCGCACGGGGCGCACGAAATTGCTCGGGGCGGAAATGGACGCCGAGGGCGGCCGCCCGTTCGGTGCGAACGGACAAGGCCTCAATTCGCGCCAGGGCGCCAGGGTGGCGCTTATCGCACGCCAGCCACGCTTCCAGCTCGCTTTCTTCCTGTTCGGTCAGGCCACATTCCAGCCTGACGGCCCAGAGGGCGGCGTCCTTATCGACCTCTGTTGCGCTGCGACCTGCCATGCACCGGGCTCACGTCCTTGTCCAAACTACTAGACACGTCTGCGGCCGGATATCCGCCATGTGCGAAACTTTTCGAAAGGAGCAGCAGACTGCGATGCATGTGCTTCTCGATCGTGCTCTCCGCGAGATCGAGAAAAGCAGCCGCCTGCTTCTGCGACAGGCCATGGACGCGCCGCAGCCGAAACACCTCGCCAACCTTGGGCGGCAGCGCTGCGATCGCCTCGGCCAGCCGCCGCAGCTCGTCGCGGTCAACCACCTGCTGCTCAGGCGTCGGGCTGTCGGCCTCCAGGCTCAGATACTCCATGTCGGAAAGGGCCTGCAGGGCGACCACCTTCTCGCGGCGCACGCAATTCAACAGAACCGACCACGCCGCCTGGAAGAAATAGGCCTTAGGATTGCGGATCGCCTGGAGGTTTTCGGCTTGAATGATCCGCGTATAGGTTTCCTGGATCACATCGTCCACGTCCACGCCTGGCAGGCGTCTGGACAGCAGCCAACGGCGCAGGACGGGCTCATGCGGCAGGACATTGGCCGACAACCAGAGCGCCCGCTCACGGCGCGAGGCGGTGTGGATCAAGCCCATGAAATCGCCCCTCCCTTTCCTCCGTATCCGTCGCTGTTCTCGGCTTGCTTCCCACTGAGGAAGCGAAAGCCGGCGCGCCTTGATTGGCCTGCGATTCTTTAGACGATAACGATTACAAAAAGGCCAACATCATCGCCTGTCAATGCGGGTCCCTTGCCGGGGGCGGGGACGGCGGCCTTGGGGCGTCCGCAGGCGCGCTAGTGATGCAAAATCGCCACGACCAGGGCCGCCAGCAGGCCGATCGTCCCGGCCACCGGAAGCAGCCAGCCGGGGGAGGCGCGCCGCATGCGGGCGCCGCGGCTCAATCGGGTGGTTTCCTGGATCATGTCGCGAGCTTACACGAACTTGCGCCGGCGCCGCCATCGCTAAGCGTCGATTTGCGGAACCGGCGCCGCTAAGCCGGCCGGCGCGGGCTGTTCCGGTCTTGGACGGCGACGGAGCGCCGACGCCGGCGCCCCGTCCCAAACGCTTTCGCCCCGGCTAGGCGCGCAACTGCTTGGCGTCGATCGGCAGGCTGCGAAGCCGCTTTCCAGTCGCGGCGAAAATGGCGTTGTAGAGCGCCGGGATCACGGCGGGCAGGGCCGGCTCGCCCAAGCCCATGGGCGGGTTGTTGGTCTCGGTGAAGGTTACGTGCACCACCGGCGGCGCGGCGGGCATGCGGATCAGCGGGTACTGATGGAAGTTGGTCTGGACCGGCTTGCCGTCCTCGATCGTGATCGCCAGGCCCAGGGCCTGGCCGACGCCATCGATGATCTGGCCCTGCACCTGGGTCATGGCGCCGGTCGGGTTGACGATGTGGCGGCCAATGTCGCCCACCACCCACACCTCCTCGACCTTGACCTGGCCGCTGGGGGAAACCGAAGCGCGCACGACCTCGCCGAAATAGCCGTTCTCGCTGAAGTAGCAGGCCGCGCCCATGCCGGTGCGCGCGGGCAGGGTCGTCTTGCCCCAGCCCGAGATGTCGCGCACCTTTTCCAGCACGGCGCGCTGACGACCGATGTCGTACACGTCCTTGGTCGCGGCCGAGCCGGTCACGCGGGGCGGGCCCAGCACCTCGAGCTGGAACTCGATCGGGTCGCGTCCGGCCGCGTGGGCCAGTTCGTCTAGGAAGGACTGGCTGCAGAACGCCACGGCGTTGGACACCGGCGCGCGCATCATGCCGACCGCCACCGCGCAATCCATCAGGCTCTGCTCGAGCGTGAAGTTCTCGACCACCGGCGCGGGCGGCTCAGACGGTTTCAGCTCAGCGGTGAACAGCACCGTCCCGCCCTCGCCAAAGCTGACGAAATGGTTCTTCCACGCCACCAGCTTGCCCTGGGCGTCGATGCCGCCCTTCAGATAATGCCAGCCGGCCGACCGGTAATAGTCGTGGGCGAAGTCTTCCTCGCGCGTATTGAGCAGCTTGACCGCCCCGCCGATCTCGCGGGCGATCATGGCCGCCTGGATCATGTAATCATTGTTGAGCCGTCGGCCGAAACCGCCGCCGCAGCGGATCATGTGGATGGTGATGTCCTCGGGCTTCAGCCCCATGATCTTGACGATCGACCGGCGACCGCCCTCGGGCTGCTGGCTCGGCGCCCAGATCTCCAGCTTGCCGTCCTTGAACTCGGCGGTGCAGTTCATCGGCTCCAGGGGCGCGTGCACCAGGAACGGATAGCTGTAGGCCCCCTCGATCACCTTGGCCGCACCGGCCAGGGCGGCGTCGGCGTCGCCGGTCTTCTTGATGATCGACTGGCCGGGACCGGCGGCGAGCGCATCGGCCTGGGCCTGGTACTTGGCCGACGAGTGATCGGCGAACGGCCCGACGTCCCAATCGACCTTCAGCAGCTTGGTGGCTTCCTTGACATGCCACCAGCTGTCGCCGACCACGGCGATGCCGGTCTGCAGCCCGCCGCCGAACACCTTGATGTCGCCCTGGCCCTCGATGACAAAGGCCTTTTTGACGCCCTTGGCGGCCAGGACCGCGTCGAAATTGACCGATTTCACCTTGCCGCCGTGCACGGGGCACTGGGTGAAGGTGGCGTAGAGCATGCCCGGCCGGTCGACATCGATGCCGAAGATCGGTTCGCCCTTGACGATCTTGGGGCTGTCGAAGCCCCGCACCGACTTGCCGATGATCTTGAAGTCTTTGGGGTCCTTCAGGGTCACGGTCTTGACGTCGGGCGCTGGGATCGCCGCCGCGCGGGCGGCCAACTGGCCATAGGTCATCTTGCGGCCCGTCGGCGTGTGCACCACCGTGCTGAGGCTGGTCGCGCACTCGGTGGCCGGAACCTGCCAGGCGGTCGCCGCCGCCTCGACCAGCATCTGGCGTCCGGCGGCGCCGACCCGCCGCAGGGGTTCGAAATTGCTGGGCGTCGAGGTCGACGCTCCGGCCGCCTGTCCGCCATAGCGGGCCTGGTTGACCGGAGCGGTCTCGATCACGACCCTGCTCCAATCCACATCCAGTTCTTCGCCGATCAGCATCGGCAGCGAGGTCTTCACCCCCTGACCCATCTCGGGGTTCTTGCCCAGGATGGTGACCACGCCGTTGGGCGCGATGGTGACATAGGCGTTCAGCTCGGACACGGCCGCGTCGGCGGCGGCCGAGCCATCGGCGTTCAGGCCCCAGGCCAGGAACAGCCCACCCCCGGCGGCGGCGCCGGTCTTGAGCACATTGCGGCGGGAAAGGATTGGGGTCTCGATCACAGCGCGCCCTCCGTCTGAGGCCGAACGCGGGCGCCGGGGGCGCCAGCAGCGGCGGGGGCTGCAGGGCCTGGCGGCATGGCGTTGGCCGGCAGCCCTCCCCCCGGCGGTCCAGGCGTATGGGGCGGAAGGGGCGGCGCCGGAATGATCACCGGCTCGGTGGGCTGCGCCAAAGGCGGGGTCAGCCCCGCGGCCTGGGCGATAGCGGCCTTGATGCGGATGTAGGTGGCGCAGCGGCAGATATTGCCCGCCATGCCGCTGGTGATCTGGGCGTCGGTCGGCTGGGGCGTCTTGGTCAAGAGCGCGGTGGCCGACATGATCTGGCCGGCCTGACAATAGCCGCACTGGACCACATCGTGGTCGATCCAGGCCTTCTGCACCTTGGCCCCGACCGGATGGGCGCCGACGCCCTCGATGGTGGTGATGGCTTTGGCGCCCACCGCCGAGACCTTGGTCTGGCAACTGCGCACCGCGACGCCGTCCAAATGCACGGTGCAGGCGCCGCACGCGCCGATGCCGCAGCCGTATTTCGTTCCCTTCAAGTCAAGGGAGTCGCGCAGCACCCAGAGCAGGGGCATGTCGGGATCGACATCCGCCTTGAGCGTCTTGCCATTGATCGTCAGCGTATATGCCATGCGTTGTTTCGTCCCGATGCGCGAACCCGGGGCGCCTGTCCCTGGGTATCGACCGACCTTAATCGCCCGTGGGCGTGTTCAGATGACAAGAAGGCTACACAGCTTAGAGCGTCAAATCGACATTCGATTTTGTGGTAAATTTCGTCGAACAACTTCCTAGGCTAAAACGTTGGGCCAGCTTGGTTGAACGGTCGGCGGAGCATGGGCCGGTTTGGCCGTTGGCGCTGATAAGTAAGGCACGTGGAGAGATAAAAACGGGTGAGATTCCACAGCGTCGCCGAGATTAAGCCGTTGGATGGCGCCGCCCCGGCCTTCCTGACCCTAGCCTTAGCCGCGACAGGTCTCGTCGGGCGCCGGTCGAAGAGCCGGGGCAGCGCGGCAAGGAGCGCGGCGGGCGCCGACGGTGAAGGACCGAGGGCCGCGCTGAGCGGCGGCCCCCGAGCCTTAATGACCCTTGGGTTTGCCGGCGACGTGCTTCTTGACGATATTGCCGTCATCATCGACCACTTCCTGGCCGGTGAGGGTGTCCAGGGCGCCGAAGATCTGCCGCAGCCGCTCGACGTGCTCGGGCGGCAGAGGGCCCATGTTGATCGCCTTGATGTTCTCTTCCAGGTGATGGGCATTGCCGGTGCCGGTCAGGATCACCCCGCCGCACGACTCGTGACGGCAATAGCGATAGGCGCCCTCCACGATCGAGCCGCATGAGCCGTCGGCGATCAGGAAGCCCAGCGGATCGTTCAGGTCGATGCCCGTCGGATCGAGCTGGCCGCTCTTGACCAGGCTGCCGACCAAACGGCGCAGCCCGTCGCGGTCCGATAGCGCACGGCGCACGGCGAACATCACCGCCACCGCCACGCCGGTCTGGGCAGCCCTGGGCAGCACATAGCGTTTGGCGCTCTGGTTGAGCAGGTTGAAGCCCATCAGGAAGTAATCCCAATAGCCGTCATCGACCGCCCGCGTGGTCATGGCGTGGGCGGTGTCGTCGTAGAACCATTCGGTCAGGCCAAAGGTTCGCACCAGGCCCTCCTTCTTGAGGTCCTGCAGGGTCGGCAGCATCTCGTTCACGACGTGGGGATAGGTCTTTTCAGTCACCGATTGGATCGAGAAGACATCCACATAGTCGGTGCCCAGACGCTCGAGCGACTTCTCCAGCGAGCGGCGCACGCCCGGCCCGTCGACGGCCGCGCCCTCCTTGTTGAGGGTCGAGAACTTGGTCGACAGGGTGATCTGGCCGCGCACATCGGCGATCGCTTGGCCGACCAGACCTTCGTTCTCGTACGAGGGCGAGGTGTCGATGAAGGTCACGCCCAGTTCCACCGCCTTGCGTACGATGGCCACGGAATTTTCCGG
This sequence comes from Caulobacteraceae bacterium, assembly GCA_035524315.1. Taxonomy (GTDB): domain Bacteria; phylum Pseudomonadota; class Alphaproteobacteria; order Caulobacterales; family Caulobacteraceae; genus BOG-938. Next base: position 103,330 of record DATKPD010000078.1, read on the forward strand.
GGGCAGCCCGCTGCCCTGGCCTAAACGGCTATAGCCGCCGCATCCCAGACCGGCCGCGCCGACCACGATTCCGGATTTTCCGAAGGGTATCTGATCCATAGCCACGCAGGTCCTCTGTGTCGTTACAAATATGCACTGCCCTCGCCGCCGGTCGAACGTCTGCCGCCACGACCGCCAGAACGGCGGGGGGCGATTTAGCTTTACCAATCCGGCTGGGATAGGCCGCTTTATTGCGCACGTGATTGTAGGCGGAATGGCGCACAATTCATTTTGCGGCGCAACCCACCCCCCCTTGGGACGGACGCAGCAGCCACCTCCAGGTCAGACTCAAGAGGCATTCCTGGCGGCGACGGGCCGGGCGCGCCGTTCAACCGGGATAGAACGCGAACGACACCGGGGGCGTGTCGAAGGCAATGGGCGCGCCGCTGGGCGTCAGCTCGCCATCGGCCTTGCCGATCTTGAATTCGGTCAGCGTCTTTGAATTCTCGTTGGCGACGAGCAGCCAGCGCCCGCTCGGATCTATGCCCAGGCTGCGGGGAATGTGCCCACCACAGGCGATGACCTGCTTTTGGACGAAAGTTCCGCGCTTACGGTTCACCGCGAACACCAGCAGCGTGTCCTCGGCGCGGTTGGACACATAAAGATAGCGGCCGTCCTTGGAGATCACGATCTCGGCGGCGCTGCGCACGCCGGTAAAATCAGGCCTGTCGATCGGCAGGGCCTGGATCTGTTTCAGTCGTCCCGCCTGGCGGTCCCAGCGGAACGAGCGCACTTCGGCGCTCAATTCGGTGAGCACGAACACGAAGCGCCCGTCAGGGGAGAACACCAGGTGCCGCGGCCCGGTCGCGGGGCCGGTGTCCACGAACGGCGGATCGCCCGGCGACAAGGTCTTGGACGCGGCGTCGTAGCGGCGCACGAACACACGGTCCGCGCCCATGTCCGGCGTCAGCACGAAATGGCCGCTGGGATCGGCGGTGGCGCCGTGGGCGTGGGCCATGTTCTGTTTGGGGTTGGGACCGCGCCCGGTGTCGGTCTGGATGGAACTGGCCGGCTGCAGGCTGCCGTCTGTGTTGACCGGAACCGCGGCGACCTGACCGCCGCCGTAGTTGGCCACGAACACGGTTTGCAGGCGCGCATCGTAGCTGAGGTAGGTTGCGCCGCCGCCGCCCGAGGCGACCCGGCTGATCACCTTCAGACCGCCGGTGGCGGGGTCGATCCCCAGGCTGTAGACACCGCCCTGGGCCTCGCCCTCATTGCCGGTCTCGCTGACCGAATAGAGGATCGGTCGGTTGGGATCGAGCGCCAGCCAACTCGGTCGCTCGATATCGACCAGGGGCGCGGGCGTAGACAGCTGACCGGTCTCGGGATCGAGGCGCGCGCCGAAAATGCCTTCCTTTCCGAGGGTGCCGATATAGACCTGGGTCGCCTTGGCGCCCGGCGGCTGGGCCAAGGCCGGCGCGCTGGTGAATGCGGGGATTGTGGCGACGGCCAAGGCCGCGCGCAGCAGAACAACGGCGCCGGGCCTCATGCGAACGCGTCCTCTGCGGACAAGACCGGAGCCTACAAAGCTTTTCATCGGTTCCTCCCACGAAGGGCGGCGGCTTCCACGGCCTTTTCCCACCGCCAGCCGTACGACACGGCGCGCAATCTTGCCAATAATTTTGTCGCCCAGCGAGGCGCGACTCAGGCGCAGGCGTTGGCCTCCAGCAACTCGCCGACCTCGGCCATCTCGCTCGAGGTCAGCTCCCAAGCTGCAGCCGCCGCGTTCGAGGCGACCTGACGCGGCGATGACACGCCCGCGATGACCGAAGGCACGAAGTCGTGCCCCAGCACCCAGCCGATGGCCAGCTCAAGCATGGTGTGGCCGCGCGCCTCGGCGTATTCGGTCAGAGCGGCGACGGTCGCCAGGTTGGACGTCGATAGGATTTTGGCCTGGGCCTGGGCGCTTTTGGCGCCGATGCGGCCTTCCGTGGGCGGCGGGGCGCCCGGCCGGTATTTGCCGGTCAGAAGCCCATTGAACAGCGGCCGGAAAGGCAGGAACCTGATGTCCGAGCGCACGCATTCCGCGATCAGGTCGGCCACGGGCTCGCGGTGGAGCAAACTGAATTCCGCCTGGGTCGAAACGAAGCGCGGCGTGCCGTGGGCCTTGGCCGCGTCCGACATCTCGCGTAGCTCCGGCGCGGTGAAGTTCGATCCGCCGATCTCGCGGATCTTGCCTTCCTTGATCAGTTCCCCCAGCGCCCCGAGCGTCTCCTCGATCGGGGTCGTCGGATCGGGAATGTGCAGCTGCATCAAGTCAATGTAGTCGGTCTGCAAGCGCTTCAACGACGCCTCGGTCGCCGCGCGAACGTAGCTAGCCTTGGCGCCGCGCCGTGTCTCGTCGATCACCCGTCCGAATTTGGTCGCCAGCACGATGCGGTCGCGATGGGGCTTGAGGATCGGGCCCAGGACGGTCTCGCTCATGGTCTTGGGATCGCCGTAGCTGTCGGCGGTGTCAAAGAAGGCGATGCCGTGGTCGAGGGCGGCGTGGACGATCTCGCGCGTTGCGTCGGCGTCTAGCTGACGGCCGAAGTTGTTGCAGCCGATCCCGACCACCGTGACCTGCAGCGAACCGATCGAACGCGTGCGCATGATGTCCTTTCCTATGCCGCTGGCCCCGGAGCACAGTCTTAGCCACGTCGAGTGCTTGCCAGCCTCCTATAGCGAGCGGCCGGCGCCAAGCGAATGAAAAACGCGCGCCAGACTGTTAACATTTCTGCGCACCATTCCCGTTGACCGGTTCGGTGGGGAAGGCTAGCGTCCGGCCGATCCATGGCGCGCGCCGATTTCACCGGCGCCCTCGCCCAACACGAGGCAAAAAGCATGTCGCGAAGCCCGGGCGCCGAAACTTGGCGGAAGGCTGGTTCGGCATGCCTCTCAGGCGCACAGGCGACCGTCCCGGGCGCTCCGGTTGATCGTGTCGCGGGCGAGCGTTTGAAGCCTATCGAGACTTGGTCTTTCCAGACCTTCTCTATTCCTTGGAGACCCCCATGGCGGGCGAACACATGACTGGCGGCTTGGCCAATAGCTGGGCCTCCCGCGCCGCGCGCCGCCCGGCCGGGGCCTTGGCGACCATCGCTGCGGCCGTGAGTCTCGCCGCCTGCGGCCAGCATGCGGACCAGGTTGGATCGCCCAACGCCGCGGGCCTCATCCCGATCCGGGTCGCGGGAGCGGAAGGCATCAACTCAGCCACCCCCTTCTTCGTCGCCCAGCAGCAGGGCTTCTTCAAGGACGCGGGCCTTGATGTATCCTATGTGACCTTGTCAGGGGGGGCCGCCGCGATGGCCGCCGCCCTCAAGGCCAACCAGCTCGATGTGGCTTTGGGCGCCGCCAGCCAATGGATGAGCGATCAGGCGCAAGGCGTGGTCTCGGGCAAGATCATCGGCGAGTTCACCGACAACAACTACGTGATCCTGGGCGGCAAAGGCATCACCGATGTGCGCCAACTCAAGGGCAAGGCGTTCGCCATCGCCAGCCGCAATTCGGGCGATCACCTCTACAGCGAGGCGGTGCTGTCGCACTACGGCATCGCTCCCGCCGACGTGAATTGGCTGCCCTTGGGCGATCCTGCCACGCGCCTCGGCGCCATGATGGCCGGACGTGTCGATGGCACCGAAATGACGCTCAGCACCCTGCCCGCCAGCGCCAAGGACCGCGTGCTGGTCAGCGCGGACGACAGCCCGGTGCCGTTCGTGTCTAACGCCATCTTCGCTAACGACACGCTGCTCACCCGCAACAAGCCGGCGCTGCAGAAGTTCCTGGCCGCTATCGGCAAGGCGTCGGACTGGATCAAGGCCCATCCCGACGCGGCCATCCCCGCCTGCCAGGTGAGCGGCTCGGACGTCGCGGGCTGCAAGATCGCCATCCAGGTCGGGACAACGACCAAGAACCCCTACACTTGGTCGTCGACCACGAAGGTCAACACGGCGGCGATCCAGTCGATGATCCCGATCGTGGCGGCGGCGGCCCCTCAGGCCAAGGCCCTGACGGTGGGCGATATCGTCGACACCACGGTCGCGTCGGGCGGCTCCTGACTGGCCTGACGCCGCGCGCGAGGCGTTAAGTCCCCTCGCCGCCCTTGCGCCCGCTTAGTCGACGGCATTCTTGTTGGCGCCCTCGCGGCGCAGGACCTGCCAGATCTCATCCTCAAGCGCGCGGTGCTCGAGGCTGTGCTTCAGGTCGAGCGAGCGCGGTCGCGCGAAGGGGATGGTCCACTCCTGCACGATGCGGGCGGGCCGCGAGCTGAAGGCGATGACCCGGTCGGCCAGGAACACCGCCTCGTCGATCTGGTGGGTGACGAACACCGCGGTCTTCTTGCGCTCGTCCCAGATCTTGAGCAGCTCGCTCTGCATTATCTCGCGGGTCTGGGCGTCCAGGCCGGAGAAAGGCTCGTCGAGCAGCAGCACCTGGGGGTCGGCCGCAAGTGCGCGGGCGATATTGACGCGCTGGCGCATGCCGCCGGACAGCTGCGACGGATAGAAATTCTCGAAGCCCTTGAGGCCGGCGACCGCGATCAGGTCCTTGGCGATCTCGCGCCGTTCGTTCTTGCCGCAGCCGTTCAGCTCCAGGCCATAGCTGACGTTTTCGATGATGGTGCGCCACGGCAGCAGGCTGGCGTCCTGAAACACCACCGCTCGGTCCTTGCCCGTGCGCGTGGTGGTCGAGCCATCGACCGCGATCGACCCGCGCGACAGCGGCACCAGCCCGTCGAGCGCCATCAGGAAGGTGCTCTTGCCCGAGCCGCTGGGCCCGACGATGACCACGAACTCGCCATCGCGGACGCTCAGATTGATGCCGTCCACGGCGACGAAGGCCTTGCCCCGGCTGATGAACGAGACGCTGGCGTCCTGAACAAGCAGCTTGGGCGGGGCGGCGCCGTCGCCTGAGACGGCAGGGCGGGTCTTGGCAGCGGTCGTCATTGATCCAATCCTTAAGTTCGCCAGAGCAGTCGAGGGGCGGCGACGCGCCATCGGGCGGTCAGGCCTTCCACCGCTGCATGTACCGCTCGAGCAGGGCGGCCGCCTGGGTCAGTACGATCCCGATCAGGGTCAGCAGGACCACGGCCGCGTACATCACCGGCATGTTGAGCGAGCTCTGCGCGGTGATCAGGATGTTGCCGAGCCCCGCGACCGAGGCGAAGATTTCCGCCACCGCGACCGCGACCACCGCCCGGCCAACCGAGATCCGCACCCCCGTCATGAAGAACGGGATCACCGACGGCGCCACGATGGTGCGGATCACCTGGCCGTCAGAGGCGCCGAAGCTGCGCGACATGCGCATCAGCTGCGGATCAACGTTTTCCACGCCCGCGGCGGTGTTCATGATCATGACCACCACGCAGCTCAGCAGAACCAGAATGATCTTGGGCAGGGTGCCGATGCCGAAGATCAGGATCAGCAGGGGAATGAAGGCCAGGTGCGGCACCGAGTTGAGGGAAATCACGATCGGCCGCAGGAACTCCTCGACCGGCTTGTACCAGCCCGACAGAATGCCGAGCACGCCGCCGATCAGGATCGACAGCCCTAGGCCCACCCCGAATTCGTAGCCGGACACGCGCAGGTCGCGGATGAAGGTGCTGCTGGTGATGATGTCCTTGAACGCGCTCAGCACCACCAGTGGCGGCGGCAGGAACAGGCGGTCAACCAGTTTGAAGGTCGTCGTCAACTGCCAGCAGGCGACCACCAAGGCCACGGCGAGAAAGCCCAGCAGCGTCGCGCGCGCGCCGCGCAACGTGCGGCGTAAGCGCTGCTGAACCCCGTCGGCGCTGGATTTCAATTCGGGGCCCCCAGGCTTAGCGGCTGCGGCTTCGGCTGCCATTCTCGATCCTCCCTAAGCTCCGCGATGAGCGAAGGCGTCGCTGTCGACAACGACCGATCACCGCGATCTTTGCCGCTTGGATCGACCTCGGCCGACATGAGGAACGCCCGGGGGCGATCCGCGTCAACCGTCCGGCTCAGGCCGGAACGCTTGTTCTAGCAAGCATGATTGTATAATCATAATGTCGGTCAATCTAGCAAGCACTCTGCGCAGCCTCGTCGCGCTTTGACGGGGCGCCCGCGTGGATGTCACGTTTAAATCGCGCGCTCGATTGGGGGACAGATCGCCCAGCCCGGCGCTCTCGCCAACCCTGACGAACCATCCCGGCGGGGAGGAACCGCCCGAAGACGACGGAGTCACCATGCCCACCCTCGCGTCGGTTCGGCGGATTCATCCGGACGCCAAAGCTCTATGACGCGCCCGCTCACCGCGAGCGATCGGCCGGTGTCCGCCTATGTCGCCATCGGCCCGACACTGATCAACTTCACGGTTGGGGTCGCCGCCGGCCAGGTTACCCGGGGCGGCGCGATCGTCATGCCGGCGCGCGTGCAATATGTGTGGCCACACGCCAGCCTGCCCATCCTGTACGTCGCCTGCGCCGACCGCAGCGAGGACGCGGTCGGCCGGCCGTTCTACGTCTGCGCCGTGCGACGCGACGCGGCGGGGGATCTCACGGCGATGGGCGAACCGGTCGCCCTGCCCGCCCGGCCAATCCACGTGACCACCGATAGCGCCTGTCGCTATGTGCTGAACGCCTACGGCGGCGCGCCCGGCCTGACCGCGCACCGTCTGGACGCCGACGGGGCCATCGGACCCGAGATTCCCCGCGCCGAAGGCTTCGATTTCGGCGCCAGCCCCCACCAGATTCGCGTCACACCGTCGAACGAACGGGCGATCCTCGTGGCGCGCGGCAAGAAGGGCTACGGCAAGCCCGGCTACATCGAAGGCGCGCTGAAGGTGCTGCGCTTCGACGGCGGCAGGCTGGAAAATCTCTATACGATCGTCCCTCCGAGCGAGGACGGCTTCAATCCACGCCACCTGGACTTCCACCCCACGCGCCCCTGGGTGTTCGTTTCGCTCGAAGAACAGAACCGCTTGTGCGTGTTCAAGCTGGACGGCGCCGAACTGGACCCGGCGCTACTCTATTCGACCACCACCCTGGCGCATCCGGACGACGTGCGGCCGCGGCAGGACGGCGGCACGGTGCACGTGCATCCCAATGGCAAAACCGTCTATGTCGCCAACCGGAATGACGGCTATGTCGGCGGGATGAAGGGGCCGACTTGGCTGACGCCAGATCCCCTTCCGGTGTTCCCGGGCGGGGAAAACAGCATCGCCGTGTTCAAGATCGACCAGGACACTGGCGAGCCGACCCTGATCCAAGTGGCGGACTCCCATGGCCTGCATCCGCGCACTTTCGCCCTGGACGCTTCGGGAAAGGTCCTGGTCGCCGGCAATCTCGCGCCGACCGTGCTCAAGGACGGAACCGAGGTTCCGGCCAACCTCGCCCTGTTTGGCGTGGAGGACGACGGCAAGCTCAAGTTCCTGCACCGTTATGACCTGGATGTCGCGCCGGAAATGCTCTGGTGGATGGGCGTGGTCGGCTAGGCTGTGAGCACTCGAGAATCAATGCAGACCCGCCCTCTCAGCGCCTACGTCGCCATCGGCCCGAGGTTGATCAACTTCACCGTCGAGGTCGAGGCGGAGCAGCTTGTCCGTCGCTGCGATCTCCTGATGCCCTCGCGCGTTCAGTATCTATGGCCGCACCCGAGCCTGCCGATCCTTTACGTCGGCTGTGCCGACCGGACGGAGGGCGCGGACGGGCAGCCTTTCTACCTCTGCGCGCTTGTCCGCGACGCGGCGGGCGACTTGAGCTTCCTCGAAGAGCCTCGAGTTCTTCCGTCGCGGCCCATTCACCTGACGGTGGATCGGGCCGCGCGCCACGTCCTGGTGGCCTATAGCGCCGCGCCGGGCCTGTCGGTGTACGAGTTGCGGGAAGACGGGACGGTCGGGGCGGAGGTTCCGCGTGCCGCGTCGTTCGATTTCGGCGTCAATCCGCACCAGGTCCGGGTCACGCCCGGGGGCGACCGGGCCATCCTGGCGGCGCGCGGCAAGAACGGCTTTGGCCGTCCGACCTACGTCGAGGGCGCGCTCAAGGTCCTGCGGTTCGACCGGGGCCAAGTCGAGACCCTCTATTCGATCACGCCCGAACACCTGGCCGAGGCTTATGGGTTCAACCCGCGCCATCTGGATTTTCATCCGAGCCTGCCGTGGGTGTTCGTCTCGCTCGAAGGGCAGAGCAAACTGTGCGTATTCCGCATGGAGGGTGCTGAACTCCAGCCGCAGGTGTTGTTCACACGCGATCTCTTGGCCGAACCGCACACCGTGCGGCCCCGCCAAGTCGCCGGAACTGTGCACGTCCATCCCAACGGAATGGTCGTCTATGTCGCCAATCGCAACGACGGCTATCTCAACGGTCCGTCATGGCTGACGCCTGACCCCGTGCCTGTGTTTCCCGGCGGCGAGAACAGCATCGCGGTGTTCGCCATCGATCAGGCCACGGGTGAACCGACCTTGATCCAGCACATGGATTCGCAGGGACTGCACCCGCGCACCTTCTCGCTGGACCCGAGCGGCAGAATCCTGATCGCGGCCAATTTCGCCCCGACAATCCAGCGGAACGGCGACGCCTTGACCGAGGTGCCCGCCAACCTTGCCGTGTTCCGGGTCGGCGAGGACGGTAAGCTGACCTTCGTGCGCCGCTTCGACGTCGAGGTTGGCCGCGAGATGATGCTGTGGGCGGGGCTGGTCCCGTAAGGCCGGCCGCCTATTGACGCGATGGGGTCGGCGCACTGGTCGTGGCGAGGCGGATCACGCCGACGTTGTTCTCGATCGAGATCACCGTGCCGAATGCCTTCGACCAGGCCTGCATCTCTTCCAGTATGCGGCGGCCGGCTTCAGGGGAGGCGGCCATGGGAATGCCCATCTGCGATAGCGGCCGCTGCGATCCGCCTAACTCAACCGGATAGAGCCGCACCTCGACCAGGCGGCCGCCCTCAAAGCGGCTGGTCGCCAGAACCGTCTCCTGATTGGCCGGATTTTCCAGGGTCCAGAGTTTCTGGGCGTTGGCGAACACGTCGTCGCCGGCGCCGTACTGGATGCCGAACTGGAACACGAAATTGGATAGGCCGTAGAAGATCGGCTTGCCCCTGTAGATCTCCACCCCGCTCAACGCGTGCACGCCGTGGGCGACGAACATGTCGGCGCCGTTGTCGATGCAGTCGTGCGCCAACTTGACCAGGAAATCGGCCGGCGTGTGGTCGATGCCATTGCCCCAGCCGCCGCGCGGGCCGTGGTCGATGGTCTTGACCAGGGGCGTCTCGTGCGCGTGGATCGTGGCGATCATGAAGTCCGCATAGGTCTTGCCGTTGCGGATGCTTTGCAGGATGTCCTTCTCGTCGTCCGGATTGATCGCGTAGTGAATCGACCCAGGCTGATCGCCGGCCATGTACCAGTCATCCAGCAGCTTGACCTGATTGGGCTGTTCTCCGAACGCCTCCGGATCGCCGGCCGGGCCATAGAGCTCGTCGCGGATGGTCTTCAGGTATTGCAACTGCTCCGGCGTGACCACGTGGAAGTCGGTCAGGTGCAGCGAATCGACGCCCGGCGCCCCGCCGACGCCGCGCACGCGGTAGGTGGCCTCGGCCATCTTGTAGTTCAGGCCGTAGTGACCCACATCGTCGATGGCGAACATGCCGACCACGCCGACCCGACCCTTCGCGGTTTCAAGGTAATGCGGGGCGCGCGCCTCGGCCAGATCGTGGCCGGTCCCTGCGTGGACGATGCCCACCGCATCGAGCGCCGCATCGGTCGACAACATGCCCGCGATCCCGCCATCGACCGCGTGGTTGTTGGCGTGGTTGACGATCTTGACGCCCATGTCCTTGATCGCCTGGCCGACCGCCAGCGGCGCCTCTGTGCCGGCGATCGCCCCGGAAAAATGGTCGATGTCGATGAGCGAGGATTCCATGTTGCCGAAGCCAACATCCGACGCGCGGATCACCCCGATCAACTGCTGGTAGCCCGGCGCCTCGCGAGCGAGGGGCTGGGGCTCGATGATGTCGCCCACGGTGGCCACGGTGAACGGCGCGGCGATCTTGAGCGCCAGCTCCTTGGCGGCGTCGCGGGTCGATCCGGTCGGCGCCGGCGAAGGCTGGGCGTGCGCCCCGGCGCCGGCGAGAAGCGCCAGGCAAGCCGGCCCCACAATCGTCGCCGGGACCGATGCGCGCCAGGCGCTGGATCCCACAAGTCCCGCCCGTCCGTTCGTCCTGCCCATGTCGCGCCTGCTTCTTTTGATCATTCCACTGCGGCTCGCCGGCGATTACCCGAGCGGGAGCCGGATGAAATCCTCCAGCGCCTCGGCGACCGCGGCCGGCGCGTCGTGATGCAGGTTGTGGCCGGTCTCGGGCACGCTGCGCAAGGTCAGGTTGCGGAAAAAACGCCCGCGTTCGCGCACCGCCTCGGGATCGCTGGTCGAGCCGTTGACCCGCGCGTCGGACGCGGTCAGGCACAGCACCGGCGCCGCGATCCGCCGCCAGCACTCGCCCCACTCGGCCACGCTGTGCAGCGTGGGCCAGATTCGGGTGAAGCCCGGATCGTAGGGCCAGCCGAACCCGCCGCCCGGCAACGGTTGAGCGTTGACCTCGGCGATGAAGCCGGCCCGGGCCCGGCTGAGGCGTCGGTTGCCGCGCATCAGGCGATCGGTCATGTCGGCGATATCCGCGTAGGGCCGCCGCGCGCGCTCGGCCGCCAGACTGGTCAGCAGGTCGCTCAGGGTCGGGGCGACGTGAACCGGCAGGCGGTTGAGCGAGGGGCCCAGCGAGTCCAGCAGCACCAGATGGCTGATGCGGTCGGGGCGGATTCCCGCATAGACGCTGGCGATGGCGCCGCCCATGGAATGGGCAGCAATCGGCGCGGCCTCACCCGGCGCGCAGTCGCGCAACACAGCGTCCAGGTCGCCCAGAAAATCCGACAGCCAGTAGTGGCCAGCCGTCCAGCTGCTTAGGCCATGACCGCGCCAGTCCGGCGCGACCACGCGCCATGACCGGGAGAGCGCATCGACCACGAACTGGAAGCTGGCCGAGGTGTCGCGCGCCCCGTGCAGCAGCACCAGCAGGGGCGCCTCGGGCGGTCCCCATTCACGCACATGGCAGCGCAGATCGCCTATGGCGATGAAGCGCGAGCGCGAATTGCGCAGCGGGACATAGGTCGCCGGCGTGCTCATAGGGGCCCCAAGCGGCGCGCAAGCCTGATCATGATGTCGCGCTCCTCCGAGCCATACCTACCGCCTAATCCCTGACATGACGCCATCGGATGCGGCCGCGAGGCGCCGAGCGGCCAGAGACATCGATCGGCGTGATAGTCGCCCGCGCCGCGCACCGCTTCGTCTGCCGCATTCGCAACGGCCCAGAACATCAACTGACCCTAAAATCAATGCCTGTTGAAGGGGTTGTTTGAGCCCGCCGTCACAATCGTTGAGGTCGACGCGCCGCCGGTGTACGACCGATATCTGTGATAGCAGGACCTAGGCATGGATCGCAGATACTCGCCGCCCGCGGACATGGGCCAGCAGCTGCACAACCTGCGCGCCTTCCTGTCCGTCGCCGAGGCCAAGAGCATCACCCACGCCTCCGAGCATCTGTTCAAGGCGTCCTCGGCGATCGCCCGGTCGGTCATGGAGCTGGAGCGGTTCGTCGGCGCGGCGCTGTTCGAGCGCAGGCCCCGCGGCATGCTGATCAATACCTACGGCGAAGCGGTGCTGATGCGGGCTCGGCGTCTGAACGCGGAGATCGAAGCGGCGGCGGACGAGTTTTCAGGGTCATCGTCCAAGGCCTCGCGCCCCTTGCGCAATGCTGTGGTCAATCTGCTGTTCAGCGGCCGCAAGCTGCAGTTCCTCATCCGCCTGGCCGAACTGAAGAGTGTCTCGGGAGTCGCGGCCCAGATGAACATGACCCAGTCGGGCGCCAGCATGGCGCTTTCCCGCATCGAGTCGATGTTGGGCCAGTCCCTGTTCCAGAGGCGCATGGAAGGCATGGTGCCGACCGAGGCGACTGAGCGCATGGTCATGCGCGGGCGGCGGGTTCTGGCTGAACTGCGGCACCTGAACTCCGACCTGTCGGCGATCGCGGGCTATCTCACCGGGGCGGTGATCATCGGCGCCACCCCGCTCGGGCGCACCCACTATTACCCTAACGCCATGGCGGCGACGATTTCCAAGCACCCGGGGATCATGATCACCTCGGTCGAGGGGGCCTACGACCAGCTGATCGGCAGCCTGCGAAGCGGGGAAATCGACATCGTGTTCGGGGTGCTGCGGCCACCTCACCTTTCGCATGGCCTGCTCATCGAACCCCTGTTCACCGACCAGATGACCGTGCTGGCTCGGGCCGGCCATCCGCTCGCTCGGCGCCCACACCTTCAGATGGGCGAATTATTGCGCGAGAAGTGGGTCTCGCCGCGCCCGAACGCCCCGGGCAAACCCCAGGTGGATGAGTGCTTTTTGCGCCTGGGCCTGGAGCCGCCGACGCCTTCGGTAGAGACCGGCGACCTGGCGACGCTGCGTCAGCTGCTCAGCGCCAGCGACATGCTGGCGGTGACCTCCGCCCATCAGTTCATGTACGAGATCCAGTCGGGACTGCTGGTCGAGTTGCCGGTGAACCTGGCGGGGGCGGCGCTCGAAGTCGGGCTGATCGTGCGTGACGGAGCCCTGCTGTCGCCGGCCGCCTTGGCTGTGGTGGACGCGGTTCGCGACCAGGCGCGCCAGCGGCAGGGGCTGCATTAGGCTTTAGGTGCGCCCGGCATCACACAACGCGATGCCGCCATCACCAATTGCCAGGTGCGCCCTGGCGCCGCATGCCGGTAGTCGCCGTTCGATCGTTTGCGCCGGGCCCTGACGCCGCTAAACATCGCTCCGCTTAACATCCCTGACCATAAGAACCGCGCCATGACCCACATGCCCCTGCTCGACAACATCATCGCCAACACCCTGGCGCCGCTGGCGCCGCGGACGGATGCGGAAGGCCGCTTCCCGCGCGAAGTGATCGCCGCCCTGGGCGAAGCTGGTCTGTTGGGCCTGATCTCCTCAACCGAGGTCGGGGGCCTGGGCCTGGGCATGAAGGAAGCGAGCGAAGTCGTCGCGCGCATCGCCCACACCTGCCCATCGACCGCCATGGTGGTGTGCATGCACTATTCGGCCGCCGCCGTGATCGAACAGTTCGGACCGCAGAACGTGCGCGAGGCGATCGCGGCCGGCAAACACCTGACCACCCTAGCCTTCTCCGAGGCCGAGTCCCGCAGCCATTTCTGGGCGCCCGCCTCAACCGCCCGCGCCGAGGGCGACCGCGTGGTGCTGGACGCTCGCAAGAGTTGGGTCACGTCGGCGTTCGAGGCGGACAGCTACGTCTGGTCGAGCACGCCCGTGTCGGCCGAAGGCGCCAGCACCCTGTGGCTGGTCGACGCCCAGCTGCCGGGCCTGAGCCAGCCGGGCAGGTTCGATGGGCTGGGCCTACGCGGCAACGCCTCCACCCCCATCACCGCCCAAGGCGTGAGCCTCTCGGCGGCCGACCGCCTGGGCGAGGACGGCAAGGGCTTCGACATCATGATGAGCGTGGTCCTGCCCTGGTTCACCATCCTCAGCGCGTCATGCTCAACGGGCCTGATGGACGGCGCCCTCAGCCGCGCTATCGGCCACGTGACCGGCACACGCCACCAGCACCTGGGCACGTCCTTGGCCGACCTGCCGACCATCCGCGCCTACCTGGCCAAAGCCCGCATCCAGGCCGACTGTGCGGCCGCCCTGCTTGGCGACACCCTGGCCGCCGTCGGCGCCGGGCGGGCTGACGCGATGTTGCGCGTGCTGGAGATCAAGGCGGCGTGCGCCGAGGCGGCGCTCGAGGTGACCGACGCGGCCATGCGCGTGTGTGGCGGCGCGGCTTTCCGCAAGGAAGTCGGCATCGAGCGCCTGTTCCGCGACGCGCGGGCGTCCAGCGTGATGGCGCCGACCTCCGACGTGCTTTACGACTTCATCGGCAAGGCCATCACCGGCCTGCCGCTGTTCTAGGGCCGGGCCGATGACTCAACCGCAAATCGTCATGGGCGCCGTGGCCTACGCGCCCAAGGTCGTGACCATCTGGGAAGGCTTCAAGGCGTGGTTCGCCCAGCATGACCTGACGTTCGACTACGTGCTCTACTCCAACTACGAAGCGCAGGTGCAGGCGCAGTTCGACGGGACGATCCACATCGCCTGGAACTCGCCCCTGGCCTGGGTGCGCGCCGACCGCATGGCCCGCACGCGCGGCCAGGCGGTCGAGGCAGTGGCCATGCGCGACACCGACCGGGACCTGCGCTCGGTGATCGTGGTGCGCGCCGACAGCCCTCTGCACAGCGGAGCGGACCTCGCGGGCAAGACCGTGGGCGTCGGCGCCATGGACTCGCCCCAGGCGACCCTCCTGCCGTTGCACCATCTGCGCCATCAGGGTCTGGTCGGCGGGCGCGACTTCAAGGTGCGCGGCTTCGACGTGCTCGGCGGCAAGCACGGCGACCACATCGGCGGCGAGCGCGACGCGGCCCTGGCCCTGTTGGCGGGCGAGATCGACGCCTGCTGCATGATCGACGGCAATCATTTGGCGTTCGGGCTGGACGGCACTCTGCCGGCCGACGGCGCCCGCATCATCGAACGCACCGCGCCCTACGACCACTGCAACTTCACGACCAGCCCCGGCGCGCCCCGACACGCGGTGGCGCGGTTCACCGAACTGTTGCTGGCCATGCGCTGGGACGATCCACAGGTGCGCCCCCTGCTCGATCTTGAAGGGCTGCGCCAATGGCTGCCCGGCCGCACCAGCGGCTACGCCCAGCTTGAGCGGGCTGTGGACGAAGAGGCCTTCTACAGCGCCGACGGACGCATCCTGCGTGCCGATTATCGATATTGACGGACTGGGCCTGAACGAAGGCGCCCTGCTGCTGATCCGGCGGGCCATAGCCGAGATTCCGGTTGGCGCCAGCGTGCGGGTGCGCGGCCGCGCCGCCCATTGGCGCGAGCATCTGGAGGCGTGGCGACGCCAGCAGGGCCATGACATGCGGATCGAGGTTCTGCCGGACGGGACCGTCGAGGCGATCCTGACGCGCGGCCCCTGGGCCGACGGGCGCTGGCGAGACGCAGTCGTTGCCGGACTCGCAGACGCCCCCGCCGACGCGGCCGATCCAGCCTGGGGCCTGGCCGCGCGCGGCGCCACGGTCGAGGCCGGGGGCCCGTCTTTCGGCTTCAGCTTGCGCACGCGCGACGAAATCTGGGCGGCGACGGCGGGCGATCTCTATCGCCAGGCCGCGGCCGGCCAATGGGACCCGGAGACCGCCATCGACTGGGACGCGCCGTTCGAGCTGCCCGACGCGATCGAGGCGGCCGTGGTCCAGGTGATGACCTATTTGATCGAGAACGAGAACGCCGCCCTGGTCGTGCCGGCGCGCCATCTCGGCCAGGTGCATCCGCACTATCGCGAGGTGCAGCAGGCCCTGGCCCTGCAATGCGCCGACGAGGCCCGGCACATCGAGGTGTTCACTCGCCGCGTGGGCCTGCGCGGCCATGCGCCGCTGCTGTCGACCGCTGGCGGCCAGGCCTCGTTGCAGTCGCTGCTGCGCGCGCCCGACTTCTCGACCGCAACCTTCCTGCTGTCGGTGCTCGGCGAAGGCACCTTCGTCAATCTGCTCAATTTCCTGTGGGAGCACGCGCCCGACCCGGTCACACGCCAGGTTTGCCGGCTGGCCGCGCGCGACGAGGCGCGGCACGTCGCCTTCGGCATGGCCCATCTTGAGCACCGCCTGGCCGCGCAACCTGACTATTTGATCCGGCTGCAGAACGCCGTCGAGCAAAGGCACGAGGAGTTGGCCTCGACTGCGGGCCTGAACGAGGAGGTGTTCGATTCCCTGGTGCTGCTGGCCGCCGGCGCGCTGACGCCGGAAGCGGTCGGGCGCGGACATCTGGCCGTGCAGCAGCTGAAGCTTGAAATGGCCGCCGGCCGCAAGGCGCGCCTCCTGCGCCTGGGCTTTTCACCCGACCAGGCTCAACGTCTCGCCGACATGCACACGCGCAACTTCATGTAACGATAGCGCCAACGCGGGCCAGTCCATGATCCGTTGATGCGTAACGATGTTTCGAGCGCCGAGCGTCAGCAAATCCTATCAGGCCATAACACTTTTCGATACCACCCTCACCAATGGGCGCCGATCAAAAAGCCTGCGGTGGCTATTGCAATTGAGTATAGACACGACCGGC
The DNA here is from genome assembly GCA_035524315.1 of Caulobacteraceae bacterium. Lineage (GTDB taxonomy): Bacteria > Pseudomonadota > Alphaproteobacteria > Caulobacterales > Caulobacteraceae > BOG-938. The sequence continues at coordinate 119,516 of DATKPD010000078.1, forward strand.
GTTGGCGACAGCAACGCGCACTCGGAGGCCCCCATGATCCACACTTCCCGCCGAGCCCTTCTGCAGGCCGGCATGGCCGCCGCGGCGGTTCAAGCCCTGCCCGTTATCGGCCGCGCCCAGACGGCCACGAGCGCCGACGCGCAGCCGCATTTCGAACCGCAACTCAGCCCGTGGCGCACCTTTGAGGTCACCACCACCGTGACCGTGCCCCAGGCCAACGGCGTCACCCAGGTGTGGCTGCCCGCCCCCAATCTGGACACAGACTTCCAGCGCACGCTCGACAACAGCTGGAGCGGCGACGCCTCGAGCATCCGTCTGGAGCCCGCGCCCAAGGGCGGGGCGGCCATGTTGCACGCCGAGTTCCCGTCCGACGGCCCGGCGCCAACCGTGACCTTCACCAGCCGCGTGCAGACCCGCAACCGCGTGGTCGACTGGTCCAAGCCGGGCAAGCCGCACGAAGATCCCGCCGTGCTCAGGGCCGCCCTGCAGCCGACCGACTTGCAGCCGGTCGACGGCATCGTGCGCACTACCGCACTGGCTGCCACCCAAGGCGCCTCGACCGACGTCGAAAAGGTCCGCGCGATCTACAACTGGGTGGTGGGCAACTGCCACCGCGAGCCCAGCGTGCCGGGCTGCGGCACGGGCGCGATCAAGGCCATGCTCGAATCCGGCAACCTTGCCGGCAAATGCGCCGACCTGAGCGCGCTGTTCGCCGCAATGTGCCGCTCGGTCGGCGTGCCGGCGCGCGAAATTTACGGCGTGCGCGTAGCCCCCTCGGCCTTTGGCTACCAGCAGCTGGGCGGCAACCCCGCCAATCTGTCGGGCGCCCAGCACTGCCGCGCCGAAGTCTGGCTCAGCCGCTACGGCTGGGTCGCGATGGACCCGGCCGACGTGCTCAAGGTGATGCGCCAGGAAAAGCCGGAATGGATCAAGGACCTCAACAATCCGCTGATCGCGCCGGTCAACAAGGCCCTGTTCGGCAGCTGGGAAGGCAATTGGGTTGGCTTCAACACCGTCAACGACGTGACGCTGCCGGGCAGCGGCGCCAGCGCCACCCTGCCGTTCCTGATGTACCCGCAGGGCCAGAACAGCGCGGGCCGGTTCAACGAATTGTCCGCCAGCGCCTTCAAGTACGCGATCACGGCCAAGGAGCTCACGGCCTAGCGCAGGGCCTCCCGACCAACGGGCTCCTTGGAGCCTGATAATTCGGCCCGGCGGGCGTCCTGCCGGGCCGCGTCCTTGATGATGGCCGGGGCAGTGATCCGGTCGTCGGGCTTCAATCTCTCTCGATCAATCTCTCTCGATCAATCTCTCAGGCAAATCCAGATGTCCGCTCGTCACTTCAAACTGCTCATCGTCGGTTCCGGGCCGGCTGGCTACACCGCCGCCATCTACGCGGCCCGCGCCAATCTGAAACCGGCTCTGATCACGGGCTTCGAGCCCGGCGGCCAACTGACCACCACCACGGAGGTCGAGAACTGGCCGGCCGATGTCGAGGGCGTCCAGGGCCCCGACCTGATGGAGCGCTTCCAGGCGCACGCCGAGCGTTTCGAGACCGAGCTGATCATGGACCATATTCACACGGCCCAGCTCGAGGAGCGGCCCTTCACCCTGATCGGCGATTCCGACACCTACACCTGCGACGCCCTGATCATCGCCACCGGCGCAGCGGCCCAATACCTGGGCATCCCCTCGGAGGAAGCCTTCATGGGCAAGGGCGTCTCGGCCTGCGCCACATGCGACGGTTACTTCTTCAAGGACCAGCCCGTGGCGGTGGTCGGCGGCGGCAACACCGCGCTGGAAGAAGCGCTGTACATGGCCAACATCGCCAGCCACGTGACGGTCGTGCACCGCCGCGACAAGTTCCGGGGCGAGAAGATCCTGCAGGACCGGCTGTACGAAAAGGAAAAGGCCGGCAAGGTCACGATCAAGTGGAACGCCACGCTCGAAGAAGTCCTGGGCGATGAGACCGGCGTGAACGGCGTTCGCCTGAAGAGCATCGACGGCGAGGCGACCGAGGACGTGCCGTTGAAGGGCGTGTTCATCGCCATTGGCCACAAGCCGAACACCGATATCTTCGCCGGTCAGCTGGACATGGAAAACGGCTACATCGTCACCAAGGGCGGCCGCCATGGCCAGGCCACCGAGACCAGCATTTCAGGCGTGTTCGCCGCCGGCGACGTGCAGGACCACATCTATCGCCAGGCGGTGACCAGCGCCGCCAGCGGTTGCCAGGCCGCGCTCGACGCCGAGCGCTACCTGGACGGCCTGGACAACGCGATCCTGTAGGCCCCGCGCGAAGATGTCCTCCCCCGTTCAGTTCGACGTGTGCGGCGATATCGCGGTCCTGACCCTCGATGCGCCGCCGGTCAACGCCCTCGGCCACGCCCTTCGCGCCGCGATCCTCGAAAGCGTGAAGCGCGCAGAGGCTGCCCCCGAGGTCGTGGCCATCGTGCTGACGACCGGCGGCAAGCTGTTCAGCGCGGGGGCCGACATCACCGAATTCGGCAAGCCGCCCCAGGCGCCGAGCCTGCCGGAGGCGCTTGAGGTTGTGGAGACCTCATCCAAGCCGATCGTGGCCGCCATCCGTGGCGCGGCGTTCGGCGGGGGGCTGGAGCTGCCGCTGGCCTGCCACTACCGGGTGGGGGCGCCCTCGGCCAAGCTGGGCCTGCCCGAAGTGACCCTCGGCATCCTGCCCGGCGCGGGCGGCACCCAGCGCTTGCCGCGCATCGTCGGCGCGCGTAAGGCGCTGGACATGATCACCTCCGGCGCGCCGGTCGCCGCCAAGGCGGCCCTGGACATGGGCCTGCTCGACGCGATCACGACCGAGGACGGCCTGAAGGAAGAGGCCATCGCCTTCGCCCGCCAAGTGGTCGCCGAGGGCCGGCCCCTGAAAAAGGTGCGCGACAACGACGACAAGATCGCCGCCGATCGCGGTCATCCCGAAATCTTCGCCGACTTCCGCAAGTCCAACGCCAAGAAATTCCGAGGGGCCGAGGCGCCTGAGGCCTCCATCCAGGCGGTCGAGGCGGCAGTGAACCTGCCGTTCGACGAAGGGCTCGCCCTGGAGCGCGAACTGTTCGTGAAGCTGCGCGACGGCGACCAGGCCGCCGCCCAGCGCCACGCCTTCTTCGCCGAGCGCCAGGTGTGGAAGATCCCTGACGTGCCCGACGACACCCCCACCCTGCCCGTGCGCAAGGTCGGCGTGATCGGCGCGGGCACCATGGGCGGCGGGATCGCCATGAACTTCGCCAATGTCGGCATCCCGGTGGTGATCATCGACGCCGCGCAGGACGGCCTGGACCGGGGCTTGGGCGTCGTGCGCAAAAACTACGAGCGCAGCCGCAGCAACACCCCCGACATGGTCGAGGCCCGCATGGCGCTGTTCACGCCCTCGCTCGACTACGCCGCCCTGGCCGACTGCGACCTGGTGATCGAGGCGGTGTTCGAGACCATAGAGGTCAAGAACGACGTGTTCGGGCGCGTCAACAAGGTCGTTCGCCCCGACGCCATCATCGCCTCCAACACCAGCTACCTGGACATCGACGAGATCGCCAAGGCGGTCGACCGCCCCGAGCGCTTCATCGGCCTGCACTTCTTCTCGCCGGCCAATGTGATGAAGCTGCTGGAGGTGGTGCGCGGGGCCAAGACATCCAAGCCGGTGATCGCCACGGCCATGCAACTGGCCAAGAAGATCGGCAAGACCGCCGTGCTGGTCGGCGTGTGCTACGGTTTCGTCGGCAACCGCCTTCTGGCCCAGCGCCAGCGCGAGGCCGAGGCCCTGCTGGTCGAAGGCGCCCTGCCCTGGCAGGTGGACAAGGTCATCACCGATTTCGGCCAGTCGATGGGCCCCTTCGCCATGCGCGACCTCGCGGGACTGGATGTCGGCTGGGTCAAGGAGAAGTCGACCTCCTCGACGGTGCGCGAAATCCTCAACGAGATGGACCGGCGCGGCCAGAAAACCGGCGCGGGCTTTTACGACTACGACGAGAACCGGGTGGCCAAGCCTTCGGCTCTGGTCGAGCAGATCGTGCTCGATTTCTCCAACAAGGCCGGGATCGAGCGCCGCGCCATTTCCGACGAGGAAATCCTCGAACGTTGCCTTTATCCGATGGTCAACGAGGGGGCCAAAATCCTCGAAGAGGGCAAGGCGATCCGCGCCTCGGACATCGACGTGGTTTGGCTCAACGGCTACGGCTGGCCCCGGTATCGCGGCGGCCCGATGTGGTGGGGCGAGCAGGTCGGCCTGCCCAAGATCCTGGCCGCGATGCGCAGGTACGAGGCCATGGGCAAGCCCGAGTTCAAGCCTTCCGCCCTGCTCGAGCGCTTGGCGGCCGAGGGCAAGGGTTTCAGCGACATCTGATGCGAGGCTTACCATGACCGAGGTTTTCCTGTGCGACGGCGTGCGCACGCCGATCGGCCGCTACGGCGGGGTCCTGTCCAAGGTGCGCGCCGACGACCTGGCGGCCGCCCCGCTCAAAGCCTTGGCCGAGCGCAACCCCGCGCTGAGCGACAAGATCGACGAGGTGTTCTTCGGCTGCGCCAACCAGGCGGGCGAGGACAACCGCAACGTCGCGCGCATGGCCCTGCTGCTGGCTGGCATCGCGCCTTCCGTGCCCGGCGTCACGGTCAACCGCCTGTGCGCCTCGGGCCTTGAAGCGATCGGCGAGGCCGCGCGCGCCATCCGCGCCGGCGACATCGACCTGGCCTTGGCCGGCGGCGTCGAAAGCATGAGCCGCGCACCCTTCGTGATGGGCAAGGCCGAGAGCGCCTTCTCGCGTAGCGCCGAGATTCAGGACACCACCATCGGCTGGCGCTTCGTCAATCCGGCGATGAAGGCCGCCTACGGCGTGGATTCCATGCCCGAGACCGGCGAGAACGTGGCCGAGGACTTCCAGATCTCGCGCGCCGACCAGGACGCCTTCGCCTGGCGCTCGCAGCAGAAGGCCGGCAAGGCCCAGGCCAGCGGCTTCTTCGCCGACGAGATCATTTCCGTGCAGGCGCCGGGCGGAAAAGCAGGACCGATCACCGTCTCGGTCGACGAGCACCCGCGCCCGGACACCACCCTCGAAGCGCTGGCCAAGCTCAAGCCGGTGGTGCGCCCGAACGGCACGGTCACGGCCGGCAACGCCTCGGGCGTCAACGACGGCGCGGCGGCGATCGTCGTGGCCTCGGCCGAGATGGCGGACCGCCTGGGCCTGAAGAAGCGTGCGCGCGTTCTGGGCATGGCCTCGGGCGGGGTCCTGCCCCGTGTGATGGGCATCGGCCCGATCCCCGCCACGGAAAAGCTGTTGGCGCGCATCGGCCTGAAGATCGGCGATTTCGACGTGATCGAGCTGAACGAAGCCTTCGCCAGCCAGGCCCTGGCGGTCACGCGGCACTTCGGCCTGGCCGACGACGCCGAGGTGGTCAACCCCAACGGCGGCGCCATCGCCATCGGCCACCCGCTGGGCTGCAGCGGCGCGCGCCTGGTGATCACCGGCCTGCACCAGCTGGAAGTAGTGGGCGGCAAGCGCGGCTTGGCGACCATGTGCGTCGGCGTCGGCCAGGGCGTGAGCCTGGCCTACGAGCGGGTCTAACGCTCAGCGCACCCGAAGGCGCGGCGCATCGCTCGCCGCGCCGATCTCGCCGACCACGGCAGCGTGCCCGAAGCCGTGGCGACGGAAGATCGCCAGCACCGCGTCCAGCGCCGAGGGCGAGCACGCAACAAGAAGCCCGCCGCTGGTCTGCGGATCGCTGAGCAGCGCCTGGTCAACGTCGGCAAACCCGCTCGGCAGAACGACCTCGGCGCCGTATCCCGCCCAGTTGCGGCCCGAGGCGCCCGTGACGAAGCCCTGCTCCGCCAGATCGCGCGCGCCCGCCAGCAACGGCGCGGCCGACCAGTCCAGATGCACGTCACAGCCTGAGCCGCGCGCCATCTCCAGCGCATGCCCCGCCAGACCGAAGCCGGTCACGTCGGTCAGGGCGTGCACGCTCTCCAGCGCAGCCAGGTCGGGCCCAGGCGTATTGAGCTGGGTCGTGGCGCCAATCATCTGGCGGTAGGCTTCATCGCTGAGCTGGCCCTCCTTGAGCGCCGCCGACATCACGCCTACGCCCAGCGGCTTGCCCAGCACCAGCACATCGCCCGGTTGTGCGCCCGAATTGCGCTTGATCCGGTCCGGATGACCGAGCCCCAGCGCTACCAGCCCGTATATCGCTTCAACGGAATCGATGGTGTGCCCGCCCGCGATGGGAATGCCCGCGGCCTGGCACGCCATTGCGCCGCCCTGCAGGATGCGGCCGATGGTGTCCTTGGACAGGACGTTGATCGGCATGCCGACCAGGGCGAGGGCCATGATCGGCCGTCCGCCCATGGCGTAGACGTCGCTGATCGCGTTGGTCGCGGCGATACGGCCGAAATCGACCGGATCATCGACGATCGGCATGAAGAAGTCGGTGGTGGCGATCAGGGCCTGGTCATCGTTGAGCCGATAGACGGCCGCGTCGTCCGCGGTTTCGATCCCGACCATCAGTTCGGGGGGAATGGGCAGGGCCGCCGTGCCCTTGAGGATTTCCGACAGCACGCCCGGGGCGATCTTGCAACCGCAGCCGCCGCCGTGGGACAGCGAGGTCAGGCGCGGCTCGGTCGGCGAAGCAGGGGCGTTCATGATCGTCTCGGGCCTTTCGCTGCGCTTGCGTCTTATCTGGGCGCGGCAGCCATTTGATCAAGCTGGGCGCGGAAGCCCGCCTCGTCTTCCAGGCAGCGCAGATCGAGCAGCAGGCGATCCTCGGCGATGCGCCCGATCACCGGGATCGGCAGGCCCCTCAGCGTGTCCGACAACGCCTTGAGCGCCAGCCCTGGCTTGGCGCCCACGGGACTGAGCGCCAGGGCCGCGCTGGGGATCACGTCGGCAGGCAGCGAGCCGCTGCCGACCTGGCTCGACACCGGCGCGACCTCGACCCGCCAGGCCGGACCGAGGGCGGCGGCGACGGCGGCCCGCAGACCGGCGGCCTGGGCCTCGATCTGCGCCAGGGGCCGGGTCAAGAGCCGCAGCGTCGGCAGGTCGCCGACCAGTCGGTCGGGCGTACGGTAGGCCAGAAGCGTCGCCTCCAGCGCCGCCAGGGTCATCTTCGACACCCGCAGCGCTCGCTTGAGCGGATGGCGCTTGATCGCGTCGATCAGCGGCTTTCGGCCGACGATCAGCCCAGCCTGCGGGCCGCCCAGCAGCTTGTCGCCGCTGAATGTGACCACGTCCGCGCCCGCTGCGATCGCCTCGCTGACCATGGGCTCCTTGGGCAGGCCATAGGCCGCGAGGTCAATCAGACTGCCGGCGCCCAGATCGACCACAAACGGCAGGTCGTGGGCGTGGGCGATGGCCGCGATGTCGGCCTCGGCGACCTCGGCGACGAAGCCGGTGATCTTGTAGTTGCTGGCGTGCACCTTCATCAGCGCCGCTGTGTCCGGACCGATGGCCCCGGCGTAATCCTTGCGGTGGGTTCGGTTGGTCGTGCCCACCTCCACAAGGCGCACGCCCGCGCTGCGCATCACGTCTGGGATGCGGAAGGCGCCGCCGATCTCGATCAACTCGCCGCGCGACAGCACCACCTCGCGGCCCTGCGCCAGGGCCGCCAGCACCAGCAGCACGGCGGCGGCGTTGTTGTTGACCACGGTCGCCGCTTCGGCGCCGGTCAATTCGGTCAGCACGTCCTCGATCAGCGCGTCGCGTTCGCCCCGCCCGCCGCTGTCCAGGTCGAATTCCAGGTTGCAGGCCTGGCGCATGGCCATGGCCGCATGCTCCACGGCGGCCTCGGACAGAAGGGCGCGGCCAAGGTTGGTGTGCAACACCGTTCCGGTCAGGTTGAACATGCGGCGCAGAGCGGGCGTGGACCGGGCCTGCAGCCGTTCGGCGACCTCCACCTCGATCTGCCCATCGCCCGGCGGCTCATGCCCGCCCCCGCCCGTGCGCGCGCGATGACCGTCGATCACCGCCCGGATCGCCTCGACCAGCGCGGTGCGCCCGTAGGCTCGCGCCAGCGCCTGCGCCGAAGCCGACCGCGCCACGCGATCGACCGACGGGAAGCGGCTTGCTTGTTTGCTGGATGAGGCCATCAGATCAACGGATTAGGACATTGACCTGTTTTGCACGCAGCGCGCGTCCGGGCCATGGGCATCACATAATTCGAGAGCAGAGTCACCAACCCGCATAGGTAGGATCGGGTTTAGGCGCGAAGACAAGTCTCGCTAGGTATCAGCTCGGAACCCACGTCTCGCATGCTCGTCGCCACTGCCGGCCATATCGATCACGGCAAGACCTCGCTGATCCGCGCCCTGACCGGCGTGGAGACCGATCGCCTGCCCGAGGAACGCGCCCGCGGCATCTCGATAGACCTGGGCTTCGCCTACTGGCGGCCCGACGACGGCAAGACGATCGGCTTCATCGACGTGCCCGGTCATGAGCGGTTCGTGCGCAACATGCTGGCCGGGGTGGGCGGAATCGACTTCGCCCTGCTGATCGTCGCCGCCGACGACGGGGTCATGCCGCAAAGCGTCGAGCACGTGCAGATTCTCGATCTGCTCGGCGTGGGGCGCGGCGCCGTGGCGATCACCAAGTGCGACCGCAGTTCGCCTGAGCGCATCATGGAGGTGCGTGGCCAGGTCGAGGCCCTGCTGGGGCCCACCGCCTTGGCCGGGGCGCCGATGTTCGACGTCTCGTCGGCGACCGGCGCGGGCGTGGCCGACCTGGCCGAAGCTTTGCGCGCCGCCCGCCGCGCCCAGACGCCGCGTCACGCCGAAGGCCGCAACTTCCGCCTGGCCATCGACCGCGCCTTCTCCGTGACCGGCGTCGGCACCGTGGCGGCGGGCACGGTCCTCGACGGGGCGGTGGAGACCGGCGCACGATTGGTCTTGTCGCCGCGCGGGCTGGAGGCGCGGGTGCGCGGCCTGCAGAGCGGAGGCAAGGCGGTCAACCGGGTTCAGGCGGGCGAGCGCTGCGCGCTCAATCTGGCGGGCGTGGACCTGTCTCAGGTCGGGCGCGGCGACTGGCTGGTCGCCCCGGCCATGCACGCGCCGACCTCGCGCCTGGAGGTGCGGCTCAAGGTGCTGCGCGACCGGGACCAAGCGCTCAAGCACCACACGCCGCTGCACCTGCATATCGGCACGGCCGATATCGGCGCGCGCGTGCTCATCGCGGCCCAGGCGTCCATCGCCCCGGGCGGCGAGGCGGTGGTGCAGCTGCAGCTCGATCATCCCACATCGGCAGCCACCGGCGACCGCTTCGTGGTGCGCGATCAGTCGGGGCGCCACTCGATCGGCGGCGGGGTGGTGATCGACCCCTTCGTCACTGGCAAGCGGCGCCCCGCCGCCGCGCGTGCGCCGATCTCGGCGGCCTTGCAGCAGCAGGGCGCAGCGCATGCGCTGGCCGCCCTATTGGCCATCCCCGGCCACGAGGTCGACACCCGTCATTTCGAGCGTTGCTTCAATCTGGAGCCCGCCACGGCCCACGAGCTCTACCGCCAGGCCGACGCGGTCCTGCTCGGCAACCAGGGCGCCCTGGCGTTGCCCGCGCCGCGCGTCGCGGCGGTCCAGAGCGAGGTGCTGACGATCCTCAAGGCCTACCACGCGGCCCATCCCGACGAGCCGGGTCTGACCCAGCGCGACCTGCGGGCCAAGCTGGCGGAGCCGGTGTCCGAACGGGCCTTCCTGGCCATCCAGAAGGACATGAACGAAAAGCGCCTGACCGAGTCGACCGGGGTGATCGTGCGCGCGGCGGGCCACGCCGGGGGCGCCAGTCCTGGGGACGACGCCCTGTGGCGCAAGGTGCGCCCGTGGCTGGAGGACCGGGGCCTGGCGCCTTTCACCCAGCGCGACCTCACCGCCGAACTGCGCGTCAACGACGTGATCGTGCGCGCCATGCTCAACCGCCGTCGGCGCAGCGGCGAAATCTGGCGCATCACCGAGGAGCGGTTCCTGCTGCGCGAGCAGGTCGCCGACCTGGCGGCCAGCGCGGCCCAACTGGCGCGCAAGGTCGGCGGCGACGGATTCTCGGCGGCCCAGTACCGCGACGCCATCGGCATCGGCCGCAACCTGACGATCCAGATCCTGGAGTTCCTCGACGCCCTGGGCGTGACGCAACGCAGCGGCGACCTGCGCAGGATGCGTCCGGGCTACGAGCGCGTGGTGGGCGGCGCCGACGCCGAGGCGGACGAAACCGCCTCGACCTGACCCGTCCTCAGTAGACCACTTCCGCTTGGACGAGCTTGTCGATCTCGTCCTGGCTCAGGCCGAGCAGCTCGCGCAGGACGTAGTCGTTGTCCTGGCCCAGCTGAGGCGCGGTGCCACGGATGGCGGTCGGCGTCTCGGACAGGCGATAGGGGGCGGTGATGGTCTTGCGCCGCCCGAGGACCGGATGGTCCACCGCCTGCACCTGACCGCGCGCCACGACGTGCGGATCGGAAAACAGGTCGCTGGCCTTGAAGCTGGGGGTCGCCGCGACGCCCTCGGCCTGAAGCCGATGCATGGCCTCGACATAGCCCTTTTCAGCCGTCCATTCGCCGATCAGGGCGTCGAGGCGGGCCTCGTTCGCTTTGCGTCCTTCGGCCGTGGCGAAGGCCGGCTCATCCGCCCAGGCCGGATCGCCCATGGCGCGGACGAGGCCCGCCCATTCGGCGTCATTGCCCACCGCGATCGACACCCACTCGTCGGCGCCGGCGCAGCGATAAACGTTGTGCGGCGCCATCACAGCGTCGGTGTTGCCGTGCCGCTTGGGCGAGCGCCGGTTCAGCGCATAGTCCATCATCTGGTCGCCGATCATCGAATTGATCACCTCGCACGAGGATGAGTCGATGAATTGCCCCTTGCCCGTTTCCTGCCGGAACTTCAGGGCCACGAGCGCGGCGAACACCGCCGCCGTTCCGGCGCGCGCATCGCCGCCGGAATTGGTCATGGTGTTGGGCTTCTTCTCCGCATAGCCGGTCAGGTGCGAGGTGCCGCCGACACTGGTGAAGCAGGGGTTGTAGGCGGCGTAGCGCCGCAGCGGACCCGTCGCGCCGAACCCGGACAGCGACAGCATGATGAGGTCGGGCTTGACCTTGACGAGCTCGGGATAGTCCAGGCCCAGCTTGGTCATCACGCCCGGCCGCATGTTTTCCAGCACGATGTCGGCAGTGGCGACGAGCTTCTTGGCGAGCGCCTTTCCCTCTTCGGTGGTGAGGTTCAGCGACACGCTCTTCTTGCCCAGGTTGATCTCGAAGAAGTTGGAATTCCCTTCCAACGACCCCACAGCGCCCTTGCCATGCTGGGCGCGCTGCTCGTCGGGACGGGCGCGGGTTTCGATCTTGATCACCTCGGCGCCGAGGGAGGCCAGCTGCATCGTGCACCAGGGCCCGGCCATCACATGCCCGAAGTCTACGACGCGGATTCCTTGCAGCGCGGACTTCATCTCAATTCCCTTTTTCCGCAAGTTCGGCGAGCACCTCTTGAGTGTGTTGGCCGAGCAGCGGCGCGGGTCGCTTGGGCTCCAGGTCCACGTTCGAAGGCCGCGTGGGCTGGGCGATGTATTCGAGCGGGCCCGCGACAGGATGGTCGATGGTCACGAAGTGCCCGCGCCCGCGAAACTGCTCCAGAGCGAACACGCCCTCGGCGGTCAGAATGGGCGCGGCCGCCGAACCTTCGCGCTGGATGCGGTGGAACAGCTCGTCCTGGCTGATCGTCTTGGCCCAATCGTTGAGCCGCACGCGCAGTTCGGCATAGTTGTCCGCGCGCCCCTTCTGGGTGTCGAACGGCGGCTGGGCGCCCCATTCGGGCTTGCCCATGGCGCGCCATAGGCCCTCCCACTGCTGTTGCGAAGACAAAATGACCACGGCAAACTCGCCGCCGGCGCACTCCACCAGACTTTCCAGAAGCCGGCCCTTGCCAGTGCGGTTGGGATCGACGCCGTCGTCGATGAAGCGCCGCAGTTGGGACCGTTCGAGGGTCATCATCGCGTGCTGGATGGAGACGTCCACATGCTGGCCTGTACCGCCCGCGTCGCGCCAGAACAGGGCCGCCAGAGTCGCCGTGGCGCCCGCCATGCCGCCGTCGAACAGGCCCAGATAGCCCGGCCCCTGGCAGGGCGGGACATCGAGATTGATCGCCCACATCGGCAGCAGGTAGCCCTGTCCGCTCGCGTGGTACAGGTTGAGATGATAGGCCTTGTAGCTGCTGTACGGCCCGATCTGACCGAACGGCGTGATCGACGTGACGACTAGATTGGGGTTGATCGCGCGCAGGTCCTCGTAGCCCAGTCCGAGCTTCGCCAGCTCGCCGGGCATCTTGTCCTCGATCAGCACATCGGCGGTGCGCACCAATTGGAGGAAGGCCGCGCGGCCCTCATCCGTTTCGATGTCCAGCTCCACCGACCGCTTGTTAGTGTTGAGATAGAGGAACGTCCCCGAGGCTTCGGGATTGGGCGTATCGTCCTTGAATGGGCCGATGTACCTCGCGTCGTCACCGCGGCCGGGCCGCTCGATCTTGATCACATCGGCGCCAAAATCAGCCAGGAGCTTGCCGCAATAGGGTCCGGCAACGAAGTCGGCGAGTTCGATGACCCGGGCTTTCAAAGCGTCCATGCAAAGCCCTCGCTCGCGCGAGCTACGGCTAGAGACGCCGCGAACCGCATCGTCTTGGCGAAAACACCCATGCCCATCATTGCCCCTTGGCCTTGCGGGCGCGTTCGCGCTCTTCGAAGAACTCGCGGATGGAGTTCTGGTGATCGGCCGACGAGTAGCAAAACGCCTGGCCTTCGCTGGCCAGGACGTTGACCTGCTCGAAGCTGAGCTCGAAGGTCCGATTGAGGATCGACTTGGCCATGGCCTGGGCCGTAGCTGGGTGCTCGGCGAAGCCCTTAAGGAAATCAATCGCCTTGGCGACGAGCTCGCCGGCAGGCAAGAGCTTGTCGGCGACGCCAAGGGCCAGCGCTTCTTCGGCCGAAATCGTCCGGCCTGAGAAAAAAAGTTCCTTGGCCTTGGCCACGCCCACGCGGCGCGGCAGGTGAAAGAAGCCGCCGCCGTCGGACACCAGGCCGCGCCTCACGAAATTGACCGCGACTTCGCTGTCGTCGGCAAGCCATACGAAATCGCACGTCAGGGCGACATCCAAGCCCAAGCCGAAGGCAGGGCCATTGACCGCCGCCAGCGTGGGAACGCCAAGGTTGTAGAGCTTGGTCAGCGATTCATGGAACTCACGCTGGCGCCACCACCCCAGTTCGCCCGCGCGGGCGCCCTGTTCAAGCCGCTCTTGCATGCCGCGGATATCGCCGCCAGAGCAGAACGCCGCGCCCGCGCCGGTAAGGACCAGGCCTCGGATCGCGCGGTCGCCGCCGATGTGGTCTATGGCCGCCTTCAGGTCGAGGCGCATCACATCGTCGATCGCGTTGCGAACCTTGGGCCGGTTGAGGGTGAGCACGGCGATGCCGTCGCGCACCGTCAGGACGAGGGTTTCAAATGTCGGGGCGTCGGTCATGCTCAATCGGCTTTCGACACGAGTTTGACCAAGACGGTCGCTTGAGTATGGACGTCGCCATCCTGGTTCTCGGCGTAGACGAATAGCTCCACCAGTCGGCGGCCCTGATCGTCGATGAACTTGCGCTTGACGCTGCCCTTCACCCAGGTGGAGTCGCCGAAGAAGTTGAACCGGCGGTCCTGGCTGTCCATCGACACCACGAAACCCGAGTCGCCCATCCAGTCGGTGACGATCTGAACCAGCATCATCTCATTGTGGATGCCGCCGGCGTTGGCCAGGGGCGAGCCGAACATCTGCGCGGCGCGATCCGAATAGTGCCAGTCGCGCCGGAAGCGGTGCTCGCCCGTTTCCGGGTCGATCGGATGGGTCTTCAGGTGGTTGCGCATCGCCGCCCACTTGATGGCGAAGGCGTAGACGTAGCAACTGACCACGGTGCGGGCAGAACTGTCGCACACGTCGTAGATGCCTTTGGCCAGGGGCGCCAGTTCCTCACCCTCGACCACATCCTCCCAGTACAGGATCTGGGCGCCACGGCGCTTCACGCCGGCCAGCTGAGCGTCGAAATCGTCGTGGATTTCCTTGAGCTGGGCCTCGGAATATCTCGTGTAGGTCTTGCCGGCGTACTTGGCCCCGACCTTGCTCTCCTTGCCGCCGCCTTCCTTGGGCTTGCGCTTGGAAGGCGGAGTGGCGAGGTAGATGTTGCGGCCCGAGGCCACCGCTATGGTCTCGTCGCGCTGGTTGACGAAGTAGCGCGGCACGCTCTCGATGAACATGCGGTAGGGCTTGCCCTGGACCTTCTTCTCTTCGAAACCGCCGTACTTGTCGTAGCAGTGGAATTCGTCGCCGGGACGGAAGGGGGCGAAGTAGTCGTGCTTGTTGCCGGCCGCCAGTCGCGCCACGCCAGGCAGGCGCAGACGCCCGCCAAAGGACGAACCGAACGAGATGCACGATTCATAAAGCGGCGGCGCGATGATGCCGCCCCAGCGCGTATTCTGCGCATAGGTGCGGTTGCGCCAGATCGGGTTGGGATCGCCGATCGCGTCGGCGAAGTGGCGGATCAGGTCCTCCGTGACGAGCGGATTGAGCATGCCGCGCTCGTATTCATTGTCCATGATGTCATGGATCGGCACCGGCAGCTTAACTTCGCCGCGCCCTTCATTGAACTGGGCGATCACCGTATCGAGCTTGGCGTTCCAATCTTCGTCGGACAGGTGGTCCCAATCGGCTCCTGACGCTTGATCGGACGATGGCTCGGACATGTGATACGCCTCCCTGGGCCTGACGCTTGGCCGCGTCGATTGCTATTTTTTAGCGGTGGCGAGGTCAACAAGATTGTTGACCAAAATTGTACCGCAAATGCTACCAGAGCGCTTCGCTGAGCGTCAAGAACTAGCCCCACACCCCCTGAGATCAAGATGATGTCGAAAAGCCACGCGGCGAGCGGCTCCGCCGTCCTCTATGTCGGCACGCACCGGCGGGCGCACCGGGCCGATCCGGACGATATCGCCTTCGGAGTCTACCGGCTGGGGCTGGACGAAGACAGCGGGACGTTCCGCGCGCTCGACATGGTCGAAACGCCCCAGCCCGGCTGGATCGCGGCGCACCCCGGCGGCCAATTCCTGTACGTCGTCAACGAGGTGCGCGATTTCGAGGGCTCGGAAGGCGGCGGCGTCAGCGCGTTCCGCATCGACCCGGACACCGGCGCGCTCAGCCCGCTCGGCAGCCAGCGCACCCCGCCCCTGCCCTGTCATTGCGAGGTCGACTCCAGCGGCCGCTGGCTGCTGGCGGCCACCTTCGGCGGCGGCACGGTGCACCTGTTTCCGCTGGGGCCGGACGGCCGGATCGGGCCGCAGGCCGAAGTGCATCGGCACACCGGATCAAGCGTCCATCCACGCCGTCAAACCCAGCCCCATGCGCACGCGGTCAGCTTCGATCCCGCGGGTCGGTTCGTGCTCGTCCCCGACCTGGGAACCGATCAGCTCAGGGTCTACGCCTTTGACGCCGATCGAGGGTCCCTGACGCCGCGGCCGGAGCGAACAGCGCGCTTGGCGCCCGGTTCCGGCCCCAGGCACGTGGCGTTCGATGCGCACGCACGGTTCGTCTATCTGATGAACGAGATGAACGCGACCATCACCACCTTTGCTTACAACCCGGCTGACGGGGCGTTGGAGCAAAGGCAATCCGTCGATCTGCTGCCTGAAGGGTTCGCCGGCCTGCGTTCTGGGGCCGAATTAAGGGTGCATCCGAACGGCAGGTTCCTCTACGCCACCACCCGTAGCCATGGGTCGAGCGGCGAGCCGCCGGTGCGGGGGCTGGACAGCCTGGTGTGGTTCGCGATCGACCCGGAGAGCGGCCTTCTGGCCCTACGCGGCCGGACGGCCTCGGGCGGCGAGCTGCCGCGCAGCTTTACGTTCGACGCCCCGGGCGAGCGGCTGTTCATCGGCCACCAGGCGAGCGCCTCGATCGTGACCTTCAACATCGACTTGCAAACCGGTACGCCCATTCCCTCTGGCGAGAGAGCCGCCGCGCCCGTGCCCGTCTGCCTGGTGTTCAGCTCACGCAATTGACGGCGCCCCCGATCGGCGAACAACGTACTGTCCGTGCCGCGTGCAGCGATTCGCCCTTGCCTCGCCCAGTGATTACCCTTGCTATGTAATCCACGGCGTTTGGCCAGCAGAACCGCCCGCGAACGGAACGATGGGCTGATGGAGGAACTTATTGACGACCCAACCTAAGGCCCTGTCGCAAGCCGCCGTCGTCGATGCCATCCGCGGTGGAATCCTGGCGAATGATCTGGTGCCAGGTCAGCGGCTCGTCGAGGCCGAACTGTGCAAATTGCTCGGCGCCAGCCGGGGCACAGTCCGTTCGGCGCTGATGGATCTGGTCCACGAGGGCTTGGTCGAGCGTATCGCCAACCGTGGCGCGCGCGTCCGGGTTGTGGGGCTCGAAGAAGCCCTGCAGATCGCCGAAGTGCGCAAGGTCGTCGAGAGCCTGTGCGTGGCGCGCGCCGCTGAGCGCATAACCCCGGTGGACATCGAGCGCCTGCGCGCGCTGGCCAAGAAGCTAAAGGACCGGGCGGACCACGGCGACATCAGCGGCTTCGCCGAAACGACCCATCAGATATTCGCCTGCTACGTGCGCGTCGCCGACCAGCCCGTCGCAGAGGAGGTTCTCGAACGCCTGCGGGCACGCAACACCCGCCACCGATTCCGGCTCACCTACCGCGCCGGCCGGGCGAAGGTGGCCGCGCCCTACTGGCTGGACCTGGTCGACGCGATCTGCCGGCACGATCCGGAGGGCGCGCGCAGGGCGATCGAGCGGCATGCCGAGAACGTCCAGGAGGCCATGAAGGCCCTCGCCCAGGAGCGCACGCCCTTCGCGGCGATCTATCCCCAGGCGGACGCGTCGGACGACGCCGAATAGGCCGCTCCCGCCTGCGCGGGCGACCCAGGCTCCGGCGCAAATTCGGAGCCGCGCCGGCCCTTCAGGCCTGCTGAGCCGCAAGCGCGTCCCGTTTCTGGCGCGCTTTGTACTGCACGAAGAACATGTGCATCAGGATGAAGTTCAGGACCAGCACGCCCACCGCGGTATAGAGTCCGAGCGAGGTGCTGCCGGTCTTGTCGAGCGCCCACCCGAAATAGATCGGGCCGAAGAAGCTCAGGATCAGCATCCCCGAATTGATCAGGGCGGTCGACTTGGCGATCGTCGCGCGGCCCACCACCATGTTCGCCGTCGGCCAGAAGTTGACGAAGAAGCCCGCCGTTCCGGCCTGGATCAGACACACCGCCAGCATAGCGAGGACGGGCGACTTGGCGATGGGATAGAGCAGGATGCCCACCGCCGACACCACCAGCGGGATCAGGAGGTGATAGTGCCGCTCGGTCTTGTCGGCGTGGCGTCCCCACAGCTGGGCGACGACGGCGTAGACGATGTAGGGGCCCATCACCAGGAAGCCGACGGTCTGCAAGCTAGCCCCCGCCGAGGCGCGCTTCATCAGGGTGGGAATGAAGAAGGTGAAGGTCGAGGAGATCCAGCCCGAGCAAGCGAACGCCAGGATCAGACCGAACACGTTGCGGTTCTTGAACGTCTCCCATAGGCCGCCGCGCTCCAGCGAGCCGTGGGACCGCTTCTCGCTTTCGTATTCCGCCAGATAGGCTTTCATGAACGCCTTTTCCTCGGGCTTCAGCCAGGACGCGGCCTCGGGACCGTCGTAGAGGATGGTCAGGGCGACCAAGGCCCAGACGGCGGTGAGCGCCCCGTCGATCACGAACAGACCGCGCCAGCCAGACAGCCCGAAGAAGTGCTGGCCCAGCACCCACCCCGAGAACGGGGCGCCGAAGATGTTGGAGCAGGCCGAGGCCGTGACCAGCGTGGCCATGCCCGCCCCCTGATGGCGTCCGCGCAGCCAGCAGCTCATAAGGATATAGAGCCCCGGCAGGTAGCCGGCCTCAAAGAAGCCGACGAAGAAGCGCAGGATGGCCAGTTGGGTCCCGTTGGTGACGAAGCCCTCGCCGACGACCACCAGCCCCCAGCCCACCATGATCCCGGTCAGCCAGCGCCGGGGGCCGAACTTGTCGAAGGCTTGGCCGGCCGGAAGCTGCATGAGGAAGGCGCTGAGGGAGAAAATCCCCGAAGCGAACCCGAAGGTCTGGGCAGTGAGGCCAAGCTCCTTGCCCATGGTCAGATTGGCGAAGCCTATATTGCTACGGTCAAACTGGTAGAATATCTGCCCAATAAAGAAATAGGTGAACAGATAGGCCTTGACCTTGCCCAAGACCCGCCGCTCTTCAACGGCCACAGGGGATGTGGCTGACATCTAGAACGTTCCTTCATCATTTTTACTTGGCACGCTTGACCTCCGTGAGGCGGGCGTCCCAATCGTCGGGCAAGGCGATCTCACGGCTCACCGGGAAGCCGATATAGCCGTTTTCCGCGCAGATCATGACGTGGTCGCGATCTGGATCCCCGCTGATGGCGATCATGAAGTCATCCGGCTCGGACACCATCTGGATGTACCGATTCAGGTCCATCGACGTCCCCAGCTGTTCGGGCCAGTTGCCTTCGCTGATGCCCTTGTAGAAGCGGTTGACGATCATCCCGCTGAGCCGGGCGACCCATAGCCGGGTGTTCTCGTAGAAGTGCCTCTTGACCATGGCCTTGGTGTAGCCCGCGGCGACCAGCACCGAGACGACCGCTGGGGTCAGTACAACCGTGGGCCTCGTCTTCATTCCCCGGAAGAAGAACTGAATGAAGAGGTGGTTGTCCGACATGCGGGCTTCGATGTTCTTGAGGATCTCCTCGGCCGTCGTGGCCCCCACCTCGATGGCCTGGGTGGCCTCGGTGCAGGAGGTGATGGTGACGAGGTTGGTCCCGGCCTTGAAGCCCTGATCGACGCTGAGCGGCTCCCACCCAAACTTGGCGCAAGCCTCTTCGTTTTCCGCCAGCACGATGCGGAAGTTGCCCCCGAAGCAGCCCTTGTCGGTCTTGTGCGGCAGGAAGCCGGCCACGTTGCGCAGGTACATGCGGAAGAAGCGCGCGACGCTGGTGTTGGCCTGGAATCCGGGCCGCAAGGCGCCCTGCAGGCAGTTGAAGTTCAGCTGCTTGACGATCGGCCCGTTGAGGATGATCAGCGTTTCGGTGCCGGGCGTGTGGCCCAGGTGCTCGGTGCCGAAGATCGGATCGACCATCGCTTCGACGATGGCGACCAGAACCGGCATGTATTCCGGCCTGCACCCCGACATGACGCCGTTGACCGCCACGCTCCAGATGGTCGCCGCCCGTGTATCGGGCAGCAGGTTGCCGATCACCTCCTCGGGCTTGCGCGGCGTGAACTTGAGGAACGCCTCGACCTTCTCGATCGTGGGCGGCACGACGGGCAGGCCCTCGCTCCACTCGTGCTCGAGGAAGTGCTCCTGCACGTCTTCGAAGGTCCCCTCGAACACGATGTCCCGCATATCCGGCTCGGTAGACCTTTGGACCTCCGGCGGCTGGACGGTCAGGCCGGTGATCACCTGGTCGAGCATCGCTCCACGGCAGGTCTCTTCCAGCTTCTCGTCGGTGACGAAGTTCACGTGTCCAGGGTGGATCACGTGCGGCAGGTTCGGCATCTCCAAACCCTTGGCCGTGAACTTGCCCTGCATGACGAACCCGCTGCACAGAACGGTGACCGTCGGAATTCCAAGCTTTTCAACCAGCACACTTGCGCGCGTCACGGCGGCAGTGCAGCTGCCTCAGCAGCCTACCCCGCAGATGACGGCGTCTACGCCATACTCCTTCAGCTTGGCGGGCAGTTCGGCCAGCACTTGGTGTTCGTTGGCGCCGTGGATTTCGCCGAATTCGCGCCAGCTGATGAACTTGATGCCGGGATAGCGCTTGGTCAGCTCCTCTTCCCAGACGTCGTACATCTTGTCGCCTTTGAACACCCAGTCCCACAACTGGGCGACGACCTTGCCTTCCAGGCTGTCCAGGCGCTTGGCCAGGCGCGCGCCCGTGGTGACCTGCCGGCCCCGGGGCCAGACGACCTTGTATGCCTCACTCATGACGACCTCTCCTAATTACCCAAGTCCTGCGCGTCCGATCCCGACCGTCGCAGACGCTGTTCATAGGGCGCCGTTGCCCGAAGATCGCAGGCCCGGACCCAGATTGAGGCGATAGGGTCAACGCACGGCCAACCAATACCTCCCAGGGCTCAATCCGCGATGACAGACGCCGTGCGGCGGGGCCGGGAGTGTCAACGAGTTTGTAGACAATTCCTTCCCCCATTCAAGGCTTCTCCCTTATCGTCGTCGGCCTGCCGCACCTCGCCTTAGGGATGCCCGGGAACCACGGCTGAGCCGGTGAACCCGGCGAGATCGCCGTAATAGTATTTGGCGCCGAACTGGCCCTGCACAACCAACGGTTTGCCGGGGGACGCAACCGCGCCGCCGAGGTCGGCGATCACCACGCCGTCATGCACCTCGACCTTGCGGGCCACGACGCCGCCGACCTTGACCGACCCGGGCTTGATGTCCTGCAGGTAACGCCGGTCCAGCCCCCGCGGGAATCCGATGCGCACCGCGCGCCGGTCTGCGGTCAGGCTGACCGTGGCCGGCACGGGCGCATTGACCGGCATGGCGATGTAGGACGGGTGGGCCGCGTCGCGATAGAAGGTGACCACCGGCGGGGGGGTCAGCACCGGCGTTGGGCGTGCGGACCCGTGACGGGGAATCTCCTGGCACACGATCAGCAGGCGAATGCTGTGGCCCGCTTTGAACACATAGGAGATCGGCGCCATGTCGAACACCAGTTCGGTCGGCTGATTCGGCGTCAGCGGTTTGGAGTCCGCCTCGAAGGCGCGATGGTACGGAAGGCCCAAGTTGTCATATGGCGCGGGATTGAGGGCGCGCACCGAGGCGCGCAGTTTGCCGTCTTCGGTGCCGGGCAGCGGCGTCACCTTGCCGTCCGGGCCCACGTCGGCCAGGAAGGCGAGGAAATCGCCATCAGTGGCGGTGGTTGACACCCACAGGTGTACGATCGGATGGCCGGTCTCGGCGCTGTCGGCCTTCAGCGGGACGGTGGTGTAAGTCATCCCCTTCTCGTTCCGGTCGGTCGCGCCGACCGTGTAGTCGACCGTGTAGAGGTCCTTGGCGTCGGGGGCCGTAGGCGCCTTGGCGCTCAGGCCGCCCTTGTTGACCCCGGCGGTAGGCGCGGTCGGCGCCCCCGCGGCGAGGTAATACTTCACCGTCTTCTGTGTGGGCAGCGGCCACTGCCAGGCGAACTTCCAGCCGTCGTTCGCCGGGTCGTTGTAGGTGTAGTAATAGACCGGCGGCTCATCCAGCACGCCGTTCTTGATCCCCTTCAGCCAGTAGTCGTACCAGCGCACCTGCTCGGCGGTGATGTCGAAATCGTTGCTGGGGTTGGGCTTGGCGTCGGTGGACCAGTTGCAGTGGTTGCCGGGAGCGACCACCAGCCTGATCGGGTTCTTGACGTTGTGAAGCTTGACCATGACGCCGAGCTTGACCCGCATGTCCTCGCCGAAGTTGGTCGTCTCGTAGATCGGGATGCCCGATTTGTTGATGTCGGCGAAATGCTCGAAGGTGTTGACCTCGAGGTTGTAGCGGAAGTCGCCATAGCCGGCTGCCTTCAACCCCGGCGAGACGCTGTCGCGGAACGGGATGTAGCCGGTCGCCAGATTGCCCTTGTGGTCCTCCTTGGCCGCGGCCAGCAGGGACCCGTCCTTGTCGGCATCCACCGCAACCGCCTTGGCGTCCTGGGCGGGGATCACCCCGGCAGGCCCCGGAGGCGGCGGCGGCGGGTCGATGCGCGGAGTCAGGCCGTTCCAATCGTAGTATTCGCTGGGGGCGTCCTGCGGAAAAATGGCCTTCAGGTGCGGCGGGGCGGTCGAGGCCGCCTGCCACTGACTCATGCCTACGGCCGAGCAGCCCATCATGCCGATGTCGCCGGTGGACCAGGGCTGGGCGGCCAGCCACTCGGTCACGTCATAGGCGTCCCATTTGGACCAGGGCATCCATTCGTTGCGGTTGCCGGCGCTGGCCGCCTCCGCGTCGGCGATGGCCTTGCCGAAGGAGGCGTAGTTGCCGCGCATGTCGGCCATGGCCACGACGTAGCCGTACTTGACCAACTCCATCGCCTGGGCGGCGCTGCTGGGCGAACGCCGATTGTAAGGGGTGTTCTGCCACACCACCGGCAGCTTCTGATCGACCACCGCGCCGTGCAGCGTGGGGCGGTAGACGTCCACGGCGATCCGGGTCCCGTCGCGCATGGTCACATACTGCGAAGTCAGGCTGTAGCCGTCGTACAGGACCGGCGAATAGCCGCTGTAATGGCCAGGGCTCGATACCTTGTCCGCGGCGATGGCCAAGCCGCCCAGCGCCTGACCCGCGGCCATCGCCGTGACAATCGCGCCGCGGACGCCCCTTACACTGGCCATGTCAAGCCTTCCCTACAGATACCCACGCGTCCGCGAGCCGGATCAAACGAAATGCCCCTCCTCTTGCGAGGAGGGGCCTATGCCGTCAGTGGCGGAAGCGCACGCCAATCATGAAGTCACGGCCGACCGGGTCGTATTCGTCACGACCGCCGGTGAAGTTGTAAGTGGGGAACGTGTTGAACAGATTCGCGATGTTAAAGTAAAACTCGGAACTGCCGAAGCTGTTGGGCACGGTATAGGCGAAGTTTATGTTTGTGTACGAGATCGGCGGCTGGGTGGATTTTACGAAGTACACCTCCGGCGTGGTCTGCGAATAGGACGCATCCTTCATACCGTTGAAGCCGCGTTCCAGGAGGCTGATGTCCACTCGGTCGGTGACCTTGTAGTCGGCGAGCAAGGTGTATTTGATCGAAGGCTCCGCCTGCCACAGGTTCACGCCGCTGTAGGCGTCGCCCAGGTCGACAACGCCTCCCGGGCCCTGGTTGATCACAAGGTGCGGCTGGTAGGACATCAGGCCGCGCAGGCCCAGGGGTCGGCCGAACAGGTTGGTGGTGTAGTTCGCCTCGAAATCGGCGCCGTAGGTGTCGAGCGTGGCGACGTTCAGGTACTTCGAATAGAGCGCCGTCAGGTTGTTCGCCGTGGTGGTGTTGCTGTAGGGCAGCGGCCGCGCGATCAGCGAGCAAAGCTGCGAGGTCCCGCCGCTGGCGTCGCAGCCGGCGAGAACCGACGCCGACTGGCCCTGAAGCTGGAAGATCACGTTGTTGACCTGGATGCGGTAGGCGTCGACCGTGAAGCTGAACCGCGGCAGCCAGGCCGGGCGATAGACGAAGCCGGCCGTGGTCGTGTCGGCCTGTTCGGGCACCAGCTGGGTGTTGGATTCCACCGACTGGGTCACGTTGACCGAGCCATGCGTGTAGGGGTCGGTGAAGTTGGTCAGGGGCGCATAGGTCGTGGGCGAATAGAGCTCCCACAGGTTGGGCGCGCGGATGTCGTGCGAACGGGTCGCCCGCAAGGTCCACTCGTCATTGACCTTCCAGTCGCCGCCGATCTTCCACGTCACCGCCGAGCCGCTGATGCTGTAGTCGGTGTAGCGGACCGCACCGTTGATGTTGAAGGACTGCATGAAGGGCAGGTCCTTGGCCAAGGGAATGTCGGTTTCATAGGCCGCTTCCCACACCGACTCTGTCGCCGCCGGGTTGGCCGGCATGGTCGTGAATTCCCAAAGCTTGGTCGTGCCCTGGGTGCAGCCGACGGTGATGCCGGTGCAGTCGGCGTAGGTGTTGGGGCTGGCGTTGGCGCTCACGTCCCACGCTTCGTCGCGGTACTCGCCCGAGACCGCCATATTGACCGGGCCCGCCCAGGTGGAGAACGGCGCGCCCGAGAAGCTGCCGTTCACTTCGCCGAGCGAGGTGCGGTTCTTGTTCCAGGTTTCCTGCAGGATGTAGTTCAGCGCCGCCGCGCTTTCGGCGGACGGACCGAACGGATTGAACGGCACGCAGCCGGCGTAGGTCGGGTTCGTCTGCGCGGCGTTACACACGATCTGTCCATTGACCACCTTGCTGTCCACGGCCGCGTACAGACGCCCGTAGTTCACGTTGGCCATGTTGGCCGCTTCGATGATCGACTGCGACAGCTGGAATCCGAGATCCCACTTGTAGTTCGAAACCGTGCCGTTGAGCCCGCCGTAGGCCATGTAGGTGTTGGTGTGCTGGTCGGCGAGCGGGTTGTCGACGATGTACTTGTCGAGGGTCGCCTTGGCCGGAAGCGTGTAGCCGCCGAGGAAGGGATTGCCCGGCTGGATCGACAGCGCCACGCTGGGCATCTGATATTCGTCGTCGGTGTGGTTCGAGGTCCCGGCGATCTGCAGATAGCCGTGGATATTGTCGGTGATGTCGTAGTCGAACCGCGCGAACACCTGATGGAAGATCAGGGCCGCCTTGAGCGACACCTGATACTGCCAGGCGCCCCCGCCCCCGCTCTGCGCGTTGGTCACGCCGGTCGCCGCGCCGGGGACGAACGCCGAGAGCACGCCGTTGGCGGCGAAGGTCTGGCCGGCGAAGGCGCCATTGGTGAACAGGCCGCCGTAGGTGTAGTTGCTGGCGCGGTTGTTGGGATAGACGTAGTAGGGCGAGGCCGCCGTTCCCAGGCCGCCGGTGCCATAGTTGGTGGCGTAGACCGCGCGCGACAGGCGGTTCGTGACGCCCGGATCGTCATGATACTCGTAGCTGAACTCGATGTGGCCGCGTCCGCCGAACAGGCTGCGGCCGAGCGCGACGCCCACGTCGGCCTGTTGGTCATCGCCATATTGCGACACGCCGCCGGACGCCTGCAGCTTGATGCCGTTGAACTTGGTGTCGGTGATGAAGTTGACCACGCCCGAAATAGCGTCCGAACCGTAAACAGCCGAGACCCCGCCCGTCACGACGTCCACCCGCTGGATCAGCATCTGCGGGACGACCCAGGTGTCGGTGTCGCCTTCGTTCTGGTTGATGGTCGGGATGACCCGGTGGCCGTCGAACAGCACCAAGGTGCGCAGGTCGCCCATGTTGCGCAGGTTGATGTAGGCCGCCGCGCCGTTGCGCTGGCCGCCGCCGGCCGCGCTGGTCGTCGTCTGCGAGCCCTGAAGGGCTGGCATCAGGTTGAGGGCGTCCACCACCGTCGTCGGCTGCACCTGCAGCATCTGCTGCGTAGGCACCACCGTGACGGGCGTGGGGCTGTTGTTGCCGTTGGTGATCACGCGCGAGCCGGTGACCACGATCTCTTCGGACGCGGCCGGCGCGGCCTGCTGGGCCTGGGCCGCGGAAGCCAGGGCCATGATCCCGGCGCTGGCGAGCAAGCTCGCGCACAGATGGCGATTCATTCAGTTCCTCCCCGTCGCCCCGCTCGGGACGTACATCGACTTTGTCTACAAAAATGTACACCGATCGACGGGGCGCTCAAGAGAGCGATAGGATATTTCCGCCCGCAGATGAGCGTTCTGAACCCGCCGGCCGCAGAGCTCCGCGAGCTCAAAACCGCCGCCAACCGCACTTATTCCTTTGAATATCATGCATTAAAGCCGGTCAGCGCCGACCGCTCGGCCGTTCGGCGCGCACCGCTTGGAGGATCGCAGTCTTGCCCCAAACCCGACGATGACCGTCCGACTGTAGCATCTGGAACACACACCAGACCTGCGGCTGAGCTTTGTACGGATGGACAGCCCGCGGGCCCTTGGCTAAGGGTCGGGGCGGAAGAGAAATGTCCCCGGTGGGGCGCCCGGACTTCAAACCCGGAGGAAGGCGCCAAGCGTCTTCGGTGGGTTCGACTCCCACCTCTTCCGCCACGCCGCTTCGCCCTTCCTTGCCCTGATCGGACCCCGCCTGGCCCCTCACCGCCGCCCAAGCGCGCAGCCACTGAAATAACCCTCTTCTTCACGGGCTCCAGAGGCTCTATTCAGACCCGCAAAGCGCCGCCTGGACGTTCTTAAGAGGAGCCGGTTTCCATGATCATCGACTGCCATGGCCACTACACTACAATTCCCCAGGCCTTGGTGGCCTGGCGCGATGCGCAAATCGCCGCTTTCAAGGCGGGCGAGACCGCGCCGGCCATACCGGACGTTCCCGACGAGGTGATCTTCGACACGATCGACAAGAATCAGCTGCGGCTGATCAAGGAACGCGGCGGCGACATGACGATCTTCTCGCCGCGCGCCTCCACCATGGGTCCGCACCTGGGGGACGAGGCGACCAGCCGCGCGTGGACGTCGCTGAGCAATGACGTGATCAAGCGCGTGGTTGACCTGTTCCCGCAGTATTTCGTGGGCGTGTGCCAGTTGCCCCAGTCGCCGGGGGCGCCCATCGCCCATTCGATCGCCGAGCTGGAGCGCTGCGTCAACGAGCTCGGCTTTGTAGGCTGCAACCTCAATCCGGACCCGTCGGGCGGCCACTTCAGCGCCGCGCCCCTGACCGACCGCAGCTGGTACCCGTTCTATGAGAAGATGGTCGAGCTGGACGTGCCGGCCATGATCCATGTCTCGGGCAGCTGCAACCCTGCCTTCCACGCCACCGGCTCATATTATCTGGCGGCCGACACCAACGCCTTCATGCAGTTGCTGGAAGGCGACCTGTTCAACGACTTCCCCGACCTGCGCCTGATCATCCCGCACGGGGGCGGCGCGGTGCCCTATCACTGGGGCCGTTACCGCGGCCTGGCCGACATGCTGAAGAAGCCGCGCCTTCGCGAGCACCTGATGCGCAACGTGTTCTTCGACACCTGCGTCTATCACCAGCCCGGCATCGACCTGCTGTTCGAGGTGATCGACGTCGACAACATCATCTTCGGCTCGGAGATGGTCGGCGCGGTGCGCGGCATCGATCCGGAGACCGGGTTCTACTTCGACGACACCAAGCGCTACATCGACGCCTTGTCCATTTCCCCCGAAGACAAGGCCAAGGTGTTCGAGAAGAACGCCCGCCGGGTCTATCCGCGCCTAGACGCCATCCTCAAGGCGCAGGGCCGGTAATGTCCAGGCCGGATGGCCCGGGTCAGAGGTCAGTCGCTTCGGCGGCCTGATCGAGCGGCTCGGGCGTCCGTCCGCGCGGGCGGTGTCCGCTGAGCTCGCTGCCCGCGTCGTGCGGCAGCTTCATGAACAGCGGCACGGCCAGCAGCGCCATGGCCGCCATCACCACCAGCGCCAGCCGGCAGTCGGCGGGGTCGGGCGCGCCCGGCGCCACGCCGCGCAAGGTGCGGCTGAGGCCGAACAGCAGGCTGGCGCAGGACACGCCAAGCCCCGTCGTCAGTTGCACGGTCACCTGGTTGAGCGTGGTCGCATTGGGCATCTCGTTGCGCTCGACCTCCGAGAACGCCAGGCTCGTCAGTCCCGTCAGGGTGAAAGAGCGGAAACAGCCGGCCACGAACAGAATGAAGGCGATCATCAGCAGCGGCGTCGAGCGGGTGAACAGGGCGGAGGCGGCGATGGCGAACGCCATGCCCACCGAACACACCAGCAGCGTGGTGCGATAGCCTAGGCGCCGATAGACGCGGGTGGTGAACAGCTTCATCGACAGGTCGCCGGTGCTGTGGCCGAGGAACAGCACGCCCGACATGAACGGCGTCATGCCGAACCCCCGCTCGAACAGGATCGGCAGCACGAAGATCAACGTGGCGATCGGCAGGCGGATCAAGGCGGTGGACGAACTGCTGGTCAGGCGGAAGGTCACGTGCCGCAGGGGCGAGAGCGACAGCAGGGGATGGGGCGCGCGCGCCGCGTGGCGCACGGCCACCACGCCCATCAGCCCACCCGCCGCGACGGCGCCGATGGCGGCCACGCGCGACACCCCGCCGCTGGCGAGCTGGCCCAGGCCCCACAGCAGGGGCGCGAGCGCTCCGGCGTTCAGGAGGAAGCCGGCAAGGTCGAACGGCCGCTTGTCGCCGACAGGGTTGGGCAGCCAGCGCAGAGCCATGTAGATCGCCAGGATACTGGCCGGCAGGTTGATGTAGAATATCCACGGCCAGCCAAACCAGGTGGCCAGGAAACCGCCGAGGGGCGGCCCGATCACCGGGGCGATCAGACTGGGCGTGCTGGTCAAGGTCATGATCCGCAGCAGCTGCGCGCGATCGACCGACCGCAGCAGGATCATCTGACCCACCGGCGCCATGAGGGCGCCTGCCAAGCCCTGGAGCGCGCGGGCGGCGATGAATTCCCACAGCGTGGCGCTGATTCCGCAAAGGGCGGAGGTGGCCGCGAACGCCGCCAGGGCGAAGATGAACACGTTGCGGGCGCCCAACCGATCGGCCAGCCAGGCGCTGGCCGGCAGCATGATGGCGGCCGCCAGCACATAGACGGTGATGCCGAAGCCAACGCTGACAGGGCTGGCGTGAAAGTCGTGGGCCATCGGCGGCAGAGCGATACTGATCACCACGCTGTCCAGCATCTGCATGAACTGCGCGAGCGCCACGCTCAGAGCGATCATGATCGTGCGCCGTTCTAGCGGGATGGCTTGATTCACGATCGTTTCACCGGCGTCTCTTGGGAACAGTTCACTCGCATCTGATCCCGCATACCCTTGGGAGGTCGGCGGCGCCAAGCAGCTCAATGGGAATACCGGCGCACGTTGTCACCCAATCTTCACGGGACCACCTAGGGCCGTTGACTAATAGTCGCCTGCGAGGTCGAGCTCTCGGCGCGTGAAGGTTCGGTACTGGCGACCGTCCCAACAGGCGCAGGCGTTCACCGCTGCAGATCAATCGCCCAGATCAAAGGCCCAGCCCATGACCGCCGATCGCCAGGACCCCGACGTGATTGACGCCCACCGCGTGCTCGCCGACAGGATCGACGAATTCGACGAAGAGCTGGAACTGGAGCTGAACGACGACGGCGATGACCGCTTCGCCAAGTTCCTCGACCAATTTCACGAGCCGGACGTGAGCCCCGAAGCGGTCAGCCGCCGCCATTACTTCAAGGAGCTGTTCCGGCTGCAAGCCGAGCTGGTCAAGCTGCAGGACTGGGTGGTCCACAACAAGCTCAAGGTGGTCGTGCTGTTCGAGGGCCGCGACGCGGCCGGCAAGGGCGGCGCCATCAAGCGCATCACCCAGCGCCTGAACCCGCGCATCTGCCGTGTCGCCGCCCTGCCCGCGCCCAGCGAACGCGAACGCACCCAGTGGTACTTCCAGCGCTACACGCCCTATCTGCCCGCCGGCGGCGAAATCGTGCTGTTCGACCGCAGCTGGTACAATCGCGCCGGGGTGGAGCGCGTGATGGGCTTCTGCAGCCAGGACGATGTCGAGGAATTCTTCCGATCGGTGCCGGAATTCGAGCGTATGCTGGTGCGCTCGGGGATCACGCTGATCAAGTACTGGTTCTCGATCACCGACGAGGAACAACA
This sequence comes from Caulobacteraceae bacterium, assembly GCA_035524315.1. Classification (GTDB taxonomy): domain Bacteria; phylum Pseudomonadota; class Alphaproteobacteria; order Caulobacterales; family Caulobacteraceae; genus BOG-938. The sequence goes on from DATKPD010000078.1 coordinate 148,785, forward strand.
CTTCCGCTTCAAGATGCGCAGCACCGACCCGCTGAAGCAGTGGAAGCTCAGCCCGATGGACCTGGAGTCACGCCGGCGGTGGGAGCTCTACACTCAGGCCAAGGAAGAGATGCTCGAGCGCACGAACATTCCCGAGGCTCGTTGGTGGCTGGTGGAAGCGGTCGATAAGAAGCGCGCACGCCTGAACTGCATCCACCACCTGTTGAGCCAGTTCGACTACACTGAGGTTGAGCACCCGCCGATCGTGCTGCCCGAACGGGTGCACCACCCCGACTATGTGCGTCATCCCCTGCCGCCCGAACTGTTCGTGCCCCAGATCTATTGACCTGGGCGCACGAGGCCGGGCCTATCCGTCCTGAAGGCTTTCGTCGGGAGACGCGCTTACGGTCAGATGGCGCTCGCGCAGGAGCAAGGTCAGGTCACGCACAGCCTCGGTCAGGAACAGCACTTCCTTCTCGCGCAGTTCGTCCAGTTTCTGGTGCAGCAGCTCGATTTCCAGCTCGGCCTTGATATTGATCTGGTGGTCGTTATCCGCCGCCTTGCGGTCGATGTCCTGCTGGCGGTTCTGGGCCATCATGATGAAGGGCGCGGCGTAGGCGGCCTGGAACGACAGGGCCAGATTAAGCAGGATGAAGGGATAGGGATCCCACTTCTGCACGAAAGCCGTGACATTGAGGACGATCCAGACGGCCAGGATGCACGACTGGATGATGATGAAGTTCCACGAGCCCATGGTCGCCGCCACCGCATCGGCGATCTTCTGGCCGACAGTCAGGTCCGAGTCCGGCTTGGGCCCCTCGGTGTCCAACGGCCGCGCGCCCCGCCGCAGCCGGCGCAGCTCCATCAGCAGCTGCTCCTCCGTATCGTGCAGTTCGTGCTTCAATTGTTCCAGGCTCTTCACGAGACCTCCCCGACGATGTCCAAGCAGGCCTATTTAAGGCTCAATCGTGACACAAGTGACAGTGTGTGGTCGCCGCGCCGCCTGAAGCCTTACAGGTCTTGGCCAGCGCATTTGTCCCCGCCGCCCGGACCTGGCAAACGGCTTACTTTAAACTGAGATGCTCTGGAACTAGCGTGGGCTGGAAAGCCCGACCGGACCGCCGATACGCCATGATCTTTCGTTCGAATACGACTAGCCTGTTGCACCGAACAGTCGGGCGCCCCGCGGAGGGATTGTGAAGCGCAGGAGCAAGGCGGGGCGCCCCTGGCGCGCTATTGGCATGGGCCTGGCCTGCGTCGCCGCCGGCGCCGGCGGCGCCTTGGCGCAGCAATCGGCGTTCACCGTCAGCCCGGCCGATCAGGCGCGGCTCGGCGTGCAAACCGCGACGCTGCCGCGACAGCGCCGCAGCGGGCAGATCGACGCCTTCGCCAAGGTGCTCGACCCCGGCCCGCTCGCTCAGCTGGAGTCCGACCTCGCCGCCGCGGAGGCCACCGCCGCCGCCTCCAAGGCCGAGGCCGAGCGCGTGGCCGTGCTGCGCGCGGCGAACGCCGGCGTCGCCGACAAGGATGTCGAGGCCGCCAAGGCCCAGGCCGGCGCCGACGCCGCGCATCTGACAATCCTGCGCCAAAGGGTCGGGCTGGAATGGGGACCGGGCGTGGAGCGTCTGCCCCCTGCCAAGCGCGCGGCGCTGCTCGCGGCCCTGGCTCACGGCCAGGCCGCGCTGGTGCACGTGGACACGCCTTCCAACGAGGGTCAGGCGGGCGCACGCACGGTCGACATCGACGTGGGTGACGGCTCGGTGCACGGCGTGGTCCTGGGCGCCGCGCGCCAGGCCGAGCCGCGCCTGCAATCCTCCGGCCTGATCGTCGAGGTGACCGGCAAATCGGCCATTCTGCTGTCAATCGGTCTGACCCAGAGCGCGCACATCAACACCGCCAGCTCAATCTTCGGCGTGGTCGTGCCGCGCTCGGCGGTGATCCGTTACGAGGGCTCGGACTGGGCCTATGTGCGCGCTGGCCCGGGCCGGTTCGAGCGTCGGCTGATGGCCGACGCCGCGCCGGTGGACAAGGGCCTGTTCGTCGCCAACGGCGTCGGGCCCCAGGATCAGGTGGTGGTGCGCGGCGCGTCCGAACTGTTCGCCCTGGAGCGGGCGCAATCGACGAAGCAGCCGTAACATGCTGAGCACGATCGTCCGCTGGTCCCTGGCGCGTGCGTGGTTCGTCGCCGGGCTGGCGGCGGCCTTATTCCTCGCCGGCCTGTGGTACGCACGGACAATCCCGGTCGAGGTGTTCCCTACCCTGGCTCCGGCGCAGATGGTGGTGCAGACTGAGGCTCCGGGCCTGGTCGCTGATCAGGTCGAACAGATCGTCACCCATCCGATCGAGATCGCCCTTATGGGCGCGCCGGGCCTCGCCTCGGTGCGCTCGGAATCCACGCCGGGCTTGTCGCTGATCACGGTGCGTCTGGCGCGCGGGGCCGATCCGGCGCGCGTTCGCCAGGCGGTGGCCGAGCGGTTGACCCAGGCCGCCGCGGCTCTGCCCGCCGGCGCCGCCGCATCCCGGATCGCGCCGCAGACCTCGGCCACCGGCGACGTGCTCGACATCGGCTTCAGCAGCAGGACCATGGACGCCATGGCGCTGCGCGACCTGGTGCAGTGGACGGTGCGGCCCCAGCTGCTGGCCGCGTCGGGCGTGGCCAATGTGGCGGTCTACGGCGGACGCACCCGGCGGATCGAGGTGCGCGCGCGGCCGGGCGACCTGTCCGACAGCGACCTGGGATTCCTTGACGTCATAAACGCGGTTCAGCGCGCGACCAGCGTGACCGGCGCGGGCTTCATCGACACGCCCGAGCAGCGCGTGCTGATCGACCCGCGCGGTCAGGCCCTGACCGAGGACGACGTCGGCGCCGGCCAGATTCAGATCGTCGGCTCGGCCCCTACCCGCATCACTGACGTGGCCGACGTGGTCAGCGCCCCCGCCCCGGCCGCCGGCGACGCCCTGGTCCAGGGCCGGCCGGGCATCCTGGTCAGCGTGTCGGGTCAGTATGGCGCGGGCGTGCTGCAGACCACCCGGGCGGTCCAGGCGGTATTGGCGCAGCTCGGGCCCGCGCTGAAGGCCCAGGGCGTAGACGTGACGGTCAACCCCGACGGCCCCGCTCGCTCGCTCGACAACGCCCTGCGCACCCTCGGCGTGGGCCTGATCGTGGCTGTGGTCGTGGTGGCGGCGATCCTGCTCGTCACCCTCGGCGACGTGCGCGCGGTTGCGGCGCTGTTCTTCAGCATCGCACCCTCGCTGCTGGCCGCGGTGGCGGCGCTCAAGGCCTTGAACCTGAGCTTGAACATCATGACCCTGGGCGGCCTGTTCATCGCCTCGGCCATCGTGATCGACGACGCGGTGATCGACATCGAGGCCATCGTCAGCGCGTTGCGCGCGGCGGACAACGCGCGGGAGGACCGCGTACAGGCGATCTTCAAGGCTCTTCTGGAAGTGCGCGCTCCGGTAATCTACGCCACCTTGCTGATCGACATCGCCCTGACGCCGATCCTCATGCTGGGCGGGACGGCCGGGCCGTTCCTGGCGCCGCTGGCGATCACCATCATCGTCGCCTCGCTCGCCTCCCTCGCCGTGGCGTTGTGCGTGACGCCGGCCAGCGCCTTGCTGTTGCTGCACGGACTGCAGCCGCGTCCCGAACCCGCCCTGTCGATGCGCCTCAAGACGCGCTACGGTCGATGGATCCAGCGTTCGGGCTCGGCGCCCGGCCTGGCCCTGGCGGCGGTCGGGCTCGCGGCGCTGGGCGCGGCCGTGATCCTGCCGCTGGCCAAGCGCACCGACGCGCCGCTCCTGCACGACGGCCGGCTGACCGTGCCCATCCAGGCGCCGCCCGCCACCTCGCTGGACGCCATGGTTCGCATGGGCGCCAACCTTACCCGTGCGGCCCTGGCTACGCCGGGCGTCACCACCGCCTTCGAGCGCATCGGGCGCGACCCAACCGATTTCAGCGCCGCGAGCACCGATCGGGCTAATCTGGAGCTCGACCTGGACCCAACGCTGAGCATCGGCGCTCAGGACAGGGTGATGGCGCGGGTGCAGTCAGCGCTGGCCGGCTATCCGGCGGTCAACGGTCAGGTCCAGCCTGGCCTGGGCCTCAGCCAGGTCACGCCGGAGGATCAGGCGCCCTTCGCCGTCAGCGTCTACGGCCAGGACCTGGACCAGGTGGACGCAGTCGCCGGCAAGATCGCCGCGGATCTGCGCCAGATCGCCGGCGCCGGCGCTGGAACCGGAACCGTCTCGGTCCAAGCCGAGCCCCGGGCGCCGGCGGTGCGCATCGACCTCAATTTCAAGCGCCTGGCGATCTTCGGCCTGTCCTCGGCCGACGTGCTGGAGACGGTGCAGACCGCCTTTTCGGGCAAGACCGTGGCCCAGGTCTATCGCGACGGCCGCCCGGTCGATCTGACCGTGACCGGCCCAGAGAGCCTGCGGCGCGATCCCGAAGGCATCGGGGACCTGCTGCTGCGCTCAAGTTCGGGTCTCTCGACCCCGCTCAAGGCGGTGGCCAATGTCTATCTGACCGAGGCGCGCACGCTGATCCAGCACCAGGCGGGCCTGCGCCGCGAAGTGATCCTAGCCGAGGTCCCACCCGCCCAGGCAGCCGCCTTCAGCCGGCAGGCGCGGCAGGCGATGACGGGCTTCGTCGCCCCGCCCGGGACCTTCCTGACGTACGCCGACGCCAACGCCGCCGCCAGCCAGGAACGGCGCGCCCTGGCCGCCGACAGCCTGCTCGCCGGCCTGGCGATGATCGCCCTGCTGATGCTGATCTTCCGCAACTGGAAGATGGCTCTGCTGATCCTGGCCTCGAGCCTGTTCGCCTTCTGCGGCGGCGCCGTGGCCATGCTGCTCACCGGCGACACCCTGTCGCTCGGCGCGATCGCCGGCTTCGTGGCCCTGTTCGGCCTGTCCACGCGCAGCGCAATCCTGCTGGTGTCGCGGCCCGGCGACGTGGTCGCGGCGCGCAAGGTCGAATGGACCCTGGGCGTGGTCAAGGAAACCGCCATTGAGCGGGCGGCGCCGATCCTGCTGACCGGACTGCTGGTGGCGGCGGCCGTCCTGCCGCTGGCGGTGTTCGGGCGCCTTGGGGCCGAGGTTCTGGCGCCGATGGCGGCCGTCATCATAGGCGGCGTGATCAGTGGGTCGGTGCTCACTCTGCTGTTCCTGCCGACCCTGGTGCACGCCTACCTCTGTCCCTTCCATAGTTCGGGCGCGAAGGGCGGCGAACATCACCACCATCACGACCACCACGGCCACGACGATTGAAGCGCCGCGACACGGAACGCATCAGCCTCAAGACTCTGGGCGTCGTGGCGTTCGCGGCGACGCTGGCCGTAGGCGCCGCGGGGCCGGGCCGCCGCGGCCGATGAGGACGCCAGTCCGCCTTCGCCCGAGACGTTCGCCATCGTCGATGAAGGCGCCAAGGGCTTGGCCATCCGCCATTTCCCAACCCGGCTTCGCCTCTAAACCCACGATGGCGACTCGCCCGCCGCTTCGACCTGCCAGGACGGCGGCGCCTCGGCATGGCCGCCGGTGAGGGCGGCGCCGGGCGCGCGCCCGGTTGGCGACTGAACCCTAGTCGCGCGCGGCGACGGCCCCGCTCAGTGGGCCTACAAGGGCAAGCCGGTTTACGTCCGCTATCACGACGAGCCCGACGCCCGGGCGGCGACGGCGTGGAGGGCATGCACCTGGTCCAGAACATCCCCAAGGCGGCGGCGGCCGCCGCGAACTAAGCCCGGCTGCCGCCCGCTACATCGGCGCGCCGATCACGAGCGGAAGGCAGAACTCCACCCACAGCTTGTCGCCCGACGCTCGGTTCTGGGCGCCGAAGACGCGCTGATATTTGAGGGACACGCCGCCGGCGGGCGTGTCCCAGCGCAACTGTGGCCCGAAACCGAATTCCTGGCTTCTATTGCCGTCGGGGCCGGCCGTGGCGCCGTCGCGCATATCGTCACTGATCTGCTCGAGCACATAGCCCTGCAGCCCTAGCCCCAGTTGCGGCACGCTCGGCAGCGGCCGGTAGGTCGCGGCGTAATCGATGTCGAGCGTAGTCCCCGAGAGGTAGCGGGTCGCGGGATTGACGGTGTTGACCTCGGCCGACGCCGCGCCGGTTAGCTCCAAGGTCCGGCTTGGCATCCAGGTGACGCCGACGTTAGGCGAGACGCTATAGTGATTGAGGCCGACATTCGCCGCCGCGCCCCGGCTGTAGTGACCGGTCGGCAGGCTCAGGTCGACGCCAACGAAATAGAACACGGTGTGGCTGCTGTTCGACCCGCCGAGATAGTTCTGCAGGTCGAGGTCGGCGACTCCCCAATCGCTCCCCCCATAACCGGCCAAGCGGGCGCTCAGGTCCACCAAGGGCGCAACCACGCCTGTCGAAAGCTTTAGCCCCCCAATGGACGGCGCCTTCCACGTGTAAAGCAGCCGCGCCGCGTTGGTCACGGCCCTCAGGTTGAAATCGACCGGCATGGCGCTGCCGTCCGCGCCATGCATCACCGGCATCGCCGCGCTCTGAAAATAGTCCAGATACAGCAGCGTCCCTGGGGCGGGCAGGTTTCCGGCGGTGACGGTATTGATTCCCACCGGATAGTGTTGAGCGCCGTTTTCAGTCGCGCAGGCGGGCGTTGCGCAAAAAATGACCGCGGCGGCTAGGATGATCCGTCGAATGGCGCGGCTCCTGTACTCAAGCAGCCGCGAAGGGTCGCGGCGTGGCTTGGGTTAGGCGCTTGCGGCGGTTTCGACGTTGCGCTCGCTCAACTGCGAGGATGACCTGACCGCGCCCCAGATCCAGGCCAACACCGACATCGTCGCCATCTACAAGGCGCTGGGCGGGGGCTGGAGCTGACGGCCGCCGCCGGCCTTGCTGCGTTTGCTAAGCCTTCACGGGTTTGGTCGCAGTCTTGCGACCCGACCATCGCCGCCGAACCGGCCGGGGGGCCCATGACCTATCTCGAAATCGCCCGGCGCGGGAAGACCGCCGCCTGGCGCTACGGCCTGTGCTTCGTGCTCGGACTGGTCCTGACCGTGGTTCTCAGCGTGGCCGCCCTCCTGCCGCTGATGATGCTGCACCTGACGCCGCCGGACCTGGCGCAGCAGCTTCAGCATCCGGGCGATCCTGCGGTGTTCTTCCTGTTCACCGGCCTCAGCTTCGCCTTGCTGCTGGTCAGCTTCGCCGCCGCCATCGGCCTTATGCACCGCAAGCGCTTCATGGACATCGTCGGGGTGTGGCGCTGGCGCGGCATGCGGGACGGCGCGGCCGTCTGGGCGCTGGTGCTCGTGGTCTCCACCGTGATCGACCTGATGCTGGCGCCCAAGGGCTTCGCCTTCACCGCCACCGCCAAGACGCCCGTCCTGATCGCATGGGCCGTCCCGACCCTGGCGCTGCAGACCTTCGCCGAGGAGTTCGTGTTTCGCGGCTATGTCACCCAGGGCCTGATGTTGGCGACCAAGCGGCCGGTGATCGCCGCCCTGCTCAGCGGCCTGGTGTTCGGCGCCATGCACATTCCCAACGGCGCGCCGCAGGCGGCCAGCGCGGTGGTGTTCGGCGTCGCCCTGGCGCTGATCGCCATCCGTACACGCGGCATCGCGTTCGGCTATGGCATGCACCTGATCAACAATGTGGCCGGCGCGACGGTTCTGGTTTCAGGCGGCGACGTGTTCAAGGGCAGCGCCGGCCTGTTCACCCAGACCACGCCGAACCTGATGTGGTGGGATGTGTTCGTCGAAGTTGTGGCTCTGGCCCTGGTGGCCTGGCGCGTCCTGTCAAAACCGGCGGAAGTGTCGCGCTAGCCCACCGGCGTTAGACGAGCTTCAGCCCGAGCTTGGCGACCACGAACGGCAGCAGGAACGAGTATTGCAGCAAGGCGGCGCCGTAGATCGCCGACCTTAGCCTGCGCCCTTCGCGCCAGTTGAACACCATGCCGGCCATCAAGGGGCCGCTGATGGGCCCCACCAGCCAGAACGGGCCGACTTTCTTCAGACCTGACACTAGAGATGACAAGGCCGGCGCTCCATCAACACTCATCGCGCAGCCGGTGAAATCGACGCCGCGCCCGGGTTGTTAATGAAACCTTAACCCTCCAGCCTCAGTCGCGCAACGCGACAGTATGGTTAATTACTTATTTTCACAGATTATTCAGCTTCGGCGGACCGGTTAGACTGAAGGATCACTAACCCTGGCGGCCAATCGCGCCGGCCGACTACGCGCCGGAGGTATTGGGCGCGCGCCAGGCCCTCTCGAACGGAAGGCGCCAGGCGTGGGGCGCCACCAGTTGATGAATCGACTTGGGCCCCCACGAGGACGGCTGGTACAGGCGCACGGGCGGCGGGGCCTCCAGAAGCGGAATGGAGACCTCCCACAGCCGCTCGATGCCCTCGGCGGTGGTGAACAGGGTGTGGTCGCCGCGCATGGCGTCCAGGATCAGGCGCTCGTAGGCTTCCAGCACGTCTCCGACCAGCCCGGTGTCGTGCATGGCGAACTGAAGGCTCAGCTTGTCCAGCCGCATGCCCGGGCCCGGCCGCTTGCCGTAGAACGACAGCGACATCTTGGAAGCGTCGGCCAGGTCGAAGGTCAGGTGGTCAGGCCCCTGGGCGCCGATCCCCGATCCGGTGGGGAACATGCTCTTGGGCGGCTCTCGGAAGGCGATCGAGATGATCCGCTGCCCCTCGGCCAGCTTCTTGCCCGTGCGCAGGAAGAACGGCACGCCCGCCCAGCGCCAGTTGTCGATCATGCACTTGAGCGCGATAAAGGTCTCGGTGTCAGACTCCGGGTCCACGCCCTCTTCCTGGCGATAGCCGGTGTACTGGCCGCGCACCACGTCCTTGGGATCGATCGGCACCATGGAGCGGAACACCTTGTTCTTCTCCTCGCTGATCGGCTTGGGCTCAAGGGCCGTCGGCGGCTCCATGGCCATGAACGCCAGGATCTGGAACAGGTGCGTCACCACCATGTCGCGGTAGGCGCCGGTCTGTTCGTAGAAGCCCGCGCGGTTGCCCAGGCCCAGGGTCTCGGGCACGTCGATCTGCACGTGGTCGATGAAGGTGCGGTTCCAGATCGGCTCGAACAGGCCGTTGGCGAAGCGGAACGCCAGGATGTTCTGCGCCGGCTCCTTGCCCAGGAAGTGGTCGATGCGGAAGATCTGCTCTTCTGAGAAAACCTCGTGTAACTTGGCATTGAGCAGGACGGCGCTCTGCAGGTCGGTGCCGAACGGCTTTTCCATCACGATGTGCGAGCGCTGCACCAAGTCGGCCTCGCCCAGCAGACGCACCGCCGACAGGGCCGCGTTCGGCGGCACGCTCAGATAATGCAGACGGTGGCACTCGCCGCCCAGCGTCTCTTCGGCCTTGGCCACCGCCGCGCTCAGTGCCTCGGCCCCGGCGGAAATGGGCACATAGTCGAGAATGTCGGCGAAGCCCTGCCAGTCGCCGGACTTCAAGCCGCGCGGCGAGAACTGACCCAGCGCGTCCTTGGCGATGGCGCGAAAGCCGTCCGCGTCGATGTCGTCCAGCGACATGCCGATGATACGGCATTGGGGAATGAACCCGGCGCTGCACAGGTGGAACAGGCCCGGCAATAATTTGCGCCGCGCCAGATCGCCCGTGGCGCCGACCAGCACCACCACCTGTGGATGTTTAGGCCCCACCCCCGGCGGAATTTTCGCCACTTGATCAACCTGTCATCGATGCGCCCAAGGGCCGCCCCCGCGACGGCCCCAACGCCCGCCTAATTGGCGGGGTTTTCGCGCCGCCTGCAAAGGGAAACTTGGCCGCCCGGGCCGGGCGCCGCGCGAAACGGCGCCCATGACGCGGCGCTGCCCTCCCGCGAACGTCAGCAGGCGCCCTGGGGGCCAGGCAAGTAGAAACCCCGCCCTCTGCTCAATAGAAAACCTTTCCCAGGTTTAACCACGCCCGAGCGCCAGATGTTAATTCCGCACGGTTAGTCTTGAACCGTCCGGGCCTGACGGCCCCATAGTTCAACGGGGCTATCCATGGGTGAAAATCGTTCGCGCCGCCGCAAGTCCTACGGCGGACAGGAGCGCCGGGCCACCCGTATCTACCCGCGCTATCTGGTGCTGGCGATCCTGGGCGCGGTGGGGATCGCCGCCGCCACCTTATGCCCGATCGAGTATCGCCCGCACGTCGCCTCGGCCAACGTGGAGCGCTTCGGCGCCTATTTCGCCCTCGGCGTCATGGCGGCCCTGGCGGCGCCCCGGCAGCAGACGCTGGTGGCGCTGGCCCTGGTCGCCCTCGCCTTCGGCCTGGAGGGCGCGCAACTGCTGGTGCCCACGCGCGACGGAACCTTGCCGGACGCCATCGTGAAGGCCTTCGGCGGCATGCTGGGCGCCCAGTTCGGCGTCTTGACGTTCAGCGTGCGCCGCTGGCTCAAGCAGACTTGGCGCCAGTACATGGCGACCCGTCGCTCGTCCTCGCGCAGCGCGATGCGCTACGAGCGCAGCCTCTAAGGCATCCTGGTGCCCGCGGGCGCTCGTGCGACTGGACAACACCGCCGCCATCATGATCCCTAGTCGCGGAGGGACCCTTGTCCATGGCCGCGCAACCCACACCCACCATCGTCAGTCGGCGAGAACAGATGTTCTTCCGGCTCACGCCCGAGGAGATCGCCCGCCTTCAGCGGTTCGGCGCGCAGCGGAGCTTTGCCGCCGGCGATTATCTGGTGCGGGCCGGCGAACGGGGCCTGGGCATGAGCGTGATCCTCCGGGGCCACGTCAACGTCACGCGCCGCGACGGCCTGGGTCATGACGAGCCGGTCGTCAGCTATGGCGACGGCGACTTCATCGCCGAGGTCGGCCAGTTGTCGGGCCGCGCCGCCTTCGTCGATGCACGCGCCGTGGGGCCGGTCGAGGCCCTCCTGATCACGCCGGAGGGCTTGCGCGCGCTGGTCGTGGCCGAGGCGGAACTGGGCGAGCGGATCATGCGCGCCCTGATCCTGCGCCGGGTGGGCCTGATCGAGGCGGGCGCCGGCGGACCGGTCCTGATCGGACCGCCGGACAACGCCAACTTGATGCGGTTGCAGAACTTCTTGGCCCGCAACGCCATCCCCTATCGCACGCTCGACCCCGCCGTGGAACACGAGGCCGACGCCCTGATCACCTGCACCCAGCCCGGCGCGCGCACCTTGCCGGTGGTGCTGTGCCCGGACGGGACGGTGCTGTGCAACCCCGACGAGCAGACTCTGGCCGAGCGTATCGGCCTCTTGCCCAAGCTCGACCCCGAGGCGCTCTACGACGTGGCCGTGGTCGGCGCGGGCCCCGCTGGGCTAGCGACCGCCGTGTATGCGGCCTCCGAGGGCCTGGGCGTGATCGTGCTGGACACCCGCGCCTTCGGCGGTCAAGCCGGGGCCTCGATGCGCATCGAGAACTACCTGGGCTTTCCGACCGGCATCTCGGGCCAGGCCCTGGCGGGCCGGGCCTACGCCCAGGCGCAGAAGTTCGGGGCCAACGTCGTCATTCCCGCTCCGGTCGAGCGGCTGGATTGCGCCCAGCCCGGGGGCTACCGGCTGGAGCTGCGCTCGGGCGACGTGATCCGCGCGCGCACCGTGGTGATCGCCAGCGGCGCCGAATATCGGCGGCCGCAGGTCGAGGGCATGGACGCGGTCGAGGGCGACGGAGTCCACTATTGGGCTTCCCCCGCCGAGGGCAAGCTCTGCGCGGGCCAGGAGGTGACCCTGGTCGGCGGCGGCAACTCGGCGGGCCAGGCCGCCGTCTATCTGGCGAGCAAGGCGGCGCGGGTGTGGATGCTGGTGCGCGGCCCGGGCCTGGAAGCGACCATGTCCAAATATCTGATCGACCGCATCATGGCGCAGCCCAACATCACCGTCCTGGCTAACACCGAGATGACCCGCCTGGACGCCGAGGCGGGCGCCCTGCACGCCATCGCATGGCGCAACCGCGACACCGGCGAGACCAGCCACCGGCCCATGCGCCACCTGTTCTTGTTCATCGGCGCGGACCCGTGCGTGAGCTGGATGGGCGACTGCGGCGTGGCCGCCGACGCCAAGGGCTTCATCCTGACCGGGCTGGACGCGCGGCCAGGCGCCCAGGGCGCGCCGCCGCTGCAGACCAGCCTGGAGGGTGTGTTCGCCATCGGCGACGTGCGTTCGGGTTCGACCAAGCGTGTGGCTGCCGCAGTCGGCGAAGGCGCCGCCGTCGTCGCCCAGATCCACGCCTATCTGGCCACCCTTGCCCAACCCGCCGCCGTGGAGGCGACCGCATGAGCTGCACGCATCTGGGTCTGTTCGCCAAGGTCACCCCCTCCGCGGACGGCTGCGAGGACTGTCTCAAGATCGGCGGAGCCTGGGTGCACTTGCGCATCTGCCGTGTGTGCGGGCACGTGGGTTGCTGCGACGAGTCGCCCCACAAGCACGCCACCAAGCACTTTCACGCCACCGGCCATCCCGTGATGGAGGATTATTATCCCGGCGAAGGCTGGGGCTGGTGCTATGTCGACGACGTGATGATCGACCTGGACGGCGACGTCACGCCCCACCCGCCCGGCAGCGACTGGTGACATGCTCGCCTAAGCGAGCGCCACTTCTTTCATCGAGACGGCAGGATCGGCCAGCTTGGCCTTGTCGACGGCCTTGCGATTGCCGATCAGTTGGCGGCCCATCATGAACTCGGGCGGGGCGTTGATCGCCTCGACCGCCTGGACCTGATCGCCCTTGAGGTGGAACAGGGCGAACTTGGCCGTCGCCGGATCGCCGCGCAGAACCAATTGGTCAGAGCCGAACGGATAGCCGGCGATCTGCAGTTTCAGATCGTATTGGTCGGACCATTGCCAAGGGGTCTCGCCGGCGGGCGCGGGACGGCCAGTGATGGCGCAAGCCGCCTGCTTGGCCTGCTCCAGGGCGTTGGGCACGCTCTCCATGCGGAACATGCAGCCGTAAATCGGCATGGGCCGGTGGGTCACGTCGCCGATGGCGAAGATGTCGGGATCCGAGGTCCGCGCGTCCAGATCGACCACGATGCCGCGCTCGCAATCCAGTCCCGCCTCGCGGGCCAGGGCGTCCGTCGGGCTGGCGCCCACGCCCAGCACCACCGCGTCGCACGAGAACACCCGCCCATCAGCCACCCGCACGCCCGTCACATGGCCGTGGTCGGCCTCGAACGCGGTGACGCTGCAGCCCAGTTCGAAGACCACGCCGTGCTGCTCGTGATAGGCCTTGAAGAAGTCCGACAGCACCGGCGCGGCCACCCGGGCCAGGAGCCGGTTTTCCCGCTCCAGCACCACCACATCAGCGCCCAGCGCGCGGCCCGACGCGGCGACCTCCAGTCCGATATAGCCGCCGCCCACAACCGCCAGCCGCTTGCCCGGACCGATGGTCGCCTTGAGCCGTTCGGCGTCGGCGGCGGTGCGCAACACCATCACGCCCTGGCTGTCGCCGCCCGGGATCGGCGGCCAGATGGCGTGGGCGCCGGTGGCGATGATCAGGGTGTCGTAGGCCACCGCCGAACCGTCCGCCAGACGCACCTGCTTGGCCGCGCGGTCCAGGCTGACCACGCGCGTGTCCAGCATCAAGGAGATATCGTGCTCGGCGTAGAATTCGACCGGCTTGAGCGCCAGGCTGTCGGCGTCGGCCGCGCCCTTCAGCCACGCCTTGGACAATGGCGGCCGTTGATAGGGCGGCAAGGGCTCCTCGCCGATCAGCGTGATCGGACCTTCAAAGCCGAACTGCCGCAGCAGGGCCGCGGCGGTTCCGCCGGCGTGGCCTGCGCCGAGAATAACGACGTGGGTCATAGCGTCGCTTTGCGGCTATTGCGGATAGAAGGCAATAGCCACGGGCTTGAATACCGCCAGGCTTTGGCCCGTGGGGGTCAGCTTGCCGCTGGTCCTGTCGATCTTGAACACGCTGAGGGTGCTGGAGTTCTCATTGGCCACGATCATCCACCGGCCGGTCGGGTCGATGCCGAAGCTCCATGGAATGTCGCCGCCCCCTGCGATTTCCTGCCGTTGGGTCACGGTCCCGGTCTTCTTGTTGATGGCGTAGACCTGCAAGGTGTTGGCGCCTCGATCGGACATGTAGAGGAAGCGGCCATCCTTGGAGACCGCCAGTTCGGCGGCGCTGCGTTCGCCTTTGAAATCGGGCTTGTCGATCGGCAGGTTCTGCACCGGCGTCAGCTGCCCGGCCGCCGCGTCCCATTTGAACACGAACAGTTGGGCCGAAAGCTCGGTGTCGAGGTAGGCGAAGCGGCCGTCGGGCGAGAACACCAAGTGGCGCGGGCCGGTGCCCGGCCCGGTGGCCACGAACGGCGGATCGCCCGCCGACAGGGCCTTGGTCGCGGGGTCCACGCGGTACACGAACACTCTATCCGCGCCCAGATCGGGCGCCAGCACGAAATGGCCAGTCGGATCGATCACCGAGGCGTGGGCGTGGGGCGATTTCTGGCGCGGCAGCGGCCCGGATCCGGTGTCGACCTGGGTGGAACTGACCGGACCCAGCATTCCGTCGGCTTCGACCGGCACGGCGCTGACCGCGCCGCCGCCGAAGTTGGCTACGAACACAGTGCTGAGGCGGCTGTCATAGCTAAGGAAGGTCGCCCCGCTGCCGCCTGACTGGACGTGATTGATCGTCTTTAGCCAGCCGGTCTTCGGATCGATGGCCAGGCTATAGACGCCGCCCTGCGACTTTCCGTCGTTGCCGGTTTCGCTGACCGCGTATAGCACCGGGCGCTTGGGATCGACCACCAGCCAGGTCGGCCGCTCGACCCCGGCGGCGAACTCCAGGTCGCTCAGCACGCCGGTCTTGGGGTCGAGCCTGACCGAGAAGATGCCCTGGCCCGGGGCCTTGCCGCCGTGGGTGCCAATATAGACGAGCGTTCCCGCCGGCTTTGCCGCGGCCTGCGCCACGGGCCAGCCCGCGAGGCCCATCATCAGCGCCGCGCCGGCGGCGGCGAGGCGGGCCCCGCGCAGGGCGTGACGGGCAAGATGGGAGGCTGGCTTGGCGATCATGGGATTTCCTCGGCTCGTCTTGTCTGGTTATTGCACCGGCCCTTGCCAGGACCGGCGGGGATCAGCGCCTTGGCGTCGGGCGCACGACATGGAGCGTCAACACGCCACGGAGCCCCCCGGCGGCTATAATTGAATCCGGCGGGGCGCCTATAGATATTGGTCAAAAAGGGGGCCCAAAGCCCTAGTGGCGATGATGTGTCATCGACTGCAGCAACTCGTCCAGGTCGATGAAGCCAAACGCCACCGAGCTGTCGGCCACGCCGAAGGGCATGAACAGCTGGCGGCCGTGCACCATGGCGCCGCAGGTATAGACCACATTGGGCACATAGCCTTCGCGGTCCTCGTCGGAGGGCGAAATGATCGGCTGGACGGTGCGCGCCAGCACCCGGCTGGGATCGTCCTTGTCCAGCAGGGCCGCGCCGATCGAATATTTGCGCATGGCCCCCACGCCATGTGTCAGAAGCAGCCAGCCCTCGTCGATCTCGACCGGCGAGCCGCAATTGCCCATCTGCACCAGTTCCCACGGATAGACGGGCCCGAGCAGCCGCTGGCCCTCATCCCAGTGCAGCAGGTCGTCGGACGTGAGGTAGTACAGGCTCTCGCCGTCCTGACGGCCGATCATGGCGTAGGCGCCGCCGATCCTGCGCGGGAACAGCGCCATGCCCTTGTTGCGCGCCGCCGAACCGGTCATCGGCTTCAGCTCGAAGGTGCGGAAGTCGCGGGTCATCAACATCTCCGAAGCGATATTGAACCCCGAATAGGCGGTGTAGGTGCCGCAGTAGAGCCCGTCGTCCTGATCCTGCAGGCGCACCAGCCGCAGGTCCTCCAGTCCGTTGCGTTGCTGTGCCGTGAACGGAAAGATCACCGTGCCTGACAGCGAGGTCTCGGCGAACCGTTCGGCCGTGGTCACTCCGCCATTGGCTTCGGACGCAGCGATCGTCTGGCTCACCGCCACTGAAAACGGCGGCCGCGACATCAGTTCGAAATCGCCGCGCTGGTTCAGGATGCCCTCGCGGAAGGCGATGGACGAGATGTGCCCCTCCCCCACCGCGCGCAGGGACAGCACAACGCGCTGCGCCCCGTCCATCAAGCCCGTCTGGTCGGGGTGAGGCACGATCGAGGGGTTCATCAACGCCGCGGAGGTGTAGGAATATTCGTGGCAGAAGTAGGCGCCGATCAATTCCTTGCGCTCTTCGCGCATATGGCCGCTCAGGCCCACCTCGGCCTTGACCTGCTCGAAACGCTCCAGAAACACCTGCCGCGTTTGCCAGTGGCGCTGTTCGAAGTCGTGGTTCACCAGGGCCAACTCGGCCTGACAGGTGCGCATGTCCATGGCCAGGACGGCCGACGCGATGCGCTTCGCCCGCGACATTTCGGTCGGATGCAGCGAACGCGGCTCAGGCGCGATCTGGAACGGCCGGATCACCACGCGGTCGGCCTCGGCCTGGAGCCGTATAGGCAGGATATTGATCACGAAAACCCCGTGCGTTGGCCGATTATCGGTCTGCGGCAGTCTTCAGACTGCCCTCTCCAATAGCGGTTATCCGCATGTAGGTGCAGGTCGCCAATTGCAGGGCCAGGACCGATTCCGCGCCCTGGTTCTCGTTGGGCCCGTCCCAGGTCAGGCCATCGAAGCATTCGCCGTCCGGCGCGGCCAGCGATACGCCCAGGGTGTTGGTCCCGAAGAACCAGGCAAAGGCGCGCTCTCCCTCCTCGACCCACGTCCGGTCAGCCGTGGCCAGGAACGCCGCCTCACAGGCGTCCAAGGTCGCCGCCGCCTCGACCGGCTGCTGGTCGAACAGGGTGCGAGCCGTAAGCGGTTTGCCGAAATCGGCCGTGGCCACGGGCAGGAACAGGCCGTCCGACGTGCTTTGCCGGCGGGTCAGCCATTTCAGCGCGCCCGCGCCGATCTCGATGGCCTCCCGATCGCCCAGTACCAGGCCTGCCCGAATCAGGGCCTCGGGCAGCCGGGCGTTGTCGTAGGCCAAGACATCTTCGAACCAAGGCTCGCCCGTCGCGGCGCGAGAGTCGATCAGGCCGCGCAGGCCCTCAAGCTTCTCCCGCGCCAGGCCCTTTACATCCGCGCCGCCCCAGCCGGCCTCGATCAGAGCGGACAATCCCAGAAGGATGAAGGCGTTGGCCCGCGGCGAAGCGATCGCCCTCATATGCGGCCAGGTTTCGCCGACCAGCCCTTCGGCCCAGCGCCGCATGGCGGTTTCGCGGGCGTTGGCGACCGTCGCGGCCACCGACCAGAAGGCCCGCGCAGTGCTGTCTTCCGATCCCTCGGCCTCAAGCCACTGGCGCTCGTAGCTCATGAAGTTGCGAAAACGCCCTCGATCCGAATTCCAGGCGTGCTGCACAAAGGTGGCGTAGATGCAGGTCAGACGCCGCCGCTCGGCGGTCATCGGCCCTGGCATCATCTGCATCAGCAGCAGCGCGCGCGCGTTGTCGTCGACGCAATAGCCATGCCGGCGATCGGGCACGGCGAACAGGCTGTGCTGCAGCATGCCGCAACTGTCGGTCATCCGCTGCACGCCGCCCAGCGAAAGACCGGGGCGCGAGGCCCGGCCGGGCAGAACGGCGGCGCGGCGCGACGCGGCGGCGGCCTCGCCCAGAACTCCAAGCACGCGTTCGGCGAAGCGGCTCCAGATGGTGTCGCGGCCCTTGGCGTAGATGCGTTCACGAAGCGCCTGACGCGCCGCGTCGTCGACCAGCAGGCCGGTGACCTCGCGGGCGATCGCCTCGCTGTCGCCGAACGGCGCCAGCCGGCCGGACCCATCCGACAGCAGGTCCTCGGCGTGCCAATAGGGCGTGGACACAATCGGGCAGCCCAGGGCCGCAGCGTAGGACAGCGTGCCGGAGGTGATCTGAACGGGATTGAGGTAGGGCGTCACATAGACGTCCGCCGCCTGCAGGTATTTCACCAGTTCGCCGGTATCGGTGTACTCGTCGATCAGGCGCAGGTGATCCTGTACGCCCAGGTCCGTCGCCAGAGCCATCAGGCTGTCGCGGTATTGCTCGCCCTGATGGGCGATCAGGTGCGGGTGGGTCGCGCCCAGGACGGCGTAAAGCACCTGGGGCCTGGCCTTGGCGATCGCCGGCAATGCCCGGATCGCATGCTCGATGCCCTTATTTGGCGAAAGCAGCCCGAAGGTGAACAGCAGGTCGCGGCCCTCGAATCCGAGCTGAGCCTTGAAGCGGTCGTTGGCCACCAGCGGCCGGTCGGGGGCGCCATGCGGCACAACGCTGATCTTGTCCTTGGGCACGTTCCAGATCGCGCGCAGCATGTCCTGGCCGCGACCGCTCATCACCACCACCTGGCTGGAGCGGGCGAGCAAACGCTCGCACACACGCCGCTGGGCCGACGTCGGCTTGTCCAGGATGGTATGCATCATGGTGACGACCGGCCGGTCGGTGGCCTCCAGCAGCAGCAGCAGATGCTCGCCGGCTTCGCCCCCGAAAATGCCGAACTCGTGCTGGACGAAGATCACGTCGGGCTGCAACTCGGTGATGTGCGCGGCCGCCGCGTGATAGGACGCCGGCTCCTGCTGCTGGATTTCACGCGAGACTTCGGAGGGATAGTCGTAGGGCCCGCCCTCGTCGTTCATGGCGAAAACATCGCACCGCAAATCGGGCTTGGCTGACATCAGGGCGGCGCGCACATCGGCGGTGAACGTCGCAATGCCGCATCGCCGAGGCGGATAGCTTCCGATCAGCACCGCGGAGGACAACGCTTGGGATGCCAGTCGAGGAGTATCAACGAGCCTTAGACCGGGAGGCGTCATCGCTTGATCCGTTCTTGTTTTGGTTACCTACTATAGGCGCAACGCCGAACTCTCGTTCGCGATCCTTCGCTACAGAGACGTGATTTCAATGAACGGCGGATCGACTGGTTTTTGGCCGAACTGCCTAGAGACGATCCTCGCCAGGGGCTGCCGGCAGGGCCAGGGCGGCGATCATCGCTTGCATCCCCTCCTGCTCGCCGTCCGTCATCGGCGCGCGGCCGGTGGCGTTGGCGATCAACCGGTTCACGTAATCCAGCTTGACCACCACCATCGGCGACAGCGCGAAGGGATAGAGGTCGGGCAAGCCCATACTGCGGTTGATGGCGTTGAGCGCATAAGCGCAGGGCGCCCAGCACCTGACCAGGGCGGCCGTGTCGGCGCTGTAGGGATCGAGGTCGCCCGACGAGATCGGTTCGCCGGCCAGGTGCGGCTGGGGCGTGATGGTGGTGCGGAAGCTGGCCATCACCGCCAGGGTGTCGACGATGTGCAGGAAGTGCGCGAAGGTTTCGGCGAAATCCTCCCACGGATGCATCGAGGCGTAGCGCGACACATAGTCGTCGCTCCAGCGCGCGCCGCTTTCCGGTCGGCCGTAGTAGACCGCAGCGCAGGCCGCGTAATCGGCGCGCTCATCGCCGAACACCGCGCGGAACGACGCCAGGGTCGAAGCGTCGGCCACCAGCACATGCCAGTAGTGGTGGCCTATCTCGTGGCGGAAGTGACCGAGCAGGGTGCGATAGGGCTCGCCCATCCGTCCGCGCATCCGCTCGCGGGCGCTGTCGTCCGCCTCGACCAGATTGAGGGTGATGACTCCGTTCTGATAACCCGTGGCGTGCAGCGGCGCGTAGCCCGCCTCGGCGTCTGGATCGTACAGCAGGTCGAACGCCAGGCGCGGTTCGCTCGGCGCGCGCGGGCGCAGGGGCAGTCCCAGCCGCAGCAGGCCCCAGACCATCCGACGCTTGGCCTCCTCGACCCGGCGCCATCGCTCCAGCACCCCGCGCACGGATAAATCGGGAATGATGCGGTTGGGCGCGCACGATACGCACAGCCGCCCGGCCCCCTGGCCCTCGGCCAGCCAATTGCACACGCCGAACCGTCCGTTGTCGCACAGGGTACGCGCGCGATCGGGCCCGAAGGCGGGCTTCCATCGCCCCAGGGCCGGATCAAGATGGAAGAACCGGCCGGTCGCGGGATCGAACGCCACCGCGTGGCCGCAGCCGCCGCAGCAACGCGTCTCGAATTGCAGTAAGCGGCCACAGTGCGGGCAGGACAGATGCGCCACCTCAGTCTCCCAGTCTGGCCTAGGCAACGCGCGGCGGGGCGTTTAGCGCCTGGGCGGCGACCAAAAGTGCGCTGAGGTGGATTAGGTGGCGCGCTTGGCGGCGGCCTCGTTGACCAGGACGGACACCGCCGTGACGACCTGGTCGACCGCGAACGGCTTGACCACCAGGGTGCTGCTGGGCACGCCCTGGGCCGACCATTCCGACCCGTTTTCGGCCGTGATGTAGACGACCGGCAGGTCGTGGATCAGTTCGCGCGCCCGGCGGGCCACATCCCAGCCGTTCGGTCCCTCACCCAGGCCAACGTCGGTGACGAGGGCCTGCAGCGTGGACGGATCGACTTCGATCTGGGTCAGAGCCGCCCCTCCATTGTCCGCCACGGCCACGGCGTAGCCGGAGGCCGCCAAGGCCTCCTCGATCAGGGTCTGAATGAGGATTTCATCTTCGACGACAAGGACGCGGGCCGGCTGGTTCATCGATGTTCCCCCGCAGGCGTGAGGCGAAGACAAGCCCATACGAGAAACACACGCCGACAAAACCGCAATACGGATCAAGCCATTCTGGTTCCTGGAAATGACGCCTAGTCGACATTTATTTGTCGGCCGAGGGTGGCCCCTCCGGACCGCCCCTTCACGGCTGTCCGGCGCCCCCGGACGACCCATAGATCTGGCCGGTGGCGTAGCTGGCGTCCTCGGCCGCGAGCTGGACGTACAGCGACGCCAGTTCCGCCGGCTGGCCGGGGCGGCCCAGCGGAGTCGCGCCGCCGAACTTTTCCAGTTTTTCCATGCTGGCCCCGCCGCTGACCTGCAGCGGCGTCCAGATCGGCCCAGGCGCGACGCCGTTCACGCGGATGCCTCTGGACGCCAACTGCTTTGCCAGGGACTTCACGTAATTCATGGTCGCGGCCTTGGTCTGGGCATAGTCGTACAAGTCCGGCGTGGGATCGTAGGCTTGCTCGGACGTGGTCGCGATGATCGTTGAGCCCGGCTTCAGCAGTGGGATCGCGGCCTGGAGAATCCAGAACGGCGCGTAGATGTTGGTCTTGATGGTCGCGTCAAAGTCCTCGCTGGAAATATCCAGGATGGAAGCGTGGGCCTGCTGACGCGCGGCGTTGGCGACCACGATATCCAACCCGCCCAGACCCCCGGCGGCCTTGGCCGCCAGATCGCGACAGAACGCCTCCTCGCGCAGGTCGCCGGCCAGGGCCAGGCCGACCCGGCCCTCCGCCTCGATCAGGCCGATCACCTCCCGCGCGTCCGGCTCCTCGGCCGGCAGATAGTTGATCGCCACGTCGGCGCCCTCGCGGGCGAAGGCGATGGCGGCGGCGCGGCCCATGCCGGAGTCGCCCCCGGTGATGAGCGCCTTGCGGCCGATCAGGCGGCCAGAACCGCGGTACGAGGTCTCGCCATGATCGGGGCGGGGATTCATGTCCCGCGCCAAGCCCGGCCATGGCTGCGACTGCTTCTCGAACGGCGGCCCAGGGTATTTGCCGCGTGGGTCGCGCAGGCTCGCCTGCGGCCTCGCCTGGGCTGAAATCGATTGGCGGTCGCCCGAAATGTCCCGGTCCATGACGCTCTCCTGTCCGGCGAACAACGCCCCGCGCCGGGATCGGCGCCGAAGGCTCCGCTTCGATTGCGGCCAAAGGCCCTCGTCTGGCGCCCGGACGCCTTGCGCCAACGCGTCCTTCGCGCCGCTCGCGACGTCCAGCCTGGGCAGCGCGGCGGCGCGCGAGCTTGCATTTTTTGATCCACTGCAATGGAAGCTTCGCAAGCGAGGCCTACCGTGGCGCTCTTCCCTCTGGACAGGATCGCCGCCATGACCACCGTTGAACTGGCCGCCGAGGTCGAGGCCATCAGTGACGACATCACCCACGTTCTGGGTCATTCCTGGTTCTTCGACCCGCACACCATCTCGGTCCAGGACGACGACGGAAAGGTCGTTCTGAGCGGCGTCGTCAGGTCCGAACGCGAGCGCAGAATGGCCGCCGCCGCGGCGTGGGCGCATGAAGGCGTGACCGACGTGGACAATCGTCTGACAGTGGCCTGACCGGCCACGCATGGTTGATTGCGCGTCGGGAAAGCTTCATAAAACCGTCGCCCCCGCCCCTTAAGCATTCGGTAATTTCGAACCTGAAGGGGCGGACGCCATGACTGATGCAGTGTCGACGGGCATGCTTGGCGCGGGCGCGCCAAAGCCCAGCCTGGACAAAAAACACAGTCCCGCCACCGCCATAGTCTTCTGCGCGGCCTTGGCGCTGGGCCTCGGCTACGGGCTTCACGGCCTGATTGACGACATCCAAAACGTGCACGAGGCGGTGGCCTTCGGCGTGTTCGCCCTGCTCGGCGTGGCCTTGCTGATCGCGCTGGGCTTCGAGTTCGTCAACGGCTTCCACGACACCGCCAACGCCGTCGCCACGGTGATCTACACCCACTCCCTGCCGCCGGTGGTGGCCGTGGTGTGGTCGGGCGCCTGGAACTTCTTCGGGGTGATGGTCTCCACCGGAGCGGTCGCCTACAGCATCATCACCCTGCTGCCGGTCGAGCTGATTCTGCAGGTCGGCTCGGGCGCGGGCTACGCCATGATCTTCGCCCTTCTGCTGGCGGCGATCATCTGGAACCTGGGCACCTGGGCGCTAGGCATTCCCAACTCGTCTTCGCACGCCCTGATCGGTTCGGTGATGGGTGTAGGCTTGGCCAACCAGCTGATGGCCCCGACCGGGCAGGCCACCTCGGGCGTCGACTGGAACCAGGCGATGAACGTGTTCCAGGCCCTGCTGTTCAGCCCGCTGATGGGCTTTGGCCTGGCCGCGGTCGCCCTGCTGCTGCTCAAGTTGACCGTCAAGTCGCCGACGCTCTATCAGGAGCCGAAGACTGACAAGCCGCCGCCGATCTGGATCCGCGGCCTGCTGGTGCTGACCTGCACCGGCGTGTCCTTCGCCCATGGCAGCAACGACGGCCAGAAGGGCATGGGCCTGATCATGCTGATCCTGATCGGCGCCGCGCCCACCGCCTACGCCCTGAACCGCACCATGCCGGCCTCATCGACCCCGGCCTTCATCCACGCCGGACAATCCGCACAAGCGGTGTTCGCGGCCCACGCCGCCGGCCAGCCGGTGATCCCCATCAATCAAGCCCGCCAAATCGTTGGCGCTGCGCTGCGCGACAAGAAGGTCAACCAGCCGCAGGTGTTCGCAAGCTTGGCCACCCTGACAGGCGACATCAACGCCAACGTCCAGGCCTATGGATCGGTCGCGCATGTGCCCGCCGCCGCGACGCCCAACATGCGCAACGACATGTACCTGGCCAGCGAAGCGATCCGCGTGGCCCCGAAGGAAGGCGTCAAGTTTGCCGGACCCGAAGCCAAGGCGGTAGCCGCCTATGGCAAGAGCCTGCAGGCCGGCACGCGCTTCATCCCCCTGTGGGTCAAGGTGTGCGTCGCCGTGGCCCTGGGCCTGGGGACCATGGTCGGTTGGAAGCGGATCGTGGTCACCGTCGGCGAGAGGATCGGCAAGACCCACCTGACCTACGCCCAGGGCGCGGCCGCCGAACTGGTCGCCGCCGGCACCATCCTGGCGGCCGACTTCTACGCCCTGCCGGTGTCGACCACCCACATCCTGTCCAGCGGCGTGGCGGGCACGATGGCGGCCAACGGCTCGGGCCTGCAGTGGAGCACAATCCGCTCCATCGCCATGGCCTGGATCCTGACGCTGCCGGCGGCCATGCTGATCTCGGGCACGCTCTACTTCATCCTGCGCCAGTTCGTCTGATCCGGCGCACCACGCGCGAGAGTTCCCGGCGGCGCCTTGGACGGAAAACTCCGTTCACGGCGCCGCCTTTCTACTGGATGCAAGCGAGGGCCGTCTTGACGCCCGCCAAGAAACCTTGTCGCAAAGTTCACGTCGGCTCGGAGCGGACCTTCTAATCTGCTCCCGGGCGGACTCACACAGCATCCGCCCATCATGGAAAGGATGCCGACATGTCTGAGATTCACAGCGTGCACGACCATCATACCCAAGCGGCCGACCATCACGAACAGGCCGCCCGTCACCACCGCGAAGCCGCCGCGCATCATGAGGCGGGCGACGCCGAGACGGCGGGCCATCATGCGCACGTGGCCGCGGGCCACGCCGTCCATGCCGCCCACCACGCCGACGAGGCCAGCAAGCTGCACGCCGAACACCACGGCGAACTGGAAGACGAACACGACGACGAACACGAAGGCGAACTCGAGCACGAGCACGCCTGACGACGGTGAAGGGGCGCGGGGCCGGCCATCGCCGTACGGTCGCCCCCGCGCCCTGACCCGTCCAAGAGGACCATGGCCATGAAACCAGCAGGCGAAGCGATCAGGGTGACCCGAGCCGCCAACGGCTGGACCTGGGCGGTGATCGACCGTCAGGGCCAGACCTTCGCGCGCGGAGCGGCGGCCCAGCAGTGGGATGCGATGGAAAAGGCGTGGAGCGCCGCCAAGCCCCTGTGCATCGGCCGTCCGGGCGTCTTTCCCGAAGTGATCGTCGAACAGGCGATGACGAAACGCCTGCGCCGTCGCCGGGCCTAGGTCAGCCCCGCCTCCGACGCCACGCGCACCAGTTCAGCCGTGCCGCGCACGCCGATCTTGGCCTTCATCATGCTCAGGGTGTTGGCCACGGTCTTGTAGCCGATGCCCAGGGCTCCAGCGATGTCGCTGAGACTCTTGCCACTGGCCAGGAGCCGCAAAATCTCCAGATCGCGCGCCGAAAGCTGATCGACCGTGTGCGTGGGCGCCACGGTCTGCAGCGCCAAGGCCTGGGCCAGTTCAGACTCGACGTAGCGCCCTCCCGCCGTGATGCGCCGCACAGCGGTTAGGATTTCGTCGGGCGCCGCGTTCTTGGTCATGTAGCCGTGCGCGCCGGCGGCCATGGCGCGGGTCACATAGAGCGGCTCGGCGTGCATGCTGAACACCAGCACAGGCGCGGCCTCGGTCTGCAACAGCCGCGTCAGCAGTTCCAGACCGCCAAGTTCGGGCAGATTGAGGTCCAGGATGATCAGATCGAGCTTTTGCCGCAGGGCCAGACCGACCGCCTCGCGGCCGCCGGCCGCCTCGAAGATCTGCCCGCCGGCCATCCCGCTCAGCAGCCGGCGCAGGCCGTCGCGCACGATCGCGTGGTCATCGACCAGGAGGATATTCATAACTGCCGGGCTCCCTCAACCGCGGTCCGCTCGACGCCCTCGAGCGGCAGGCGGGCCAGGATCGACCAGCCGCCGGCCCTGCCCTCGCCCCGGTCGATGGTCAGGACGCCGCCCGAGGCGCTGACCCGCTCGCGCATGCCGATCAGCCCCAGGCCCACGCCCGGCGGCCGGGACGGACCGGTTCCGTTGTCGGTGATCTCGGCCGTGACATGGCCGCCAGGATCGGTGCGCACGCTGACGGTCACGCGGCTCGGGTTGGCGTGGCGCAAGGCGTTGCTGACACCCTCCTGCACGATGCGGTAGACCGTGTCCTTCTGCAGCGCGCTGAGCGGCGCCTCGTCGGCCAGCAGGTCGAGATCGAAGGACACGTCCGGGCGGCGGGTCTGCCAGAAGGCGGCCAGATCGGTCAGGGCGGCGTTGAGGCCAAGCTCAGTCGCCGGCGTCGGCCGCAGCCGCCCGAGAATGTCGCGCACCAATCGCTGCATGTGCGCGACCGAGGTCTGGATCGCCCTCACCCGCTCGGGAATGTCGGCCGGGGCGCCGGCCTGCGCCGCTTGGCCGATCATCTGGGCGTCTACCGTCACGGCGAACAGGTGCGGTCCGATCTCGTCGTGCAGATCGCGGGCGATGTCGGCCCGCTCTTCCTCCTGCACGGTCAGCAGTTGACCCTCCAGAAGGCGGTTGCGCGCGTTCATGGCCACCAGTTGGTCGGCCATGCGGTTGAAGCCCTGCTCCAGGTCGACCAGTTCGCTGGGCCCTAGCGTGCGCACCCGCACGCGGCTGTCATAGCGGCCTGCGCCAAGGCTGACGAAGGCGGCGGACAGGTCGCTCAGCGGCCGAAGCGCCGCGCCGATCGCGAAATAGACCATCGCCAACCCGACCGCGGCCGAGGCGCTGAGCGCGCTCACCACCACAGCGAACTCGCGCCAGTAGGCGCCGATGTCCAGGCTGGAGATCGGCTCCAGGCGTAGGACTGCCGCGCCCCCAGCGGGCGCTGGTAGGGTTACGGCTGCGGGCGGGGGGCCAAGCGCGCGGGCGAACCAGCGCGGCACCTTGGCCGGCGCCTCGAACATGCGCGATGACGCCAGGACCGCTCCAGTCGGCGCGGTCAGCACGGCCCGCACGTGGCGATTACCATCGAAGGTCGCCACCAATTGCCGCAGATCACGCTCGGGGTGGTCTGAGCGTGGCAGATCCTCGAAGGCGCTGCGCACGGTCTGCGCGCCACCGCTCATGCCCGCCGCCAGCTCGGCCTGCAGAGCGCGCTTGGCCTCGAAGCCGGCGAAGGCCGAGCCGATCACCACGCCGGCGAGCAGCACCAATCCGATCAGCAGCAGGACGCGGGTTCGCAGCGACATGGGCGAAGCCTACCATCGGCTGGCTCGCTTCGCAGGTCCCCGGCCTATTTCGGGAACCTTTCCCGACATAATCGGGAATCCGGGCCATGGCCCCGCGCGGGTCGGCAGACGACTGTCCCACGCAACGGCCCCGCCCATAGCGCCGCGGGCCGGCCATGTCGCTGGCGAGGGGTAGCATGCGTTTTCGACAGAGTCTTCTGGCCGCGGCCTGCGTCGCGGTGCTCGCCCCGGTCGCCGCGAAGGCGGCGGATCCATCGCCGACTAGCGAAGTGGTGGTGACCGCTCAGCGCCTGGCGAACGCCCGCGACACGATCCAGCCTCAGGTCGGCGCCTCGAGCTACACCATCGACTCTCAGGCCCTGGCGTCCCTGCCCAGCGGCGACAACACCGCCATGAATCAGGTGATCCTGCAGGCGCCGGGCGTGGCCCAGGACTCCTACGGCCAGCTGCACGTGCGCGGCGAGCACAACGGCCTGCAGTTTCGCCTGGACGGGGTGATCTTGCCCGAGGGGCTGAGCGTGTTCAGCCAGGCGATCAGCCCAAGGCTGGCGGACAAGGTGCAGCTACTGACCGGCGCCCTGCCCGCGGAATACGGCCTGCGCACCGCCGGGGTGATCGACATCACCACCAAGACCACCTTCGACAACAAGGGCGAGGTGTCGATCTACGGCGGCAGCCATGGCGACGTCCAACCCAGCTTGGAATATGCGGGCAACGCGGGAAACCTGAACTATTTCGCCACCTTGAGCTATCTGCAGAGCGGACTTGGCGTGGAGTCGCCCGACGGGCGGTCCGATCCGCTGCACGACAAGACCGACCAGTTCGAGGGCTTCGGCTACCTGGAAGACATCATCAACGACTCCAGCAAGGCGTCGCTGATCGTCGGCTCCTCAATCCAGCGCTTCCAGATTCCCGACCTGACGGGTGGGACCAACGGCGGACTCATGTTCGGGCCGAGCGGCGACCAGCCCCTGACCGTCGAGGGCCAGACCGACTATCCCAGCGAGAAACTCAACGAGAACCAGCGCGAGGTGACTCACTACGTCATCGGCAGCTTCCTGCACACCAACGATGTGTTCACCGGCCAAGTCTCGCTGTTCGCGCGTTATTCGTCGCTGAACTTCTCACCCGACGTCCTGGGCGACCTGCTCTATAACGGCATCGCCCAGACCGCGGCCAAGTCCGACGCCGCGGGGGGGCTGCAGGCCGAAGGCGCCTACCACCTGGGCGACAGCCACACGGTGCGCGGCGGGCTGATCGTCCAGATCGACCGCTCCACCAGCCAGACCTCGTCGCAGGTGATCGCGCTCGATCCGGTGACCGGCGCCCAGATTTCCGATCAGCCGGAAACGATCGTCGACAATGGGTCGCGCACGTCCAAGACCTACAGCGTCTATCTGCAGGACGAGTGGAAGCTGCTGTCCAACCTGACGCTGAACTACGGCCTGCGCTTCGACGACTTCGAAGGTTTCCGCGACGAAAACCAGCTGAGTCCACGCGCCAATCTGGTGTGGCTGCCGCTCAACGGGACCACCATCCATGTCGGCTATTCGCGCTATTTCACGCCGCCCCCGTTCGAACTGGTCGCCAGCACCAGCGTGTCAAAGTTCGTCAACACCAGCGCCGCCCAGCCGGGCGCGGCAGACACCACGCCTTACGCCGAGCGCGCCAACTACTACGACATCGGGGCCGAGCAGCGCGTGTTGCCGGGCCTGACGGTCGGGCTGGACACCTATTACAAGACCTCGGAGCATCTGATCGACGAGGGCCAGTTCGGCGCGCCGATCATCCTGACGCCGTTCAACTATCAGAACGGCATCCAGTACGGGATCGAGTTCACCAGCGCCTATCAGCACGGGCCGTTCTCGGCCTATCTCAACGCCGGGTTCGAGCGGGCGGTGGGGCGCGATATCATGACCAGCCAGTTCAATTTCGATCCGGCCGATCTGGCTTACATCGCGACCCACTACATCTATCTGGACCACGACCAGAAGTTCAGCGGATCGGCCGGCGTGTCCTACCTATGGCGCGGCACGCGCTTCAGCGCCGATCTGATCTACGGCAGCGGCCTGCGCGCCGACCTGACCTTGCCCGACGGCTCCAACGTGCCCAACGGCGACGAACTGGCGCCCTACACCCAGGTCAACCTGGGTCTGTCCCACCGCTTCGAACAGGTCCCCGGCGGTCCCTACGAAATTCGGTTCGACGTGATCAACGTGGCCGACGACAAGTACGAGATCCGCGACGGCACGGGGGTGGGCGTGGGCGCGCCGCAGTTCGGCGCCCGCCGGGGCTTCTTCGGCGGACTGACCAAGGAATTCTAACGACGCTCGGCCTCAGCCCTCGGCGGCCAGGGCAGGCCAGGCCACGTCGGCCTCCGCAGACATGCGCCGGGTGGTGTCGCCGACGAAGGCGTGAGAACCGATGTGGGTCAGCTTGGAGCGGGTGTCGAGCCAAACCTTGCCGCCAATGGCGCGCCAACGATGGCAGAAGGCGAAGTCCTCGCTGAGGTAAAGGCCAGTGGCCGGGTCGATCAGGGAGTCGAACAGCGCGTACTGGTGCTCGCCGCGCGCGGGCCGCCGGGGATAGGCGTGAATGCCGCCGTACTTCAGCTCGGGGTAGGCGGCGATCATCTTTACCAGCGCGCTGCGCCGGATCAGCATGAAGCCGGTCCCGGCGTAAAGGCCGGTGGCGAAGCCGTCACGGGTTTCCAGCTCGTCGCCTTCGCACAGCGTGCCCACGTAGCGCAGGGTGGCCTGCTCCAGGCTCTCGCCCAATTGAGCCCGTCGCTCCTGACTGCCCTTCCAGTCGGTGATCTTCAGCGGGTAGAGGCCGGCCACCACCTCCTCGCCCAAGCGAAGCAGCCGGCCCAAGGCCTCGGGCTGAAACTTGATGTCGGCGTCGACGAACATCAGGTGCGTCAGGTCCGGCGCGTCGAGGAAGGCCGCCACCAGGGTGTTGCGGCTGCGGGTGATCATGGCGTCGTTGCCGAGCAGGGCCAAGTCGGCCCGAAAACCCTCGCGCCCGGCGTACTGGACCAGGTCGACGATCGACTCCACATAGCCTTGGGTCAAAAGGCCGCCGAAGCACGGGGTGCCGATCATCACCGCCGCCCCGGAGGGGCCGTTCCCGTTACTCATGCACGCGTACTCCAACAACGCCCCCGTCCGGCATAGGCGAGTCGGCGCGGTCGCGGGAGGCCGGATCGGCGCCTGCCCTTGTCGGCGCATGTCAATGTGTGCGGGACGATACGTTGGCTGGGCCTTGTTGTCGGGCCGGACACCTGGCGCGGCTAAGCGCGGGCGAGCGGAAGCACCACCTCGGCCGTCAAGCCACCCGCGCTGGAGTTCAGCACCACGTCGCCGCCATGGGCCTGGGCCACTGCCCGGGCGATCGACAGGCCCAGACCGACGCCGGGCGAGCCCTGGTGCTGAGCCGCTTCGGTGCGGTAGAATGGAGTGAACACCTTGTCCAACTCGCGCTGGGGCAAGCCCGGCCCGGAATCCGCGATCCTGACCACCGCCTCTCCGCCCCGTTCGTCGATCGAGATGCGGGCGCGGCGGCCATATTTGACAGCGTTGTCTATAAGGTTGGCGAACAGGCGTTGCAGGGCCACGGGATCGCCGTCGATCACGAACGACTGCTCCAGCGGCGCCTCCACGTCCGCGCCCGTCTCCGCCGCATCGTCCGCCACGCTCGCCACCAGAGAGGTCAGGTCGAGCCTCTCACGCACGCTCGGCGCCGCTGCGTCCCGGCTGAAGGCGATCACCGCGCTGATCATGTGCTCCATCTGGGCGACGTCGGACAAGACCGCGTCGCGCACGTCGGGATCGGCCTTTTCCAGCTTGAAGCGGATGCGGGTCAGGGGCGTGCGCAGGTCGTGCGAGATCGCGCCGACCATGCTCACCCGCTCGGCCACATAGCGCTGCAGGCGCGCCTGCATGGCGTTGAAGGCGCGGGCCGCCACGCCGATCTCGGCCGGGCCCGAGGGCGCCATCATCGCCGCCTTGGGATCGCGCCCTAGGGCCTCGGCCGAGACGGCGAAGGCTTGGAGGGGCGCGGAAATGCGCCGGGCGAACCAGTAGCCGACAGGGCCCATCACCAGCGCGCCGCCGACGACCCAGAGCGCCAGGCGCTGCAGCCACTCCATTTCCGGCTCGGGCTCGACCACGGCCCAGCGTCCGTCGGCCTGACGCCACCCCGCCAGGAACTCGCCGCGCAGCATGGCGCTGTCGGGCCCGAGCCATCTGGGCCCGAACCGATCGCGGGGCACCGGGCCGGCTCCGCCAAAGGGTTGAGGCGGCGACCCCATGTCGGCGTCGGGACCAAAATCGGGCCCCAAGCCAGGGCCAGGGCCAAGGCTGCGCCCCGGACCTGGTGCGCCGGGCCGGTTTCCCGACGTCAGCATCACGAACGGCGGCGGCCCTCGGCGGCGCACGCGGACGTCCTCAGCCGCAACCCCGAGCAACCCGGCCAGGCGCGCGCCCTCGTTATCGTAGGGCAGGCTGCGCATCAGCTCCGGGGGCGCGGCGTCAAGCAGCCGGCGCTTGAGGGCGCGGTGCTGGTCGCTGGCGAAGCTCTCGCCCCTGAGCGCGGCCGCCACCTGCACCAGGCTGTAGACGGGCGGGGCGGTTGGCGGCAGCAGATATACCGCCAGGATCGTCACCGCCTGGGCGGCGATCACCGTGCCCATGACCAAGGCGATCACCTGGGCGGTCAGGGTCAGCCGCACCCGCTCAGGAGGCCCGGCTCTGGTCATTCGCGGCTGACCGCGCACGCCAGTAGATAGCCCGCGCCCCGCTGGGTGCGGATCAGCGCGCCGCCGCCATGGATCGACAGCTTGCGACGCAGGCGGCTGACCAGAAGGTCGATGGCGCGGCTCTCCGGATCGCTCTGGCCCGGCGCCAGAAGCTCGTCGCGCGTCATCACCTGCTGCGGCCGCAGAAGCAGGGCGCCGAGCACCGAAGACTCGATGGCCGTGAGCAGGATAAGGGCGCCGTCCGGCGCGCGCAGTTCACGGCGGGCGGAATTGTAGCGGAAGCCCTCGAAGGTGAACTCGGGCGCTGCCAAGGCCTTCGGTCCGTCCCCGCGCCGGCGCAGGACCGCGCGGGCGCGCGCCAGCAGCTCGCGTGGACTGAAAGGCTTGGCCAAGTAGTCGTCCGCGCCCAGCTCAAGGCCCAGGACTCGGTCGATTTCCTCGCCCGCGGCGCTGACCATGATCACCGCCGGCTCGCCGGCCTGCACCAGCCGGCGGCAGATCGAAAGGCCGTCCTCGCCAGGCAGCATGAGGTCGAGGATCACCAGATCGACAGGGCCATCCGCCAGGGCCTTGTCCATCGCCTTGGCGTCCGCAGCCGTGTCGATCGTGAACTCGTAATCGCTGAGGTAGCGGCGCATCTGCTCGCGCAGCTCGGCGTTGTCATCGACGATGAGCAGTCGTTTGGCGCCGGGAATCATGACGAAGCGGGTTTCAAAGCAAGACCTGACGTGACGTCGGATTGTGGACCTTTTACGGCGAAGCCGGCGCGCCAGCCGGGCAAGGCGCGCCGGCCCCCTGCTAGGCCACCGCCTGGGTCGAGGATGTGGCAGACTGACTGAAGCCCGAATATTGGCTTTGAGTCCATTGCAGCAGGGCGCTGGCCAGCTCCGCCGCAAGGGTCTCGCTGCTCGGCGTGCTCGCAGCGGGGTCGGTTGTCGACGCGGCGGTCAAGGTGGAGCCGCTAGAACCGCTGGTGGCCGTCGCGGCGGTCGAACCGTCGCTGGCTGTGCCAGTAGTGGAGTGCGCGCCATCTGAGCTCCAGGCGCCCGGCGGCGGCCCAGGCGGCGGGCCCGAAGGCGCGCTTTGCGCCATGTCCTGGGCCATCGACTCAAGGCCACTGGCCAGTTCGGAACTCGACAGCTCCCCATCCCCGTTGGCGTCAAGGGCCGAGAAGGCGCTGGAGAGAGCGCTGGACGACGAGGTGTCCCCCGAGCTCACGCCCAGGGCAGTCTCAATGTCCGACAGACTGATCGAGCCGTCGCTGTTCGTGCCGAGGGCGCTGGTTAGGTCACTGGCCAGGGTGCTGGCCGCGGTGTCCAGATCGGTCGAGGCGGTGGACGCCGAACTGCTGGATGACGCGCTTGAGGCGGACGAGGACGTCGCACTCGAGCCGGCTTGGACCGAGGTCAAGGCCGACAATGTATCAGAACCGAAGAGATACGAACCGCTATTGGAAGGCGACGGGCCAGGGGGCGGACTGGGGGGCGGGCCCTGTCCATCCCCGGCAGAATTTGCCGCTTGGGAAGAGTCTGCCGAAGAGGTGGCGGATGCGCTGGCCGCGCTGCTCTGGGCCAGCAACTGCTGCAGGAGGTAGTTTTGTGAGGCTACTCCCGTCGCGCTGCTTGTAATCATGAATAGGCTCCGAGATGGATCGTCCTGCGCGGGGTGCGAAAGACGCTCGGAAGGTGCAAGAAGCGCGCGGGAGCCGGGCCTTCCCGCGCGGCCTCGAGATTGTATCAAATCCGATAACTTACTGTATATATGAAATAATTTACAGATGAGCGTCCAGCGCGCCTCAACTGCCGTCCACTGGCGGCACCGGACCGATCCCGGGGGCCGGTCAGGCCACCAGTTGCCGGGCGTTGGCCTGACAGCAGGACGTGAGCCGCTCGGCCGCCAGCAGCGTCAGCAACCGATTCCCGTGTGGAAGAACAGCCTCGGCCAAAGCCTCCCGAGTGTCGACCATCGCCGGAATGGGTTGGAGGGCGGCGCTGTCGACCGTCAGGGTGTCTTGCACCGCATCGACCAGCAGGCCGCTTGTCTGGCCGTCGTGATCGATGACGATGATCACGCTGCGCGCGCCCACGTCGGCCTGGCCCAGGCCCAGCAGGTGCTGCAGGTCCACCACCGGCATCACGCAGCCGCGCAGGTTGATCACCCCAAGGATGAAGTCGGGGGCCAGAGGCACCGGGGTGGCCTTGGTCCACCCCCGGATCTCGCGCACCGAAGCGATCGACATGCAGAAGCTTTGCCCACCTACGTCGAACGAGATCAGTTCCAAAGCCTTGGCGCCGGAAGCCAGCATCAGAATTCCTCCCAGGTTTCGCCGCCGTTGACCACCTGGCGTAGGCGTCCTTGCAACTCGCGCGCGGCGCTGGGGCTGCGTGCGGCAGCCACCGTCGGCCGGGACGCGGCCCGCTGCGGCGCGGCGCCGATCTGGAACTTGGCAATGGCCTGGCCCAGTTCGTTGGACCTGGCGTGCATCTGGGCCGCCGCGGCGGTCGCCTGTTCGACCATGGCGGCGTTCTGTTGCGTCACCTGGTCCATCTCGTTGACCGCCGCATTGACCAGCGCCAGTCCCGTCGACTGTTCCTCCGACGAGCGCGCGATGTCCGAGATCAGCTTGTCGATCTGCACCGCCCGCTCGACCAGCCCCGACAGGGCCTGGCCCGTGGCGCCGACGTAGTTCACGCCCTTCTCGACCTGCTCGCGCGAAGACGAGATCAGCGCCTTGATCTCCTTGGCCGCCTCGGCCGAGCGTTGCGCCAGCGCGCGCACCTCCTGGGCGACCACCGCGAAGCCGCGGCCCGCGTCGCCCGCACGGGCTGCCTCGACCCCCGCGTTGAGCGCCAGAAGATTGGTCTGAAACGCGATCTCGTCGATCACGCCGATGATCTCGGTGATCTTGCGTGAGCTCTGCTCGATCGCCCCCATGGCTACAACCGCCTCGCTGACGATCTTGCCAGATTTCTCGGCCTCGCCCTTGGCGCCCGAGGCGGCGTTGGACGCTTCACGCGCGCCCGACGCGCTGCTCTTGACCGTTGCCGTGACCTGGTCGAGCGCCGCGGCGGTTTCCTCAAGGCTGGCCGCCTGCTGCTCGGTGCGACGCGACAGGTTGTTGGACGCCTCGGCGATTTCGCTAGCGCCGGTCAGGAGCGGCGCGGTGCTCTCCGCGATGAGGGCGAAGGCCTGGCGCAGGCTGGCCACCGCCGAATTGAAGTTGGCCTTGAGGGCGGCGTAGCCGCTGGAGAACTCCGCGTCGATGGCCACCGTGAGGTCGCCCGCGGACAGGCCCTGCAGGGCTACCGCCAGGGTCTCCACCACTTGGCCCTGCTCGGTTTCGGCCGCTTTCCGGGCCTGCTCGTTCTTGATGTTGCGCTGCTCGGCCTCGGTGATGTCGGAGGCGATCTTCATCACGCCGACCGGCCGGCCTTCCCGGTTCAATACCGGATTGTAGGAGGCCTGAATCCAAACCTCGCGCCCGCCCTTGGCGAGGCGACGAAACTTGGAAGCGACGAAGACGCCGCTGTTGAGCTTGGCCCAGAACGCCCGGTAGTCCTCGGATCGGACTTCGCCGGGATCGACAAAGAGCGAGTGATGTTGCCCGACGATTTCCGGCAGGCTGTATCCCAAGGCGCGGCAGAAGTTTTCGTTCGCCGTGACGATGATGCCGTCGAGCGCGAACTCGATGATCGCCTGGGATCGGGATATGGCGTCAAACTTGAGTTGGAGAGCCTCAAAACTATTTAAAGTTGCGTTTGCCGCCGCCCGGGACCGTTGTGAGAATATCATGACGCCAACCTCCGCCGTGGATTGATTTGCGCGCTGGAATGCAGACCCCTGTACTACGTGGCGCACGCGTAGCATTTTCATTCGGACGCCCAACGAGTCGCCCAATTCAGTCAATTACGAAACATCACGGATATTACATTTACAGTATTAGAAGCATTACGGATTTGCAATTCACTTAACAGGTCACAGTATTCAGTTTCAGTCCTAAACTATTAATAAAATCCCGCGATTCGATTACCAGCAGAGTGGCCAAAGCGTCGCACCTAGACCATCGCGGGGCGCGCCGAGCGGCGCCTTCCCACGCGGACGGTCCACGACAATCGCTTCGCCAGCTCACGGATCAAATGTCCGCGCGAGCCGGAACAGGCGCCGCGCCGCCGCATTGATTGAGCGCGGCCCTGTCGGCCGCAGCGCGACATCAGGAGATTTTTCAGATGAACAAGCAACAGATCGAAGGCGCCACTCAGAAAGCCGTCGGCTCGGCCAAGGACGCCACGGGCCGCGCCATCGGCAGCGAGAAGCTGCAAGCCGAAGGCTTGGCCGACAAGGCCGCCGGCTCAGCCAAGCAAGCCTATGGCGACGTCAAGAACGCCGCGCACAAGGCGACCCGCTAGATTTGAACTGACCAAGGGCGCGGGCGGCCAGAGTGTCTTGCGACAACGGGCCCCCGCGCCCTCCGCCTGTTCGGCGTTTGTTGCCGGCGGGCGATCCCGCCGTCGCGACGGACCGCTCGCGCGACCTCAGGCGAGGCGCAAGACATGACCTCTCATTAAAGCGTGACGGAGCGGCCCTTCCGCGGCTCTGCCTTCTTGACCACCGTATGTTGGCCTTTGTCGCCGCCGGGGCGCAGGCAGTCGAATACCTGCACGGTAGAAGGCTTCTTGGGCAGCCTCAACACCTCCGGATGAGCCAGGGTCAGGCGCGCGTCGTCGTAGCCCGCGCGCCAGTGATCCTCCATAGTCTGGCGCGAGAACTCATAATCCTTGGACTGACCTTCGTAGATCGGCGAGCGGTAGATCAGCTGCACGATGTTGAACACCGCCGAGCTGGTTTCATGGGCCAGCAGCTTGGCAGACTCGGACTGGGCCAGCTCGGGCGGCAGCTGCACCAGCAGATCGTTTAGGGCGGCGCGCATCTGTTGGGCCTTGCGGAACTTGTCGGTCTCGGCCCGGGTGCGGCTGGAGAACTGAATGTCCTTCATGCGCACCCCGACCGTGGCCAGATCCTCCGGCAGATTGCCCACGGCGCTCCACAGATCGACCTGCAGGATCAGCGAGTCCAGTTCGCTCGGCGCCGACAACACCCAGTCTAGCGGGGTATTGGAGACCAGGCCGCCGTCCCAGTAGTACTCGCCGCCGATTTCGACAGGCGGAAATGCTGGCGGCAAGGCTCCGCTGGCCATGATGTGCTCCGGGCCGATCGTCTCCCGCGCGTTGTCGAAATAGACAAAGTTGCCAGTGCGCACATTGACGGCGCCGACGCTGACGCGAATCTCGCGGGCGTTGATCCGGTCGAAGTCCGCCAGGCGTTCAAGGGTCGAGCGCAAGGGCGCGGTGTCGTACCAGCTGATCGCGCCCGGGGTGCCCTTGGGTTGCAGGGGCGCGGGCGGGAAGCGCGGGACGAAGAACTCGGGCACCCCGTTGAACAGGGCGCCCTCCGCCGCAACCTGGTTGGCCAATCCTCGGATATAGTTGGCGTACATGCTGGGCCACAGGCCGCCGACCCATGCCGGCGTTGCCGTCCCCGCGCTGACGGTCTCCCAGAACGAACGCAGCTTTTCCACACGCCGTTCGGGCGCATTGCCGGCGATGATGGCGGTATTGATCGCGCCGATCGAGATTCCCGCCACCCAGGTGGGCCGGATTCCGTGCTCGTCCAGGGCCTGATAGACCCCGCCCTGATAGGCGCCGAGCGCGCCGCCGCCCTGCAGCACCAGGGCCACGCTCTCGAACGCCGTGCCCGACTCCTGTGCCGCCTGCGCCGGGGCGCGGTCCTGCTTGCCCAGATCGGTCATGGAGCTACTCATGGTCTGGAACCGGCACGTTGTAGGCATTGAGGGTGGTTGAGACGAGGCTGTACAGCCCCACCAGATAAAACATCTCGTTGGCGCCGTGCTGGCCGAACGTGTCCACCGCCAGGCGGTAGAGCGGCTCGGGCAGGGTCCCGCCACGCACCAGCTTGTAGGCCACATCGTAGGCCACGCTCTCCTCCGCGCTCAGGTCGGACGGCTTGATGTCGCCTACCAGGCTGGCCAGGCGCTCGCGCTTCATCCCCTCGCGCTCGGCCACCGCAATGTGAGCATAGATTTCATAGGCCGCGTCAAACCGGGCCCCCACCACCAGGATCACGATCTGCCGGACATCGTCGTCCAGGCTTGCCCCGGCGGTCATGGCCAGGGTCAGATCCCAGATCGCCTTGCCGATGGCCGGCTCGTGCAGCCAGGGATTCCAAGGACCCATCAGGGCGCCGTCCTCGCGCACCGCCTTGAACGCGTTGAAATTGCTGGAAATGCCCTTATTCATGTCCTCGTAGAGCGGCTTTTGCTCGGCCGTCAGGTCGGCGGGGGCGATCAGGGGCAGCCGCATGGAGGTTTTCCTGGCGTTGGTGTGGGCGGACGCGGCGATAGGGTCTGCGATGGCGAGCGATCGCGGCGCCGCCCCCAAGGCCGGTTAGATAAGCGTCTGATGTGAAGGTTGTTCCTTGGCGCAGGGCCCATGGCCGGATCGAACCTCCCGATGTCGCCTTGCGCAGCCAAGCAAGCGGGAAAATGCGTCAATAGATCGACCAAGACCGCCGTCGGCGCAGGTGGGCGTGGCCCGTCGCGCGCGGACGGCCAGGCGCCGAAGGGCGGAAAGCGTGTTCCTGACCGATATTGCGGGGTTCGCCGGGCCGCAGGCGTTCGCCGCCGCCGATCGCTTCGCAATCAACCCACGCCTGGGCGCCACCCTCGCGGCGGTCCGCCGTCGGCGCTCTGACCGCGCCCGCCGCGGGCGCGCCGCGGCGGGTCGGGTCTTGGCGCGCCTCAGCCTTGTGGCTTGGGCGGCGGCGCTTCGCGATACATCGAATGGCAAGCGCCGCAATTGGTCTTGCCGAAGTCGCCGAAGGCCGCCTGAACGTCGGCGGGCGCGCCGCTGGCGATGACGCCCGACAGCTTGTTGGCGCTATCGGCCATAGCGGCGAACTTGGCCACGAACGCGTCGTGGTCGGTCCAGATCGCCGCCTTGGCGTGGCTCACGCCGGGCATGTCGGTCGAGCTCGTTCCCGCCGGCCAAAGGGTTTCGAGCTTGGCGGCGGTGGCGGCCATATCGCTGGCGGCCTTCGCGGCCGCGGCCTTGTCGCCCATGCCCTTGGCGTAGTCGCCGATCGCCTTGGAGTCCGGACCGAAGGTCTTCATCGCGGCCTGCCGAGCGCTGACCGCGTCGGCTGCGGACTGGGCCGATGCGACGGCCGTTCCGAGCGCCAGCACGCCGAGGGCGATCACGCTCGCTTTTCCAAATCTGTTCATGTGTTTCCTGGGCCTTCTGTTTGTTCGACGCGCATCGATAAGGCTTGCGCGGTCAAGCCGAGACTTTGGTCCAGCAGGGCTGGCGCAATCGATCCGCGCACGCCAGCCTTAGCCTTTATTCGACGTTTTAATGCAATCGTTTTTCAGTTCGTTGCCCGTCGGATGAAGCCATCGGTTGTGGGCCGCGGCAAGCCTCAATGCGTCGGGCCCACGGCTTGGGCCATCCCCACCGGTGCGACCGGCGCGGCTGGGCCCAGCAGCCGCGGCCCCACCAGGGCGTCGAGCGACAATCGACCCGGTCCACGAAGGACCAGCACGATCATGAAGGCCAACCACTGAATGTGGGTCGGCCACGCGTCGGGATAAATGAACAGCTGGATCGTCGCGGTCATGCCCAGTAGCAGCAGCGCAGCGCCTCGAGTGAACAGACCCAGCAGGATCAGGCTGGAACAGCCGATCTCCAGCGTGGTCGCCATATAGGCGGCCAGCACCGGGGGCAGCACGGGCGTGTGGTATTCGTACTGGAACAGCATCAGGGTCGCGCTCCAATCCGACAGCTTTTCCGTGCCCGAGCGGATGAACACGCTGAAGGTCGCCGCGCGCGCGATCACCGCGATCACGTCATAGGGCGTGGCGTCAAGCGCAGCGAACGCGGCGCGGATAGGTTTGGCGAACGGGATCATGGCCGGCTCCTTGAGGTTGGCTGTGGGTGTCAGGCTTTGAGGGTCAGGCGCGCGAACGGTGCGCGGAACACATCGGTTTGCAGGACGGTCAGGTCGGCGCCCGCTGAAACGACCGCCTCGACGTCGCCGCCGGACAGGATTGCCGACAGGAAGGCGGCGCTGAGCGGGGCGAGTGAACGCACGCCAGCGCCCTCGGAGGCGCGCCAAAGAGCGGCGGCCTGGCGTCGGGGGGCCGGGTCCAACGCGGCCAGGGCCTCATCGCCGGCCTCTACCGCATCGCGGATGTCGAGGGCGGGATGCTCAAAAGCGAGCATCCGAAGGGAAGCGTCGAGGGTCAGCACCGCGTCGCCGAGATCGAGCCGCAGCCCGTCTTCGCCCAGCGCGTCGGCGGCCACGGCCTCGACCGCCCAGTCAAAGCGCGCCACGTCCGGCAAATAGGCCAGGGCCTGCGCGCCCCCATGCCCACGCAGGAATTCGGCGAAGCCCGCGCCATAGCCGGTCAGCCAGGGACTGGACGGCGGCTGCGCCGTCACGAACGCCAGGGCGGCCTGTTCGAAGAAGGCCTCGCCGACGAGCGCCTCGACCGTGGGGAAGGACAGCCGCAGCGCCTTGACCAGCCCGCCGAGCGACGTTGCGCGATGGATGTCCAGCGCCTCGTCGGCGCCAATCGGCCCGGCCACGATTGCGCCGACAAGCGCGTCGTAGCGGCCGGCCAGCAGCCCCTGGGCCATGCGGTTTTGCAAGGATGCGAGGTCAGCCATGGATCGCCTCCCGCATCGTATCCATCACCCCCTGGGCGATGGCGGCTTCGGCCTGGAGCGCGCCGAACGCTGGAATGGCGGTGTCCCACTCGATCAGGGTCGGACGCGGCCCCAGCCCATCCAGGGCGGCGGCGTAAAGCGCCCACACCTCGGCGCAGACGGGCGATCCGTGATCGTCGATGCGCGCCTGTCGGCCGCCCGGCAGGGCTCGCACGGCGTGGCCCGCCAGATGAATCTCGCCGATCGCGTGGGCCGGAATGTGCGCCAGATAGCCGGCCAGGGCCGCGAACGGGTCCTCACCCTGGTTCATGGCGCTGACGTAGAGGTTGTTGATGTCCAGCAGCACGCCGCAGCCGGTCGCGCGCGCCATCTCGCCCATGAACTCGGCCTCGCTCACAGTCGAGGCCGCGAACTGAAGGTAGGTCGAGGGATTTTCCACCAGGATCGTCCGGCCTAGCCGATGCTGAGCGCGGTCGAGGTTGGCGATGACCACCGCCAGCGCCTCTTCGGTGTAGGGCAAGGGCAGAAGGTCGGGCAGGGCCAGAGCCGCGCCCCCGGCGCTCGCCACGCTCCAGGAGAGGTGGTCGGACATGAGCCCCGGCCGGATGCGCCGCTCAAGGGCGCGTAGGCGGTCCAGGTGCGCGGCGTCCAGGCCGTGGGCCGAGCCGAGCGACATGCCCACCGCGTGCAGCGAAAGGGGATAGCGATCGGCGAAAGCGGCCAGTTCGTCGGCCAGACCCGGCGTCATATAGTTCTCGGGATGCACCTCCAGCCACGCGACGTCCGGCCGGTGTTCGCGGACGAAGCGATGATGGGGCAGGCGCAGGCCGATCCCGGCCAGGGCGGGGATCGGCCGGGAGGACGCGGCGTCAAGCGTGTGCAGGGGGATGTGCGCGGTCATGACGCCGGTCCTTCAAGCCTGGACGCTGGGCCTACTTGCCCGCCATCAGCGAGCCGCCGGCGATCTTCTCGCAGGCGCCCTTGGGCAGGAACACGAACGAGGACTTGTCCATGTTCATGGTCGCCTGACCGGCGCAGGAGTGCGCGCCGGCGGCGCAGTCGTTCTTGGCGGCCTTGGCGATGCCGTAGCACTTCTCGTATCCGCCCGGCTGGGCGACGGGTTGGGCGTGGGCGGCGACAGCGGACAGGGCCAGGGCGCTGAGGGCGGCGCCGGCGGCGATCTTGATGGGGCTCATGGGACGTCTCCGAACAGTGGGGTTTCAAGCGAGGCCTCATCGCCCCGCATCCAGTTGTTCGTTGCGCCCCGGCCAAGGTTACACGATGCTTGGAAAGATTTTTCGCCGGGGGAGACCAGGGCCGCATGACGGGCCTCGAGCAGGACCGCCAGTGGGCGTTGTGGATGGCGGCGGCCCAGGACGGCGACAACGCCGCCTATGCGCGGCTGCTGCGCAACATCCTGCCTTTCCTGCGCGTGCTGGCGCGCCGTCGGTGCCGCGACCCGGACCGGTGCGAGGACATCGTGCAGGACGTGCTGCTGACCCTGCACCGCGTGCGCCACACCTATGAGCCCGCCCGCCCGTTCAGCCCCTGGCTGGCGGCCATCTGCGACCGGCGCGCGATCGACTCCCTGCGCCGGCACGGACGGCTGCGCGCGCGCGAAACAAGCGACGAGCATGCGTATGAAACTTTTGCCGACCCTGCGGCGAACAAGGATGTGCAGGCGCAGGACGCCGCCCAGGCCCTGGCGGCCCTGGTCGCCGCCCTGCCCCAGGCCCAGCGCGAGGCGCTGGAACTCGTGAAGGTCAAGGAGATGTCGCTGCTGGAGGCTTCGGCCGTGTCGGGACAGTCGGTCGGGGCGCTCAAGGTGAGCGTTCACCGGGCGATCAAGGCCCTGCGCCTGAAGGCGAGGGCGCCGGAGTGAGCCGCAACACCGAGGACCTGATCGCCGATCTGGCCGCCGCGGCCGAGCCTGTGCGCCGCCTGGCCCCGCCGATGACGCGCGCCTTGCTGTGGCTAGGGACGGTCGCCCTGATCTGCGCCGCCCTGATTCTGAAGCTGTCGAATCTGTCGCTGTTCGCCGAACGGGCGTCCGACCCGCGCCTGGCGGTCGAGCTGGTCTCCACCCTCGCCACGGGGGTGGCGGGCGTGGTGGCCGCCTTCCATTTGTCTGTGCCCGACCGCCCGCGCGCCTGGGCCCTGCTGCCCGCGCCGTTCGCGGCCCTGTGGCTGAGCGCCAGCGGTCTGGGCTGCTGGAAATATTGGACCGAACAGACCGCCCATGGCTGGCGGCTGGGCGCGAGCAGCCATTGCATGGTGTTCCTGTTGGGCGTGGGCGCGGTGCTGGGCGGCGCCTTGCTGTTCAGCTTGCGCCGCGCCCGGCCGCTGCAGCCGCGCCTGGTGGCCGCCGTCGGCGCGACCGGCGTGGCCGCCCTCGCCGCCTTCATCCTGCAGTTCTTCCACCCCTTCGACGTGACCTTGATCGACCTCGGCGCGCACCTGGCCGCCCTGTCGATCCTGATCGTCGTGATCAGCGTGGTCGGGCGCCCCGGTCTCGCCTGAGCGCCGCGCTAAACCCGTCACGGAACCCGAGTGCGGGTAAAGCCGATTTCTAGCGCTAAGGTATCGCGCCCGGCCCCAAGAGGATACATGACCGCCCCGATCGAACGCCGTTCCCTGCTGGCCGGGCTATCGGGCCTGGCGGCGCTGTTTTCAGCCGCCGAGCCCCGCTGCGCCCTGGCGGCCGGGCCGGGCCTGAAGCTGGGCGCGCCTTTCGCCTTCGACTTCGAACGGCTCAAGGCGATCGCACGCGCGGCGGCGGCCAAGCCCTATACGGCCCCACTCGCCCCGGCGCCGGATGTGCTCAAGCGGATCGACTACGAAGCCTGGGGCAAGATCGCCTTCGACACCGACAAGGCCCTGTTCAAGGACAGCCGCTTCCCCGTCACCTTCTTCCACCTGGGCCTCTATTTCCAAAGCCCGGTGCAGATGTTCGCGGTCGAGCGGGGCCAGGCGCGCGAGGTGGTCTATAGCCAGGACGACTTCCACCTGCCGCCCGACTCGCCCGCCCGACGCCTGCCCCAGGGCGCGGGCTTCGCCGGCCTGCGCGTGCAGGAGCCGTCGGACGGCAAGCTCGACTGGCGCAAGAATGACTGGGCGGCCTTCCTCGGCGCCAGCTATTTCCGGGCCATCGGCCAGCTCTATCAATACGGCCTGTCCGCCCGCGCCATCGCGCTCGACACCGCCGTCGCCGGCAAGGACGAGGAGTTCCCCGCCTTCACCCGCATGTACATCGAGCGGCCGCAGCCCGGATCGGACACCCTGGTGGTCAGCGCCCTGCTCGAAGGCCCCTCGGTCACGGGCGCGTGCCGCTTCGCCATGACGCGCGGCGCGGGCGTGGTGATGGACGTCGACCAGATGCTGATCCTGCGCCGCCCGGTTGCGCGCCTGGGCCTGGCGCCCCTGACCTCGATGTACTGGTTCTCCGAGACGGCCAAGCCGACCGCCATCGACTGGCGGCCCGAGGTGCACGATTCCGACGGCCTGGCCATGTGGACCGGCTGGGGCGAGCATTTGTGGCGGCCGCTGAACGACCCGCCGCGCAACGCCGCCTCGGCCTTCGCCGACGACAACCCCAAGGGCTTCGGCCTGCTCCAGCGCGATCGCAATTTCGACCACTATCTGGACGGGGTCTATTACGACCGCCGGCCCAGCCTGTGGGTCGAGCCCAAGGGCGCCTGGGGCAAGGGCGCGGTGCAGTTGATCGAGCTGCCGACCGACGACGAGATCCACGACAACATCGTGGCCTGCTGGGTTCCGCAGACCCAACCCGCTCCGGGCGCCGAGTTCGATCTCAGCTTCCGCCTCTATTGGCTGGCCGACGAGCCCTTCCCCACCGACCTGGCGCGCTGCGTGGCCACCCGCCTGGGCCGCGGCGGCCAGCCCGGCCAGCCCCGCCCACCCGGCCAGACCAAGTTCATGGTCGAATTCCTGGGCGGCCCGCTCGCCACCCTGCCCTTCGGGGTCAAGCCTGAGATGGCGCTGCAGACCTCGCGCGGGCGCTTCACCGACTACAGGCTGGTCGAGGCCGTCCCCGACGGCGTGCCCGGCCACTGGCGCGCCCAGTTCGACCTGGCCGACGCGGCGGGCGACGATCCGGTGGAGCTCAGGCTGCAACTGACCGTGGCCGGCAAGGTCGCGACGGAGACCTGGATGTTCCAGTATCACCCATTGAAGGGGTGACGAGGCGAAGGTCATCTCAGGGTCGCAAGCCAGCAACTGCCGGTCCAAGCGCCCGGACAATCCTTTCGCGCCTTCTACGGCTTCACCGCCCCCTTGAGCAGCTCCGCCACCTCGCCGCCGCGGCCTGAGAGCACGCCCTTGGCCGAATAGAGCGCCATGCCGAACACCTGGCCGGCCTCGACCTTGGGCGGCATGACCAGCTCGTAGCGGTCGGTGGCCACGTCGAGCAGGGCCGGGCCCGGCTGGGCCAGCCAGTCGCGGACGGCGGCCTCAAGCTCGTCGGGCTTATCAACGCGGCGGCCCCACAGGCCGATGGCCTGGGCCACGCGGCTGAAGTCGGGGTTGGTCAGGTTGGTGTAGGAGTCGAGCAGGCCCTCGACCTTCTGCTCCAGCTCGACGAAGCCGAGCGAGCCGTTGTTGAACACCACGATTTTGATCGGCAGGCTTTCCTGCACCGTGGTCAAGAGGTCGCCCATCAGCATGGCCAAGCCCCCGTCGCCCGACATGGAGATCACCTGCCGGTCCGGATAGGCCGCCTGGGCGCCCAGGGCCTGGGGCATGGCGTTGGCCATGGTGCCGTGGCTGAGGCTGACAATCGTGCGGTTCAGACCGGTCGAGGCGATGTGGCGCAGGCACCATACCATGGGCGAGCCGCCGTCGGCGGTGACCACCGCGTCGGGCTGGGCGTGCTTGGAGATCAGCTCGGTCAGGTACTGCGGGTGAACCACCCCGCTCTTGCCGGCCACCGCGCGT
Source organism: Caulobacteraceae bacterium (assembly GCA_035524315.1). GTDB lineage: Bacteria > Pseudomonadota > Alphaproteobacteria > Caulobacterales > Caulobacteraceae > BOG-938. Next base: position 193,778 of record DATKPD010000078.1, read on the forward strand.
TTATCCTGAGCGTCCTCGGCCTTGCGCTCGTGCTTGAGGCAGTCGTCGAGGAAGGCGCGGTCGGCGCGCGCGTGGACCAGGGGCGTCAGGGCCTCCAGCGTCGCGCCGATGTCGCCCACCGCGGCGATGTCCACCGGATGGCGGCGGCCCAGGTGCGCGCCCTCCAGGTCGATCTGGATGATGGTCGCCTTGCTCGGATAGAACTGGCGCCAGGCGAAGTCGCAGCCAAGCAGCAGCAGCACGTCGCAGCTCATCAGGGCGTGATAGCCGCCGTCCGAGCCGAACACCCCGGTCATGCCCACGTCGAACGGGTTGTCGTATTCCAGGAAATCCTTGGCCTTGGAGGTGCGGGCGATGGGGGCGCACAGCTTTTCCGCCAGCTCCAGCACCTGCTGGCGGCCGTGCTGGCAGCCGGCGCCGCCATAGATGGCCACGCGCTTGCCGCCGTTGATCGCTTCGGCGATGCGCGCCAGTTCGGCGTCGCTCGGCCGCACCACCGGCTGGGCGCGGTGAACGGCGAAGGCGGGCTCGTCCGGCGCGGGGGCCTTGGACACGTCGACCGGCACGATCAGCACCGCCGCGCCCCGCTTGGAAAGCGCCGCCTGCGCCGCCATGGCGGTCATGCGCCGCGCCTGGGTCGGGGTGCGAACCTCCTCGCAGAACACCGTGCCGGCCGAATAGACCGACTTGAAATCGACCTCCTGCGGGAAATCGAAGCCCAACTCGTCGCGCACGATCTGGCTGGCGATCAGCACCACCGGCGCCCGGTTGCGGTGGCTTTCGTAAAGGCCGTTGATGAAATGCAGGCTGCCCGGCCCGCACGAGCCGGCGCACAGGGCCAGCTCGCCGGTCAAGAGGGCGTCGGCCCCGGCGGCCATGGCCCCGGCCTCCTCGTGGCGCACATGCACCCAGCGGATGTCGCTGCGGCGGATGGCGTCGGTGACATAGTTCAGCGTGTCGCCCGGCACGCCGTAGCAGCGCCGGGCCCCCGCCTGCGCCAGCGTTTCGACCATGACATCGGCGACGGTGCGGCTCATGGGCGGGCTCCTTGGCGGGCGCTGAAGAGGCTCGATCAAACCACCTTTTCGGCGGACGCGCCCGCCAGAAGGTGAGGACAGGACGCAACGCCATAAGCTAGACGAGCCTTCGGAGGTTCCCGCCTTGTCCTCGCCGCCCAAGCCCCCCGCTTCCACGCTGACCGCCGCCGCCAAGCAGGTCCTGCCGTGGCTGGTGGCCGTGGCCTTCTTCATGGAAGCGATCGACACCACGGTGCTCAACACCGCCGTGCCGGTGGTGGCCCAGGCGCTGAACGTGACCACCCTGAGCATGAAGTCGGTGCTGGCCAGCTACGCCCTGAGCCTAGCCGTATTCATTCCGCTCAGCGGCTGGATGGCCGACCGGTTCGGCACCCGCCGGGTGTTCTCCTCGGCTATCGGCCTGTTCACCCTAGGCTCGCTGCTGTGCGGCCTGACCACCAACATCCACGCCCTGGTCGCCTGCCGCATCCTGCAGGGCTGTGGCGGGGCGATGATGGTGCCGGTCGGGCGCCTGACCCTGGTCAAGAGCTTCGACAAGTCCGAGTTGATCCGGGCGATGAGCTTCGTCGCCATCCCCAGCCTGATCGGCCCCATGCTGGGCCCGCTCGTGGGCGGCCTGATCGTGCGCTACCTGCACTGGCGGCTGATCTTCTTCGTCAACATTCCCATCGGGATCCTGGGCCTGTTGATGGTCTACACGCACCTGCCCGACTACCGGCAGGCCAAGACTCCGCCGCTCGACGGCATCGGCATGATCCTGTTCGGCTCGGGCATCGCGCTGTTGTCCTATGTGCTGGAGGTGTTCGGCGACCATTCCCTGGGTGCGCCCGAGATCCTCGGCCTGCTGGCCCTGTCGGCGCTGCTGCTGTTCGGCTACGGCCTGCACGCCCGGGGCAAGCGCGCGCCCTTGCTGCGGCTCAGCCTGTTCAAGACGCGCACCTTCGCCTCGGCGGTTAGCGGAAGCTTCTTCACCCGGCTGGGCATTGGCGGCGCGCCGTTCCTGCTGCCCCTGCTGTACCAGATCGGACTGGGGATGAGCCCGGTGCAGTCGGGCCTGTTGATGATCCCCCAGGCGATGGCGGCGATGTGCGTCAAGGTGGTCATCGCCAAGCTGTTGCGGCAGTTCGGCTACCGCACCGTGCTGATCGCCAACACGGTCCTGCTCGGCGTGATGCTGATGCTGTTCGCGACCGTCAGCCCCGGCACGCCGTTGTGGCTGATCCTGCTGCAGGCCTTCTGCTATGGCGGCCTGACCTCCACCCAGTACACCAGCATGAACACCCTGGTTTACGCCGACATCCCCAACAAATTCACCAGCAGCGCCAGTTCCGTCGCCAGCACCTTCCAGCAGCTGTCGATCAGCTTCGGCGTCGCCGCCGCGGGCCTGGTGACGGTGTTCTTCATTCCCGCCGCCGCGCGCGCCGATCCGTCTCAGATGATCCACGGCCTGCACCGGGCGTTCCTGGCGCTCGGCCTGTTCACCGTGCTCTCGGCCGTGGTGTTCACCCGCCTCAAGCGCACCGACGGCGCGGCCGAAACGGGCAGCAAGGACCTTCCGCTGGGCGAGCCGGCCGCCGCGACCTGAGCCGGACCGGAGCGCGCCAAAGGAGATTTGATCGCGTCCTCAGCGGTCTTTCCGTCGCCCAGCGCGTTGTTTGGCCAGTCGCGACGCGCCCACGCGCGCCCAGCCAAATGGAGGACTCCCATGGCCGATCAAGACATCGCGCACACCGAAACCGCTTCGCTGATCTCGTCCGACAAGGTCGAAGGCACGCCGGTCTACAATGGCGAGGGCGAGCGCCTGGGCAGCATCAGCAGCCTGATGGTCAACAAGCGCTCAGGCCACGTCGAGTATGCGGTGCTGACCTTCGGCGGCGTCCTGGGCCTGGGCGCGGACCATTATCCCCTGCCGTGGGAATCGCTGATCTACGACACCCGGCTGGAAGGCTATGTGGTCAACATCGATCGCGAGACGATCAAGTCCGCGCCGCACTTTGAGCCCGCCGCCGCGCCCGACTTCGACCACGCCTATGCGCAAAGCGTGTACGGCCATTATGGCCTGACCTACAGCGCCCTCTAACTCCGCCTCAAGGTGATCGGAGGGCGATGTCGATCTCCGCGGCCCGCTAATGGAACATGCTTAGCTGAAATCCGTTGAGACATCAGACAATGGAGAAACGCCATGCTTGGGACCATTCTGCTCGTTGTTCTTGTTCTACTCTTGATCGGCGCCCTGCCGTCTTGGGGTTACAGCCGGTCGTGGGGTTATTTCCCCAGCGGCGGCCTGGGTCTGGTGCTCGTCGTCGTGGTCGTCCTGCTGTTGATGGGACGAATTTAGCGACGCGCGGCGGGCCTTCGGCTCGACCTGTTCAGCGCCGGGCGCCGTCATGGCGTCCGGCGTTTTCGCATGACGGCTATCGGCGCCGCGCCAACCGCTCGATCGCGGGCGCCAGCGGCCGCTCACCTTCGCCATAGTCCTCCCAGGCCGCGGATCGGGCGATCAGGTCGGGCGCCGTGCGCACGGTGAACTTGGCGGGCTCGAGGCCCTTGCGCACGGCGGTCCACGGCAGGGGCATCGACACCGTCGCGCCGGGCCGGCCGCGCGGCGACAGGGGCGCGACCGCCGTCGACATGCGGTCGTTGCGCAGATAGTCGAGGAAGATTCGGCCGGCGCGCTCGTTCTTGGCCATGCGCACCAGATAACGGTCCGGGGCGTCGTCGGTCACTGCCTGGCACACGCCCTTGGCGAAGGCCTTGGCCGCAGGCCAGTCCAGCCCCTTGGCCTGGATCGGCGTGACCACGTGCAGTCCCTTGCCGCCGGTGGTCTTGCAGAACGCCACCAGCCCCAGGTCCTGCAGGCGGTCGCGCACCTCGCGCGCGCCCTCGATCACCGCCTCGAACGGCACGTCCGGGGCTGGATCGAGGTCGAATACCAATCGTCCCGGCTCGTCAGGCGCGAACGGGCGGCAGTTCCATGGATGCAGCTCCAACGCCCCGACCTGAGCGGCGGCCACCAGGGCCTCGACCCGGTCGAACTGCAGATAGGGCTGGCGCTCGCCGCTGACGGTCACCGCGGTGATCAGGCTCGACTGGCCCTTGCCCACATGGCGCTGGAAGAAGCGCTCCTCGGCCTCGATCCCATCGGGAAAGCGCACCATCGAACAGGGCCGCCCGCGCACATGAGGCAGCATCCACTCGCCCACGGCCTCGAAATAGCGCGCCAGGTCCAGCTTGGTCACCGGGGCCCCGTCGCCGCCGTCGGGCCATAGCGCCTTGTCCGGATGCGACAGACTGACGTCCATCACCACTGCCCGGGCCGACGAAGCGCGCGCCGGCGCCATGGCGGCGGGCTGGGGTTCCTTCAATTCGGTGGTGACCGGCGCGGGCGTCTCGGCCTCCACGTCCTTGGCCGGCTTGTCCTCGCGCAGGGCCTTGAACGCGCCCTGGCGCACCATGCCATCGGCGGTGAAGCCCTCGTGCTCGATCTCGGCCACCAGTTCGGGCCGCACCCAGTGGGCCTCGCCGCCCTGTCGCGGCGGAAGTTTGCCGAAGAACGGGCACTGTTCGGTCTTGATGGCTCTGAGTTTGGGCAGCAGACGCGCGACCTTGTCGCGCCCGAAGCCGGTGCCGACCCGGCCGGCATGGATCAGGCGCCCGTCGCGGTTTACGCCCACGATCAGCGAGCGGAAGGCCCCCTTTGTGGTGGCGTAGCCGCCGATCACCACCTCGTGGCCCGCCCGGCACTTGGACTTGACCCAGTCGCCGTTGCGGCCCGAGCGATAGGGCGCGTCCAGCCGCTTGGACACCACGCCCTCCAGGTGCATGCGGCAGGCCGACTGCAGCACCGCGTCGCCGGCGGTGATGAAATGATCGACGAAGCGGATATTGACCGGGGCGTGCTCGAGCGTGGCGCGCAGGCGCTCCTTGCGCTCGGACAGAGGCAGGTCGCGCAGATCCTCGCCTTGATCGAACAACTGGTCGAACACGAACAGCACGAGGTTGGCGGTTGGGCCGTCCGCCAGAGCGACCTGCAGGGCGGCGAAGTCCGGCGCCCCGGTCTGGTCCAGCGCCACGACCTCGCCGTCGAGGATGCCGTCCGGCAGGCCCGCGCCGGCCGCCACGATCTCGGGGAAGCGCCGCGACCAGTCCAGCCCCTTGCGCGTCTTAAGCACGGCCTTGCCCCCCTGCACCCGCAGCTGCACGCGATAGCCGTCGAACTTGATCTCGTGCGCCCACCCGGCGCCGGCCGGCGGCCCCTCCACCGCCTTGGCCAGTTCGGGCTCGATGAAGTCCGGCATGGCGCTGGCCGCGCGGCCTGGCTTGGCCTTGGTCTTTGTCTTGGTCTTGGGCTCTGATTGCGCCGCCGCCTTGCGAGGATGCGCCTGGTCGGTGCGCCACACCGCGCCGGGCTTGGCGCCGGCGTCGGTCATGAACGGGCTAGCGGCCTTGCCCGTGCCCGCCTCGATCTCGGCCATGGTCCGGCCCGAGGCGACCGACCGGTCCTGGCCCGTCGGCCCCTCGTCGCCAGCCACGGCGGCGACGTCGCGGTGCTTGATCAGCATCCAGTTGGGCTTGCCGTTGCCCTCGAAGCGCGTGCGCACCAGCACCCACGAGCCGTGCATGCGCTGGCCTTCCATCACGAACTTCAACTCGCCCTTGTCCAGCGCCCTGCCGATGTCCTCAAAGCCCGCTTCCGGCGCCCAATAGCCCCGGTCCCAAAGCATCACCGTGCCGCCGCCGTACTGGCCCTTGGGGATTGTGCCCTCGAAGTCGCCATAGGCCAGCGGATGGTCCTCGACCTGCACAGCCAGGCGCCGGTCGTGCGGATCGAGCGAGGGGCCTTTGGGCACGGCCCATGAGCGGAAAACGCCGTCGTATTCCAGGCGCAGGTCGAAGTGCAGATGGCTGGCGGCGTGCTTCTGGATCACGAAGCGCAAGGCCTGCGACGGCGCCACGGCCGCCTGGCCGGAGGGCTCGGGCGTCTGGCTGAAATCGCGCTTCTTGGCGTAGTCGACGAGTTTGGTGGTGGCCATGACCGATCCGGGCTGCTGCGCGCCTCGCCTGTTCAACGAGCCTAGCCCACGGTCGATCCACGGGCGAGACGCCGGAGAGCGAACGAATCGGCGGACCGCTCGTTGAGTCGGCTGAACGCAGGCTGGGTCCTGCCCTGGGATGTCCGATCATGGCCCAACACTCCACCTGGCAAGGCCACCTCAAGCTTTCGCTCGTCACCTGTCCCGTGGCGCTCTACGCAGCGACCGACGCGGGCGGCGAGGTGCATTTCAACCTGATCAATCCCGCCACCCACAACCGCATCCGCATGCAGACCATCGACCCCGACACCGGCCCGGTCGAGCGGTCCAAGCTGGTCAAGGGCTACGAGGTGGCCAAGGGCGAATACATCCTGCTGAGCGACGACGAGATCCGCGCGGTGCGGCTGGAAAGCACCAAGACCATCGACATCGACCGCTTTGTGCCGGCCGATGAGATCGACCGGCTGTACTGGGACACGCCCTACTACGTCGCGCCCGAGGGCAAGATGGCCCAGGAGCCGTTCGCTGTGGTGCGCGAGGCCATGCGTCGCTCGGGCCAGATCGCCATCGGCCGCGTGGTGATCGGGGTGCGCGAACGCATCCTGGCGCTGGAGCCGCGGGGCAAGGGCATACTGGCCTACACCCTGCGCACGGAAGACGAGGTGCGCCAGTCGTCCGACGTCTTCGCCGGCATCGCCGCCGTCGAGCCCGATCCGGAGATGATCGACATCGCCGAAAAGATCATCGCCCAGCGCAAAGGCCCGTTCGACCCAGCCAAGTTCGTCGACCGCTATGAAGAGGCGCTTCGGGCTCTGATCGAGCGCAAGAAGAAGGGCCACAAGGTCCAGGCCGTGGCGGAGCCGGAAGACACCAATGTGGTCGACCTGATGGCGGCGCTGCGCGCCAGCCTGGAGGGCAAGGCCAAGACCGTCGCGCCGGCCAAGAAAGCCCGCAAGCTCTCGCGCAAGGCCGGCTGAACCTCTAGGAATTCCAAGGCCAGATGGTAAGCCTGCCGGGCTGACGCCAACGATCAGCCTCGTCCCACGCGCGGAGGAAACAGCCCATGAGAAGCCCCCTTGTCGCGACCGTGGCCGTCGCCCTTGGCGCGGTGGCGTTGGCGGCCGGTGCGCCGGCCCGTCCCGCGGCCGCCCAGGTGACCCAGACCCGCGACCAGATCCTGTTCTACACCCAGGCCTGGACCGGCGAGCGCTTCCCCGACGGCCGGCCCAAACTGTCCGACGACCTGTTGAAGCGCGCTCTCGACATCTCGATTGAGGACCTGTGGGGCTACCTGCGCGACAAGGGCTTCGTGAACCAGTACGAGCAGGGCTGGAAGGCGCTGCACATCGACAAGCCCTTCGCCGGGCGCGCCGTCACCACCCAGTACCTGCCGATGCGGCCGGACATGGCCCAGGCGATGCACGACGAGGGTGTCAAGGAAGGCCGCGCCAATCTGTCCAACAACGGCTGGCCGATCGCCATGCTGGACAAGGGCGACCTGTGGATCGTCGACGGCTACGGCAAGATCGTCCAGGGCACGATCATCGGCTCGAACCTGGGCAACGCCATCGCAGCCAAGGAAGGCCCGGGCGGCGGCTTCGTATTCGACGCGGCCATACGCGACCAGGCCGAGAACCGCGAGATCCCCGACTTCAACGGCTTCTACCGTGAGGAGGACCCCGGCAGCTGGGCCCAGATGCAGCTGGTCAGCGTCAACGCCCCGATCCACATCGGCCGCGCCACGGTGCTGCCGGGCGACATGGTGCTGGCCAAGCCCGAGGGGGTGCTGGTGATCCCGGCCTATCTGGCAGAGGACGCCATCAGCAACGCCGAATTTACCGGTCTTGAGGACGCGTACAACTTCGAGCTCAACAAGTCGGGGGCCAACGGCGCCGCCTTCGAGGGCGGCTGGAGCCCGGACAAGTACGAGGGCCTGCGCAAGTACGTCGCCGCCCATCCCAAGCTGCTCAAGATGAGCCAGGCGGAATTCGACAAGCTGCTGGCCCAGCGCGTCGCCCGCCTGAGCAAGCCGGCGGCGGGCTGGACTCCCGGCGGATAAATCGGAATTGAGCGCAAGAGCCGGAGCGTCCGGGCCGCTATATCGGGGCAAGGTGGTCCGGTTGGACGCACCGAGGTTTCCATGACGCGCGCAATCGCCCACGCCCACACCGACCAGACCGGAACGGATCGGCGGGGCCAGACCGCCCACGACCCGCGCTGGGCGCGCGTGGTGGCGCGCGACCGTTCGGCCGACGGCCAGTTCTGGTATTCCGTGGCGACCACCGGTATCTACTGCCGTCCATCATGCCCTTCACGCACCGCCAATCCGGCCAACGTGCGGCTGCACGACACGCTCGCCGCCGCCCGCGCCACCGGCTTTCGCCCCTGCAAGCGATGCCACCCGGAGGACGCCTCTGCGGACGCTCACACGGCAAGCCTGGTCGCCCAGGCGTGCCGACTGATCGAGCGCAGCGAGGAGCCGCCCTCGCTCGATGATCTGGCCGGCGCGGTTGGCCTCACCGGGCCTTATTTCCACCGCCTGTTCAAGGCGGCCACCGGCCTGACGCCCAAGGCCTACGCCGACGCCCGCCGCGCGGGCCGGGCGCGCGACGCCCTCGCCGCGGGCGCGCCCGTCACCCAGGCGCTGCACGAGGCCGGCTTCGGCTCCAGCGGGCGCTTCTATGAAAAGGCTGACGCGATGCTGGGCATGAAACCCAAGCGCTACCGGGCCGGCGGCGCAGGCGAGACCCTGCGCTTCGCCGTGGGCCAAACCTCGCTCGGCGCGATCCTGGTCGCCTCCAGCCCGATCGGCGTGGCGGCCATCTTCCTGGGCGACGATCCGCAGGCGCTGATCGACCAGTTGCATGACCGCTTCCCCAGGGCCGAACTTGTCGGCGCCGACGCCGACTATGAACGCGTGGTGGCCCAGGTGGTGGGCTTCGTCGAACGACCCGGCGTAAACCTCGACCTGCCCCTCGACATTCGCGGCACGGCCTTCCAGCAGCGCGTCTGGCAGGCGCTGCGCCGGATTCCGCCGGGCGCGACCGCAAGCTACGCCGACATCGCCCGCGCCATCGGCGCGCCACAAGCGGTGCGCGCGGTCGGGCGCGCGTGCGGCGCCAATCCCATCGGCCTGGCCATTCCGTGTCACCGCGTGGTGCGCGCCGACGGCGCCTTGTCGGGCTACGCCTGGGGCCTGGAGCGCAAGCGCGCGCTGATCGACCGCGAAGCCAAAAGCTGAGGGGCTCAATCGAGGCGGATGCGCAATCGCTCGCCGCGCAGGGGCGTGGCCACGACCTCGACGCTCACCATCCCCGCGCGGCCCGTCGGCCTGACAATGGCTTGCGCGACCCCATGGAAGGTGCGGCAGAACGGGTCGCGGAAACTCTCCAGCCCGCGAGGGTTGGCCGAGCCCGCCGCCGCCAGTTCGGCCGGGCCCGAGACCTTGAACGCCAAGGGAACCATCGCGTCGGGGCACAGCCGCCCTCGCTCGTCGAGCACCTCGGCGACGACATAGGCAAGGTCCTGGCGCGAGCGCCCCACCGCGCCGGGCTCCTGCGTCAGGCGCACGCGCGCCGGAGGGCCGGCGGTCGCCAAGCTCTGCCGCCCGATCTCGCGCCCCTGGCTGAACGCCACGGCGATCAGTTCGCCCGGCGCATAGGGGACGGCGAACTCGGCCTTGAGTTTGTCGGCGGGCGTCAGGGGGCGGCGGCCGATCTCGCGCCCATTGAGCGACAGGCGCACCTCGTCGCCCCCGCTGTAGGCCCGCACGGTCAGCGTCTGGCCCTCGGCCTGCGGCCAGGTCCAGCTCTTGAGCTCGTCATGCCAGCCCCAACTGCCGACCTGCTCGACCATGCCGTCGGGGAGCGGCCGCTGCACCAGCAACTCCAGGGGGCTGCGCCCCCACAACACGTCGCGGTAAAAGGACTGGGGTTTGGGCCGGCCGGTCAGGTCCAGGTCGCCGCAGCCCGACACGAAGGCCGGATAGTTCCATAGGAAGATGGTCAGGGCGCGCTCCGGGGGCAGGACATCGCCCGCCCCGCGCAATTGGGAGGAGCCCGAGCCGACTTCGCCGATGTAGTCGATCCCGGTCCAGGCGAAGTCGCCGATCACCCACGGATAGGCCTGCACCTTGCGCCATGCGTCGTGCATGAACTGCGCGCACTGCTCGGTCCCCACCACGATCAGGCCGGGATCAGCCGCGCGCTCGGCCTCGTAGACCGAGGCCATGTAGTTGTAGCCGGCCACGTCTAACCCCTGTCGCGCCGCGGCGGCGCGAGCGCCAAAGACGCCAGGCGCCAGGGCCTCGGTGACCGGCCGGCTGGGATCGAGCGCCCGCACGGCGTCGCGCAGGGCGGCGGCGATCTCGACCCCGCGCGGCGTGGCGCATTCGGGAATCTCGTTGCCGAGGCTCCATAGGATCACCGACGGACGGTTACGGTCGCGGCGCACGCCCGCCGCCAGGTCGTCCTTCCAATGGTCGGCGAAATAGCGGGCGTAGTCATCGGCGCGCTTGGGCGTCTCCCAGGCGTCGAAGAACTCGTCGATCACCAGCAGGCCCAGTTCGTCGCAAGCGTCCATCAGGGCCGGCGAATGGGCGTTGTGAGAACAGCGGACGGCGTTGAAACCCTTGGCCTTGAGCAATTCGACCTTGCGCCGCTCGGCCCGCGCGATGGCCACCGCGCCCAGCAGGCCGTTGTCGTGGTGCAGGCACGCGCCCTTGAGCTTGACCGGCTCGCCATTGATCCTTAGCCCCGCCTCAGCGTCGAGTGCGATGGCGCGCACGCCGAAACGCACGCTGTCGCGATCTTCCGGCTGGCCCTCGGCCTGGACCCACGCCTCCAGCCGGTACAGCGCGGGATGATCTGGCGACCACAGGATCGGATCGGGCAGGGTCAGGGTCAGGCGCGCCACGCTCACGGCGTCGGGCTCCAGAACCGCCGCCTGGCCGGCGCCGGCGAGCACGCGGCCGTCGGGGCCGGAAACGGCGATCTGCACCTGGCATGGCGGCTGGCCCGCCGTGCGGTTCTCGACCTCGACCGACACCTCCAGCCGGGCCAAGCCGGGCGCGATCTCGGTCACGATCACCGTCACCCCGTCCTTGGGCAGGCGCACAGGTCCGGTCACGGCCAGCCCCACGCCGCGATAGAGGCCGGCGCCGCAATACCAGCGCGCGGTCTTGCCTTCATTGCGCACCCGCACCGCCAGTACGTTGTCGCCAGGGCGCAGCGTCGCGGTCAGGTCGACCACGAACGGCGTGAAATCATTGAAATGGGAGGCGAGCGGCGCGCCGTTAAGCCACACGTCCGCCAGCATGAAGGCCCCGTCGAAGCGCAACTCGACCTGACTGTTCGGGGCCAGATCCGGCAGGGCGAAATGCTTGCGGTACCAGCCGGTCCCGCCGACCGTCCAGCCGGAGTCGAAACCGGTGACGCTGGCCGCGGCGTCGAACGGCCCGACCTTGAGCGGCGGACCGCGCGGCCCTTCGGCCAAGACTTGCGGCGCCAACCATTGGCCGGGCGGCAGGGGCCGCGCGACCGGATTCCAGAGGGCTGCGGGCGGGGCCCAATCATCGGCGCGGGCCGGATTGCCGGGCAGGTCCTCGATGCTCCAGTCGTGCGGTAGGTCGAGCCGCCGCCAGCCGCTGTCATCCAGGTCGGCCGCTTCGCCGCCGGCCAAGTCGCCGCGCCAGAACCGCCAGTCGTCGTCGAACGGCCTTAAGCGCGGCGGCGCTTGCAGGGCGCGGGCGGCGGCGGGCGGCGGAGCTTCACAGGCAATCATGGAGCCGGCGGCCGCGTGGCCCAGAAACCGGCGCCGGCTCAGCGCTTTGCCGCTTCGCGTCTTTCGCATCTCGCCCTGTTCCGCTGGGTCGGCTAGGACGAAAAGATCTACAGGACCTTTGTTCTGCGGTCCCCGGCCTTTGCCCGTTCGAGCGTACGCCATGTTGCGATGCCTTATGATCGGCGTTTTGTCGGCCCTCGCCGGCGCGGGGTTCGCCGAGGCGCAAACGACTAAAAGCTGGATCGGGTCATGGGCGGCGGCGCCCTACGCCGTCGGTCGCGGCGAGCCGTTCGCCGGCCGAACCCTTCGCCAGGTGGTGCGCCTCAGCGCCGGCGGATCGCAGGTGCGACTTCGGCTCAGCAACGAATTCGGATCCTCGCCGCTGACCGTCGGCGCGGCGCATGTCGCCCTGGCCGACGCCGATGGCGCGGTCTTGCCGGGGACCGACCGGACGGTGACCTTTTCCGGCGCGGAGTCGGCGGTGATCGGGCCCGGCGCGCCTCTGATCAGCGACCCGGTGGACTTGGCCGCCCTGCCGCTCGCGCGCCTGGTCATAAGCCTATTTCTGCCCGCGGCGGCGGGGCCGTGCACCTGTCACGGCGCGGGTCTGGCGACGGGCTATCTGTCAGCCCCCGGCGACTTCACCGGCGCGGAAGCCTTCACGCCGGACTCGACCTTCACCGTGCGCCCGTTCTTGACCGGGGTGGACGTGAGCGCAAGCGCGGGCGGCCAGACCATCGTCGCCTTGGGCGATTCCCTGACCGACGGCGTCAGCTCCACGCGGGACGCCGACCGGCGCTGGCCCGACCGGCTCGCCGAACGGCTGGCGACGCGCGGGGGGCGACCGGCGCTGGGCGTGATCGACCTGGGCATCGGCGGCAACCAGGTGCTGGCCGAGCACACCGGCCCCAGCGCCCTGGCCCGGTTCGACCGCGACGTGCTGGCGGCGCCGGGCGCGGCCTATCTGATCCTGTTTGAGGGCATCAATGACTTGGGTTTCGAGCCTAAGCCGCCGGCGGACGCCGCGCCAGAGCCGGCGCCTGCGCCCTCGCCCACCGCGCTGGCCGTGATGGCCGCCGACCGGCAGATCATCGTTCGCGCCCACTCGCATGGGATCAAGGTCTTCGGCGCGACGCTGACGCCTTATCAGGGCTCGTTTCTATACACGGCGCAGGGCGAGATCGACCGCCAGGCGATCAACGCCTGGATCCGCGCCTCAGGGGCATTCGACGGGGTGATCGACTTCGACCGGGCGTGGAGCGACCCCGACAATCCCGGCCGGCTGCTGCCCGCGTTCGACGCCGGGGATCATCTGCACGGCGACGACGCGGGCTACCGGGCCCTGGGCGACGCGGTCGGTCTCAGCCTGTTCCGCTGAGCCGCCGCGCCGGCCGATAGACCTAGATACGGCCGAACTTTTCGACCGCTTCCTTCAGCGAGTGGTACTTCTCGATGTAGGGGATGGTGCTGTGCTCGATGAAATCGAGCTCCTGCGCCTTCTTCAGCACCTCGGCGGCCTTCTCCTGCGGCACCACCACCACGCCGTCCATGTCGGCGACGATGATGTCGTTGGCGTTGACCTTGATGCCGTCGCACACCACCGGCACGTTGGCGCCGACGAAGCGATAGTGGCCGATGGTGGTCGACGGCACGATCGTGCGGCTGAACACCGGGAATTGGATCTTCGCGATCTGCGGCAGGTCGCGCACCCCGCCGTCGACCACCGCGCCGACAAACCCGCGCGACTTCATCGCAGTCGCCATCAGCCCGCCAATGCCGGCGAAGTTGTCGCCGTCAGGCAGCACCATGACGTAGACCGAACCGGGCGCGCCGGCGTCGATCGCGTCCAACATGCCCTGCGAGGCCTTGGCGCCTTCCTGGTGGTCTTCGCGCTTCATCTGTACGGTCAGCGCCCGGCCCGCGAACTTGGCCGTCGCCAGGGGCCGCATGGCATGGGACATGTAATTGCGCTGGCCGTAAAGCTGCTCCATGGCGTCAGCCACCGACGCCACCTCGACCATCTTGAAGCCCTCGACAATACTGTCGGTGGAGTCGGCCGCGCGCAGGGACTGCGGCGCCATCCAGCCGGCGCAGGCCACCAGCGCCATGGCGGCGAGGCTGATAAGCTTTTCTTTCATGATGTCTCCGTGGCGTTGATCGCGGTGTCCGGGCCTCTTAGCGCGCTTGGGCCGAATTGGCTCTGAGAGAAGCGCGCCCAAGGGCGACAGCTTGCAATTGTTCTCCGGCAGGCCCGGCCGCGCAAGAGCCATCCGGAAGACCGTGGCCGGGGCGGGCCTTCAACCGCGCCTCGCTTGGCGGCGGGCGGAACAGCGCACAGCCACGCACGTTATATGTCCATCGATCTTCTTGGCTGGAGTTAGACCAATGCTTGGTTGGGCTTTGACGTTTTTGATCTTGGCTTTAGTCGCCGGCTTTTTCGGATTCTTCGCCCTGGCCGGGCTGGCGGCCTCGATCGCCAAAATCCTCTTCATGGTGTTCTTGGTTCTGCTGGTCGTGAGTTTCATCGCCCGCGCCTTGCGCGGCGGCTCTGTCGTCTAGGGCCCGACCACTAGCCGAAGCGGCTCGGCGTGGGCGCCCAGCGGGAGACCGCGGCGCGCCAAGCCGGGCCGTTTTGCTACTGAGTGGATTTAGGCGGCCTGTTCGACTTCGACGGGGCCGACAAGCGCTTCGAATAGGCCTCGCACGCGGTCGCAAGCCGCAAGGAGACGGGTACGCGCCATGCCGGGGCTGAGCCCGGTCATGGCCTCCAGGGCCGCCTTTTCCGCGCCCTTGAGCCGGCTCAAATCCGACACGCCCATCGCGCTTTGCAACTGGCGAAAACTGGAAATCAGCCGCCAGGCGCCGACCAGGCGGCGCGCCTTGTCCTTGCTCAGATAGCCGGCCCGTTCGAGTTCGATCAGGGCCTGGCCGGTGTTGGCCACCATCATCGGTCGGCCGTTCTTGGCGCTGACCAGTTGCAGCGCCTGGACGATGAATTCGATATCCACGAGGCCGCCCGGACGAAGTTTCAGGTCCCAGTCGCAACGCGCCGGCCGCTCGATCTCGAGCAGGGCTCGCATGGCGCCGACCTCGGCGCACGGATCGATCGCGCGGCAACGCCGCTGCATCGCGTCCAGAGCGGCCTCGGCGGTTTCGCGGGCGAGGCGCTCGCAGCCGGCGATGGCGCGAAGCCGCGTCAGCGCCTGCAGTTCCCACACCCACGCCTCGGTCGACAGATAATGCTTCAGGCCCGACAGCGAGGTGGCCAAAGGACCGTCCTCGCCATGCGGCCGTAAGCGGAAGTCGACCTCATAGGCCATGCGCCAGTCCGGCGCCTCGACCAGCAATTGGGTGAGCTTCTGCGCCATCCGGCCAAAATAGTCCGCCGCGTTGACCGCCAGATCGTCGTTTGAAGGATCGTAGACGAACAGCAGGTCCAGGTCCGAGCCTAGGGTCATCTCGGCTCCGCCGAATTTGCCCAGACCGAACACCGCGCAGCGCCCCGGGGCCGCGCCATGCTCATGGGCCACCTGTTCGGCCGCGATCGCCAGCATGGTGCGCAGATTCAGGTCGCCCTCGGCGGTCAACTGGCGGGCGGCTTCGGCCATGTCGAGCGCGCCCTCGCCGATCAGGCTTTCCAGCGCCTTGGACTGAAGGCGATGGCGCTGCCGGGCCTCGTCGGCGCGGGCGGACAATGCAGCCAGGCAAGCGTCGGTCGGCTCGGGCGCCTGGAACACGCATTCCAGACGGCCGCGCCAGCGACGCACCATGGGCGTGGCCGGCGCGCAGCGCGGCGCGGACCCTGATCCTTGAATTCGCTGGTTGAACCGACTGTTGACGAGCATGGGCAGACCATAACGCCCAGCCCTTAAGTTTACGGATATCTACGTAGTTACTTCAATGTGAAATCAATACAGTGCAATAACACTCGTTTAACGCGATTTGTCGCCAGGGTGGTATTGGGCGAGCCGAAAACAATCTGAAGGCGATCATCGGCAGTATCTGCGGACGACGTCGGCCAAATCGCTGGGCGCAAAGGGTTTGGGCACGAAGCCATCGAAGCCGGCCCGCCTCAGCTGCTCGATCACATCGTCTGAGACGGTTATGGCCGAAACCGCCAGGATCGCTGGGCGGCGGCCGGCGGTGTGGCGCGCGCGCAGGGCCTGCGCCGTGGCGAAGCCGTCGCCATTGGGCATGGCCAGATCAAGGAGGATCACGTCGAACCCCACTTCGGCGCTCGCGTCCAAGGCCGATGCGCCGTCGCACGCCTCTCTTATGTCCACCTCGAGCCCCGACAGGCTTTGCCGGACCAGTTCGCGGTTAATCTCCAGGTCGTCGGCGACCAGCACGCGGGTGACGGCGCCGCCGGAGCGGACAGCCTCCGCCGGCGCCTCGACCCAGAACAGGCTGCCTTCGCCGAACACGCTGATCACCCCGATCGCGCCGCCCATAGCCTCGACCAGGCCTTTTGAGATCGCCAGACCCAGACCAACGCCGGCCGCCTCGCCCGAGCGCCGGTCAGCGTCCGCCGGGTTTGCGTGAACCTGGGAATAGCGCTCGAACAGACGCTCGTGATCGCGGATGCCCGGGCCGGTGTCGGCCACTTCCACCCGCATACGCGCCTTGGACGGATCGTACGAGAACCGCAGGTCGACCCGGCCGTGGGCGGTGAACTTCAAGGCGTTGCCGGCCAGGTTGAGCAGCACCTGCCGCAGGCGCGCCTCGTCGGCGAGCAGTCGCCGGGGAACACCCGACTCGACCGATCCGGCCAGTCGCAGCCCCCGCTGCTCGGCCTGCGGCTGCAGCATCTGAATCACGTCCTCGATCAAGGCGGCGGGCGACATGGGGTGGGGCGTGATCTGGATCTGACCGGCTTCCAGCTTGGACAGGGACAGGATATCGCCCACGGCGGTCAGCAGGCTCTGGCCCGCGGCGGTGATCCGGTCGGCGATGGCCCGCGCCTCGGGGGCGAGCCCGGGCGAATCCCGGAGCAGCTTGGAGAATCCGAGAATACTGGCCAGGGGGGTGCGGATTTCGTGGCTCATGTCGGCCAGGAATTCTGACTTGACCGCCGCGGCGTCGACGGCGGCCTGGCGCGCGGCGTCGAGCGCGGCCTCGGCAGCCTTGGAGTCGGTGATATCCAGCACCATGCCATAGACCGAGGCGATGGCGCCGGCCTCGTCGCGCTCGGCGCCCAGGTGCACGCGCAGATCGCGCCAGGCGCCCTTGAGCCCCACCCGGACGTCGAAGGTCGCCGGCGCGCCCTCCTGCTCGGCCCGTGTAAGGGTGCTGGCGAACAGGTCGCGGTCGGCCGGGTGCACCGCCTCCAGGGCGCGCTCGCGCGACGGCGCCGCCCCGGCCTGGTCGCCGCCGAACAGACGGGCCATCTGGTCCGACCAGACCGAAACGCCGGAGGCGAGGTCGCGCCGCCAATGGCCCACCTGGGCGATCTCCTCGGCCATCTGCACGATGCGGTTGGCCTCGCGCGCGCGTCGCTCCTCGGCCACCGCATGGTCCCGGGCGCGGCCGAGCGAGGCGGCGAAGTTTCGACGTTCGGCCATCGCGGCGGCGATAGGCAGGATCGACACGGTCATGCTGGCGAAGAAGATCTGCAGCACGATCAGCTTCTTGCCCTGATCGCCCGCGACCAGCGACACCGGCCCGACGCCCAGGGCCTGGCACGCCGTGCCCACCACGATGGTCAGCAGCAAGGCGAGCGAGGTGCCGCGCAGTTCGCAGAAATAAGCCACCGCGAACAGGCCCAGCGGCACGCCGAACAGGAACGGATATTCGTGCTGCACGAACACCGGCACGAGCACGCAAAGAAACCCCGCCAGGGCGAGCGCATCGCGCCGCCAGCCCGCCCCTCCGGACTCGGCGCGCTGGCTCATGGCCTGGACCAGCGGCGTGAGAATGGCATAGCCCAGACCGTCTGTGGTGGCCCACAGCAGGATGTTGGAGCGCAGGGGCGCGCCGGTCATCAGATGCAGGGCGCCGGCGCCGAGAAAAGCCGTCAGCAGCGCCGCGGTCCCCGTCACCAGCAGCAGGACCAGCAGATGTCGCGCCTTGTCTGTGTGAACCGTCCCCAGCAGCGCCCGAAGGGTCAGCAGCGAGCCGATCAATCCCAGCACATTGGCGAAGGCCAGGGCGCCGGCCACGGCCGGAGCATCGCCGGACAGATATTCCGCGGCCACCCCGACGACGAAGCTGAACGCCAGAAGGGTCCACGGCCGGCGGAAGCGCGGGGAGAGCATCAGCCCCAGGACCAGCCCGTCGGCCGGCCACATGCCGGCCACCGCGCCCAGGCGGCGGGTCAGGGTCAGGCTGAAGTAGTCGAGGCAGAACACCACCAGGGCGACCGCGAGCGGTTCAAGCGCGGATGCGATCCGGGCCGCGGGAGCTGTACGGGTGGGGGCCATGGCACCGTCATCCGACAGCACGGCGGCGGTCAAGGCAAGGCCGGCTTGACGCTCTCTAGGCGACTGCCCTGTGCTGCATGCCGCCCACCGCGGCCCGGCTTTCAATCACCCCATACCAGCCAAGGCCTTGGTAGGTTTCGTAGCCTGGGGTCAGGGCGTAGGCGACCAAGCGGTCGCCGTCGGCCTTGAAGCCCCGCGTGCGCTCGCCAGTCTCCAGCGGGAATTGATCGCGCAGCACGCCGGAATCGTCAGACGAGGCGATGATCCGGTGATTGGCGTCGACCAGCATCACCCGGCAGTTCTGCCACTCCTCCTCGGACAGGCCCACGCCCTTGACCACCGCCGCGGCCTGCGGCGCCCAGTCGAAGAAAATGCCGAGGGCGCCGATCGCCTTGCCGTCGGCCTGGCCGCCGCGGCGGATCGCCGTCGCGTAGGTCGCCACGGCCGCGTGATCGAGCGCCGGGCTCGTCTCGATGTCGGTCACGGCGAAATCGTCGCCCGTGCGCGTGCCCATGGCCTTGCGGAACCACTCGGTCTTGGACACGTCCTGGCCCTGGGCGCGCGGATAGCGACTGGGCCGGCCCGTCGCCACCACGCGGCCCGAGGCGTCGGCGATCCAAAGGTCGATGTAGACCGTGTAGGACCGCAGGATGGTGTCTAGCCGGCTCGAGGCGTAGCTGCAGGCCTCCTGCGTGCCCTTCTCGATCGCATCGACCACCGCGCTGTCGGTCGCCCACCAGCGCACGTCGCACGAGCGCTCATAGAGGTTGCGGTCGATGATCTCGATCGCGTTCAGCGCCAGGTCCGCGTAACGGGTGCCGCGAAATTGCTGCATCATGCCCGACCCGGCCTTCTCCAGCCGGTCGATATTGTCGGAAATGGCCCCGCGAAGCTCGCGCGAGATGCGGCTGATGTCCGAAGCGACCGCGCCCATCTCCTGGGCCACTACCGAGAACGCCGCCCCGCTCGAGCCCGCCCGCGCCGCCTCGATGCGCGCGTTGATCGCCAGCAGATTGGTCTGGCGCATGACGCTGTCGATCAGGTCGATCTTTTCCTTGGTGACCCGGGACACCTCGTACGCCAGGTTGAGTATGTCGTCCTGCATGACTCGTTCGCTTTCATTCCTGGGCGGCGTGGGCGGCGACCTTCTTCAGGCCGTCGATGATGGCTTGGCAGATCTCCTGGTTGCCATCGACTTGCCGCAGCCGGCCCATGGCCGCCACGTGCACCTCGACCGGCGCCTTGCGCCAGCGCTGGCCGTTGATCATGCCGTCGAGGGTCTCGCACAACGAGTATGCGGCCTGGGACAGTTCGTTCATGCCGAAGGCCCCGGCGTAGCCGATGATCAGATTGGACATCCGGTAGAGCTCTCGCGCCTCGGCCGATCCCGTCCCCGCCTGCAGGATCGCACCCATCTTTGCGAGCAACTCGTCGATTTCGGTCAGGCCGGCGCCCCGGATCGAATCCAGGTTTTCCTGAGCGGCGCCCAAGGCCCGTCTGACGCTGACGCCCCCGGGAGCCCGGATCAACTTCGTCAGGCGGTTCTCATTTTTGGTGATGACAACGCTCATAGCGTGACCTTCGTGGGACGGAACATCGCGTCGATGTCGGATTGATCCATGTTCGGGTCTATTGCGGCGCCGACGGAGTCGGACAGATCGGTGCTGCGCCGGCCCGTGGTGCCGGGCGGTGGACCGAGATTGTGCCAGCGTCGATCGGGGCCGGCATAGGTATCGCACACGACGAAGTCGCGCTTGTCGGCGGCCAGCCACAAGATCCGGTCCAGCAGGATCTTGGGCGTCAGCGGCTTGGCCACCACGGCGTTGGCCCCATTGTCGCGGCCCTGCTGGACCTTCCTGAGGGGCGTGTGCCCGCTGATCAGGACGACCGGGGTGCTGGCGTTGGGATCGAGCTTGCTGCGCCGCAGCCACCGGACCAAGTCCTGGCCGTCCCCGTCCGACAGGTCGGTCTCGCAAATCATCAGGTCGATGGGCGTATGACCGAGCAGAGCCTGGGCGTCGGCGAGATTCATGCAGCGATGGGGCGTGCGCACGCCGAAGCCCATGCAGATCTGCGCCAGGATATCCATGCCCTGGTTGGTCGATTCCACCAGAAGCACAGAGGCCGCGCTGAGGTTGATGATGCTGTTGGGAGACGCCGCCATGGAATTCAGAACATCTCCCAGCTGGGATCGTCGTCGTCCGGCTCGGCTTGCGGCGCGCCGCCTGCCTCGCTGAGGCGATCGTGGAGGTCCGACAAAGTCAGGCTGGCGAGGGCGCGGTCGGGCCTGACCGCGGCCAGGGCCGGCGGTTCGCGCGACAGCACGTCGAGGAAACCGGCAAGCGCGCGCAGATGCTGCGAGATGTAATCGAGCGACTGAATCTTCTCGTAATGGGCGGGATCGACGGAGCCGCCGCTGGCGCCCAGCAGCGCCGAGACGGCCGGCTGCAACTGATCGACCATCTCGCCTAGGCCTTCCAGTTCCAGCGCCACGCCCTGGCACAGGTCGGCCAAGGTCTGTTGGGCGGAATGCAGGGCGTCGGCGGTGGATGAGGCGCTCATCAGAACAGCTCGACCTCCCCGGCGGTGGAGACGGCGCTGGGCCGCGGCGCGGGCCGTTCCTGGCGGAAGACGCTCATGTCGGTCGGCGGCACCAGCAGCTGCCGCGCGCGGCCAGCCACGGGCCAGTACTGGATGCGGCGAGCCTGCACGCCGCGCAGGCTCTTGCTGGTCAGCTTGATGCCCTCGCGTTCAAGGAAGGTCTCGGCGAACACCGCGTTCAGCTCGCCGATATTGGACAGGCCGGCCTGCACGCAGGCGCCGCCGAACAGCTTGGCCTCGAGCCGCTCGCGGCGCGCCCCCCGCTGGAGCAGGCCGTTGACCAGGAGTTCCATGGCGTAGGCGCCGTAACGCAAGCCTTCGCTTTCGCTCTCGCCCGGCAGAAGGAAATGGTTCAGACCGCCGACGCGGGCCACCGGATCGTGGATGCACGCCGCCACGCAGCTGCCGAGGATGGTGGTGAACATCACGCGCGGATCGCCCGACACCTGGTACTCGCCCTGGACGATATTGATCCGTTGCGTCCCCCCGGCCGGATCGTCGGTCAGCAGACCCAGCGTCATGACAGACTTCCGAACACGGCTTCGATCTTGCCCTGCAGGGTGGCCAGGGTGAACGGCTTGACCAAATAGTTATTGACCCCGAACTGAACCGCGCGCTGGACCAATTCCTTGTCGGCGCGGCCGGTCAGCATGATGAAGGCGGTCTTGGCGATCGGCGGGTGCGACCGGATCGCGCGCAGCAGGCCCAGTCCATCGAGCTTGGGCATGTTGAAGTCGGAAATCACCAGATTGGCGGGCCGGGTGATCAGGGCGCGCAGGGCTTCTTCGCCGTCGGGCGCTTCCTCGATGTCGGTGAAGCCCAGTTGCTGCACGCCGTTGCGGACCAGCGAGCGCATGGTCAGCTGATCATCGACGATCAAGACTTTGATGCTGGCTGCGGAAGGCATCAGTGCACTCCCCTGGTTAGCGCCGGGGCGCGCGCACTGGCGGCGTCCGTCGCCATGATCGCGGCGGCCATGTCGTAGATCGGCGCCTGGCGCTCGACGGCGTTCAGTTCGAAGGCCACGCGGGGCATGCCGTAGACCACGCTAGTGGCTTCATCCTGGCCCAGGGTCGCGGCGCCGGCCTCGCGCATCGCCGCCAGGCCCTGCGCGCCATCCCGGCCCATGCCCGTGAGGATCACCCCGATCGCCTCACGGCCGACCGAGGTCGCCACCGAATGGAACAGGACGTCGACCGAGGGCCTGTGGCCGTTGACGGGCGGGCTGTCGAGCAGCCGGCATTGCAGGCCTCCGGAGGCGTGGGCCACGGCCAGATGGCGCGCGCCGCCGGGTGCGATATAGGCGTGGCCAGGCGCCAGCGTGACGCCGTCCTGGGCTTCGGACACCTCGATCGCGCTCAGCTTATTCAGACGCGCGGCCAGGCTGGCGGTGAAGGCCGGGGGCATATGTTGGGTGATCACCACTGGCGGGCAATTGACCGGCAGCACGGGAATGATCGCCCCCAGCGCCTCGACTCCGCCGGTGGACGACCCGATGGCGATCACCCGGCGACGGCCTTCATAGCTCAGCACGCCCTGGGGCGCCGGCCGATTGGCGGCCGCGCCACCCAGCTTGGCCTTGGCTGCGATCTTCACCTTGGCCGGCAGTTGCGCGAAATCGTCGGCCTGGTCCAGGCCATCGACTGGCTTGCCCACGCAATCGACCGCGCCCAGTTCCAGCGCCTCCAGCGTGATCTCGGCGCCGCGCTGGGTCAGGGTCGAGCACATGATCACCGGTGTCGGCCGCAGGCGCATGATCCGCTCCAGGAAGTCGATGCCGGTCATGTTCGGCATTTCGACATCCAGGGTGATCACGTCGGGATTGAGCTCCTTGATCATCTGCCGCGCCTCGAGCGGATCGCTCGCCTGGCCGCACACGGCGATGTCCGGATCGCTCTTGAGGATGGCAGCGATCAGGCTCCGCATGGTCGCGGAGTCGTCGACGATCAGGACGCGGATGGGCGTGCTCAAACCGATGCCCCCTTGAAGCGGTAGGTGGTCAGGCCATCGCTCTCGAACCGTTCCGTCGCCGGGCCGTTGAGCCGCTCGGAGTGGCCGATGTAGAGCATCCCGCCGGGCTGCAGCGCCTGGGTGAACCGTCCCCAGATGCGCGCCTGGGTGCTTTCCTCGAAATAGATCACCACGTTGCGGCAGAAGATCACGTCGAACCGGCCCGACATCGGCCAATGGCCGATCAGGTTCAGTTCGCGGAACACCACCAGTTGGCGCAGGGCCTCGCCCATGCGCCAGCGCCGCGCCCCTGGCTGGCCAACCGGCTCGAGCCAGCGGCTCTTCATCGCATCCGGCACCGGCTGCATCACATTGTCGGGGTAGACGCCCTCGCGCCCTTCGGCGACCACGTTGGGGTCGATGTCGGTCGCCAGGATGCGCAGGTCATAGTCGGCGGCGTTCGGGGCCAGTTCCAATATGGTCAGGGCGATCGAGTAGGGTTCCATGCCGGTCGAGCAGGCCGCCGACCACAGCCGCACCCGGCCGCCCTGGCGCGCCTTCTCCAGCAACTGAGGCAGGACCTTGGTGCGCAGATGGTCGAAATGGTGCGCCTCGCGGAAGAAGGCCGTCACGTTGGTGGTAAGGGCGGCGACCATCTTCTGCCGTTCATCGACATTGCCGTTGTCGGCGACCAGGGCGCAGTAGTCGCGGAAGCTCTCAAGCCCCAGCACCCGCAGGCGCTTGGCCAGACGCGAATAGACCAGGGTGCTCTTGTTCTCGGACAAGGCGATGCCGGAGGCGCCGTGGAGGATTTCGGCGATCTGGCGGAAATCCTCGGTGGTGAACGCAAACTCCTTGGACGGCGCGCCAGCAACCGCCGCCACATCCCCTGTCACGGCCGACGTCGAGGTCATGCCGCCTCCATCTGGACCGGCGGCAAGGTGCGCTCCAGGTCGATCCAGGTGATCATGCGGTCGTCCACGGTGATCAGGCCCCGCACGAAGCCTCTGAGGGCGTCGCAGGCGAGCTCCGGCGCCGGCTGGACCGCCGTATCCGGCACGGTGAGGATGTCGCACACGGCGTCGACCAGAAGGCCGACCAGCTGTTCCTTGATGCGCACCACCATGACCACGTGGCGCGGGGTCGGCTCGACCACGCCCAAGCCCAGGCGCGCGGCCAGATCGACGATCGGCAGCACCGAGCCGCGCAAATTCATCACGCCCTTCACATAGTCGGGCGAGTGCGGCAGCGGCGTGGCCGAGGACCACCCGCGGATCTCCCGCACGGCCATAATATCCAGGCAGAACTCCTGCTCGCCGATGCGGAACGCAGTCAGCTCGAGACGCTCGGAGGGATGGAGCAATGACAGATCGTCCATGTTAACCTGCTGCAGCTAATGGCTTTTCGGGGCGGTCTAGGGTATTCCGGCGCGCCGCCAGGGCGTCGATGTCGAGGATCAGGGCCACGCGGCCGTCGCCGAGAATGGTGGCGGCGGCGATGCCCTCGACTTGGCGGTAGTTAGCCTCAAGGCTTTTGATGACCACCTGGCGTTGGCCGATGATGTCGTCGACCAGGAGGGCGACGCGGCCGCCATCGTCGCGCTCGACCAACAGCACCACGCCCTCGTTCCCCGGGCGCGCGACCTTGCGGAAGCCCAGGGCTCGGGCCACGTCGATCAGGGGCACGTAGGTGTTGCGGATGGTCACCAACTGACTGCTGGGACCCAAGCTGCGCAGATCCGACTGGCGCGGCTCCAGTGTCTCGATGATGGCGGTGAGCGGCGCGACCAGCGTCTGGCCCGCCACCGAAACCACCATGCCATCGAGCACAGCCAGGGTCAGCGGCAGGCTCATGGTGAAGGTTGAACCCTTGCCAGGGGTCGAGACGATCGAGATGCGGCCGCCGAGCGCCTGGATCGAGCGCTTGACCACGTCCATGCCCACGCCGCGCCCGGAGATGTCGGAGATGGTCGCCGCCGTGGAGAAACCTGGCGCGAACACGAGATTGTCGATCTCCTCGTCGCTCAGGGTCGCATCGGCGGCGATCAGCCCCTTCTCCACGGCCTTGGCCCGCACCCGCTCGCGGTTGATGCCCTTGCCGTCGTCGGCGATCTCTATGACGATCCGGCCCGAGCGGTGCAGCGCGCTCAGCCGCACGGTGCCCTCGGCCGGCTTGCCCGCGGCGACACGCTCCTCCGGCGTCTCGAGGCCATGATCGATCGCGTTGCGAATCATATGTGTCAGAGGGTCGGTGAGCTTTTCGATCACCGTCTTGTCGACCTCCGTCCCCTCGCCTTCCATCACCAGGCGCACTTCCTTGCCAACGGCCGAGGCGACTTCGCGCGCCAAGCGCGGCATGCGCTGGAACACCGACTTCACCGGCTGGGCGCGGATGGCCATCACACTGTCCTGGATCTCCCGGGTCAGGTGCTCGAGTTCTTCCAGGCCGAGGGCGATGTTGGACGCCTTGCCCACGCC
Organism: Caulobacteraceae bacterium; assembly: GCA_035524315.1. Taxonomy (GTDB): domain Bacteria; phylum Pseudomonadota; class Alphaproteobacteria; order Caulobacterales; family Caulobacteraceae; genus BOG-938. The sequence goes on from DATKPD010000078.1 coordinate 219,076, forward strand.
CATTTCCGAGACACGCTGGGCCAGCATGGCCTGGTTGATCACCAGTTCGCCGACCAGGTCGATCAGGCGGTCGACACGGTCGAGGTCCACGCGAATGGTCGGCGTGGCCGGCGCGGCTGCGGCGGCGGCCGGCGGAGGCGCTTTGGCTTCGACGGCCGGCGCGGGGGGCGCCGGTGCGACGGGCTTCGGTGCGGCGGCGGCCGAAGGCTCGGCCAAGGCGCGCGCCTGCGCCAGCAACGAGGCCAGCACGTCCGAGCCATCCGCCGGACGGCTCAGGGCGGCGGGGGCCTCGGCGACCGCGCCCAGCAGGGCGGCGATGTCGAACGCCGGCTCTGGCGAAGCCGCCGCGCCGCGGCCGACCTTGGCTATGGTCAGGTCACAGTCGGACTCGACGAACTCGAACACTTCGCGGATCGCCGCTTCGTCCTTGTCCGTCTGCAGTTCGACGGTCCAGGCGAGATAGGCGCCCTCAGCGTCGAGCTTGTCGAGCGGAGGGAGAGCCGAGGCGTCAAGTTTGACGACGACGCTTCCCAGCCGCTGCAGCTCGCGCAGCAGCAGCGCCGGCTCGTTAGCGCTGGAATACAGGCCGGGATGCGGTTTGAACGTGATGGTCCAGACATCCGTCCCCGGGACCTCGGCCGGCACATCGAACGCCAGGGGCTCGAAGGTCAGCGGCTCAAAGGCCAGGGGCTGGAAATCGATGTCGAAATCGTCGGCTGGGGTCTCGTCGGCGTCCTCGCCCGGCGCGCCCGTCTCCGCCCCATTCAGGGCCTTGAGCTCGGCGATCAGGCCCTGGCTGCGGCCTTCGTCCACCGCCCCGCCGTCGCGCGCCACGCGCACATGGTCCGCCAGCATGTCGGCGGCGCGCAGCAGAGTGCGCACCACGTTGCCGTCGGCCGCCAGTCGCTCGGAGCGCAGATCGTCCAGCACGTTCTCGAACACGTGCGAGAAGCGCACCAGCGCGTCCAGGCTGAACGCCCCCGCGCCCCCCTTGATCGAGTGGACCGCCCGGAACACCGCGTTGACGGTGTCTGAATCCTCCCGGCCTTCCTCCATCGCCAGGAGGCCGGATTCCAACTCAGACAGCTGCTCCTCGCATTCCTGGAAGAAGGTCAGCTTGATCTCGGCGAGGGGATCGGACACCCGGGCGCTCCGGCCTTAAGCGGCGACGCGGCGGATCACGTCCACCAATTTTTCGGAATTGAACGGCTTGACGATCCAGCCGGTGGCCCCGGCCTCGCGCGCGCGCTGCTTCTTGGCGGCGTCGCTTTCAGTGGTCAGGACCAGGATCGGCGTCTCGCGGTGCCGGGCGTCCTGGCGCACCTGCTCGATGAAGCCGAAGCCATCCAGCCGAGGCATGTTGATGTCGGTGATGATCACGTCCGGCGAGCACTCCGCCAGCACCTCCAGGCCGTGCATGCCATCCTCCGCCTGGATCACGGTGTAACCCGCCTGCTTCAAGGCCAGCAGGAGCATGTCGCGCATGGTGCGGGAGTCGTCGATGGTCAGAACAGTCTTGCTCAAGGCAGCATCTCCAAATGGGTCAGAGAGGGCGATCCAGACAGTTCGGGAGCGCCGAACAGACGCCAGTCGGTCAGGAATCTTTCCGAAGGCGCGGTGATTTCGAAGGCGAGTCCATCGGCCGCCCAAGCCTGTTCGGCGCTCAGCAGCACTTGCAGGCCCTGGGCGCCCAGGCGGTGCACGAGCGAGGCGTCAAGTTGCACGGACCGCCCGCGCGCGGCGATGAGCCGCTCGGCCAGGGCGGCCACAGTGTTGAGACCCAAGGTGGCGTCGAGCGTGATCACGGCCGGCCCGTCCGGGCCGGCGGCGAGTGCGGCGGCTTCGGCGATCGCCGTCTTCACCATCAGAACTCCTCCCAGCCGTCAGCTTCAGGGGTAGGAACCGGGGCGCTGGCCAGCGCGGCGCCGCCCGAAGGACCGACCGTGCGCATCTGCGCGACGGGGGGGCGGGCGGCGGCTTGTGGCGGTCGCGCCGCGGGCGAAGGCGTTGGGACGGCCGGGTGCGACGCCGGACGGGCGCGGGCGGCCGGCGACAGAACCGCTGGCGCATCGTCAAGCTTGAAGCGCTCGATCAGCCGCACCAGTTCCTTGGACTCGGTGGTCAGGGCGTGGCTTGCGGCAGTGGACTGCTCCACCATCGCTGCGTTCTGCTGAGTGACCTGATCCATCTGATTGACCGCCGAATTGACCTCGGCCAGGGCCACCGACTGTTCCTGAGCCGAAGCGGCGATCTCGGCCACCAGTCCGCTGATGGCGCCCACTTGGTCCACGATCCGCTTGAGGGCGCCGCCGGTCTGGTCGACCAGTTCGACTCCTTCCTTGACGTGCTGAGACGACGTCAGGATCAGAGCCTTGATCTCGCGCGCCGCCTCGGCCGAACGCTGGGCCAGGGCTCGCACTTCGGACGCCACCACGGCGAAGCCCTTGCCGGCCTCGCCCGCCCGCGCCGCCTCGACCCCGGCGTTGAGCGCCAGAAGGTTGGTCTGGAACGCGATCTCGTCGATCACCCCGATAATGTGGCTGATCTGGCTGGAGGACGCATCGATCGACGCCATGGCCGCCACGGCGCGCTGAACGATCTGCCCGCTGCGCTCGGCGTCGCCCCGGGCGTTGGTCACGGCGTTGTTGGCTTCGCGCGCCCCGCCGGCCGACTTGTGCACGGTGGCGGTGATCTGATCCAGGGCCGCCGCCGTCTGTTCCAGGGTTGCGGCCTGATGCTCCGTACGCCGCGCCAGGTCATCGGCCGCCTGGGAGATCTCGGCCGAGCCGGTGGTGATGCCGCGCACATTGACTACGACCACGCCCATGGCCGAGTGCAGCTTTTCAACCGCGATGTTGAAGTCGTCCTGGATCTTGGCGAATTCAGGCGGGCAGGCCCCGGTCAGGCGCGCGGTCAGGTCGCCGCCCGAAAGACGCTCGAGCGCCTCGGCCAGAACCGCCAAGGCCGCGCTCTGCTCCTCATGGATGCGGCTGCGCTCCGCCTCTGTGCGCGAGCGTTCGTCGCCGACCTCCGCCGCCAGGCGCGCCTTCTCGGTTTCAGCCGAGGCCTGGGCGATCAGCGCAGCGCGGAATGCCTGCAGAGCCTGGGCGATCTGGCCAGTTTCGTTGCGGTCGCCAAGGTGTGGGATATCGACCTTCACGTCGCCCGCCGACAGCTTGCCCATCGCGCGCACCAGGTCGCCAACGCGCGCGGTCAGGCCGCGGGCGATGGCTAGGCCTAGCAGGCCGCCGACCAGCAGCAGTCCCGCCACGATCGCGAGGCTGACGCCGAATTCGGCCATCAGGCGCGCGCGGCGGGCCTCGAGCAGATGCTCAAGCGCCTTGCTGGACGCCCGCCACGCCTGGTCAATAGCCCTGGCGGCATCGCCCTGCGCGCCCGTTCCACCCAGCCCGCGAAGGACCGGCTCGGAGGTGGGGGACGCGGACAGTCCGGCCACGGCGTTCGACAGATTTTCGCGAGCGCCCGCCAACACCTGGCGGGTCTCGCCGCTGGCGCTCTTGCTCATCGCAGAGTCCATCGAGGACAGGGCGTGATCCAGGGCGACCTTAAGCCGTTCCTGGTTGATAGCCGCCACGGTCGGCGGCGCGTCGGCTGGTTGGCTCGCGAGCGCGCCCGAAGCCGCCGCCAGCGCCGGCATGGCCACGGTCTCGGCGTCCATCGCGTAAAACGAATCAAGGTCCGGATCGAGCGTCAGGTTGGATTTGTCGGCGATGTCGCCTATCAGCGCCTGGCCCGCGGGGGCGACTTGGGCGCCCGTGGCCGAAGCGAACGCGGCTGAAGCCTCGCCGACGCCCAGTTTGGCGTCGTAGCGGGTTGAGGCGGCTTTTAGGGCCGAAACCGCGCGTTCATCGGGCGCAATCCCCGAAATTTGCGCTTCAAACACCGGCCAAACCGCATTCAGATAGGCCGCGCCGGCAATTTCACGCTGAACGAAGGCGATGTCTTTCCAACTCTTTTGGGCGAAAAGGGCCAGTGAAACCGACGTCGGAGCGGCGAAAATAAGCGCGAGGACCAGTAGGCGCTGACCGAAAGACATGCGCCCATTGATGAACTTGAACATAAACGTCCCCCGGCTTGAACGTTTGAACCACATCGAAAGAAGATTAAAATTTACTGAAATGAGCACCCTCTTCCGGGACGCCTAATGGGCGGCGGCGCGGGGCGATTTAATTTTTATCAATAAAAATCAGTATATTGATGCATGACGTTTGAATTCGGCAATCATATGCTGATTCGATCACGCCCAAATCCGGCCCGCGGGCTCGACTCGATATTTTGTACAGTTGTATCAACGAATTTAGTATCGCTTAGCGTGTAAATGTCGCATCGGCGCGCCGATCTGGGCGGGCCCATCCGGTTCGTCGGCGCCGACAAGTGGCTGTTACGGATTGGATTTTCCGCGCTGACAGCGTAGGTGCATTTTGAAACCGGCTTACGGCTCCCTGATTGAAACAGAACACAACCAGTAATGCGGGAGACGAAATTGGGTCCGCCCTAATCGAGTCAGGCATTGATGTGCTCGCTGAGGGCGGCGGCGCAGAGTTTTCCTTGCGCAACGTGGGCGAACGGGTCGGCTTGGCTGGCTCAGCGACATCCCATCGATTCGGCAATCGCGAGGGATTCATCGGCGCCTTGGCCGACGTCGTTCTTGAACGTGAGGAGATGGAATTGCGGCGCTACGGCGCCGAACTGCCCGCCCTTCCGCTGAAGGTTGAGCCCCTGGCGGCGGCGCTGCGCGAATGGCTCGAGCAACGTGCGCGCTGGAGCCGACGCCAATCGCGGGCGGTGTGTGAATTGGTGCTGATGAGCTACCGCGATCCGGCGGCGAGCGGCTTCAACCGGCGCTATTTGGAGACCCTGTGCGCCTTCCTGACGCGCTTGTGTCCAAGCCTTACCGCCGGAGCCGCCCAGACCCTGGCCCTGTTCCTGATCGCCGAGGCGCCCAACTGGTTGGTCCTGGCCGACGAAACCATGTTCAAGATGCTCAGCGCCGAAACCGCCCAGCGCGCCGTCGCCCTGGTCCTGGGCGCGCAAGAGGCCCCGTCGGCGTTTTGGCTGTCTTGCAGCCGCGCCCGCGCCGAGACCGAACTGGCGAGCCCGGCCGAGCCGGTGGCGGAGGGCTCCAAGCGCCGCATCCTCGAGGCCGTGGTGAACATGATCGAGGAGGATGGCCCGCAAGGGATCACCCACCGCGCTATTTCCGCCCGGGCCAAGGTGTCGCTTTCGTCCCTGATGCACCACTTCGGGCGGCGCAGCGACCTTTTGCGGGCGGGCGTGCAGGAGCTCTACCAGAACAAGCTCAGCCAGCGTCAGGCCGCGTCCTGGCGGACGGCGGCCGCGCCTTACGAGTTGGCGCTCTACGCGCTGCAGGACCCGTTCCTGGCGCCGATCGCCGCCGCGGTGCGGCGCAAGCTGGGCGCGGACATGGCCGCCGATATCGAGGACGGCGCGCGGCAGGGACGCGACGAGTTGGCCGCCTTGCTCCAATGCGCCATCGCCCTGATGGGCGAGACGGCCGCCGACTTGGCCCCCAACCTTGCGCCCTACTGCGCCAGGGTGGGCATAGAGCTGTCGACCGCCAGGCGAGCCTAGAACAGGATCGGCGACGCCGAGCGGCGGCCCGCCCCGGCCAGTTCGGCCAAGCGGCCAAAGAACACCACCTCGTTGATCGGCTTGGCGACATAGTCGGCCACGCCCAAAACGGTGGCGCGCTCCACATCGGCCGAACTGAACCGGCCGGTCAGGATCACCACCGGGATGCTTGGCCAAGCATCGTCGGCTTTGAGCTTGTCCAGAAGCGACAGGCCGTCCAGGCCCGGCAGCGCAAGATCAATCACGATCACGTCGGCGGCGGCGCGTCGGATCTGCTCCAGCCCGCGCAGACCATCCGCCTGCCACTCGACCTCGTAGCCGATCTGGTGCAGCCGCTCGCTCAGGTAGGCCGCGAACGAGGCGTCGTCTTCGATCAGCAACACTTTCGGCCGACCGGCGCTCTCAGTCTGCCCCACGCTCGGAAGCCTCCCATCCCTTGGCTCCCTTCAGCAGAGTCCGCCGGCTCAGGCAAGGCCTATAAGGAAAGGCGCGCGCGTCAAAAGCCGCGCGCGCCTCGCATTGCGCATCGAACGAGGGACGGGCGGCCCCGCGGCGACGCGGGGCCGGTCCAGATTCAGCTGGCCGGGGAGACCAGAGCCAAGCCACGACGCTCGCTGCTCTGCACCGCCGAGCGGAGGTCCGCGAACAAGGCCACCAGGTTGATCGGCAGCGCCAGGAGGAAGGCATAGCGCCAGCCCCAGGCCAGATAGTCCTGCCACGGAACCGACAGGGCCAAGGCGGCGGTGACGCCGACCGCGGCGACCAGGCCCATGGCGGCGCCGAACACCCAGCCCAGCGCGCGGCCTTCGCGGCTTTCCGCCGTTTCAGGGTGAACCAAGCCGCCCATACCCACGCCTTGACCGACCCGCAGCGCCACGACTACGGCCACCGCCGCCAAGCCATGACCCGCGCCCGGGACGAACGCGACGGCCGCCGTCGAGAGAGCCAGAACCATCCGTGCGCCAATCAGCCGCACAGGCTCCGCCGGTCCATGGCCGCTGCGGAAGAAGCGAGAGGCCAGCCCCCGCACCGGATAGGCCAGGGCCCAGACGGCCAGACCGGCCAGCAGGCCCATGGTCGAGCCCAAGGCGGCGAAGGCGGTTTGCGGCAGAACCGCGACGGCCACGAAGGCCCAGACAAAGAAGTCAATCGATTCTGGCAAGCCGCTGAACGCCGAAACCGTCGCGATATCAGCAGTTTCGCTCGAAACAGAGCGGCTGTGGACCAGGGATTCTGTCTGCCCGTGACTACGCCGGACAGACGACCAAGCATACGCGGGGTTCATACTGATTCTCCGTTTCCGTCCCATGTCGCCGCTAAGCGGTCTTTCCGTGAGCATGACTCACCTGTGCATAAGCGCAACTGCAATCTGATTCAGCGACGTCCAACTTAATCAGCGCATTAGCTGTGCATTGGTTGCGAACGAGGCCGACCATGGACAAACGGTCCAATGGCGCCGCATAAGCTCACAGCCTATTGCAGCGCAAAATGCGTCTCTCTCGTAACACGGTAGCTGATTGTGAGACTTATTAGAACGGCTGTGGCCGCAGGCCTGCTCCTTGCAACGACAGGCTGTAAGATGGTTGTGATGGACCCCGCCGGGGATATCGCACTGCAGCAGCGCAATCTCGTGCTGCTCTCAACGGCGCTTATGCTGTTGATTATCATACCTGTTATCCTGATGACCTTATTCATCGCCTGGAAATACAGGGCCTCGAACACCGATGCGCCTTACGATCCTGAATGGCATCATTCGACTCGCATCGAAGTCGCCGTCTGGGCGGCCCCGCTGGCGATCATCATGGTCCTGGGCACGGTCACCTGGATCACCTGCCACACGCTGGACCCCTACCGTCCGCTCAGCCGGCTGTCGGCCACCCAGCCCCTGCCCTCCGGCGTCAAGCCGCTCGAGGTCGACGTGGTCGCCCTGGATTGGAAGTGGCTGTTCATCTATCCCGAGCTGGGCGTAGCTACGGTCAATGAGCTGGCGGCCCCGGTCGATCGCCCGATCGCCTTCAAGATCACCTCGAACACGGTGATGAACTCTTTTTACGTCCCCGCCCTGGCTGGCCAGATCTACGCCATGCCGGGCATGGAGACCCAGTTGCATGCCGTGATCAACAAGCCCGGCGAGTACGAGGGCTTTTCGGCTAACTACAGCGGCGCCGGCTTCTCGGACATGAAGTTCAAGTTCAAGGGCCTGCAGCCCGCCGCCTTCGATCAATGGGTCGCGGGCGTGCGCGCCAACGCCGGACAGATGGACCGAACCGCCTTCTCCGCGCTGGCTCAACCCAGCATCGCCGAGCCGGTCCGTCGCTTCGCCACGGTCGATCCGACCCTGTTCAGCGACATCCTCGACCAGTGCGCCACACCGGGTGCGGTCTGCGCCCGCGACGTGATGCACGCCGCCAGCGGACACGACCCGGTGCAACTGGCCGCGGCCGAGAAGATCCTCTGCGAACCGCAGGCCCTGCCCGCTCAATCGCGTCCCGCGCCTTGATCGGCCCCACACAGTGATCCTTCGAGTTATCCGATGACCTTATCCGAACTCGCCACATTCATTTTCGGGCGGCTGAACTGGGACTCGCTCCCGTTCCACGAGCCGATCCTGATCATCACCTTCGCCGGTGTCGCCGTCGGCGGCACGACGGTGCTGGGCCTGGTCACCTACTTCAAGCTGTGGGGCTACCTATGGCGCGAATGGTTCACCAGCATCGACCATAAGAAGATCGGTGTGATGTACATCGTCCTGGGCGTGGTCATGCTGCTGCGCGGCTTCGCCGACGCCCTGATGATGCGGGCCCAGCAGGCCCTGTCGTTCGGACCCAGCCACGGCTATCTGCCCCCGGCGCACTACGACCAGGTTTTCACCGCCCACGGCGTGATCATGATCTTCTTCGTGGCCATGCCCCTGGTGACCGGCCTGATGAACTTCGTGGTGCCCCTGCAGATCGGCGCGCGCGACGTGTCCTTCCCCTTCCTGAACAATTTCAGCTTCTGGATGACGGTGGGCGGCGCGGTGCTGGTGATGATGTCGCTGTTCATCGGCAACTTCGCGCGCACCGGCTGGCTGGCCTATCCGCCCCTGTCGGACATCGCCTTCAGTCCCGACGTCGGGGTCGACTATTACATATGGTCCCTGCAGATCGCGGGGGTCGGGACATTGCTGTCCGGCGTCAATCTGCTGGCCACCATCATCAAGATGCGCGCGCCGGGCATGACCATGATGAAGATGCCGGTTTTCACCTGGACCGCGCTTTGCACCAACGTGCTGATCGTCGCCTCCTTCCCGGTGCTGACCGTGGTGCTGGCCCTGCTGTCGGCTGACCGTTACATCGGCACGCACTTCTTCACGGACAACCTCGGCGGCAACCCGATGATGTACGTGAATCTGATCTGGATCTGGGGCCACCCCGAGGTCTACATCCTGATCCTGCCCGCCTTCGGCGTGTTCTCGGAGGTGGTCTCGACCTTCTCGGGCAAGCGTCTGTTCGGCTACACCTCAATGGTCTACGCCACCGTGGCCATCACCGCCGCCTCGTACCTGGTGTGGCTGCACCACTTCTTCACCATGGGCGCCGGCGCCGACGTCAACGCGTTCTTCGGCGTGACCACCATGATCATCTCGATCCCCACGGGGGCCAAGATCTTCAACTGGCTGTTCACCATGTACCGCGGCCGCGTGCGCTTCGACGTGCCGATGCTGTGGACCGTGGGCTTCATGGTCACCTTCGTCATCGGCGGCATGACCGGCGTGCTGCTCGCCGTGCCCTCGGCCGACTTCGTGCTGCACAACAGCCTGTTCCTGATCGCGCACTTCCGCAACGTCATCATCGGCGGCGTGGTGTTCGGCATGTTCGCCGGCATCAACTACTGGTTCCCCAAGGCCTTCGGCTTCCGGCTCGATCCGTTCTGGGGCAAGGTGTCGTTCTGGTGCTGGCTGGTGGGCTTCTACCTGGCCTTCATGCCGCTCTACGTCCTGGGACTGATGGGCGTGACCCGCCGCCTCAGCCACTTCGACGACATGTCGCTGCGCCCGTGGTTCCTGATCGCCGCCCTCGGCGCGGCCGTGATCGCGGCCGGCATCGGCGCCTTCCTGGTGCAGATCGCGGTCAGCATCATCAACCGCGAAAAGCTGAAGGATGTCACCGGCGACCTGTGGCACGGCCGCACCCTGGAATGGTCAACTTCCTCACCGCCGCCGTCCTACAACTTCGCCTTCACCCCGATCATCCATCAGCAGGACGCGTGGTGGGACATGAAGACCCACGGCTTTGAACGGCCGACCTCGGGCTTCATTCCCATCCACATGCCCAAGAGCACCGCCGCCGGCATCCTCCTGGCCGGGTGCGCCGTCGCCTCGGGGTTCGGCCTGATCTGGCACATGTGGTGGCTGGCGATCATCGGCCTGGCCGCCACCATCATCGGCGCCATCATCAACAGCTTCCAAAGCCAGACCGACCGCGAGTTCTACGTGCCGGCCGAGGAAGTCGCGCAGGTTGAAGGCGCCCGCACCGAAGCCCTGGGGAAAGTCGCATGAGCGCCTCTTCGCACACGCCCGACGCCGAGCGCACAGGCTCGGCCTTCATGATGACCACCGAGCATCACCCGGAGAGCAGCACCTATCTCGGGTTCTGGCTCTATCTGATGAGCGACTGCCTGCTGTTCGCGGGCCTGTTCGCGACCTTCGGCGTGCTCGGCCACTCCTACGCCGGCGGCCCCGGAGGCGCGGAGTTGTTCGACCTGCCGACGGTGGCGCTCAACACCACCTTCCTGCTGTGCTCGTCGATCACCTATGGCATGGCCATGATCGCGGTGCAGGAGAAGCGCAAGCACGCCGCCCTGCTGTGGTTGGCGATCACGGGCCTGTTCGGCTGCGGGTTCATCACGCTGGAGCTGAAGGAGTTCGTGCACCTGATCCTGGAGGGCAACGGCCCGCAGCGCAGCGCCTTCCTCTCCAGCTTCTTCACCCTGGTCGGCACCCACGGTCTGCACGTGACCTGCGGCCTGATCTGGCTGGTGACCCTGATGTTCCAGATCAATCGCTGGGGCCTCAACGAAACCACCCAGCGCCGCCTGATGTGCCTCAGCCTGTTCTGGCACTTCCTCGACGTGATCTGGATCGGCGTGTTCTCGTTTGTCTACCTGCTTGGAGCGATGTGATGGGCGACCATTCTGACGCGCATGACGCCCACCATGGGGACCATCACGGCGCCCCCGCGATCCACTTCTCGCGCAAGGATTACGTCACCGGCTTCCTGCTGGCGGGGCTGCTGACCGCCATCCCGTTCTGGCTGGTCATGAGTCACGCCATTGGCGACGCCTCGACCGCCGGCTTCATCGTCATGGGTCTGGCCGCGGTGCAGGTGGTCGTGCACATGGTGTACTTCCTGCACATGAACGGCAAATCCGAGCACGGCTGGACCCTCCTGGCCCTGCTGTTTACGCTGCTGCTCCTCGGCATCGTTCTGACGGGTTCGCTGTGGGTCATGCACCACCTGAAAGTGAACATGATGCCCATGTCCATCCAGGACATGCGGCAGGCGCCGTGACCGCGCGCACCCCGCGCGCTTCACGCCCCGGAAATCCAAAGCGCCTGGCCGCCCTCGCGGCCGGCGCTTTTCTGCTTGCGGGCTTCATCGGCCTGGGCGTGTGGCAACTCGAGCGTCTGACGTGGAAAGAGGCGCTGATCGCCCGGGTCGACGCCCGCGTGCACGCGCCGCCCATCGCCCCGCCGGGCCCGTCCGATTGGCCCAAGGCGACAGCCGCAGCCGATGAGTATCGCCATGTCAGCCTGGGCGGCGCCTACCTCAACGACCGCGAGACCCTGGTCCAGGCGGTGACCGAGGCCGGCCCCGGCTTTTGGGTGATGACTCCCTTGCGCGCCGACGCGGGCTATACGGTGCTGATCAACCGCGGTTTTGTCCCGCAGGACCACCCGGCCCAAGCGGAACGGCGGGCCGGCCTGATTGAGGGCCACACGACCGTCACCGGCTTGGTGCGCATCAGCGAACCCCACGGCGGCTTCCTGCGCGCCAACGATCCCGCGGGCGACCACTGGTACTCACGCGACGTGGCGGCCATCGCCCGAGCCCGCGGGCTGACGAACGCCGCACCCTATTTCATCGACGCCGACGCCACGCCCAACGCCGGCGGATGGCCGCTGGGCGGCATGACCGTGATCAACTTCCCCAACAGCCATCTGGTCTATGCGCTGACATGGTTCGTAATGGCCGCGATGACGGGCGCTGGGCTCGTCTGGCCGGTCCTTCAGCGCGCTCGCAACCGGCGGCGGGCCGACGCAAGCTCTAACGCGGTCCATGACGCACACGAATGATCCAACCGTCGTAGCGCCTGCCCAGCCCGCCCTGGCCGTCACCACGGCGCGCGACAACCTCTTCCTGCTGGTCCAGCTGCGCTGGATCGCGGTCGTCGGGCAGGTCGCGACCATGGCCCTGGTTGAGCTGGGCATGGGCGTGCGCCTGCCGCTGGCGCAGATGGGCGCGGTGCTCGCGGTCTTCGGCCTTGGCAATCTGTTCAGCCTGGTGCGACTGCGCGGCGCCGCGCCGGTCACGAACATCGAGCTGCTACTCAACCTGACCTTCGACACTCTGGTCCTGACCGCCCTGCTCTATCTCAGCGGCGGCCCGACCAATCCGTTTACCGCCCTATATCTGCTGCAGGTGATCCTGGGCGCGGTTCTGCTCGAAGCCTGGGCGACCTGGGCCATGGTGCTGGTGTCGCTGCTGTGCTTCGTGGGGATGACCTTCGCCTACCAGCCTCTGATCCTGCCGCCCACAGGGCCGGATCTGTTCGAACTGTACATTCGCGGCGCCCTGGTGGGCTTCGCGCTGGACGCGGTGCTGCTGGTGTTCTTCATCAGCCGGATCAACAACAACCTGCGCCTTCGTGACCAGCGCCTGTCGGCCCTGCGCCAGCGCGCGGTGGAGGAGGAGCACATCGTGCGCATGGGCCTTCTGGCCTCGGGCGCCGCGCACGAACTGGGCACGCCCCTGGCCACGCTGGATGTGATCCTCGGGGACTGGCGGCAGATGCCCAAGCTGGCCGACGATCCCGAACTGGCCGCGGAGATCGAGGACATGCGGTCGGAAGTCGCGCGGTGCAAATCCATCGTCACCGGCGTTCTGCTGTCGGCGGGCGAGGCGCGCGCGGAGGCGGCCAGCGCGGCCAGCCTGCGCGGCTATCTGGCCGACATTTTCGAGGAATGGCGCGCGCGCCGCGCCCCGCCGATCGCCACCTATGACGACAGCGAGCTTTCGGATCGCAAGGTGGTGGCCGACTCGGCGCTCAAGCAGGCGATCACCAATGTGCTGGACAACGCCTATGAGGCCAGCCCAGAAGCGGTGTTCATGCGCGTGCGTATCGAGGGCGACCAACTGGTGATCGTGATCCACGACCTGGGGCCGGGCTTCACCGGCGCCATGCTGGCCGACATCGGGAGGCCCTACCAGTCGACCAAAGGGCGCCAGGGCGGCGGGCTGGGCCTGTTCCTGGTGGTCAATGTGGTGCGCAAGCTCGGCGGGCGCGTGCAGGCGCGCAACCGCGAGATCGGCGGGGCCGAGGTCAAGATCACCGCGCCCCTCAGCGCCCTCGAAATCGCGGCCGCCCGATGAGCGCCCCGCGCCGCCTGCTGATCGTCGAGGACGACGCCAAGTTCGCTGCGGCCCTGCAGCGCTCGTTCGAGCGCAAGGGTTATCTGGTGAGCCATTCGGTCAGCCTGGCCGAGACCCAGGACCAGCTCGGCCGCTTCGAGCCGGGCTACGCCGTAGTCGACCTGAAACTGGCCGGGGAGTCGGGTCTGGCGTGCGTGGAGGCCCTGCGTCAGCACAACCCCGACCTGCTGATCGTGGTTCTGACCGGCTTCGCCAGCATCGCCACGGCGGTCGAGGCGATCAAGCTCGGCGCCTGTCACTATCTGGCCAAGCCGGCCAACAGCGACGACATCGAGGAGGCCTTCGCCCGCGGTTCGGGCGACGCGACTACGCCTATCAGCCAACGGCCGACCTCGATCAAGACTCTGGAATGGGAGCGCATCCACCAGACCCTGGTCGAGACCGAATTCAACATCTCCGAAACCGCGCGCCGTTTAGGCATGCACCGGCGCACCCTCGCCCGAAAGCTCGAGAAGCGCCGGCTGAGCTAAAGCCCTCGCCTTAAGCCTTCGGCAGATACAGCGGCATGGAGTCCTCCCAAAGGCTGTCGGTCAGCATGCGCTTGTTCGAGCCGTCGGCCTCCATGATCCAGATCTGGCCATAGGGCTGGAAGGTGTTGTCGTAGATCGCCGCCTCGTCGCGGAAGCCATAGAAGCCGCTCGACCACATGATCTTGCCGTCGGCGGTCCACACGGCGTGGGCGTCATTGGCGCGGTGGGTGGTCAGGCGGGTCAGGCCGGAGCCATCCGGCAGGATAGTGAAGATGTCGTAGTTCTCCTCGTCCACCTTGCGCGTGAACAGGATGCGCCGGCCGTCCGGCGACCAGCCGGGCGTGTTGTCCAGCTTGTCGGTCAGCACCGTGGTCTGGCGCGTGTCCAGATCCAGGATGCGCAGGCCAAGCTGCTTTTGCGCCTCGTCGTAGACGCGGTAGACGAGCTTCTTGCCGTCGGCCGAATAGCTGGGATAGCCGCAGTTGATCGAGCCGTCGGTCAGCGCCTCCAGGCCGGACCCGTCGACGCGAACACGCATGATCTTGGCCGGGAAGGTGCGGCGCATGAAGAACCAGACGCCGACACCGAACGCCAGCCACTGGCCATCCGGCGACCAAGCGGGCTGGAAGGCGCCGGCCAGACCCATCTTGACCAGCTTCATGTCCAGCCCGCTCTGGGTCTCGACATTGTAAACCGTCTGCCGGTCGGTCCCGTCGGGGTTCATGATCACCACCGACGAGCTCTTGGCTTTCTCGGTGATCACCACCTTCTTGCCGTCGCGCGACAGCGCCGGGAACACGTCGTCGTAGACGTAGTCCCAATCCTTATCCCAGCTGTAGAGCTTCTGGCCGTCGCGGTAGGTGTAGAACGCCACCTTCTGGTAGATCACCTTGGCGCCGTCGGACGACCATTGCGGGGCCTTAAGAGGCCCTTTGAGGCCCGGGCGACCAGAGGTGTAGTAAAGGCCGGCGGCGGCGCCCTTCTGCTGGTAGCCGATGTCGGTCGCGCTCACGAACTGCGGGAAGATCTTCACTCCCGGCCCGGACGTGTGCGTGGTGATCTCGCCGGTGGCCACATCGACCGAGCAGATTTGCGAGTCGATCTTGTCGAGCAATTCGGGGCGGCGCGCGCCCCAGGTGTTCTCGGTCGAGATGTCGTAGAACACGATGCGCTTGCCGTCAGGCGACCATTTGGGCGAGCCCAGGCACCGACCGGGCTTGGAGGCCACCTTGCGGAAGCCGGTCCCGTCGGCGCGGATGACATAGACGCTCAGCTCCTGGGTGTGCTCCCAGCCAAAGCCGTTGTCGTGTCCGCGCCACACGGTGTTGCGGTCGGAGGAAAAGGCGATCCACTTGCCGTCCGGCGACCACGACGGGCGGAAGAAGCAGTCGGGTTGTTCGGGATCGCCCTGCACCGGCGCCTTGCCGGTCAGGTTGGCCAGCTTGCCGCTTTTCAAGTCCAGAACCCAGATGTTGGCGCGCCAGCCCTGGCGGGTGGATACGAAAGCAACCTTGCTTCCGTCCGGCGACAGGGCGCCAGCGTCATCCACCGCCGGGCTGTCGGTCAGGCGGCGCGCGCCGGTTCCATCGGCCTTCACCAGGTAGAGGTCCGACTGGCCCAGCCCGTTGCGCTCGGAGGTGAACACCGCCGAATGACCATGGGCCGAGAAGCCGGCGTTGTAGTCGAACACCGAGTCCTGCAGGAACTTATGCTCGCCCGAACCGTCTGCGTTCGCGATGTAGAGTTCCGACTTGGACGGGCCGATGCGGTTCATCAGCATCACGCCCTTCTTGGGCGTCTGGGCGAACGCAGCTTGCGCCGCCTGCGCCATCAGCATCGCCGCGGGCGCCGCGCTCAGGAAACGTCTACGGTCCATGGAGATCCTCCTCGTCATTGCGTCAGCCGACGATCGCATCGGCTTGCGGAACACCGCATGGGCCAAGGCCTCGTCGCCGAACGTCAAGGCCGCCCTGCTGGTCGCCGTCAGATCGACGGAGACGAAGGCCTTGCTTGTCCGGCGTTTGTCCGGCGGTTACGGCTCGTTGGCAAGGCCTGCGAGACGCGCCGCTAGTGCTGCGTCTTCAGGCCCTCACACCGCCAATCGGAATCTCGCGCGGAGCTATAAGACTTGCGGCCCTTCCACGGTTCGCCGCTGCGGCGCCGCGGGCGGACGGCGCTCGGGCCTCGCCCAGAGAATAGGCGAAATGGGCGGCGGACCCCGCGCCGCCCACGTCACCTCAACGGCAGAAGCTCAGGTTCGCGCGTCCGTGATCGGGCACGATCTCCACAGGCAAGCCCATCAGCTTGCGAGGATGAAAATCGTTGTCCGGATCCCTCAGGAAGGATTCGTCGTGCAGAAGCGAGCGCCATTCGGCCGGTGTAAACCGCAGCTTATAGTCGGCGCCCAATCTGGTGGTGCAGTCGCTCTTAGGCATGACAAACTCCGGGTCTTGGCCCCGAACCCACCTTCGCTTTCGAGCGAGTCGAAAGTGGGGCTGATTTGTATCGGATTGACGCAGCAATGTTTCGCGTCCGTCTTCGTTCCGCCGCCGCCTGGCCGGCTGACCCACCGACCTTGAGCGCTCCCGGCGCCTAGCCGGCGGGCAATCGGCGGCCGCGCACGCCCGAAACGGCGGCGCTTGGCCCCACGCCGTCAGCATCCGCCGCTCCCGGCCTAAAGCATCGTGCGATCCGGTCTTGTGCCCGCGCGGCCCAGGATGTTCTTTGCCGCGAGTCAGGCCACGGCTGCGGAACCTCTGCAGCCATCGCGAAGGGGTCTCAGTTCCATGTCAGCAGCCACCGATGTCGCCGCCAAGATCGCGTTGCCCGGCGAGGACGACCAGGTCGTCGCCATGCGCCGGGCCCTTGTGGCCAAGCTCACCTACGCCGTGGGCAAGGACCCGATCGTCGCCAGCAAGCACGACTGGTATCTGGCCACCGCCCTGACGGTTCGCGACCGCATCGTCGACCGCTGGTTCCCCTCCACCCGCGCCATCTACGAACAGAAGCGCAAGCGGGTCTATTATCTGTCGCTGGAGTTCCTGATCGGACGGTTGCTGTTCGACAGCCTCAACAATCTGCAACTGACCGACACCGTCCGCTCGGCCCTCGGCGAACTGGGCGTGGACCTCGACGCCCTGCGCGAGATCGAGCCGGACGCGGCCCTGGGCAACGGCGGCCTGGGGCGTCTGGCGGCGTGCTTCATGGAGTCCATGGCCACGCTCGGCGTCGCCGCCTACGGCTACGGCATCCGCTACGACCACGGCCTGTTCCGCCAGAAGATCAAGGACGGCTGGCAATCGGAGGCCCCGGAGAACTGGCTCGCCTCGGGCAACCCCTGGGAGTTCGAACGGCCCGAGGTGATCTATGCGATCGGCTTCGGCGGCCAGGTCGAGGCCAGCGAAGGCCCCGACGGCAAGCCGGTCTACGACTGGTTTCCCGCCGAGACGGTCGAGGCCATGGCCTATGACACGCCGATGGTCGGATGGCGCGGCCGGAACGTGAACACGCTGCGCCTGTGGACGGCGCGCGCGCCCGATCCGCTGCGCCTGGACGCCTTCAACCGTGGCGATCACATCGGCGCCCTTGCGTCATCCGCCCGCGCCACCGCCATCTCCCAGGTGCTCTACCCGTCCGACGAAAGCGCGGCCGGCGAGGAGTTGCGCCTGCGTCAGGAGTACTTCTTCTCGTCTGCCGCCCTGCAGGACATCGTCCGCCGCCATCTGCGCCAGCACGGCGATCTGCGCACCCTGCACGAGCACGTGGCGATCCAACTCAACGACACTCACCCGGCCATCGCCATTCCCGAACTGATGCGCATCCTGGTCGATGTGCACGGCATCGAGTGGGACGACGCGTGGGACATCACGGTCAACACCTTCAGCTACACCAACCACACCCTGTTGCCCGAGGCGCTCGAGCATTGGGGCGTGCCGCTGATGGAGCGGCTGCTGCCCCGGCATATGCAGATTATCTACCTGATCAACGCGGTGAACCTCGACAAACTGAAGGCCGAAAAGCTCATTTCCGACGAGGAGTTGGGCCAGGTGTCGCTGATCGACGAGCACGGCGCGCGCAAGGTGCGCATGGGCTGGCTCAGTTTCGTGGGCTCGCACAAGGTCAACGGCGTGTCGGCCCTGCACACCGAGCTGATGAAGAGCACGGTGTTCTCCGTCTTTCACCGCATCTATCCGGACCGGATCATCAACAAGACCAACGGCATCACCTTCCGCAGATGGCTGATGGAGGCCAATCCCGGCCTGACCAAACTGCTGGTCGATACGGCGGGTCCGGCGATCCTGGACGACCCGGCGGCGCTGTCGGGCTTCGCCGAGTTCGCCGACGATGCCGGCGTTCAGGACCGCTTCAAGGCCATCCGCCGCGAGCACAAGGTCAAGCTGGCGGCCCTGATCCAGGCCCGGCTGGGGACCAAGGTCGATCCCGACGCGCTGTTCGACACCCACATCAAGCGCCAGCACGAGTACAAGCGCCAGCTGCTCAACATCCTCGAGACCGTGGCCCTTTACGACGCCATGCGCGCCCAGCCCACCCGCGCCTGGGCGCCGCGGGTCAAGATCTTCGCTGGGAAGGCGGCCGCCAGCTATTATAACGCCAAGCTGATCATCAAGCTGATCAACGACGTGGCCCATGTGGTCAACAGCGACCCCACCCTGCGCGGCCTGCTCAAGGTGGTGTTCCTGCCGAACTACAACGTGTCCCTGGCCGAGAGCATCATCCCCGCCTCTGACCTGTCCGAACAGATCTCGACCGCGGGCATGGAGGCCTCGGGCACCGGCAACATGAAGCTAGGCCTCAACGGAGCCCTCACTATCGGCACGCTCGACGGCGCCAATGTCGAGATGAAGGACAAGGTCGGCGACGACAACATCTTCATCTTTGGCTTGACCGCCGCCGAAGTAGAGCAGCGTCGGCGCGAGGGCCTGGGCACCGAGGAGATCATCGCCAACTCGCCGATGTTGCAACAGGTCCTCGATCAGATCGGCGGCGGCGGCTTCTCGCCGTCCACGCCCGATCTTTACCGTGGTCTGCTCGACGGCCTGGTCCAGCACGACCACTTCCTCGTGCTCAACGACTTCGAATCCTATGCGGCCAAGCAGCGCGAGGTCGACGCCAAATGGCGCGACGAGAAGGCTTGGTGGCATTCGGCGATTGTAAACACGGCCAACATGGGCTTCTTCTCCTCGGACCGCACCATTCGCGAGTACGCGGAGCAGATTTGGAACGTACCGGTCACGGCCCGCCGTCGGTGAGCGAGACGGCCTCGGTCGACTGGCGTCTGGACGACGATAACGTCCGGGCGCTGGTCGAGGCGCGTCACGGCGATCCGTTCGCGGTTCTGGGCGCCCATCCCGCGCCGGGCGGCGTGGTCATTCGCACCTTCGCGCCTGGCGCCGAAACGGTCGAGGCAGTCGATCCCACGGGCAAGCGTCTGGCGGTCCTGGAGCGGCGCCATCCCGACGGCGTGTTCGAGGGCCTGGTCCAGGGCCTGGTCTGGGACGAGCGTCCGGCGGCCTACCGCCTGCACGCCGCCAACGCCGGGGGCGCCTGGACCTTCGATGACCCCTACCGCTTCGGGCCGACGCTGGGCCAGATCGACGACTACCTGTTCGTGGAAGGTGCGCACCGCGATCTGTGGCGCAAGCTCGGCGCGCACCCGGCCGAACACGAGGGCGTGTGGGGCGTGCGTTTCGCCGTGTGGGCGCCGCATGCCCGGCGTGTATCGGTGGTGGGCGACTTCAACACCTGGGACGGCCGGCGCGCCCAGATGCGCAGGCGCGTGGACAGCGGCGTGTGGGAGATCTTCCTCCCGGACGTCGAGGTCGGGACCCACTACAAGTTCGAAATCATCGGGCCGGACGGCGAACTGCTGCCGCTCAAGGCCGATCCCTTCGGATTCTCGGCGCAGATGCGGCCTCTGACCGCCTCGGTGGTGGCCCAGATCGACGATTTTGTCTGGACGGACGACGCCTACATGGCCCGCCGCGGCGAGGGCGAGCCCCGGCGGCGGCCGATCTCGATCTACGAGGTGCACCTGGGCTCGTGGCGCCGCCGACCCGACGGCGGCTTCGTCAGCTATGACGAACTGGCCCAGACCCTTGTGCCCTACGCCGCCGACATGGGCTTCACCCATCTGGAGTTCATGCCGATCAGCGAGCATCCGCTGGACGACTCCTGGGGCTACCAGCCGATCGGCCTGTTCGCGCCTACCGCCCGCTTCGGCGATCCGGCCGGCTTCGCGCGCCTGGTCGACGCCGCGCACCGCGCCGGCCTGGGCGTGATCCTCGACTGGGCGGGCGCGCACTTTCCGGTCGACGCCCACGGCCTGTACCGCTTTGACGGCACGGCGCTCTACGAACACGCCGACCCGCGCCAGGGATTCCACCCCGATTGGAACACGGCGATCTTCGACTTCGGCCGGCGCGAGGTGTGCAATATCCTGTGGGCCAACGCCCTCTACTGGCTGGAGGTCTTCCACGTCGACGCCCTGCGCGTGGACGCCGTCGCCTCGATGCTCTACCTCGACTATTCACGTAAAGCCGGCGAGTGGATCCCCAACGCCGAAGGCGGTCGCGAGAACCGCCAGGCTGAGGCCTTCCTCAAAGGCCTCAACACCCTGACCTACGCCGCCCAGCCGTCGTCGCTGACCTTCGCCGAGGAATCCACCACCTGGCCCGGCGTCAGCCGACCGGTCGACCAGGGCGGGCTGGGGTTCGGCTTCAAGTGGAACATGGGCTGGATGAACGACACCCTGGACTATATGTCCAAGGAGCCGGTCCACCGGCGCTGGCATCAAAACGCGCTGACGTTCGGCCTGATCTACACCTTCACCGAGAACTTCGTGCTGCCGCTGTCGCACGACGAGGTCGTGCACGGCAAAGGCTCGATCCTTGGGCGCATGCCGGGCGACACTTGGCAGAAGTTCGCGGGCGCGCGGGCCTACTACGGCTTCATGTGGGGCTATCCGGGCAAGAAGCTGCTGTTCATGGGCCAGGAGTTCGGACAGTGGACCGAATGGGACTTCCGCGGCCAGCTCGACTGGGCCCTGCTCGACTTCCCACTGCACGCCGGCCTGCGCCTTGCGATCGGCGACCTCAACCGCCTCTACCGCGAGACCTCGGCCCTGCACGCGCGCGACTGCGAGGAGGACGGCTTTCGCTGGCTGGTGGCCGATGACGCCGACCAGTCGGTCGTCGCCTGGGTCCGGTTCGGCGGGCCGGGGGAGCGGCCCGTGGCCGTCGTGTGCAACTTCACCCCTGTGCCGCGCCCGGCCTACCGCATCGGCCTGCCCGCCGCCGGCCATTGGCGTGAAGTGTTCAATTCCGACGCCAGCGTCTACGGCGGCTCGGGCCAGGGCAATTTCGGCGGCGTGACCGCCTGGGACGCGCCCTCGCACGGCTGGCCGGCCACGGCCGAGGTCGTCATCCCGCCTTTGGGCGCCATATTTCTTCGATACGACTCGTAGAGGCTGTATCGGTAGCGCCCGTGACCCCTACCCCTAGCAAGGCCCAAAGACCATGAGACAAAGCACGAGCGCCAGCGGCCCCCTCTCGCGTCACGCCATGGCCTATGTGCTGGCCGGCGGCCGCGGCAGCCGGCTGCTCGAGCTGACCGACGTGCGCGCCAAGCCCGCGGTCTATTTCGGCGGCAAGTTCCGCATCATCGATTTCGCCCTGTCCAACGCGCTCAATTCCGGCATCCGGCGCATCGCGGTGGCGACCCAGTACAAGGCCCACAGCCTGATCCGCCACCTGCAGCGCGGCTGGAACTTCTTCCGTCCCGAGCGCAACGAGACCTTCGACATCCTGCCCGCCAGCCAGCGGGTCTCCGAAGAGAAGTGGTACCTGGGCACCGCCGATGCGGTGTATCAGAACATGGACATCGTGCTGGACTACGACACCCGCTTCATCGTCGTGCTGGCGGGCGATCACGTCTACAAGATGGACTATGAACCCATGCTGCAACAGCATGTGGAGCAGGGCGCCGACGTCACCGTGGGCTGCCTGGAAGTGCCGCGCATGGAGGCGACGGGCTTCGGCGTGATGGCGGTGGACGCCACCGACCGCATTACCGCCTTCGTCGAGAAGCCGGCCGATCCGCCGCCCATGCCGGGCAATCCCGACCTGGCCCTGGCCAGCATGGGCATCTACGTCTTCAACACCGATTTCCTGGCCGAGGTGCTGCGCCGGGACGCGGCCGACCCCAACTCCCAGCACGACTTCGGCAAGGACATCATCCCGAGGTTGGTCAAGGAGGCCAAGGCGGTCGCCCACCCCTACAGCCGCTCGGCCATCCGCTCTGAGGAAGGCGCCGAGCCCTATTGGCGCGACGTGGGTACGATCGACAGCTACTTCGCCGCTAACATCGACCTGACCGAGGTGGTCCCCGACCTGGACCTCTACGACCGCTCATGGCCGATCTGGACCCATAGCGAGATGAACGCGCCGGCCAAGTTCGTGCACGACCATCCGGGCCGGCGCGGCCTGGCGATCTCCTCGCTGGTGGCGGGCGACTGCGTGGTCTCGGGCTCGACCGTGTGGCGCTCGCTTTTGTTCAGCGGGGTGCGGGCCAATTCCTATTCGTCGGTCGAGCTCGGCGTGATCCTGCCGGGCGTGACCATCGGCCGGTCGTGCCGTCTACGCAACGTGATCGTCGACCGCGGCGTGACCATCCCCGAGGGACTGGTGGTGGGCGACGATCCGGTGGTGGACGCTCAGCGCTTCCGCCGCACGGAGAGCGGCGTGTGCCTGATCACCCAGGCGATGATCAATCGGCTGGGATACTGACCGGGATGAGCCGGCTGGACGTCCTCGCCGTCGTCTCGGAAATCTATCCCCTCATCAAGACCGGCGGCCTGGCCGACGTGGCCGGGGCGCTGCCGCCGGCCCTGGCGCCGCTCGACGTGCGGGTGCGCACCTTGGTCCCCGGCTATCCAGCGGTGCTGGCTGCGCTCGACAAGTCCAGCGTGGCGCGCGCCCTGCCTGACCTGTACGGCCGCCCGGCGCGCGTGCTGCGCGCCGCCGCGGGCGCCCTGGACCTGTTCGTGCTGGACGCCCCGCATCTCTACGACCGCCCGGGCGGGCCCTACACCGGCGCCGACGGGCGCGACTTTCCCGACAACGCCGTGCGGTTCGCCGCCCTGGCGCGCGTGGGCGCGTGGATCGGCCAGGGCCTGGTGCCTCGCTACAGCCCCGCCGTGATCCACGCCCACGACTGGCAGGCCGGCCTGACCCCGGCCTTCCTGCACTTCGGCGGCGGCCCGCGCCCCGCGGTGGTCGCCACCATTCATAACCTGGCGTTTCAGGGCCAATTCGATCGCCGGCTGCTGGCCGGCCTGGGCCTGCCGCCGCAGGCCTACACCGCCGACGGCGTGGAGTATTACGGCGACATCGGTTTCCTCAAGGCGGCCCTGCGGCTGTCGGACTGGATCACCACCGTCTCCCCAACCTACGCCGCCGAGATCTGCACGCTGGAAGGCGGCATGGGCCTGCAGGGCCTGCTGCGCGGCCGCTCGGACCGGCTGTCGGGCATATTGAACGGCATCGACATCGAGGTGTGGAATCCGGCGGCCGATCCCCTCCTCGCCGCCCCGTTCAGCGCCCACGACATCGGGGCCCGCGCCGCCGACAAGGCCGCGCTGCAGGCCCGCTTCGGCCTCGAGCCCGATCCGGACGCGCTGCTGTTCGGGGTGATCTCGCGCCTGGGCTGGCAAAAGGGGCTGGACCTGCTGCTCGAAGCCCTGCCGACCCTTCTGGGCGAAGGCGGTCAACTGGCGGTGCTGGGCTCAGGCGATCCCGGCCTGCAGAGCGGCTTCGCCCAGGCCGCCGCCGCGCATCCGGGGCGCATCGGCTGCGTGTTCGGCTATAGCGAGCCTCTGGCTCACCAGATCCAGGCCGGGGCCGACAGCCTGATCGTGCCCTCGCGCTTCGAGCCCTGCGGCCTGACCCAGCTGTGCGCCCTGCGCTACGGCGCTGTGCCCCTGGTGGCGCGGGTCGGCGGGCTGGCCGACACGGTGATCGACGCCACGCCCATGGCCCTGGGCGCGGGGGTCGCCACAGGGGTGCAGTTCGCCCCGGTGTCCGTCCCCATGCTGGAGCGCGCCATCCGCCGAACGGCGGAACTCTACCGCAGGCCCGAGACGTGGCGGCGAATTCAGGCCAACGGCATGGCCACTGACGTTTCCTGGCGCGAACCAGCCGGCGAATACGCCGCCCTGTTCCGGCGCTTGGCCGCCGACAGGGGCCTTTAGGCCATGGGCTGGGGCGCGGTCAGCGAAGGTCAGCCGGGGCCCCTCGGCGTCTGGCCGTCGGGCGATGGGGTCAACGTGGCGGTGTGGTCCGGCTCGGCCACGGGCATCGACATCTGCCTGTTCGACGCGGACGGCCGCGAGCGGCGCATCCCTCTGCCGGCGCGCACCGGCCCGGTGTTTCACGGCCATGTGGCCGGCGTGGCCGAAGGCGCCCGCTACGGCCTGCGCGCCCAGGGCCCGTTCGACCCGGCGGCGGGGCTGAGGTTCGATCCGTCCAAGCTGCTGGTCGACCCCTACGCGGTCGCGCTCGACCGGCCGTTCGCCCTCAGCGCCAGCCAGTTCAGCCCTGATCAGAATAGCGCCGACCAGAAATGGACCGACAGCGCGGCGGACACGCCCAAGGGGGTGGTGACAGCCCCTGCCCCGCCCGGGCCGCCGCCGTTGATCGCGCCATGGCGCGAGACGGTGATCTACGAGGCCCACGTTAAGGGCCTGACTCAGCGCCACCCGGACGTGCCGGAGGCGCAGCGGGGGACTTTCGCGGCCCTTGCCCATCCGGCCATCGTGCGCCACCTCAAGGATTTGGGCGTGACCACCCTTGAGCTGCTGCCAGTGGCCGCCTGGATCGACGAGCGGCATCTGCAGGCCCTGAGCCTGACCAACTACTGGGGCTACAACCCCGTGGCCTTCTGTGCGCCCGACCCACGCCTGGCGCCGGGGGGCTGGTCGGAGGTCCGCGCCGCCACCACAGCCCTGGCCGAGGCCGGGATCGAGACGGTGCTGGACGTGGTGTTCAACCACTCCGGCGAAGGCGACCACCTGGGGCCGACCCTGTCGCTGCGCGGCCTGGACAACCCCGGCTACTACCGCCTGAACCCGGCCGACCGGTCGCGCTATATCGACGACAGCGGCACGGGCAACACCCTGGCCCTGGACCGGCCGCAGGGCGTGGCCCTGGCGATGGAGGCCATGCGCGCGTGGGTCAGGCGCGGCGGGGTCAGCGGGTTCCGCTTCGACCTGGCCACCGTGCTGGGGCGCCGTGACAACGGCTACGATCCGTCGGCGCCTCTACTGGCCGCGATCGACCAGGACCCCGAGTTGCGCGGGCTGAAGCTGATCGCCGAGCCGTGGGATTGCGGCCTGGGCGGCTACCAGCTGGGGACCTTCCCCGGCGCGTGGGGCGAATGGAACGATCAGTATCGCGACGGCCTTCGGCGGTTCTGGCGCGGCGACCAGGTCCCACTGGGGCGCCTGGCCGACGCCTGGGCCGGGTCGCAGCGCGCCATGGCCGGCCACGGTCGGCCCTCGCGCAGCGTCAACTTCATCACCGCCCACGACGGCTTCACCCTGGCGGACCTAGTCTCCTATGAGGCCAAGCACAATGAGGCCAACGGCGAGCACAACCGCGACGGAACCGACAACAACAGCTCGTGGAACGGCGGGGCGGAAGGCCCGACCGGCGACCCCGCCATCCTGGCTCGCCGGGCGCGCGACCAGCGGGCGCTGCTGTCGAGCCTGCTGCTGTCGCGCGGCGCGCCGATGCTGTCGATGGGCGCCGAACTCGGCCAGACCCAGCACGGCAACAACAACGCCTATTGCCAGGACGGCCCGCTCACCTGGCTCGACTGGCCGGGCGCGAACCCGGCCCTGATCGCCTTCGTCGGCCGGCTGACCGCCGCGCGGCGCCAGCACGCGGCTCTGCGCGCCGACCGCTTTCTCACGGGCGAGGCGAGCGACACCCCCTATACCGACGTGCAGTGGCTGCGGCCCGACGGCGCGCCAATGGCGCCGCACGAATGGGACGATCCGCACGGGGCGAGCCTGACCATCGTGCTGGCGGCGAAAGAGGATGGCGGCGCGCTCGACCGCGTGGCGATCGTCGTCCACCGCGGGGACCAGTCCCTGGCCGCGCGCCTGCCCGATCCGCGCGACGGCTTCGGCTGGACCCTGCTGACCGACAGCGCCGACGACGCCCGCACCGGCCCGTTCGACGGCGACGCCTTCGTCGCCGACGCGCGATCCGTCGCGCTGCTCGCCGAGACCCCGACCAAATACTCGCCCAGGGGCGTCAGCGACGATGTCCTGGCCGAGGTAGCCGACGCGGCGGGCGTGGCGCGCGAATGGTGGACACTGGATGGCGAGCGACACCTCGTCTCGCCCCAGACCCAGAGCGCCCTGCTGGCGGCCATGGGCATGGACATCGCCGCCCCGGGTCAGGCGCGTGAGGCGCTGTGGGCTCTGCGGCGCCCCGATCACCTACCCCTGCCGCTGACCCAGGTCGTGCGCGAAGGCGAGGCCGCCAGTACGCGCGGGCCGCTGCGCGACGCCCTGCTGGAGGTCCTGGCGGAGGACGGAACGGTGACCCTCGTCAAGGCCGCCGAGGGCCGGGCGCCGCTGCAGGGCCTAAGGCCCGGCCGCTATCGCATCCGCTCGGGCCCGCACGAGGGCCGCCTGATCGTCGCCCCGCGCCGGGCGTTCCAGCCCGAACTGACCAAGGGGCGTCTGCTCGGTCTGTCGGCCCAACTCTATGGCGTGCGCACCGACCAAGAGCGCCTGAGCATGGGCGATCTTGGGACCCTGGCGACCTTGTGCGAGCAGGCGTCGGGCCAGGGGCTCGACCTTGTGGGGATCAACCCGCTGCACGCGCTGTTTCCGCACGACCGCTCCAAGGCCAGCCCTTACTACCCCTCCGACCGACGGTTCCTCGATCCGATCCATATCGGCCTGGACGGCGTGCTGGCCAAGGGCGCGCCAGAGACGGGCTGGGGCGGCATGGTCGACTACGCGGCGGTGTGGGCGCGCAAGTCCGACGCCCTAGAACAGCTGTTCAAACCCTTCGAACAGCCGCCCCCCTACCCCGACGCCTTCTCGATGTTCATCGCCAAGGGCGGCGATGAGCTGGAGCGATTCGCGGCGTTCCAGGCCATAGCCGAGCTCTATCCCGAACGCCCTTGGCAGACGTGGCCGGACGGTCTGGACAATGTGCGCGGCCCCGCCGTGGACGCCTTCATCGCGACGCATCGTTCACGCGTGCGCTATCACCAGTACCTGCAGTGGATGGCGGACACCCAGCTGGAAACGGCCGCCGCCGCGGCGCCGGGCCTTGGTCTCTATCGCGACCTGGCGGTGGGCGCGGCGCCCGACGGGGCCGAAATCTGGGCCGGCGCCGGCCAGTTCGCCAAGGGCGTGTCGATCGGCGCGCCGCCTGATCCGCTTGGGCCGCAAGGCCAGGTGTGGGGCATGCCGCCGCCCGATCCCCAGGCCTGGCTGCGCACCGGCTATGACGGCTTTTCCGGCCTCCTGCGCAGCAACATGCGCCACGCCGGGGCCTTGCGCATCGACCACGTCCTGGGCCTGTCGCGTCTGTTCTGGGTTCCAGAAG
The DNA here is from genome assembly GCA_035524315.1 of Caulobacteraceae bacterium. Taxonomy (GTDB): domain Bacteria; phylum Pseudomonadota; class Alphaproteobacteria; order Caulobacterales; family Caulobacteraceae; genus BOG-938. The sequence goes on from DATKPD010000078.1 coordinate 246,502, forward strand.
GCGCGGAGGCCGCCGACGGGACCTATGTCGCCTATCCGCTGCAGGACCTGCTGGGCGTTCTTGCGCTTGAAAGCGTCGACCACCGCTGCCTGGTGATCGGCGAGGATCTAGGCACCGCGCCCGAGGGCCTGCGACCGGCGCTCGAGCAGAACGGCGTCTATAGCTACAAGGTCCTGCCGTTCGAACGCGAGGGCCAAGCCTTTCGCCCGCCCGATCATTATCCCGAGCGGGCGCTCGCCTGCATCGCCACCCACGACCTGCCGCCCTTGGCCGGCTGGTGGTTGGGCGCGGACATCGAGGAGCGGCGCGAGCTCAACCTGTTCACCGCGCCCGAAGCCGACCAGGCGCTGCGCGAGCGGGCAGACGATAAAACCGCCCTTCTGGAGGCCTTGGTGGGGGCCGGTCTGATCGAAAGGCCGCACGCCGATCCGCCGATGGACGACGCCCTGGCCGCGGCGATCCACGCCTACGTCGCCTCTTCGGCGTGCCATCTGGTGCTGGCGCAGATCGAGGATCTGGCGGGCGAGCGTCACGGGGTCAATCTGCCCGGCACCAACCACGAGCGGCCCAACTGGCAAAAGCGCCTGTCGCTGACCCTGCCCGAGCTGTGGTCGAGCGAGCGATGCCGGGCGATCCTGGACGCCATGCGCCAGGCGCGGAAACAAGCCTAGCGCCCGACCCCGTAGGTCATCGCCGCCGAGCGGGTCTTCTGGAAGTCCTCGACGCTCTGGCCGCGCATGGCGGCGTAGACCGCGATGTTGGGCACGCCCGACACCGCCGCCAGCTTCTCCAGCACGAAGAAGATCGCGCCGTACTGGATCAGGGCGCGCCAGTCGCGCGCCGCCACCATGCGCCGCTCGTGCTCGCTCAGGCCGGCATCGACCATGGCCGCCTCCGGCTCGGCGGCGAAGCGCGCGCGCACCTTCGGGTCGACCAGGCTGCGCAGGAAGCGGTTCAGGGCGTAGGCCTTGTTGGCCCGGTCCAGGGTAAAGGGATAGGTGCCTTCCAGATCCGCCAGGCCCTCGGTCTGTTTGTCGACGAAGATCGGCGCGGTCTCGGGCTCGGCCAGGTCGTCCTCATAGATGGCCGTGGCGATCGCGGTCATCGAGGGCAGGTAATAGGTGCGGTGCAGGCGCTTGACCTTGGGGGCCAGGGCCCCGCGCATGATCAGCCACATGATCACTTCCGAGCCCTCGAACCCGCCGAGCCTGGCGTATTGGGCGTGGGTCATGGCCGCCAGCCTGTCCGGGTCTGTCTCGAACAGATCAAGGAAGGTCTGGTCCCATTCGGGATTGTTGAAGCCCGCCCGCTCGCCGTGCACCTGGTGCGACAGCCCGCCGGTGGCGACGATGGCCACCTTGATGTCCTC